>JAJDVI010000032.1 GCA_022826195.1 Acidobacteriota bacterium
TCCCCGTCGCGTTTGCGCTCCGGCGACCCTGCCTTTCGGGGCCTGGGTCGGGGCTGCAAGCGACCCCCCCTTCCGGGGCGAAAAACGGCCCCGTCGCGGAGTGCTTGTCCCACTCTCCTCCCCGGGCCGGGGGTCGCTTGCAGCCCGCGCCTCCGGCGCGAGTGATCCCTGCGGGAAGGCTCTCAGGCCCGTGGCCCGCCAAGCAAATCTCTTGGCGATCCAGCGGCGCAAACATGGAGGACCGCCACGGTCGCTTCGTCCTCAATTCATGGACACCATAGTGGTCCGGCGTCGCCGGCCCTTCTCCTTGGCAATGGCCAGCGACCGGCTCGGTCGCGGATCTCTCCGCGCCCGGATCAGACCACGCTACCGTCCCAGCGGCCCAGCTCCTTCAGCCGTGTGGTGTAAGACGCCCATGCTCGCTCTGGGGTGCAACCATCATTGTAGAGATACGCCTTGCGTGCTCCATCACCGCCATCACAGACAGATCCGGAATGGGAAATGGCCATTAGCTGGCGCTCGCTCGGCTTGCGTCTGAGCAACAGGGCAACGATCAGCCGGTAGTCTCTGTCCAGGACCTCCACACGCCGGCCCACGACATGCACACAGTAAGGCAGAGCCTTGAACACAGATCCTTGGTGCCACCGATCGGTCTGCGGCTGGTGGGTCGTCGGCGGCTTGTTCGTCCGGTCCCTGTGTGCGGCCGGCTCATGCGGCCCCGTTGCGACTGGGTGGTCACTGAATCGATCAGTCACAGTGTTCGCGCGCACCTTCACGGTTCTGAACGGTCGGCGCGGGCAGCGCCCCCCGGTCCGGACATCACCTCATTCTAGATTCATCCTTGGAGACGAGTCGCGGCCAAGCGATGCCATCCCGTATCCGGACACTGGTTCGGCGAGCCCACCCCGACACCCACGTCGTGTCCGGAACAAGCCCGGGCTCCTGACACATACTCCGAAAGAGACGGCCATCCGGTGCCACTGACGCCCGAACAGCAAGCCCGCGAGAACATCGACGAGCAACTCGAAGCCTGCGGCTGGGTGGTCCAGGACTTCGCGTCCATGAACATCCACGCGGCGCGCGGCGTGGCCGTTCGAGAGTATCCGCTGAGGTGGCGAGAGGACACCCGTATCCGAACCGGGGTCGCCGACTATCTGCTCTACGCCGACGGAGGGGCCATCGGGGTCGTTGAGGCCAAGCGTGCGGGCCACACCCTCCAAGGAGTGTTGATTCAATCCGAGAAGTACACCGAAGGCCTCGACAAGCGCGTTCCGGCGCGGTACCGACCCCTCCCCTTCGCCTACGAGTCCACCGGCGAGGTGACGCAGTTCACCAACGGACTCGATCCCGACCCCCGCAGCCGGGAAGTCTTCACCTTCCACCGGCCCGGGGAGTTGCTGCGACTACAGGATCTGGGATCGGCGCAACTGCGCCGGTTGCTGCAGAAGATGCCCGCACTGCCGCAAGGCAAGCTCTGGCCCGTGCAGCACGAGGCGATCCTGAACCTCGAGGGGTCGCTCGCCCACGGTCGGCCGCGCTCCCTGATCCAGATGGCGACGGGCAGCGGAAAGACGTTCACGGCGGTCACGGCCTGCCAGCGGCTCATCAAGCACGCCAAGGCCGAGCGCATCCTTTTCCTCGTGGACCGCAACAACCTCGGCAAGCAGACCCTGAGAGAGTTCAAGGAGTTCCGGGAACCAGGCTCCGCCTACACGTTCGCTGAGGAGTTCGTGGTCCAGCGACTCGGCGGCAACGCCGTTGATTCGGCCGCCAAGGTGGTCATCACGACGATTCAGCGCCTCTACTCGATGCTCAAGGGCGATCCCGAGTACGACCCGGCCAACGAGGACGAGTCGCTGTTCGAATCCGGCGGCCCGCTCGGCGGCGAGCCCGTCCCGGTCGAATACACGCCGGGTCTGCCACCCGAACACTTCGACTTCATCGTCATCGACGAGTGCCACCGCTCGATCTACAACGTCTGGCGGCAGGTCATCGAGTACTTCGATGCCTTCCTCATTGGGCTGACCGCGACCCCGAGTCCGCAGACCATCGGTTTCTTCAGTAACAACGTGGTGCAGGACTACTCACACACAAGGGCGGTGGCCGATGGGATCAACGTCGGCTACGACGTCTACCGCATCAAGACGAAGGTTACCGAGGAGGGTGGAGCGGTGGTGGCCGAAGCCGGCGCGTACGTGCCCCGGCGCGACCGGCGGACCCGCAAGACCACGCACGCGGAGCTTGACGACGATCTGACCTACACTGCGAACCAGCTTGACCGCGACGTGGTCGCGCCGGACCAGATCCGGCTCGTCGCCCGCACCTTCCGCGACCAACTGTTCACGAAGATCTTCCCCGGCCGCGAGGAAGTCCCCAAGACGCTCGTGTTCGCGAAGAACGACAGCCACGCGGACGACATCGTGAGGATCCTCAAGGAGGAGTTCGGCAGGGGCAACGAGTTCTGCCGGAAGATCACCTCGAAGACGACGGGGGCCTCCCCGGAGGACCTGCTGAGCAGCTTCCGCAACTCCTACAATCCGCGTATCGCGGTCACCGTGGACATGATCGCGACCGGCACCGACGTGAAGCCGCTCGAATGCCTGCTATTCATGCGCAACGTCAACTCGGCGGGCTACTTCGAACAGATGAAGGGGCGCGGCGTCCGCGTTATCAAGCCCGGCGACCTCCGAAAGGTCACCCCGGACGCGAAACACAAGACCCACTTCGTGATCGTGGATGCGGTTGGCGTGTGCGAGCGCGACAAGACGGTGTCGCCGCCGCTGGAGCGCAGGCCCTCGGTGAGCATCAGGACGCTGCTACAGAACGCCGCGATGGGGATGGCGCACGCGGACTTGGTGTCGAGCCTCGCGTCGCGTCTGGCGCGGCTCGGCCGCCGGGTGGACGAGGGGCAGGCGGCACGGATCGCAAAGGAGGCGGACGGCCTGAGCTTGGCGTCGCTGACCGGGGCTCTGCTCGACAGTATCGAGCCGCACCATATCCACGACGCGGCGGTGAAGCGGTACGGACTGGCCGCGGACGACGACCCGACCATCGAGCAACTGGACGCCGTGGAGCGCGAGCGCATGGCCGAGGCGCTCAAGCCGTTCACAAGGCCGGAGCTCAGGAAGGCGGTCGTCGAGGTCCACCAGAGCCTTTACCAGATCATCGACGAGGGGGCCATCGATGTGCTGCTCGACTTCGGCCACAGCGAGGCGGCGGTCGAGAGCGCCCGGTCCAAGCTGGACGACTTTCGGCGGTTCATCGAAGAGAACAAGCACGAGATCGAGGCCCTCCGGATCCTGTACAGTCAGCCGTACCGGGCCGGGATTCGCTACCGCCACGTCAAGGAGCTTCGCGACGCGTTGCGGACGCCGCCGGTCAGCCTTCACGACCCGGCCAACGGCCTTTGGCGGCTCTACGAAGCGCTGGAGCCGGAGAAGGTGACTGGGGCGGGCGGGAACGCGCTCGTCGATCTGGTGGCGATCGTGAGGCACGCGATCGAGCCCGAGGAAGTGCTCGTTCCCGTGGCCGAGCAGGTGGAGGCGCGCTACCGGGAGTGGCTCGAGGAGAAGGCGCGTGGCGGGCACGCGTTCACCGCCGAGCAGCGGCGGTGGCTGGACGCGATCAAGGACCACATCGCATCCAGCCTTGCCATCGAGCGTCAGGACTTCGAGGACGTGCCGTTCAACCAGTGGGGCGGGCTCGGCGGCGCCTGGAGGGCGTTCGGCAAGGATCTGGACGGCGTGCTGGCCGAGTTGAATGAGAGGTTGGCGGCGTGAGCGCCTTGCCGACGGGTTGGGCGAGTGCTGCCTTGTCGGAGGTCACCGAGGTCGTAATGGGCCAGTCTCCTCCTTCGGCGGCTTACAACGACGAGGAGCTTGGCCTCCCGTTCCTTCAGGGCAAGGCGGAGTTCGGCGCACTCCGTCCCATGCCCGTGAAGTGGTGCACCGATGTCAAGAGGGTGGCGGAAGCAGACGACATCCTCGTGTCCGTTCGAGCTCCGGTTGGACCTACCAATCTCTCGCCGACGAGATGTTGCATCGGGCGGGGCCTCGCCGCCTTGAGGCCTTTGGGTGGCTTGGCGAACCGGTTCCTTCTTTACCAGATTCGGGCCCGGGAGCATGAGCTTGAGCGCTTGGGCCATGGGGTGACCTTCAAGGCCATTCGCCAGAAGGAATTGACCTCTTGGCCGACGCTGATCGCCCCGCTCCCCGAACAGCACCGCATCGTCGCCCGGATCGAGTCCCTGTTTGCGCGACTAGACGAGGGCATCGCCGCACTCAAGCGGGCGGAGGCCATTCTGGAGCGCTACCGGGCGTCCGTCCTCAAGGCGGCGGTCGAGGGTAGGCTGACCGAACAATGGAGGAGAGAGAACCGGCCCGCGGAGACCGGAGCCGAGTTGCTGGCACGGATTCTGGTCGAACGGCGGAAGCGCTGGGATGAGGAGCAACTCGCGAAGTTCGCAGCGAAGGGACGGAAGCCACCCAAGAACTGGAAGGCGAAGTACGAGGAGCCCGTCGCACCTGACACCGGCAGGCTTCCGGAGCTGCCTGAGGGATGGTGCTGGACGACGGTGGATCAGGTGACGGCGTCCATGCGGAACGGGCGCTCGGTTCGTTCGCGACCTGGCGGTTTTCCGGTGTTGAGACTCAGCGCGATCACAGGCGGCGCGTTGGATGACCAGGACTCGAAAGACGGCGACTGGGAACAAGAGGAGGCGGAACCGTTCCGGGTGCGTCCCAGCGACTTTCTCGTGTCACGGGGCAACGGGTCGTTGGACTTGGTCGGGCGCGGGTCCTTGGCGAGCAATGGGACTCGCGAGGTCGCCTTCCCTGACACCATGATCAGACTGAGCTTCGCGTCTGGTCGGCTCGTGGACGCACGGTTCGTCGTCGCAGTCTGGAACAGCCAACTGGTTCGACGACAGATAGTCGGTAGCGCCCGAACGAGCGCAGGAATCTACAAGATCAGTCAGCAGGACCTGCGCCACGTGCATCTCCCGATCCCCCCTGCGAGAGAACAGGCGAGGATCGTTGATTCACTGTGGATATCCGAGAAGGCCGAGTCCCGCCACCTGGACCGCCTGGAGTACTCCATTCGGACGGCCTCCGTCCTTCGCCAATCGATTCTGAAGCGCGCCTTCGAGGGTGGACTGGTCCCGCAGAATCCCGCCGACGAGCCCGCTTCCGTCCTCTTGGAGCGCGTTCGCGCCGCACGGAAGCGGAGCACTCGCCGCGCGAAGCCGAGTCGCCAACGCAGGAGCCGAGTCCCCTGATGCCGAACGACACCGGGCAGGTCGTCAACAAGGCGTGGAGCTTCGCGCACCTGCTCCGCGACGACGGCCTGTCGTACATGGCCTACACAGAACAGATCACGTTCCTGCTGTTCCTCAAGATGGCCGACCAGCGAACCCGGCCACCGTGGAACCAACCTCCCATCGTACCGGAGGGACTCGACTGGCCGAGCCTTCTCGTCCGCGACGGCGAGGAACTTGAGACGCATTACCGGCGCATCCTGACCGAGCTTTCCAAGCGGGGCGGGATGCTGGGGGAGATCTTCAAGAAGGCCCGGCAGGAGATCCAGAACCCGGCGACGCTCAAGCGGCTGGTCGTGGACCTGATCGAGCCCGAGGAATGGATGTCGATGCGCGCGGACGTGAAGGGCGACATCTACGAGGGCCTGCTGGCCAAGTCGGCTCAGGAATCGCCGAAGGGCGCGGGCCAGTACTTCACGCCCCGCGAACTCATCAGAGCTGTCGTGGACTGCATGCGCCCGGGACCGGACGACACCGTGTGTGATCCGGCCTGCGGAACGGGCGGGTTCCTGCTTGCCGCCCACGAGTATGTGGTTCGCGAGCACGGGAGCGCGCTCGACCCGGACCAGAAGGCCCATCTGCGAACGGGCTTCGCACAGGGCTGGGAGATCGTGCCCGCGACCGCGCGGCTCTGCATCATGAACCTCTACCTGCACGGGATCGCCCCCGACGAGTCCCCGATCCGGTCGGGGGTGGACAGTCTGGCCAACGACCCCGGCGAGCGCTTCTCGATGGTGCTCACCAACCCGCCGTTCGGGAAGAAGAGCAGTGTCCGGATCGTGAACGAGGAGGGCGAACTGGAGACGGAGTCCGACACCTACGAACGTCAGGACTTCTGGACGAGCACCAAGAACAAGCAACTCAACTTCCTCCAGCATGTGAAGACGCTGCTCGGGATGCACGGCACCTGCGCCATCGTGGTTCCCGACAACGTGCTGTTCGAGGGCGGCGCGGGCGAGACGGTGCGGCGGAACCTGCTCCAGGCGTTCGATGTCCACACACTTCTCCGGCTCCCGACGGGCATCTTCTACGCCCAGGGGGTGAAGGCGAACGTCCTGTTCTTCGACGCGAAGCCCGCGCGGGAGAAGCCGTGGACGGAGCGGCTGTGGGTCTACGACCTGCGCACGAACAAGCACTTCACGCTGAAGATGAAGCCGCTCCGTAGGGGCGACCTGGACAACTTCGTTGCCTGCTACCGGCCCGGGGAGCGACACAAGCGGGAGCCGACGTGGACCCCGGAGCACGAGGACGGCCGCTGGCGGGCGTTCGAGTACGACGAACTCGCCCAGCGCGACAAGCTCAACCTCGACCTGCTTTGGCTCAGGGACAGCGCACTGGAGGACGGTGAGAACCTCCCCGAGCCCGAGGTGCTGGCCGCCGAGATCGTCGAGGATCTGCACGCCGCATTGGAAGCTTTCCAAACCATCGCCGAGGAGCTTGAGTCGTCGGGAGACGCCACCCAGACCACGTCGTAGGGTTTGAGGGCCAAGAATCTTCGAGGAACCTCAGACGGGCTCGATAAGCCGACCCGTCTCGCGCATCCGCCCTAGACGACGACCGAGTTGGCGATCAGTGCGGGTGACAGCCGCGGTCATGTCCAAACTCCAGGATTGAACTTGAGTCTGGGACGAAATAGCGTGTTACGTCCGTAGCAGAATGGCCTAGAGGACGGCGTTTCAAGCCGTCTCGCGCTTCTTGTCGCTCTGGCCCAGCGCCGCGACGGACCAACGCCAAGGGCATAGACTCGCGCTGGGCGGGTGTTTCCCAGGAGGGATGCGGATGACTGCATCGATGTACGGCCTTTCGCGTCGCGAGTTCTTGGCCGGCTCCGCCGCTTTCACGCTGGCGTGCTCCGCCCGGTCGGCCGGCGAACCCGAGTTCGACCTGCTGCTCAAGGGCGGCCACCTGATCGATCCCCGGAACGGGCTGAGCGCGGTCCGCGACGTTGCGGTGCACGAAGGCAAAGTGGCGGCGGTCGAGGAGGCGATCGACCCGGGACGAGCCTTCAAGGTCGTGGAGTGCGGCGGGCTCTACGTCACGCCCGGGCTTTTCGATATGCACGTGCACGCGTTCGCGGGCACCAACGAACCGCGATCGCTCGTAGGCGACAGCAGCCTCTATCCGGACGGCCATACCTTCCGCTCGGGCGTTACCACCGTGCTCGACGCCGGGTGCGCCGGCTGGCGGGACTTCGAGACCTTCCGGGAGACCGTCATCAGCCGCGCCCGGACGCGCGTACTGGCGCTCGTGAACATCGTCGGCCACGGGATGCGGGGCGGAGAGATCGAGCAGAACCGGAGTGACATGGAGGCCGCGCCGACCGCGGCTCTCGCGCGCGATCACGCCGATGTCATCGTCGGGATCAAGACCGCCCACTACGCCGCCCCGGACTGGTTCGCGGTGGACGAATCGCTTCGGGCCGGCGAGGCGGCGGGCCTTCCCCTGATGGTGGACTTCGGGGACGATCACCCGGAACGCCCGCTCGAGGCCCTCCTCGGTGAGAAGCTCCGCCGGGGAGACATCTACACCCACTGCTACGCGGGGAACCGGCGCGAGCTGCTCGCGGACGGCACGCCGAATCCCGGCCTCTTCGCGGGCCGCGAACGAGGCGTGCTCTTCGATGTGGGGCATGGCGGCCGCAGCTTCCGTTGGAGCGTGGCGGCGCGCTGTCTCGAAGCCGGTTTCCCGCCGGACGCGATTTCGACAGACCTCCACATCGGCTCCATGAACTCCGGCATGCACGATCAGATCACGACCATGGGCAAGTTCCTGGCGCTCGGGGAGACCCTGGAGGAAGTGATCGCACAATCCACCTGGAAGCCGGCCCTCGCCGTCGGACGCGAAGACATCGGACACTTGTCGGTCGGCGCGACGGCGGACATCGCGGTCCTCCAGAAAGAGACCGGTAACTTCGGCTACGTGGACAGCTTCGGCGCGCGCCACGACGGATCCGAAAGACTGGTGGCGGAACTGACCTTCAAGGATGGCCGGCTCGAATGGGACCGAAACGGGAGAACCCGCGGGGACTGGCGCGAACTGCCGCACGATTACGGAGAACAGGGCGACCCGCGCTGGGACGGCATCCTCTACCGGCAGCGTTCGTAAGAGGGGGAGGGAAACATGACTGTCAAGATGACCCGGCGGCGCGTGCTGCAGGGCGGCTCATCCGCCGCCGTCCTGGGAGGCGCGGCCTGCGGCCCCGCGCCGAGCGCCCCGGACCAGGGGAGAACCGTCAGACCGTCGGACCGTCGCGACCGTCGGTAAGCGTTCGGTCGTGGGTGTATGGACATGTGGTTGACCCAGCCGGCCGCGCCGTCGGCGTCCGGAGAAAACCGGCGCAGGGCGACTGCCGCGCCCTCCACGGGCAGCGCATTCATCGCGTCCCGGATCGCCGCCAGCCCCTTGCCCCACAACGCTTCGAGCAGCGACACCGTGCGCCCGCACTGCTGCGGGCGGCCGGCTCCGTCCACTGCAACTCGTCCCCGCTCCTTGTCTCCGCTGTGTCGGCCCACGCGCTGACCACCCCGTTGCCCGTCTGTCATACACCCACGACCGAACGCTTACGACCGTCGTAAGCGTTCCTTTGATGGCCTCACTCTTCCAACGAATCGCGGGAGTGATAGACAGGGTGATATCCGAATCACTACATCACACGTAAGACCAATGTAACACCTTGATTAATAATCCGGTTATGGTTGTTCTTCAGGTCGACACCCGAGGCCCGCAGGGCCGCGGGCGGTTCGTGGCCAACCCGAGTCGACGGACGCGCAGCTGCGCCATCCCGGCGAATGACGTCCGTCCCGCCGCCCGCCTGCGGCGGGCTGTGCCGGCTGAAGCCGGCGTTCCAAGCCGGCGGTGCCAGCCGGGCTGTTGGCCAACCCCGCACGACCGCACTTTCACAGCAACTGGGCCGCGTGGGTTGTGTCACAGGCTGTTAACCAGGACCTGTTCGCTCCGCTCGCCGCCGGCGGGACGCCGCGGGCCGCCTCTCCGTTCGGTAGCGGCGCCCGGCGAGCGAGGTGCGGAGCGCCCGTTTGATCAGCGTGATCCGGCGGCCCACCGAGGAAGCGCTGAGCGGCACCGCCCGCAGGCGCGCGATCTGCGGAATGCTGCAGCGGTCCCGGAAGTAGAGCTGGAACAGCAGCCGGTTCAGGGCCTGCTGGCGTTCGTCCAGGGAAATCCGCCGCAGGATCGTCTCGACGCACTCGTTCATCTCCCGCATCCGGACGGCGGCCTCCGGGTCGTCGCCGATGTCCTCGATCGGGCTTTCCGCCAGCGCCGCTTCGAGCCGCCATGCCTCATCGGCCGAAAAGGACTGCTCGACGTGTCGCCGGTAGCCGTCGCGCCGGAACTGGTCCCGCACGATGTTCTCGGCAATCCGGCGGATGAAGACCTCGAACGTCTCCTCCCGCTTCCCGGCGAAGCTGCGGATCACCCGGCGCCCGTCGGAGACGAGCCGCTCCATGACGTCCTGCGACAGGTCGTCCACGGCGCCGCGATCCATGCGCCGGCGGCCCGCGAAGCGCGCGTGCACGACCACCCCGATGAGGGTCCGGCAGCGCCGGAACAGCACGGCCCACAGGGGGTCGTCCGGACGCGCCGCCACCAGGCGGCGAAACAGCTCCCAGGAGTCCATGCGCAGCGAAAGCAGGGGAGTCTATTGCCTCGAAACCGTCTCCGGACCCCCTCTTCGACGCCTGTTTTGAATATGTTACGCCAAATTACAGCGGAGCGGCCGTCCCCTTGCCGCCGCGGTTCCCCGCGGCCGTACGGACCAGCGCAACCGCCGTCACGGCGGCCAGGACACCGTCCGAAACGGCGAACGCGAGGAACAGGGGAGGCGAGTCCCGGAGCAGGAAGTCCAGCACGAAGAGCAGAGCCCCGCCGCCCTTGAGCACCGGTCCCATGATCCAGATGTACCAGCGGTTCGCCTCCAGGTTCCTCAGGATCGCGAAGTACCCGAGGCCGACCGCGAGCGCGAAGAGTCCGTTCAGGTTCGCGTGGATCGGAAAGCGGGGCGGCTCGGTGCCGAACAGCTGCCGGACCTCGTCCAGGGCGAAGAGCAGCGCGCCGCCCAGGAGCACGTCGTAGATGCCGCTGACGACGACGACGCCAAGGAGCAACCTCATCGGCCAAGCCTAACGGCCGGTGGCAAAACCCACGCGTCCCGGTTCCTGGGAAAGTGCGGTCGTAAGGGGTTGGCCAACAGCCCGGATGGCTCCGCCGGCTTGGAGCCCCCACCGGGAGCACTGGCCCCACCGGGAGAACGGGGCCTCACCCGTCTCGGCGCTCACGTGGGTTTCACCACCGGTCGTTGACGGCCGGCGGGGACCCCGCGAAGGGCCGGCGGCGGCGTGTCATCCGCCCATTACAGGCAATTGGGCCCCGGCTATACTGCCTGACTGCCCCGTGTGGAAGACCGCATGCGGCGCCCGGGTATCGGCGGGGTGCGCGCGCGGCATTGCGATGGTCCAGGTCCGCGGGGGCTCCGCAGCAGTTCCGTGCCCTCCCCGTTCCACTCCACGACCGTGCTGGCCGTCCGCCGCGGCGGGAGTACGACCCTGGCCGCCGACGGGCAGGTCACCCTGGGCGACATCGTGGTGAAGCACGGGGCGCGCAAGCTGCGCCGCATGAGCGACGGAGCGGTCCTCGCCGGTTTCGCCGGCGCCACCGCGGATGCCCAGGCGCTGTTCGCGAAGTTCGAGACCAAGCTCGAAGCCCACCGGGGGAACCTCGAACGCGCGTGCGTGGAGCTCGCCCAGGACTGGCGCACCGACCGGGTGCTCCGCCATCTGGATGCCCTGCTCCTCGTCGCCGACAAGGACCACGTCTTCCTGCTTTCGGGCGACGGCGACCTCATGCAGCCCGACGACGGCATCATGGCGATCGGCGCGGGCGCGCCCTTCGCGATGGCGGCGGCGCGCGCTCTCGCGTCCCGCACCGAACTCACGGCCCGGGAGATCGCCGAGGAGGCGATGCGCGTCACCGGCGGCATCTGCATCTACACCAACGGTCAGGTGATCTACGAAGAGGTGTGACTTCTGGTCGAGTATCTCCCCCCCGTGGGCAAGGGACCCGCCGCTGACATCGGCGATCCCACGCCGCGCGAGATCGTCGAGGACCTGGACCGCTTCGTCATCGGTCAGGCGGCGGCGAAGCGCGCGGTGGCCGTCGCGCTTCGCAACCGGGCCCGCCGTCTGCACATCGAGCCCGAGCTGGCCGAGGAGATCGCGCCCAAGAACATCATCATGATCGGGCCCACGGGCGTGGGGAAGACCGAGATCGCGCGCCGGCTGGCCCGGCTCTCCCGGTCCCCGTTCGTCAAGGTGGAGGCGTCCAAGTTCACGGAAGTGGGCTACGTGGGGCGCGACGTGGAGTCCATGGTCCGGGACCTCGTGGAGGTCTCCGTCGAGATCCTCCGCGAGGAGCTGCTCGAGGAGGTCCGGGACCAGGTGGAAAGGAACGCCGAGGAGCGGCTCCTCGACGTGTTGCTGCCGCCCGCGCCCGCGGAGCCGTTCACCGGCGAGGAACGGTCGCTCGAGGACGTCGACGTGACGCTCGGCGGCGGGCTCGACGACCCGGAGGCGGAAGACGTGCAGCGCGCCCGCCGCAGCCGGGAGAAGCTGCGCGAGCGGTTGCGGCGCGGGGAACTCGCCGACCGGTCGGTCGAGGTGGAGGTGCGGGAACCGCCCGCCCCGTTCCTGGAGGCCCTCTCGGGCCCCGGCGAGGACCTCGACGTCAACACCTCCGAGATGCTGCGCGGCGTCTTCGGGCCGCGGTACCGCAAGACGGAGATGGTCGTTCCGCAGGCGCTCGACTACTTCGCCCAGGAGGAGGAGGAACGCCTCGTGGACCGCCGCCAGCTGTCACGGCTGGCGCTCGAGCGGGCCGAGGAGCACGGGATCATCTTCATCGACGAACTGGACAAGGTCGCGAGTCCCCACGACTCTCCCGGACCCGACGTGTCCCGGGAAGGCGTCCAGCGGGACCTGCTGCCCCTCCTCGACGGTTCGACGGTCTCCACGCGCTACGGATCGCTCCGGACCGACCACATCCTCTATATTGGCGCCGGAGCGTTTCAGGAGAACCGGCCATCGGACCTCATCCCGGAACTCCAGGGCCGATTCCCGATCCGGGTGGAACTGGACCCGCTGACCGTCGAGGACTTTCGGAGGATCCTGACCGAGCCGGAATCGGCGCTCCTCAAGCAGTACGAGGCGCTGCTCGCCACCGAGGGCGTCACGATCGCGTTCCAGGAGGACGGAATCGCGGAGATCGCCGATGTCGCGGCCCAGGTCAACGAGCGCGCCGAGGACATCGGAGCGAGAAGGCTCCATACGATCCTGGAGAAGGTTCTCGAGGAACTCCTCTTCGATGCCCCGGATCTCGAAGACAAGAACTGGACGATCGATCGGGACTACGTCAAACGGACGCTGGAGGGAATCGTCGAGGACGAGGACCTTTCCCGGTTCATCCTCTGACGGCGCGCCGATTCCCGCCGACTGCCGGGGCTCGATGAAGACGCTCGCCGCGCTCGCTCTCGTCCTGATCGCCGCCGCCGCCGGCTGCGGCCGGCGGGGTCCGCCGCTCGCGCCGCTTCAGGTGGACCCGGAAACGCCCCGGGTGCTGCCGCTCCGGCAGGAGAACGGCGCGGTCGTGGTGCGCTGGTACGCGCCCCGGCTGGACTCCGGGGGGGACCCCGCGGACCTGCGGCTGCGGAAGGCGATCGTGTCCTACCGGATCGTGGACCTCCATGCCCTCGCCGCGGAGGAGCGCGCCGCCCAGCGCCGGCCCCCGGAGGAAGAGGACGAAGAGGCACCCGAGGACACCCCTTCCGGAGACGAGGACGCGGCCGAAGTCCTGGAACCGGAGAGTCCCGGGCCCGGGGAGGAAGCGGCGCCGGACGCGGTGGCGCCCGAGACCGGAGAGATCGTCCCCGGGCAGCCGCCCGTAGCGGCGGAAGAGCAGCCCCCCGCCGGCGAGCCTCCCCCCGAGGAAGCGGAAACAGACCCGGAGCAGGAGGCGGAGCCGGCGCCGGACCCGGAACAGGAGGCGGAAACGGCGCCGGACCCGGAACAGGAGGCGGAAACGGCGCCGGAGCCGGAACAGGAGGCGGAAACGGCGCTGGACCCGGAACAGGAGGCGGAAACGGCGCCGGAGCCGGTAGCGGAAACGGAGCCTGACGAGCCGCAGGAAGCGGCGGGCGCCGGAGAACCGGCCGGGGAGGAGGCGGGCGGTGAGACTCCGGAGCAGGCCCCGGAGCTGGAGCCCGAGGCGGAACCCGAGCCGGAGCCCGCAGCGGAGGTTGAGCCCGAGGCCGAGCCGGAACCCGAGGGAACCCTCCTCGACTACGAGGAACTCGAGTTCGAAGTGCTCTCCGAGATCGAGTCCGAAGTGCCCGGCGAGGAACAGGTCCTCGAGCTGCCGGTGGAACCTGACTGGATCGGACGCCGCCTGGAGATCACCGTTCGCTACGAGGCGCGCGGCGGGGCGAGCGAGGAGAGCGAACTCCAGTCCCTCGACGTCACCGGCCCGCTTCCGGCGGTCGAGGGCGTTCTTGTCGAGGTCGGGCCGCGGGAGCTGACCATCCGCTGGCAGGATCCTCGCGGGGCCCTGGCCGAGGCGCCCGTGGCGGACCCCGTGTTCGAGGTCTTCCGGAGGCGCGGAGAGGAGTCCGAGCGGCTGGGACGGTCCTTCGGCCCGAGCCAGACGGATGCCGACGTGGTCTGGGGGGAAGAGGTCTGCTACGGCGCGCGGCTGGTCGTGGCGGGGGCCGCGGAGGAGCGGGTGCTCCCCGACCCCGGGCCCGTCGCGCCGGCCGACCCCGAGGGGGACGCGAGCGCCGGCGAGCCTCCGGCTCCGGACCCGGACGCCGCGGAAACGCCGGCTCCGGACGAAACCGTTGAGGCAGGCGCCCCGGAGACACCCGATGCGGAGCCCGAGGCTCCCGAGGCGGACGCAGCGCCGGTGCCGGACGAACCCGAGGCGGAGGAAGACCCGTGGACCCCGATCCCGATCCGGGTCCCCGGCGCCGGAACCGGAGCGCTGAGCGTCGGACCGATGTCGGCCGAGGAATGCGTCGTTCCGGTGGACGTCTTCCCGCCGGTCCCGCCTTCGGACCTCCGCCTCTTCTGGCGAAACGAGGCGACCGAGCTCAGTTGGAGGGACTCGGCGTCCACCGACGTCGCCGGGTACCACGTCTACCGCACCGGCCCGGACGGCACCGGCTTCCAGCGGCTGACCGAGTCGCTGGTCGAGCAGACGAGCTACACGGACGCGGCGCGCGATCCGCGGGGCGCCTACCGCTACGCCGTCACCGCGGTGGACGGCGCCGACCCCCCGAACGAGAGCCTGCCCTCCGACCCCCGCACCGCGAATCCGCGGTGAGCGGCCGCGACGCACCCCGGCGGGTCGCCCAGCGGCCGTGATGGCGCTCCGAGCTCCAGCCGTTCTCGCGACGGCCTGGAAGGCCGCGTCACCCGTGCCGCCAACCGGTAGAATTGCGCCGGGGTTTGGGGACCTGGATTCCGGGCCGAACTCCGGATTGACGAGGTGCCGGGCGCGCATGCAGATCTTTCTTGACACCGCGAACGTTGACGAGATTTCCCGGGCCGCCGCGATGGGGCTCGTGGACGGCGTCACGACGAATCCGTCGCTCATGGCGAAGGAGACGGGAGATCCCCGCGAGATCCTGACCCGCATCGCGGCGCTGGTTCCCGGCGACGTCTCGGCGGAGGTCCTCTCGACCGACACCGCCGGGATGGTGGCCGAGGGCCGGGAGCTCGCGACCATCGCCCCGAACGTCATCATCAAGTGCCCGCTGACGCCCGACGGCCTGCGCGCGGTGCGCGAGCTGAAGGAGGAGGGGATCCGCGTCAACGTGACCCTCTGCTTCAGCGTTCCGCAGGCGCTCTTCGCCGCCAAGGCGGGCGCCTTCATCGTGAGCCCCTTCGTCGGCCGGCTCGACGACATCTCCGCCCCCGGCATGCAGCTCATCGCGGACATCCGGGAGGTCTACGACAACTACGGCTTCGCCACCCAGATCCTGGTTGCCAGCATCCGGAACCCCCTTCACGTCGTGGAGGCGGCGCGGCTCGGCGCCGACATCGCCACCATGCCCGCCAAGGTGCTCGACCTGCTCATCAGGCACCCGCTGACGGACATCGGTCTGGAGCGTTTCCTGAAGGACTGGGAGGCAGCGAGGGTCACCTGATCCTCCGGATCGGGTGGCACCGAAGTCCGAAGGGCGTCCGGCGGCCTTCGCCGAACTCGAGGCGCGGAACCGGCGCGCCGAGGAGGGTGGCGGCGCCGCGCGCTACGAGCGCCAGCGGCGTTCCGGCAGGCTGACGGCGCGCGAGCGGGTCGCGACCCTCGTGGACGCGGGGTCCTTCGAAGAGACGGGAAGACTCGTCGAGCACCGCTCCCGCGACTTCGGCCTCGACGGGCAGCGCTATCCCGGGGACGGCGTCGTGACCGGCTACGCCCGGATCGACGGGCGCCTGGCCTACCTGTTCGCGCAGGACTTCACGGTGCTCGGCGGTTCGCTGAGCGAGGCGGTCGCGGAGAAGATCTGCCGGACCATGGACCTCGCGGTCCGGCAGGGCGCCCCCATCATCGGGCTCAACGACTCCGGGGGCGCGCGCATCCAGGAAGGGGTGGTTTCGCTCGCCGGCTACGCCGACATCTTCCTGCGGAACACGCTGGCTTCGGGAGTCGTTCCCCAGATTTCGGCCATCCTCGGACCCTGCGCGGGGGGGGCCGTCTATTCCCCGGCCATCACCGACTTCACGATCATGTCCCGCGGCACCAGCTACATGTTCGTCACCGGGCCGGACGTGATCCGCGCCGTGACCCACGAGGAGGTCACGATGGAGGACCTCGGCGGCGCGGAGACCCACAACACGGTCTCGGGGAACGCGCACTTCCTGGGGGAAAGCGACGAGGACTGCCTCGGGCTGATCCGGCAGCTGCTCTCGTTCCTGCCGTCGAACAACCTCGAGGAGCCCCCCCGGCGTCCCTCGGGGGACCCGCCCGACCGGGAGGTCCCCTCGCTGGACCGGCTGGTTCCCGAGCAGCCCGACCAGCCGTACGACATCAAGGACCTCATCGGCGAGGTGGTGGACGACGGCGAGTTCCTGGAGGTCCAGGCGCTCCACGCCGGGAACCTGGTGGTCGGCTTCGCGCGGCTCGCCGGGGCGCCGGTGGGCATCGTGGCGAACCAGCCGGCGGTGCTGGCCGGGGTCCTGGACACCCACGCCTCGGTGAAGGGCGCCCGGTTCGTCCGGTTCTGCGACGCCTTCAACATCCCGCTGGTCACCTTCGAGGACGTGCCGGGCTTCCTGCCGGGGACCCAGCAGGAGTGGGGAGGCATCATCCGGCACGGGGCGAAGCTGCTCTACGCCTTCGCGGAAGCCACCGTTCCCAAGGTCACCGTGATCACCCGCAAGGCGTACGGCGGCGCCTACTGCGTGATGGCGAGCAAGCACATCCGGACCGACCTCAACTACGCCTGGCCGAACGCCGAGATCGCGGTGATGGGGTCGGAGGGCGCCGTGAACGTCCTCTACCGGCGGGAACTGGAAGCGGCCGAGGACGCCGACGCGGAACGCGCCGGCCGGGTGGCCGCCTACCGCGAGCGCTTTGCGAACCCGTACGTGGCGGCGGAGCGGGGATACGTGGACGAGGTCATCCCGCCGCGGAGCACCCGCCGGAAACTGACCACCGCCCTCGCGTCGCTCGCCACCAAGCGCGACCGGAACCCTCCGAAGAAGCACGGCAACATCCCGCTCTAGGGCGGGACGCCGACAGCCCGATGTTCCGCCGCGTCCTCGTAGCCAACCGGGGTGAGATCGCGGTCCGGATCATCCGGGCCTGCCGCGACCTCGGCGTTTCCCCGGTGACGGTGCACTCCGAGGCCGACCGGGACAGCCTGCACGTGCGGCTGGCCGACGAGTCCTTCGAGGTGGGGGGAGCGGCCTCGCGCGACAGCTACCTGAACGGCGAGCGGGTCATCGAGGCGGCGCGGGTCATGGAGGCCGAGGCCCTCCATCCGGGTTACGGGTTCCTGGCGGAGAACGGCGGTTTCGCCGCGCGCTGCGCCGAGCGCGGCCTCGTCTTCGTGGGACCGCCTCCCGAGGCCATGCGCCGGATGGGGGACAAGGCCGCGGCACGGGCGGCGGCGGTCGAGGCCGGGGTCCCGGTCGTCCCGGGCTCGGACATCGTGGCGGGGCGGGACGCGGAGCGCGCCGCCCCGGAGATCGGGTTCCCGCTGCTCATCAAGGCCGCCGCCGGGGGCGGGGGCATGGGAATGCGGCTCGTGCGGGATCCGTCGGACTTCTCCGACTCCCTGCGGGAAGCGCAGTCCGAGGCGGAGGCGGCCTTCGGAGACGCCCGGGTGTTCCTCGAGCGCTTCGTGGAGAACCCGCGTCACGTGGAGATCCAGGTGTTCGGCGACGACTTCGGTGCCGTCGTTCACCTGGGCGAGCGTGACTGCTCGATCCAGCGCCGGAACCAGAAACTCCTCGAAGAGAGCCCCTCGCCGGCGATCTCTCCGGAACTGCGGGCCGGGATGGGGGAGGCGGCCGTGCGCCTGGCGCGCGGCGCCGGCTACCGGAACGCCGGGACCGTCGAGTTCCTGCTCGATCCGGAAGGGCGCTTCTACTTCCTCGAGATGAACGCGCGGCTCCAGGTCGAGCATCCGGTGACCGAACTGATCTCGGGAACGGACCTCGTCGCGCTCCAGTTGCGGGTCGCCGCCGGCGAACCGCTCGGCTTCGCGCAGTCCGACGTCTCGCTCCGCGGGGCCGCGATCGAGCTCCGGATCACCGCGGAGGACCCGTTCGCCGGCTTCGTCCCGGCCACCGGCCGCATCCGCGAGTTCCGTCCTCCCGCCGGTCCGGGAGTCCGCTGCGACGCCGGGATCGTTTCGGGGAGCGTGGTGTCGCCGCACTACGACCCGCTGCTCGCCAAGATCATCGTTTCCGGGCCCGACCGGGAGACGGCCCGGAAGCGGGCGATTCGAGCCGTCCGGGAAACCAGGCTCGTCGGCGTGGCCTCGACCCTTCCCTTCTTCGAGCGGGTGCTGTCCAGCGCCCCCTTCCGCAGCGGGGAGTTCGACACCTCGTTCGTCGCCCGGCACTGGCCCTCCCTCAGCCGGAACGGAGAGGACGGCGAGTCCGCGGCGCGGGCCGAACTCGCGCCCCTGGCGCTCGCGGCGGCGGCCGCCGAGCTGTGGCGGCGTGAGGGCGCGAACGCGAAGGCGTCCGCCGCGCCCCCGTCGCGGTGGCGGCTCGCCGGCGTCGCCGAAGCGCACCGGGAACGGCTGTAGTGCGGCGCGTCCTGTCCCTCGACGGCGAGGACCGCCGGGTCGAGGTGCGGGCGGCGGACGGCGTCCTCAGGGTCGGGATCGAGGGCGGCGGCGCCGAACTGATCGCTCGCGAGACGCCCGGCGGCTGGACGATCACGAACGGCCGCCGCACGGTCGAGGCCGGCGTTGCCGGCGGGCGGAACGGAGAACTGGTCGTCGAGATCGCCGGACACACCTACCGGTTCGCGGCGGACCAGGGCGCGGCCGGCGGTTCCCGGCGGCGCGGCGCGGCGGCCGGCGGGACGGCGGGCGGACGCTCCGAAGTGCGCACCCCGATGCCGGGCAAGGTGGTACGCCTCCTGCGGGAAGAGGGAGAGCAGGTCGCCGCCGGCGACGGTGTGCTGGTGTTCGAAGCGATGAAGATGCAGAACGAGATCCGGGCCCCGGCGAGCGGGGTCATCGCTAACATGAGGGCTGCCCGGGGGACTCCCATGGAGGGCGGCGAACTCCTGTTCGTCGTGGAGCCCGCGGAATCTGCGTGACTGCTCCCGCTCCGAACCACCGCAACCGCCGGTTCTGGCTGGTACTGGCGGGCGCCGCTGCCGCCTCGGCGGTTTCCCTCGGGGTGGTCCTCTGGGTGGTGTCGAGCCTGGACCCGCAGCGTCTCGGCGCTTACGTCACCGGCCGGCTCAGCGCTGTCCTCGGCCGCCCGGTCGCGGCGAGCGGCTTCGAGTTCTCGGTTCGGGAGGGCGAGTTCGTCCTTCGCGGACTCCAGCTCGGGAGGGAGCCCACCGACATCGGTCCGCCGCCGCCGGCGTTTTCGATCGACCGGATCCGCGGCGGCCTGAGCTGGCGGTCGTTCTTTCCGGCGCGCCTCCACCTCGAGAGCCTCGATGTCGAGGGGGTGGGCCTGTGGGGTCTCGACGACGGCGGAAAGCCGCGACCCGAGTCCGCCCCCCTCGGACCGGCCATCGAGGCGATCGCTGCCCGGCTGTCGTTCTCCTCGAACCGGATCTCGGTGTCCGGAACCACGATCGGCTACCGGAACCGGCCGACGCCGTGGGAGGTCCGCGCCGACGACGTCACGTTCAGCCTCCAGGCCGCCGGAGCGGGAGGGGTGGACGGCGAGATCCGGTCCGGCTGGGGCGTGATCCGCCTCTGGGAGCGGCCGGACCTTCCGATGGCGCTGTCGTCGGACTTCCGGATCCGGGGGGACGACCTCCATTTCGACTTCCTCGAGCTCCGCTCCGACCTGCTCGAGGTGCGCTTCGACGGCACCATGGACATGGCCAACGATCTCGACGGCCGCCTGCGCATGGTCGGCGGCGGGGACGCCGGCGGCCTCGGCCGTTTCCTGTTCGAGTTCGAGGGAATGGACACCGAGGGGGACCCGTGGCTCGAGTTCGAGGGAACGGCGGGGTTTCAGGAAAACGGCCTGGCGATCGACGGCGACTTCGCCCTGCCGCGGGGCCGGTTCTTCGGCGTGCCCCTCCGGGACTGGACGGGAGTCGTGCACTGGGATCCCGACCGCGTCGAAATCCTCTCCTCGCGTGGACTTGCGTCGGAGGGGCCGGCCACCCTGCAACTGCTCCAGGTGCAGCCGCGGGAGGACAACCCCGCGGAAATCCTCCTGAGCGTCCGTGACGGAGCGCTGGCGCCCGCGCTCGAGGGCGTTTTCGGAATGCCCACCGCGATCCGTTCGCAGGTGACGCTCGACGCGGATTTGCGGATGCCCTTCGCCGACCCGGGGCTCATGACCGGGACGATCCAGGCCACCGGACTCATGCCGGACGAGACGGGACCCGGAGAGTTGCCGCTCGGCTTCGAGACCGGCCTGCGCATGGACGACACGGCAACCGACATCGACCGCGTCGTGCTGGAAGGCGAGGCCTTCCGCGGCTCCCTCGCAGGCCGCTATCCGCGCACGGGGAACGCCAGCATCGCGGCGACGGCGCTGGCGGGAGAGTCAGCGGAGGCCGACGCCATGCAGCAGGAGCTGCGCCGGGTGCTCTTCGGGGAAGATCCCGAGACGACCTTCTGGGACGTTTCCGGCGCGGGCGGGTTCGAGGGCATCGTCCGCGGCCGCTGGCCCGATCTGGTGCTGGAGGGAGAGGTCGAGGGTCAGATGATGCGCTTCTCCACGATCCACACGGAGACGCTGATCGCGGCCGGGAGGATCGAGCGCGACGCGATCTTTCTCGACAGCCTGAACGCGCGGTTCGGCGGAGGAACGATCTCCGCCTCCGGAGTCTTCGACCGCGCCGCGGTCGAGTATCCGGACATGGCGTTCGACGCCGACTGGGAGGCATGGGACGCCCGGGAGATCATCGATTTCCTCGAATGGGACCTCGAGGCGGACGGAACCACCACCGGCCGCAGCCACACCGTGCGGCGGGACGAGCGCTACACCGGAGGCGGATCCGTGGTCGGCTCCGACGGGCACGTCCTCGAGCAGCCCTTCGACGAGGTGGCCATCACCTGGGACATGGATGGCGACACGGCCCGGCTGGCTCCCATGAGCGGCGTGTTCCGCGAGGGCGCCGCCGAAGGGACCCTCGACATCGGCCTCGTGGACTGGGAGATGGAGGGCCTCGTCACCGGCAGCGACTACCCCCTGACGCCCGGTCTGGCGCCCGAGTGGATCTCCATACGCTCCGACTTCCGCCTCGAAGTCGGCGGCGACCTCCTGGTTCCGGAACTCCTGCTCGAGGCGCGGGTGCCGAACGCCGCGGTCCTCGGGCTGTCCCTCGGCCCGGGCGACATCCGGGGGTCCGTCCATGGCGAGGACTTCGAGGGCAGCGGGGCCCTCGATTCGGGCGCCGCGTCCTTCCGGATGCAGGGACGGGTTCCGCTCGGCACCGACGGCGCCGGCACCGTCACGCTCCGGGAGGTCGACGTCGCCCCGATCCTGTTCGACGCGCCGGCCGAGCGCGGGTTTCAGGTCGTGGTCGGCGGGTCCGGAGACTTCCACATCGAGGATCCGCTGGACGAATGGATGACCGGCACGGCGACTCTCGAGAGCCTGAGGATCACGGCGCCGGACTTCGTCGCCGAGACGGGTGGTCCGACGACCGTTCGCCTGGAGGACGCGCGGGTGCACGTCGAGGGTCTCCGTCTCCTGCATGCCGACAGCCAACTGGCCCTCGCGGGGTCCATCGGACTGGACGACGAGCTTCTCGACCTCTCGCTCCTCGGGCAGACGTCGCTGCTCGCCACCGCGCCCTTCGTGCCCTGGCTCGCCGCGGACGGCGAGTTCGGTCTCGAGGCCGCGGTGGTCGGTCCCTGGACCGAGCCGGAGGTCCTCGGCACCGGGACGATCCGGGGCGGCTCCTTCCGGGTCGAGGGGTTTCCGCACGCCCTGAGCGACGTGGAGGGCACCGTTGACTTCGACCAGCGGACGCTGCGGATCGCGGAAGTCATCGGCCGCATGGGCGGCGGCGACGCCGTCGTATCGGGCTCGATCTCGGTCGAGGACGCCGAGTTCGCCGCCACCGACCTGCGCGTCCAGCTCACCGGCTCCAGCTTCCGCTATCCGAGTGACCTGAGCGCGACCGTGGATGCCGACCTGCGGCTCCTGGGCGATCAGAGCGGCCGCCTGCTGACCGGCGAGGTGATCCTCGATCAGGCGGTCTGGAGCCGCGAGTACGAGTTCTTCGCCAGCATCCTCGCCGACGTCAACAGCGTCGCGCGCTCCGAGGAGACCGAGTCGAGCGGGTTCCTGGACGAGCTGCGGATGGACGTCGAGGTGGAGACGGACTCTCCCTTCGCGGTCCGGAACTCCATCTTCCAGCTCGACGCCGCGGCGGACTTCGGCCTTCGCGGGACGGCCGGATCCCCCGCGGTGCTGGGCCGCGCCGACCTGGTCGGGGGAGAGGTGTACTTCGGCGCGCATCGCTTCCAGATCGTCGACGGCCGGGCTGACTTCATCGATCCCGAGGGGATCCAGCCGGTGTTCGAGATCGAGGCCGAGACCAGCGTCCGCAGCTACCGGGTGCGGCTCGCGGCGACGGGGACCGCGGAGCAGATCGACGCGAACCTGAGTTCCGAGCCGCCGCTGCGGGAGGCGGACATCCTCAGACTCCTCGCCGGCGCCCCGGAGCAGGACCTCCTGACGGCCGCGAGCGACGACGAACTCGCGGCCGCCTCGGCGGCGAGCCTGTTGAGCCAGCAGCTCAGCAACATGATCGGACGGCGCGCCGGCCGGGTGTTCGGGATCGACCGGGTGAGCATCGATCCCTTCATGATCGGCCGCTTCAGCAACCCGACCGCGCGGGTGACGCTCGGCAAGCAGGTCACCCGGGACCTCAACGTCCGCTACTCCTCGAGCCTGTCGGACGCCGAGGAATCCATCATCGTGGTCGAGTACACCCCGACCGGCCCCGTCTCCTGGATCTTCTCCCGCGATCAGGACGGCTCGCTGGGGGTCGACGTCCGCTTCCACCGGAGTTTCTAGTCAGGCCGTGGTGAAAGCGCCCCGCACGAGCCCTTGGGCGGCCCAGACGCGGAAGCGAGTGGTTCTGCTTGCCGGCGTCGTGTTGGGGATCTCGGCGGTACCTGCCGTCGGCGGGCAGACCGTAACCGGTCAGTCCGAGGACCCGCTGTCGCGGCGGGTGGATTCGGTCGTCGTCCGCTGGGCGGACGGGAGCACCGAACCGGTGCCCGACGAGGTCTCCCGGCTGATCTCGGTCCGTCCCGGAACCCGCTTCCGTCCGCTCGTGGTGCGTCAGTCGGTGAAACAGGTGTTCGCGCTCGGCCGTTTCCGCGACGTCCGGGTGCGGTCGGAGGAAGCGCCGGGCGGGGACCTGCGGCTCGTCTTCGAACTCGACCCCATCCCCGGCATCGCCCGCCTGAGCGTCGAAGGCGCTCCCCCCGGGGAGGACCTGAACCTGATCGCGACGCTCGGTCTCGAGGTGGGGGAGCCCGTCCCGGACGATCTGCCGGTCCGGGCCGAGCGCGGCGAGAACTGGCTTCGCTCGCGCGGCTACGTGAGCGCGGAGGTGGGCATCCGGAGCGTTCCGGACGGGCGGGACGCGCTGCTCGAGGTGGTGGTCGCCGCCGCCGAGCAGGCGCGGGTGGCCTCGATCGAGGTCCTCGGGGTGGAGGATGCACTGGGCCGCGACCTCGTCTCCGCGCTGGGAATCTCACGGGACGATCCGTGGATCGAAACGGACGTCACGGGGCGGCTGCCCGAGGTGGAGGAGAGGCTCCGCGACCGCGGGTTCCTGTTCGGCACGGCAAGCCTCGACTGGCGGCCGACCGGCGCGGGGGATGTCGAGGTCCAGCTGTCGGTGGACCGCGGCCCCGAAGTCACCCTGGAGGTGCAGGGGTTCGGCGCTTCCCAGGGAGACGCCCAGGGAGTCGTGGACGGGCTGTCCGGACAGACCCTGACGCTCGATGCGATCGAGGCGGCCCGGCAGGAACTCCTCGACGAACTCCGGCGCGAGGGACGGCGGGACGGCGCCGTCACGGTGGAGAGCGTCGAGAGCGCCGGCGGTGGACACCGGACCTTCCGGTTCTCCGCTGACCCGGGCCCCCGCTACGTCGTCGGCGCCGTCTCCTCGGAGGGGGCGCCTCCCGAGGAGGCGGACACCGTCGCCGAGGTCCTGTTGCCGCTCCGGCCCGGCCGCCCCTACCGCGAAGAGGAGTGGCGGGCGCTGACCGAGAGTCTGCGCCGGACGCTCCGCGGCCTGGGGTACTTCGAGGCCGAGGTGGCGCCGCTCCCGCCCCAACCCGGGGAGCCGGCGGAGGACGGCGTTTCCATCGATCTCCGGGTGCGGATCGAGCCGGGTCCGCTCGCTTCCGTCGCGGCGGTGCGCTTCGAGGGGGGCGCCGCGTTCACCGACGCCGAACTGGCCGAAGTGGCGGCCCTGGCCCCCGGTTCGCCGTACGTGGCCGAAGGAATCGTGAATGCCCGCGAGGACCTGGAGACGTTTCATCGGAACCGGGGGTACCTCGAGGCGCTGGTGGAGGTCGAGGCCCCGGTGGACCCGGTCACTCACGAGGCGGAGGTCGTCTTCCGGATCCGCCCCGGGAGCTACTTCACGGTCGGGGGCATCATCGTCGCGGGCCTCGACACCACGCGGGACTCGGTGATCCGCTCCCGCCTCCCCTTTGCGGAGGGGGAGGCGCTCGGGAGCGGCGACCTGCTGGAGGTGCGCCGGCGCCTCGTGTCCATGGGGATTTTCCGCAGCGTGGACGTGAACCTGCTGGAACCCGAGGAACCGATCAGCGAACGGAACGTGCTGATCCGGGTGGTGGAGGGCCCCCGCACCAGCATCGGCTACGGCGCCGGCTACAGCGAGCGCGAGCAGGTTCGGGGTGAGGGCGAATGGACCCGGAACAACCTCTTCGGGATGGGCCACACCCTGAGCCTGTTCGGCCGTTTCTCGCTCAAGGGCACGCGCATGGTGGCCACCTACCGGGGCGCGGAGAGCGTCGAGGGCGAGATTCCCATCTTCGTGAGCGCGTTCCGGGAGTCGCAGGACCGGGAGAGTCTCGACTTCATCCGCTCCGGCATCGGCGTCCAGGTGACCCGCCGGATCCTGGGGCGCAACGTGTTCCTGCGCTACGACCTGACCACCAGCGAACTGTTCAACCTGAAGATCAACCCGATCCAGATCGATCGGAACTTCGCCGACAACCTCTGGCTCTCGGCGGTCTCGGCCTCGGTGGTCACGGACACCCGCGACGATCCGGTGGATCCCCGCCGGGGCCGTTTCGGCATCGTGGACGTGGAGTGGTCGTCGGCGCTCCTCCGGTCCCGGGCGCCGTTCGTGAAGGGCCTGGGGCAGCAGTACCTGTTCTTCCCCGTCGGCGAAGCGGTCGTCCTCGCCGTCAGCGGGCGGCTCGGCCTCGCGTGGACGCTGGGGGCGGACGAGCCGGCCCTGGTGCCCATCACCGAGCGGTTCTTCGCCGGGGGCGCCACCAGCCTTCGCGGCTACAAGCTGGACCGCGCCGGACCGCTCGATCCGAGCGGATACCCGGTCGGCGGGAACATGCTCATCGTGGGAAACGTCGAGGTCCGGTTCCCCATCATGGGAAGCCTCCGGGGCGCCGTGTTCTCGGATCACGGCGGGGTCTACAGCGAGGTCCGTTCGTTCCGCCTGCCGGATCTCGGGCACAACGTCGGCGCCGGGCTCCGCTGGAACACCCCGCTGGGACCGCTCCGGTTCGACTACGGAGTCCGGCTGGGCGACATCGGCGACGCCCCACGGGGCCAGTGGCACTTCACCATCGGCCACGCGTTCTAGCTTGGAACGCCGGTCTCCAGACCGGCACGCGCGGTGGTCCGCACCGCGCACGGCACAACCCCACGCGGAAGAGCGGCCCCCGTCCCTCGCGCGCAATCCGGCCATCCGCCCCCCCGGGCTGTGCCAGACTGTCCCCGTGCGCAGACACGGCCGAATCGCGGGGAGGGCTCTGAGCTCCCTCCACCGCCCCTCCCGGTGGTCCGCCCGCCTCCTGCTGGGCATCCTCCTGCTGCTCGGTCCCGTCCCGGTGGTCCTGGGAGGCGACTCGCGCGCGCCCGGACAGGTGCGGCCGGGAGCGGACCCCGCGCGGGTGGACCGGGTACTCGCGGTCGTGAACGGCGAACCGATCACCTACTCGGAGGTCCTGGAGGCGATCGCCCTGATGCCGGGGATGACGCCGCCCCCGACCCTCGAGGAGGCGCTGGAGCGCCTCATCGACGCGAGGCTCATGGAGCACGAAGCCCGCCGGTACCTCCAGGAGCCGCCGTCGGAGGAGGAGAGCGAGGCGACGCTGCGGGCGCTCATGGACCGGTTCGCGACCCCGGAGGACTATCGCGCCACGCTGCGGCGCCTCGGGGTCGCCGAGGACTACCTGCGGAAGCGCATCCAGCGGGAGCTGATCGTGGACCGCTACGTGGACCGTCGTTTCCGGCCGCTGGTGCAGGTGGCCCAGCGGGACGTCGAGGAGTACTACCGGACCGTGCTGCTCCCGGATCTGGACGCCGGCTCGCCCGCAAGTTTGGTTGAAGTGGAGAGCCTGATTCGGAATATACTTGAACAGCGCGATCTGAACCGGCGGATTTCCGCCTGGGTGGACGAGTTGAAGTCCAGCGCCAGCATCGTGCGCTTGCCGCTCTCCGAGCCTCCCCAGTCGGACGGCCGGTTCGACTGAAACGTCGGGCTGAATCGTCCGGGCGGGGCGATTCGAGGCCCCATCCGCGGGGAAGGGAACCCTTGGTTCGGGTGCGGCGTTATTCCTTTACCCATGGGTGAGGAGGAGTGAGTCACCTCGTCAAGAGGTGACCGGAAGTGCCGCTCGGAGACGGAGCGGTCGGAGCAGTGAGGATGGCACGCTGCGTGCTTATCACCCTATAGACACGAAGCAGGCCAACAAGGAGATATCTGGAGGGCGTTATGGACCCTACGAGTACGGAATACGAAACCATCGAGTTTGTCGACGAGACGTTCGAGATCGAGGAAGAAGAGGAAGAGTCCGCTGAGGACGAGGCAGCCGCGGCGACCGAGCTCGGCCTCGCTCCCGACACGCACCAGACCGGTGATCTGGATTCGATGGGGCTCTATCTGCGTGACACGCACCGGCACCGTCTGCTCACCAAGAACGACGAGCAGCGCTACAGCCGGGCCATGCAGAAGGCCTGGCAGGACATCGAGAACTCCGACGATCCTTCGAACCAGGACCTCGCGGCCTTCTACAAGAACCGCGAGAAGATGATCGAGGGGAACCTGCGCCTCGTCATCTCCATCGCCAAGCAGTCCCGGGGAAAGGGACTCCCGCTGGGCGATCTCATTCAGGAAGGCAACATCGGACTCATGCAGGCGGTTCGCAAGTTCGAGCCCGAGCGGAACCTCAAGTTCTCCACCTACGCCACGTGGTGGATCCGCCAGGCGATCTGGCGCGCGCTCTCGCAGAAGTCCCGCACCATCAAGGTCCCGATCAACAAGCTGGACCTCCATCGCAAGGCGTCCAAGGTGAGGGCGGAGCTCGAGCAGCGGTACCGGAACGATCCGGCGCGCCGCGGCAAGCGTCAGTTCCCCTCCACCGACGACGTCGCTCGCGAAATCGGCGTGCCGCCGGAGAGGCTGCGCGACGCGCTCCGTTCGGTGCCGCAGATCGACTCGCTCGATGCGCCGCTGGTTCCCGACGGGACCCCGCGGATCCAGCTGACTCCCGATCCGGACCAGCTGAACCCGATCGAAGGCGTCACCGACGCCGAGCAGCGCCGGCACGTGCGGGATGCCATTTCGGACCTCCCCGACCGGCTGCAGCACGTGCTCAAGCGCCGCTTCGGCATTCTGGGCGGGCCGGAAGCCAACCTGGAGGAGATCGGGCGCGAGCTTCACCTCACCCGGGAGCGGGTGCGGCAGCTCGAGGCGGAAGCGCTCACCCGGCTCCGCCAGGACCCGCGCCTCCGCGTCTCCGCGAACTGACCGCGCGCCGGCTTGGAACGCCGGTCTCCAGACCGGCACCGCGGCGCTCCGCGCCGCGCACGGCGTAACCTCCATCCCCCTCACGGCACGCGCGGTGCTCCGCACCGCGCACGGCGCGACGCCAACTCGCGGAGCGGCTCCCTTCCCGCTCGCCCACCCGAACCGGCCCGGCGGATACGATGGCGCCATGCGTCATCCCCTGCCGTTCCCCGTCGCCCTCCTGGCCGGGGCGCTCGCCGCCCTGGCCCTCCTGTCCGCCGCCCCCAGCGAGTCCGCGCAGTCGCGCGAGATCGACCTCACCACCGCCACGATCGCCGAGATCAACGAGGCGGTGGATGCCGGCGTCCTGACCGCCGAGCGGCTCGTCGAGCTGTGTCTGGCGCGAATCGCGGCCTACGACGATCAGGGGCCGCGGATCAACGCCGTCATCTCGGTGAACCCGAACGCCCGGCAGCGGGCCCGGGAAATGGACGCGGAGCGGGAGCGGTCCGGGCGCCGCTCCCCGCTGCACGGGATCCCGGTCCTCCTCAAGGACAACTTCGACACCGCGGACATTCCCACCACCGCGGGGTCCTTCCTGCTACAGGATTCGCGGCCCCCGGACGATGCCTTCGTGGTGCGGAAACTGCGGGAGGCCGGCGCGATCGTGCTGGCCAAGGTGAACCTGAGCGAGTTCGCCTCCGGGGGCGCCATGAGTTCGCTCGGCGGCATCACCCGGAACCCGCACGATCCCACCCGCACCCCCGCCGGCTCTTCCGGCGGCACCGGCGCGGCGGTGGCGGCCGCGTACGGCTTTGTCGGGTTGGGTTCGGACACCGGCGGCTCGATCCGCGGTCCCTCCACGGCGAACGGGCTGGCGGGCCTCAAGCCGACGCTCGGGCTCCTGAGCCGCGACGGCATCGTGCCCCTGGCGCTCTCCTTCGACACCGGTGGACCGATGGCGCGCAGCGTGTATGACGTGGCGGTCTCGCTCGGAACGATGGTGGGCGTGGACGAGGCGGATGCGGCGACGGCGAGGAGCGCCGGGCAGTTCCACGACGACTACACGCAGTTCCTGGACGCGGAGGCGCTGTCCGGGGCGCGTCTGGGCGTGGCCCGGGACTTCATGGGCACGGACCGCGAGGTCGACTGGGCGATCGAGGCGGCCCTCGATGCGATGCGCGACGCCGGCGCCGAAGTCGTGGACGTGCACTTCCCGGAGTGGCTACTCGAGGTCGAGAGCGACCTCTACCTGACGGTGCGCTGGCCGGAGTTCCGCAAGCAGATCGCGGAGTACCTGCAGGGTCTGGGTGACGGCTATCCGCAGACGCTCGACGACCTGGTCGAGCGCTCCATGCGGCTCCCCTCCCACGGCGACGGGCTGCGTCCCAACCCGGGACGCTGGAGCCTGTTCCTGCGCGAGAACGCCAGCGGGGAGGTCACCGACTACGCCCACCTCGCCGTGCGAGAGCACGCGCTCCCGCTGGTCCGTGCCCTGGTGGAAGGCCTGATGGACGAGGAAGACCTCGACGCCATCGTCTATCCGACCTCTCCGACGCGTCCGGCGCTCATCGATCGGGCGCCGGATCTCTACGGACCCTCCCCCGTGCGCCTGGCCAACATGAGCGGGTTTCCGGACCTGATCGTGCCCGCGGGATTCACCGGGGGAGGACTCCCGGTGGGCATCTCGTTCCTGGGCCGGGCGTTCAGCGAGCCCCGGCTGCTGGCCCTCGGCTACGCCTTCGAGCAGCGGGTGAGGGCCCACCGGGTCCCGGCGCACACGCCGCCGCTGCCGGGCGAAAGGATCACCATTCCGTGACCCTGAGGATTCCCTAGTCCGGGATCCGCAGCACCCCTTCGGCGACTTCCACGGCCTGTCCGCCGACGCGGACCAGCGACGGTTGCCCGCCTTCCCGTTCGACCTCCACGTGGATCGAACTGGGACGGCCCATCTCGTAGCCCTGTTCGATCACGAGGCGGACCGGATCCCGGTCACCGTCTTTCACCAGTCCGTGCCGGACCAGCCAGGCCCCGAGCGCGCCCGCGGCGCTGCCGGTCGCCGGGTCTTCGTGCACGCCGAGCCCCGGAGCGAACATCCGGGCGTGCGCGGCGCTGTCTTCGCGGGCGCACTGGGTGGAGAACACCATCATGCAGTCGGAGCCGATCTCCTCGCGGTTGAGCAGCGCCTGGGCCGCCGCCGGATCCAGTTCGAGCTTCTCGATGCCGCGCAGCGACCGCACCGGCACCATCAACTGGGGAAGCGCCGTCGAGACGACCTGCGCCGGCCGTCCGTCGGGAAGGAGTTCGTCGGCGCCGATCCCGAGGCAGCCGGCAAGGGAGTTCCGATCCGTGAACTCGGCGAAGAAGCGCGGGGGCGCCTGCGTCATGACGACCTGCTCCACTTCGCCTCCACGGACCCGGATGTCCACCGGCAGCACCCCGGCGCCACATTCCTGGTGGATGCGGTGGACGCCGGTGCCGAGGTTGCGGAGCGCCTCGCCGAGACCGAGTTCGCCGCGCCGCGCGAGCACGAAGAAGGTCCCCACGACCGGATGGCCCGCCAGTGGAAGCTCCGTGTTGGGGGTGAAGATCCGCAGGCGGCAGAGCGCCTGCACGTCGGTCGGCGGCAGCACGAACGCGGTCTCCGAGAGGTTCATCTCGGCGGCGATCCGCTGCATCTCCTCGCCCGACAGCCCCTCGGCGCCGGTGACGATGGCCAGCGGATTCCCGGCGAACGCGCGGTCGGTGAAGACGTCCGCCTGAAGGAACCGGTACTCGCGCACGAACGCCCCGAGTCTATCCGTTGGAGACGAAGAGCCGGCCGCCCCGCTCGGGCCCGGGCGCCCGCCGCCCCTGCCGGGCGGCGGCTTCCGAGGCGAGGGTATGGGCCCTTTCGTTTCCCGGATGGCCGGCATGACCCGGGACCCACTCGAACCGGACCCCGGGCCGCCCGGCGCGCGCCGCGGCCAGCCGCCGCCACAGGTCGGCGTTCTTGACCGGGCGGCGGTTCGCCGTCTGCCAGCCGCGCCGGACCCAGGACGGAAGCCACTGGGTGATGCCCTTGACCACGTATTGGCTGTCGCACAGCACCGTGGCCGCGGCTCCTTCCGGCACCGCTTCCACCGCCCGGATGGCGGCGGTGAGCTCCATGCGGTTGTTCGTCGTGTTCGGTTCACCCCCCGACAGGACCCGTTCCTCTCCGGCAGCGGTCAGGATCACCGCCGCCCACCCTCCGGGCCCGGGGTTCCCGAGGCAGGAACCGTCGCACGCGATCTGCAGCATCCGCTCGGTATCCTACGTGGAGGGTTCTTCCTCCCCTTCGAATGTCCTGGATTCACATGGTTCCGCCCACCGCTCCCGAGGGGCAGGCGGGGCGGCTCGGGAAGCTCTATCGGCGTCATCGCCGGCCCGACGGACTGGTGGACAACATCCTGAGGGTGTCCAGCCTGAATCCCGAGGCGCTGGAGCACCACCTGTCCCTGTATGAACACCTCATGCGGGGCGAGTCGGGCCTGAGCCTCGCCGAACGGGAACTGATCGCGGTCGCCGTTTCGGTGGTCAACGACTGCCACTATTGAATCGAGCATCACCGGAGAGGTCTTCTCCGGCTGACCCGGGATCCCGATCTGGTGGAACGCCTGCGGCGTGACCCGGAGGGCTGTCCGCTCTCGACCAGGCATCGCGCGCTCGCCGACTACGCCATCAAGCTGGCGCGGAACCCGGGGAGCCTGGCGGAAGAAGATCTCGAGCCGCTCCGCAGCGCCGGACTCTCCGACCGCGACATCCACGACGCGTGCGCGGTGGCCTCCTACTACTGTTTCGTGAACCGCATGGCGAACGGCCTGGGGGTGGAGCTGGAGGAGGCGGCAGCCGGCAGCTAGGGGTTGCCGGCGCCCTGCTGCACCGCGGCGTCGAGGCGTTCGAGTTCCTCGTAGAGCGCCGGCAGCCGGCCTTTCAGGTCCTCGTAGGTGGCCGTGACCTTGCGGGAACCCTCGCGGTCGCCGAAGAAACCGGGCGCCGCCATCCGCGCTTCCAGGCTTTCGACGGCGGCCTCGGTGTCCGCGATCGCCTCGAACACCTCGCGCCACTCGCGCCGCAGCTGCCGCAGCCGGTTTTTCCCGGGCGGCCGGCGCGCGCCGGCCTTGCCCGCCTCTCTCGCGCGTCGCTGCGGCCGTTTCGCCGCCGCCGGTGGGGACGCCGGGGAAGCGGCCACGCCGGGCTCCGGGGGGCTGAGCCTGGCCAGGTAGTCCGAGTAGTTGCCCCAGTAGAGAGCCGCGCCGCCCCCGCCGATCGCGGCGACCCGGGTGGCCAGGGCATCCATGAAATAGCGGTCGTGGGCGACGAACACGATCGTGCCCTGGTAGTTCGAAAGGGCGTTCAGCAACGCCCGCTTGGCGTCGAGGTCGAGATGGTTGGTCGGCTCGTCGAGGAGGAGGAGGTTCGCGGGACGGAGGAACAGGCGGGCCAGCGCCAGCCGGCTTCGTTCGCCGCCGGAGAGGACCGCGGTCTTCTTCTCCACGGTGCCTCCCGAGAACAGGAAGGCGCCCAGGATGTTGCGGATCTCCGGCAGCATGGCGAGCGGCGCCGCGTCGGCCATGGTCTCGCGGACCGTGCGGTCCGGGTCGAGATCGTGCCGGTCCGGCCCGTAGTAGGCGATCCGGACGTTGTGGCCCAGCTCCCGATGCCCGGAGTCCAAGCTGGCTTCACCGGCGATCAGCCGGATGAGGGTGGACTTCCCGGCGCCGTTCCGCCCGACGAGCGCGAGCCGCTGGCCTCGTTCCACGACGAGGTCCACGTCGCGGAAGACCTCGTTCGTTCCGAAGGCCTTGGCGGCGGCGGAGAGCGTCACCAGAACCCGCCCCGAACGCGGCGGATGCGGGAGGCGGAGGGCCACCCGCCGGGGCTCCGGCGGCACTTCGATCCGCTCGACCTTCTCGAGCATGCGGACCCGGCTCTGGACCTGCCGCGCGCGGCTGGCCTGGTAGCGGAACCGGTTGATGAAGCGTTCGGTCCGCTCGATCTCGGCGGCCTGCTCGGCGGCGCGCTTGCGCAGGTCGGCGATCTCGGCGGCCCGCTGGGTCTCGTAGCGGCTGTAGGTGCCCGGGTAGTTGCCGAGCCGGCCCAGGCCGATCTCGGTGATCCGGGTCACCACCGAGTCGAGGAAGTAGCGGTCGTGGGCGACCAGCACCAGGCCGCCGCGGTGACGGGCCAGGAAGCCGAGCAACCAGGTGCGGGCCTCGATGTCCAGGTAGTTCGTGGGCTCGTCGAGCAGGACGAGGTCGTTCGCCTCGACGAGCAGCTTGGCGAGCGCGATGCGCATCTGCCAGCCCTGGCTGAAGGTCTCCACCGGGCGCTCCTGGTCCCCGGCGGCGAATCCCAGGCCGGAGAGGACCTCGCTGATGCGGGTGTCCATCTCGTACCCGCCGCGGCGCTGCCACTCCTCTTCCAGTTCGCCGTAGCGGGCGACGAGCTCGGGCTGGTCCGGGGCGTCCGCGAGCCGTTCCGCCACGTCCTCCTGTTCGCGCCGCAGCCGGAGCAGGTCGGCGAAGGCGGTGCGCACCTCCCCGGAAACGGTGCGGCCCTCGAGCCGCAGCCCCTCCTGGGGGAGGTAGCCCACGCGCTTCCGCCTGGCCAGCACGACCTTTCCGGCGTCGGCGGGGACCAGCCCCGCGAGGATCTTCAGGAGCGTGGTCTTGCCGGATCCGTTCGGCCCGACGAGACCGACGCGGTCGCCGTCGCCGACCTGCCAGGAGACATCGCGGAGCAGGACCTGTTCTCCGTAGGCCTTGGAGGCCTCGACGAGCTGGATCATGGCGGGCTGGTGGCCGGGAACCGTATCGCGGGGGACAGCCCGCGAACGGTCGTTCGGGTTCCGGGCGGACACCGCCTCCACCGGTTGAAGTCGGCGCGGGTTGGTCATAATGGGGAGTCCATGTTTCGGTGCCCGAACCCCCGCCTCCGGCCGCTCCTGCCGCTCGCGGCCGCGGTCGTCCTGTCGTCGGCCGGCGCACGGACGCCCCAACCCGAGGCGGACGCCGGGATGAGCCGCGGGGTGGCGCTGCTCGAGCAGTTCCGGTTCTCCGACGCCGCCGCCGAGTTCGCGCGAGTGGTGGAGCTCCGGCCCGAGTCGGCGGCCGCCCACGTGAATCTCGGAATCGCCTGGTTCAACGAGCGCGATTTCCTCGCCGCCCGCGCTTCCTTCGCGCGAGCCCTCGAACTCGATCCCGGCGGGCTTCACGCGCGCTACAACCTGGGTCTCATCGAGAAGCTCGAGGGCAACACCGACGCGGCGCTCGCCGCCTTCCGGCAGGTCGCCGAAGCCGACCCCGACGACGCGATGACGCAGTACTACCTGGGCGCCGCCTACGCCGCGGTCGGCCGGCTCGAGGAGGCGGAGACCGCCCTGCGCACCGCCATCCAGCTCCAGCCGGAGCACGAGTCCGCCCACTTCAGCCTGGGGAACGTCCTCGTGCGGGCGGGCCGCCGGGAGGAGGGCCGCGCCCAGTTGATGCGGTTCCAGGAACTGAAGAACAGCTTCTCCGGGGGCGGAGTTTCCGCCGGGCTCCAGTACACCGAGCTCGGGCCGTACGCGGAGGCCGTCGAAGCGCGTCCGGTGTCGCTGCACGGCGCCCAGGACGAACCCGCATCAACAGGTGAGGTCCGTTTTTCGGAGGCAACCACGGAATGGAATCTGGCGCTGCCGGCCGCCGGTGCGCCGCCCGATCCTCCGGCGACGCTGAGAGCAGAGGACTACTCCGCCGACTGGGTGGCGGCGAACGTGCTGCCGCAACTCGGCTCGGGCGTCGCCATCCGTGATCTGGACGGAGACGGCCGGCCGGAGATCCTCCTGGTGCGGGACGGGAGGGTGGCCCTGTTCCGAAACACCGGCGACGGCTTCGAGGCCTGGACGGACTCCGGGCTCGAGACGGACGGGGCGGTCAGCGTGACCGTCGGCGACGTGGATCTCGACGGCGATCCCGACCTCTACGCGGCGGGAGCCGGCCCGAACGCGCTCTTCTGGAACCGGTCGGGTGAGCCCGGGGCGCTCTTCGCCCGGGCGGAGGCATCGGGAGCCGAGGGGGATGACCTTTCGGTGGGCGCCACCTTCGCGGACTTCGATCACGACGGCGACCTCGACATCCAGGTCTCCAACTACGCCCCCGCTTCCCTCGGGGCGTCCGCTTCCATGCCGGAGGTTCTCCGCGTGCCGGACGACCTTCCGGGGGCGCCGAACCGTCTCTACCGGAACAACGGGGACGGCAGCTTCACGGACGTCGCCGGGGAGACCCGGACGGACGGCGGGGCGCGGCGCAGTCTCTTCGCGCTGTTCTCCGACTGGGACGACGACCGCGACGTGGACTTCCTGGTGGTGAACGACGGCAGCCCGGTGCAGGTCTTCTCGAACGATCGGATCGGAACGTTCACCGAGAGCTCGGAGGCCTGGGGCGTCGAGACCGCCACCCGGATGCGGGGAGCGGCGGCCGCCGACTACGACCGGGACGGCTTCTTCGACCTGCTGCTCGCGGCCGAGGGGGGCGCGCTGAACATGCTGCTCCGGGGATCCGGACCCGGCGGGTTCTCTCCGGACGTCGGGTCCCCCTTCCTGCTGCGCGCCGGCGTCCCCGGGGCCCGCTACGGAGTCTCCTTCGTCGATGCCGACCACGACATGGACCTGGACCTCCTCATGGCCACCTCCGGGGCCGAGGGGCCGCTCACCCTCTACGAGAACTCCCCCGGCGGGTTCTCACGCGCGGGAGCGGTCTCCGCCGGGCTGGACTCCGGCGAGGAGCCGCGGGCGCTCGCGACCGGGGACCTCGACGGTGATGGAGATCTCGACGCCGTGATCGGCACCACGCGGGGCCGCATCTTCGCCTTCCGCAACGACCGGACGGGGGCCGGCAACTGGATGGCGGTCCGTCCGCGGGGCCTGCGCAGCAACCTGGACGGGGTCGGCGCCAAGATCGAGGTCCGGGTCGCCGGGGTGAGCCAGCGGCGTCAGGTGCGGACCACCTCGGGGTACCTCTCGCAGAGCGATCTTCCCGTCCACTTTGGGCTGGGAGACGCGCTCGCGGCCGACTACGTCCGTTTTCTCTGGCCGGGAGGGGTGAAACAGGTCGAACTGGACGTGCCGGCGCTCGCCGTGGCGTCCGTCGAGGAGCTGAACCGGAAGGGCACCTCCTGCCCCGTCCTCTACGCCTGGGACGGCCAGCGGATTCGCTTCGTCACCGATTTCCTGGGCGGCAGCGCGCTCGGGAACCTCCTCGCTCCCGGCGCCTACAACTATCCGGACACCGCGGAAGTCGTGAAGATGGAAGCGTTTCCGCTCGTTCCCCGGGACGGGGCCTACGAGATGCGCTGGGTGAACCAGCTCGAGGAGGTCATCTTCTACGACCGGGCGGCCCTCTGGGTGGTGGACCATCCAGAAGACGTGGACGTGTTTCCGCGGGAACGCCTGATGCCGGGCCCTCCGTACCCCGACCCGGGTCTGATCGCGGTCCGGAACCGGCGGCCTCCGTCCCGGGCGTCGTCTTCGACGGCCGCGGGGAAGCGGGAGGTGACCGCGGCGCTCGCCCGGGTGGACCGCGTCTACGTCGACGACTTCGCGCTCCTCCCCTTCAAGGGATACGCGGAGACCCACGACCTGACCCTCACGTTCGACGGGGTGCGCCCCGGCGTCCCCCAGGTCCTCCTCCTCTACGGCTGGGTGGATTACGCCGACTCGAGTTCCAACCTTGCCGCTTCCCACGCCGGGGTCGGAGCCCAGCCGCCGATCCTGGAGATTGCCGACGGCGACGGGTTCCGCATCGCCACCGACCGGATGGGATTCCCGGCGGGCCTGCCCAAGACGATGGTGGTGCCCCTCGCGGACGTCCCGGTCGAGAGCGGGCGGCCGCTCCGGATCCGGACCAACATGCGCATCTACTGGGACCGGATCGAGCTCGCCGAGGTCGCCGACGTTCCCGTTCAGGAGTGGCGGCTCGACGCCCAGACGGCGGAGTTCGGTTTTGCCGGGTATCCCGAACCGCATCGGCCGCGCGGGATCCCGCCCACCGAGTACCGCTACGGAACGCGCGCGGCGCGGGACATCTGGGGAGCCCACGAGGGGGAATACACGAGGCACGGCGACGTGCGGCCCCTCCTCGACGCGATCGACGACCGCTACGTCATCGCCCGGCACGGCGACGAGCTGCGGCTTCGTTTCGACGCGCGGCAGGTCCCGCCGCCGGCCCCGGGGACCCGGCGTTCGTTCTTCGCGTTCGCCGACGGTTTCGGCAAGGACATGGACCTGAACTCCGCCCGGCCGCACACCATCGAGCCGCTGCCGTTCCACGGGATGCCGAGCTATCCCTATCCCCCGGACGCCTATCCGGACACTGAGGAGCTGGCCCGCTGGCGCGCCGAGTACAACACCCGGCGGATCGGCCCGGAGGGGCGGCACGGGTTCCTCGACGACGGCGTACCGCCGGTCGAGACGACCGGGGAGCCGGAGGCTGCCGTGGCCGGCCGGGAGCGGCGGCGCGAGCGTTAGCCATGCCCCGCGACACCCTGCGCGCCGAGCTCTACCGGTTGCTCTTTGACGACCGGCAGGGGGCGGCGGCGTTCCTGGCGCCGCGGATGCTCGCGGATCCGCAGTCGCTCACCCCGGAAGTGCGCTGGTGCCTGATCTACCTGCTGCGCGGGATCCGCTCGGTGGCCGCGAGCAGCCGCCTGCTCGAGCCGGACTCGGTGCTGCACCTGGTGGCGCACACGGTGGAAGCCGCGCGCCGGGCGACCGCCCGTATCGACGGGCATTGGTACGAGATCGCGAGGGAACTCCCGGGCCACTGGTTGCGGCGCTACGAGCAGGGGGAGGTCCGCTACTCGCTGGACGAGCTCCGCTACCTGAACGTGCTGCTCGGCCGGTTGTGGTTCGTGGAGCGGCAGCGGATCGCCTTCATGGACCCGCCGTTGCTACCCCGCTATCTGCGCCCCGAGGGGACGGGGGCGATGCTCCCGGCGGGCTGACCCGGAGCCACGCTCCCGGCTTCCGCGGGAAGCGGCCGAGCGGTGACCCGGCCGGCGGAATACTCCTGACCGCCTAGCCGCCTTCGCAGACCCCGTCCTCGATGTCGAGGATCATGTCCTCGACGTCCGCCGCGCGCGAGTCGCCTCCGGCCAGGCGCATGAACGCCCTGAAGTAGCGCTCCGCGGTGCTGCACTGGCCGCGATTGAAGGCGATCACGCCCAGCGAGTAGTTCGCGTCCCGGGCGTTCGGGTTGTTGGGGTCCGCCTGGAGCGCCGCCCCGTAGTGGCGCATCATGGCGCTCTCGTCGGTGCTGCGTCCCGCGATGAACCCGAGCATCCAGTGGACCTCGGTCGCGTACTGGCCTTCCGGTTCCGCTTCGAGGTACTTGCCCAGCCGCTCGGCAGCGGTGTCGAACTCCTGGGCGTTGTAGGCGAGCTGGCCGGCCAGGAAGAGAACCTGGGACAACTGCGGGATGTCCGGGTTCAGGGCGATGACGGATGCGAACGATTCCTCGGCGCCGGCGTCGTCGTCCTCCTGGAGAAGCGCGAACCCGAGCCGGAAGTGGGCTTCGGCGTCGGACGGATCGGCTTCGGCGACCTGCCGCAGCAAGGGGATCGCCGCCGCCCGGTCGCCCGTTTCGCTCTTGGCGATCGCGACGTTGCGCCGCGCCATGTTGATCTGGTCGCCGAGCTGGGCGGCCATCTCCGGATTCGCGTCGGCGGCGGAGAGGAACTCCTCGAAGGAACCGATGGCCTCGGTCGCGTTTCCGGTCCCCTGATGGGCGAAGCCGAGGAAGAGGTGGGCGACGAAGAAGTCGGGAGTCGTCGCGAGGATTGCCGGGCAGGCGGTGAGGGTGGTGTCCCAGGCGCCGGACTGGGCCGACTCCACGCACTGCTGCTGGTTCTGGTAGTTGATCGTGGTGTGGGCGTATTCCACGTTCTCCTTGTAGAACTCGTACGCGGGATCGCTCTCGTCGAGGGTGGAGAGCAGCGGTTCACAGGCCGCGATCACGTCCTCCCAGACCTGGCTCTCGATGGCGGCCTCGCACACGTCGCCCGGGTCCTCCTGCAGAGGCGCAGGCGGGGAGACGGCGGCAAGCGCGAAAGCGGGGAAGGCGAGGGTCGCAACGAGCAGGAGCGGGAGTCCGATGTTGCTCCGGAGTGACATGACAGAACCTCCTCGAGGGCGGGTAGGGCGCGACGGCCGGCGAGAGCCGGCGAAACCCCCATAGTCCCCGTCCCCATTACGGGAACGAGGCAGCCTAGCACAGGCGATTGACATGGGTGCAAAGGCCAGCACAGAGATCGAATGGCGGGTTGATACTGCAGATTCGGGGCCCGTCAGCGACGCCGCCGGACGGGGCCGCCGGGCTCAGCCTCCCTCGCAGCCGCCTTCCGCGATCGACGCGAGGATCTCGGTCACCTGGGCGGCGTTCGCGTGGTCGGGAGCCAGTTCCATGAACGTCTGGTAGTGGGTCTCGGCGTTTCCGCAGTCGTCGCGGTTATAGAAGATGGTGCCGAGGGCGAAGTTGGCGTCCACGACCCGCGGGTCTCCCGCCGCGGATCCGGACAGGAAGCCCTGGTAGTGGGTGACGGCCCGGTCCTCGTCCGAGCCCTGGAGCGCCTGCGCGAGCATGAAGTGCGCGTCGGGCACGCCCCGGTCTCCCCCGGCGTTCGCCAGGTAGGCGGTCAGCCGGCTATCGGCCTTGGCGTAGTCGCCGGCGTTGTAGTTGAGCTGTCCGGCCAGGAACAGGACGCTGGCGATCGGGTTCGGAGCGTTGTCGATGACCACCGAGAGCGCGCGTTCGGCGCCCGCGGAGTCACCGGTGCTGAGGAGGGCGATCCCCAGCCGGTAGTGCACCTCCACGTCGGTCCCGTTCGCCCCGGCGGCCGCCTGCAGCAGCGGAATCGCGTCCTGCAGCGCGTTGGCGCGGGCGTAGGCGATGCCGCCGGAGCGCTGGGCGGTGGCGATCTGGTCCGAGAGCTGCGACGCCGCCTCGGAGTTTCCCCGGACCCCGTCCAGGAAGGCGGCAAAGTTGACCGCCGTGTTGGCCCAGTCCTCTTTCGTCTGGTGGGCCACGCCGAGGAAGTAGTTCATGATGAATGCCCCGGGGTTCGCCTCGACCGCCATCTGGCAGTAGGCGATCACGCTGTCCCACTGCTGGGCTTCGAACGCCGGCTGGCACTGGAGGCTGTAGGCGTAGTTCACGGTCTGCGCCCAGTGGGCGTAGTACGGATGGTCCTCGGGAAGGACCTCCAGCACCTCGGGGCAGGCCGCGAGGACCTGTTCGTAGTTGGCGGCGTCCACCGCCTGCATGCAGGCGGCGGCTTTCTGCGGGTCCACATCCTGGGCCGTCGCCTCTGGGGCGCTTCCCATGAGTACGCCGAATGCGGCGACTACCGACAGGGCGAGGATTCGGGTGGGCATGACGAATGTCTCCTTGACGGGATGACCGGACGCCCCGTGGCGCGCACTTGGGTAAAGGCGGTCGCGGTCCGTGCGAACGGGGGAAACTAGCATAGCCCTTGGGAATTCAGCGAATTCCCGGCGGGCGCCGGACAGGGCGCGAAACCCTCCTCCAGGTAGCGCCGGACCTCCGACGCGCGTTCGTGGTCGGGGGCAATCCGGAGGAAGTCCTCGTAGTGCCGGCGGGCCTGATCGCACTCCTCCCGGTCGGCCGCGATGGTGCCGAGGAAGTAGTGCGCGACCGCCGCGCGGGGACTGTCCGGTTCGGCCTCCAGGAGCGCGGCGAAGTGGCCCCGCGCCTCGTCGGCGGCGCCGGGGTTCGCGGTCTCGGACTCCGAGCTGCGCAGGGCGATGGACCCGGCCATCCAGTGGGCGTCGGCGGCAAAGGGGCCGGCCGGCGCCGCTCCCAGGTAGCGGCCGAGGTGAGCGCCCGCCGCTTCGTAGTCCCCCGCGTCGTAGCGGAGTTGCCCGGCGAAGAAGAGCGCCTGGCTGATCTGGGGGGCCTCCCGGATCACGACGGAAAAGGCCGCCTCCGCCCCTTCACCGTCACCCCCCTGCATCAGGCCGACCCCGAGGAAGAAGTGAACTTCGGCGTCGGCCGGATCCGCTTCGGCGGTCCTCCGGAGGAGAGGGAGTGCGGTCTCGGGGTCTCCGCCGCGAAACCACGCCAGCCCGGCGCTCCGCGCCGCGATCCCGAGTTGCTCGTCCGGTCGCGGAGCGTCTTCGGGCAGCGCCTCCGCGGCGGTGAGGAAGGACTCGAACGCGCTGCCGGCCTTCGTCCATTCCTGCCTCGCCTGGTAGGCGAAACCCAGGAAGTAGTGGATGCCGTAGGTGTCGGGGGCCTCGCGGATCGCTTCCTCGCAGCGGGTGACGGCGGCGTCCCAGTCGGACGCTTGCGCGGCCGCCTCGCACTCCGAAACGGCGTCCGAGCCCTGCTGCGCCGGCAGCGCGAACAGGGGACCGGCGGCGAGCAGGCAGGCGGCGCTCCAGCCGGGCCTACCCGGCGCGCGATTCACTGGAGGACGAGGAGGTCTTCGCGCCGCTCGTCGCTGCCGGCGTGGCTCCCGAACTCTCCTTCGCCTTTGTCTTTCCGGAGTCCGGTTTCTCCGGTCCGCCCTTCGCCCCCGACCCGTTCTTCCCGTTCGCAGCCTTGCCGCCGGACTTCCTCGCGTAGTCGGTCACGTACCAGCCGCTCCCCAGGAACTGGATGGCCGGGCTGGAGACGATCCGCCGGGCGGCTCCGCCGCAGTGACGGCAGGCGTCGAGCGGCTCGTCGCTGATGCGCTGGATGGCCTCGAACACCTGCTCGCAGTCGTCGCAGCGATATTCGTAGATGGGCATGGGTTTTCGGAGCGTCGGCGCGGGGAGTGTAGCGAAGAGAGGCCGGCCGGTCCGGCGCGCCTAGCGGACCAGGGACGGGGTCGTTGGCGGCGGTTTCCGGTGACCGGTCGCCTGCTCGTAGGCGTACGCGATGCGGAACAGCGCGCCCTCGCCGAGGGCGTTCCCCAGGAGTTGCAGTCCACCCGGAAGACCGGACGGGGTAAAGCCCATGGGAACGGTGACCGCCGGAAACCCGGTGGGAGGGGAGAGCTGGGGCGAGTTGTTCCCGTCGGGCGTGGTCAGGTCACCCAGCAGGCGCGGGGGGTTGCTCCAGGTGGGGAAGGCAAGCGCGTCGAGTTCCTCGGCATCGAACAGGGCCCCGACCTCGGCCCGCAGTTCACCGGCGCGCCGGTTCGCTTCGGCGCAGATGTCGTCCGGTTCGCCCTCCACCTCGAGCGCGGTTTCGAGCCTTGGCCGGATCGACGGGTGGTAATCGCCGCCCTCCAACAGCTCCTCGAGCGTCGTCACCGGCGCGTTCGGTCCGAGGCTCGCCAGATAGGCCTCGAGCTGGGCGCGGAAGGGGTTGCACCACAGCGATCCCTCGGCTTCGAGCCCTTCGATCCGCACCGGGTCCACGACCGTGACTCCGAGCGCCCCGAGGTCGGCGAGGGCCGCTTCGAAGAGCGCCCCGATGTCGGCATCCGCGGTCTCGGTGTCGCTGAGCTGGCGGACCACGCCGATCCGGAAGTCGGTGAGCGGCCCCGCGTCGAGGTACCGGAGGTAGTCGTCCTCGCGCTCGAACCCCTCGGTGGCCTCGTCGGCCGGGTCCGGCCCGGCCAGCACGTCGAAGACCCGCACCGCGTCTTCGACGGTGCGCGCCATCGGGCCGCCGATGTCCCGGAAGAGGTTGAGCGGCACGATCCCGTCCCGGCTCGTCAGGCCCATCGTGGACCGGATGCCGAAGAGGGCGTTGTGGGACGAGGGCCCGCGGATGGAGTTGCCGGTGTCCGTCCCGAGGCCGGCGGCCCCGAAGCTCGCGGCCACGGCGGCCCCGGTGCCTCCCGAGGACCCGGCCGGCACCCGGTAGGGGTCGTAGGGGTTCCTGACGTGGCCGGGGATGACCGAGCCGAGGCTCTGATAGGCGCTGAAGGCGAACTCGGCCATGTGGGACTTGGCGAGGACGATGGCGCCCGCTTCCCGGATCCGCTGCACCTGGAACGCGTCATCGGGCGGGATCGAGTCCGCGAGCGACGCCGATCCGGCGGAGGTGGGAAGGTCCGCGGTGTCGTAGTTGTCCTTCACGATCATCGGGACGCACTCGAGCGGCCGGTCCGGGTCGAGCCCGGAGCCCGTGAGGCGCGCGTCGGCTTCGGCGGCCCGCTCCATCGCCGCCGGATTGACCGTCACGATCGCGTGGAGGGCCGGACCCTCGCGGTCGTAGGCCTCGATCCGCGCCAGGTACGCCTCGACCAGTTCCACGCAGGTGAAGTCGCCGGCCTCAAGGCCCCGGTGGATTCCGGCAATATCGAGTTCCACCACCTCGAGACCGGTGTCCGCCTCCGGCGCCGGAGCGCCGCAACCGGCCGCACCGCATGCGAGCGCCGCAGCCAACGCGAGACAATATCCCGTCTGCCAAGTTGCGGAGCTACCGTTCATTTGGCGGATTCTATGGGGCTGGGGAAACGGGGCAACGGACAGTGTGTGCCGGACCTCGCCGTGAGCGATCGGCGATTGGCTGGCTGCGCCTGATGACATTATTCTGCTGCTGGCACCGAGGAATTCATCACGCGCGTTTGAGAGGCTCGTCCGAAGGAACTGCGAAGCGACGTATTGGGGATTCGGGGATCTGAGGTCGGAGTTGGGCGAGTACATACGAGGCGTGGAGGCGGAGGCGACGATCGTCCTCATCCGTCACATGCGTCCGATGGGCGCTCGTGGTCCTGAAGCGCAAGCGTCTTATGGAGTGGCTCCCCGTGCTGAGGACGACCGCCAGAATCAGCCGGAACGGTCGCCCCGTCGGCGTGACGAGACCGGACGTTGGCGTTCGGGGCGCATCCGGCGTCAGTGATTGCGCCACTGCGAATGCAAGAAGCGGCGTTCGAGGCCGGACAGCAAGTTCGTCTCAAGCAAGATCCGGGTCGGATCGGGGTCGTCACCAAGAAGATCCGCGACTACGGCGGCGCACGGCGCCTCTTCGTCAGGTTTGCGAATGGCGGGCAGTACGTGCCGGAAGACCAGCTCGAAGAGATTGGGCCCGAGGGCGACGATCCGCTCGACCTGCTCGAGCGTGGCCGGCTCGGCGACGCAGCGGACTTGCGGCGCGCGGTGACGCACGCCCGCCTTACCGGGCGGCTCGCCGACGTGATCTACAGCATGGACACGACGGGTACCGATTTTTATGCCCATCAGTTCAAGCCGATCGTCAAGCTCATGAATTCGGTGAGCCGCGGCATCCTGATCGCCGATGAGGTCGGACTCGGAAAGACGATCGAAGCCGGCCTCCTCTGGACGGAACTACGCACTCGCTTCGACTTTCGTCGCCTGTTGGTGCTCTGTCCGCCGACACTGCGGCAGAAGTGGAAACGCGAACTTCGTCAGCGCTTCGGTGTCACTGCAGACGTGCTGGACGCCGCCGGAACGCTGGAACGCCTTCGACAGGCGCCGGATGGCGGCCCTTCCTCGGGCTTCGCCATTATCGGCAGTTTGAACGGATTGCGCCCGAACAGAGGGTGGAACAAGGACGACGCCGAACAGACTACTGGAGCGTCGTCCCGGCTAGCCCGTTTCATGGAGGCCCGGAGGGAGCACGACCCTCTCGTCGACATGTGCATCATCGACGAGGCGCACCATCTGCGGAATCGCGCGACGATGACATCTGAGCTGGGCCGGCTCGCTCGGTCCATTTCTGACTTCATCGTGCTGCTGTCTGCGACGCCGATCCACCTGAAGAGTGGCGATCTCTATGAACTGCTACACCTGCTCGACGAGAACACGTTTCAGCGCGAGCAGTCGTTCGACGACATTTTGGAGGCGAACGGTCCGCTGGTGCGCGCCCGCCAGCTGATCCTGGATCCGCGCGATGTTCCGGCCGCGGAAACGAGTGCGGCCGTGGAGCAGGAGTTGCGACGCGCCTACCAGCACCGATTGCTGGCGGAGAGCCGGCAATTGGCGGCGCTGATTGAGGAACAGGTGTGGCTCGGGGACCTGAAGCAGCCCGACGTGCGAGCGCGTCTGGGAGAACGGCTGGATCGCGTGAATCTGCTTGGTCACGTGGTAACTCGGACGCGGAAGCGCGATGTCGAAGAGCGGCGAGTGGTTCGCGACGTCAACGCACTCGATGTTCAGCTAAGTGGTCCGGAACGGGACTTCTACGAGCGAGTGACGGAGTGTGTCCGCGATTACTGCATGCAGCGTGATGCGCATGAAGGGTTTCTCCTGACGACGCCACAGCGCCAGATGTCCAGCTCCATGCCAGCCGCTCTTCAGTTTTGGCAACAGGGTGGGGTGCTCGAAGAGGAAGAGGACTCGGATGATGCGGAGCACGATGATCCGAACCTGCGAGCCGAGCTGAGGAAGCGCGCCTCGGAACTGGGTGACTCCTTACTCTTGTGGCGTCAAGATAGCAAGTATTCGATGCTCCTCGCGCAGCTTCGATCGCTGTTCGAAAGTGAGCCTGCAACCAAGGTCGTGTTGTTCTCGTATTTTCGTGCGACGCTGAGCTATCTACATCAGCGCCTTGGCGAGGATGGCATCCGGTCGATCAAGATGCACGGGGGGCACAAGGACAAGGACCGGATCGTGGATGGTTTCCGGGAGTCACCGGACCTCCCCGTTCTGCTGTCGTCGGAGGTCGGTAGCGAGGGTATAGACCTTCAGTTCGCCCGTATCGTCATCAACTACGATCTTCCCTGGAATCCGATGCGGGTAGAACAGCGGATCGGTCGCATTGACAGGCTCGGTCAGCAAGCCGAGAAGATTCATGTTTGGAACCTGTTCTACGAAAACACGATCGATGATCGGATCTACCGCCGTCTGTTCGAGCGGCTCGGCGTCTTTGAGGGTGCCTTGGGCGGTCTCGAGACGGTTCTGGGTGATCGAATTCGGGAGTTGAGGCGGGACTTGTTCAGTAAACGCCTGACGCCCGAGCAGGAATCGGCGAGGATCGAGCAAACCGCGTTGGCACTCGAAACCCGACAACTTGAGGAGACGCGACTGGAGCACGAGGCGGCTCACCTCACGGCGTATGGTGACTACATTCTGCGCCAGGTGAAGGCCGCGCGAGAACTTCACCGTTCCATTTCGGCGCAAGATCTACGGTCGTACGTCACGGACTACTTCGACGTCCACTACACTGGCTCCGAGTTTCGACAGGTCACTGCTGATGGCACGCGGTTCGATGTCGACCTCTCCGTCGACGCGCGACGTGACTTCGCGGCGTATCTCAGAAACCACCGGGTACCGGAACAGAGCCGGCTCGCTGGTTACGCTGTCCGACATGTGCGTTGTCGGTTCGAAAACACCGCCGTACCGGATCTCAGGGGTCGCGAAGAGGTGATCAGCCAATTCCACCCGTTGGTACGGTTCGTGTCCGAACGTCTCAGTGCACCCGACGAGCAGCGGCGCCCAGCAGTGGCCATACGCTTGGCCGTCGACGATCTGGAGGTTGCGGTGGAGCCGGGCCTGTACGCGTTTTCGGTGCTGCGATGGTCCGTGCGCGGATTGCGTGACATGGAACGGCTCGACTACGCGGCGGCGGCGGTCGGGGAGGGAAAGACCCCGCTCCAGCCTGTAGAGGCAGAACAGCTCATTGCGGCCGCGGTCAATCGCGGAATGGCGTGGCCAGGCGCTCGTAGCTCGACGCAGTTGAGTCTGATCGTGGAATCGGTGATTGCGATCGGCGGCGCCCAAGAGTCGAGGTTCAAGAGTTACGTCAAGGATCTCCGCGCGGAGAACGCCGACCGCGCGAGCGTCCAGGAACGAATTCTCGACGAGCGCTATCGGACGCAGCGAAGCGGGCTCGAGGATCTGCTCGAGAGATATCGCCGAGAAGGGCGGACACGCGCCTTCTCGCTCACCGAGGGGAGGCTGCGAGCGCTCGAGATTCGCACCAAGCGACAGCGGCGGGACATTGAGGATCGCCGCGAAATCCGGTCCTCTCTCCCGGTGCCTGTCTGTCTGGGTGTCATCAACGTCACGGCGGCAGGAAGAGCCGCGGCATGACGTGGCGGCGCCGGCTTCGGCGGCTCGTTGAGTGGGTTCGGCACCGCAGCCCGGGGAAGCCGCCATCTGACGCGACCGTCGCCGCCGACCCCGCGTCTGCTTCGCCGGAACCGCTTCAAGCCCCCGCCGTGGCGGACCCGGCGACGCAATTCGCCGGGGCTACTGGAGACGTCATAGATCTCGTCGTAGGCCTCGATTTCGGTACTTCCTGCACCAAGGCCGTTGTACGGAGTCCTTTCGCGTTCAGAGCCCGTGCGACGGCCGTTCGCTGGCGCAGTGGAACCGCGGAGAGCCCTTATCTGCTGCCCACTGTGCTCTACGAGACGAATGCCGGCTTCGAGCTAGACCCCAGCGACGCAACACGCGAAACGCACACGAGCCTCAAGGTCGCCTTGATGAACAACCCTCGGTCACGGGATGCCCGCGTTCGGGCAGCCGTCTATCTCGGGTTGGCCCTGCGGTCTGCAAGGCGGTGGTTTCTCCATAGCGAGCGCGACGCCTACGGGGATGCTCATCTCCGGTGGGCGGTGAACTTGGGAATACCGTCGGCCGGATACGATGACGAGCCGGTACGCGAGGCATTCCGTGCAGTGGCGGGCGCCGCTTGGCAGCTCTCACTCCGCCAAGCACCCCCGACTTTCGACGAAGCAGCCGACGCGGTTTCGGAAGCGGAGAAGCAAACGCACGCCGGAGAGCCGATCAACGTCGTTCCCGAGATTGCGGCGGAGGTTGCTGGGTACGCGCGTTCCAAGCATCGGCGGGAGGGCCTACACGTGATGTTCGACGTTGGGGCTTCCACGATCGATATCTGCGGCTTCGTCCTGCACTCCGACGAGCCCCAGAACGGAGACCGGTACAGTTTGCTCACTGCGCTTGTGCAACGACTGGGATTGCATGAACTTCATTCGCGGCGGCGGAGGGTTGTGGAGGATGCAGACGAACGACTGTGTCCGGGTGCCGCTACGGTGCCGAGTCCGATGGGAGCGATTCCGGATGCGGGGAGGTCGTATGTGGACGATCCGGAGCAATCCCTGCGGGCCGTGTTGGACGGAGTGGACCGGACGTACACAAACGAGTGCAAGGCGGCAATCTTGACCGTTCTGGTGGATCTCCGGCAGCGGAGGGATCCGAACGCGCCGCTCTGGACGTCTGGACTCCCGGTGTTTGTGGGCGGCGGCGGCGGTCGCTTCGGGCTGGTGAAGAAGGCCCTGGACTCGTCTCACTGGTATCTGGTCGAGCACGTCGTGAAGCAAGGCATCAACCAAAGGCGGTTGCCAGAGCTTGCCCTATCGAATTCGGACGATGTTCCCGAGGACATGACTGGTCGCCTGGATGTCGCGTTCGGCCTCAGCTTGGAGCGGTTTGACATCGGCGAGATTGTCCCGCCTCACCGCATCGAGGACGTGCCGGAAATGCCTGTGCGCCCCAAGCGCGACGCAGTGGGCAAGGAGCAGGTTTGAGGGTTGCGGCCGCGGAGAGTCGGCGCAAGCCGCCCGGGATGCTCGTGACCTGCAAGCGAGTGTCGCGGCCAGCCTGAGAGCCGAGGGATGCGCGTGGAAGCGCCCTTCGCTACAATCCCGCGCCCATGACGCTCAGCGAGTCAGCCCGATCGCGCCAATCCCGGCATTGGCTGTGGCGATGGCGATTTTGCATTAGGCCGGGCTCGTCTCGCGTCCGTTCGATCCACTGATTGCGGCGGGAGGCGGCCCGACCCGGGACGCCTCCGGACGACGGCGCGCGAGGGTGCTTGAGGGCGCCCGCCAAAGGCTTCGAGGTTCCCGGTTCGGGACGCGCTGACCGTCACTCACCCCACCAAGGAGCCACCCCCGTGATCGCCCCCCTCCTCGAAACCCTGCTCTCCGGCGAGGCCGCCGATTCCGGTGCGCTGGAGACGGCGCTCCACCGGATCCTGGCCGGAGAGGCCGATGTCGCCCAGACGGCGGGACTGCTCGTCGCTCTCCGGATCAACGAGCCCGACGCCGCCACGCTGGCCGCCTGCGCCCGCGCGCTCCGGGGTCACCGCAAGGCCGTCATGTCCCAGGTGCGGCCGCTGGTGGACACGTGCGGGACCGGTGGCGACAAGAGCGGCACCTTCAACATCTCCACCGCCTCGGCGCTGGTGGTCGCGGCCGCCGGCGGCGCGGTGGCCAAACACGGCAACCGCAGCGTCTCGTCCATCACCGGCAGCGCCGACGTGCTGGAGGCGTGTGGAGCGCCCCTCCACCTCGAGCCCGGTCAGGCGTCGCGGATCCTGGACTCCACGGGCTTCGTCTTCCTGTTCGCGCCCGCCTTCCACCCCGCCATGGCCCACGTCGGGCCGGCGCGCCGGGCGCTCGGGATCCGCACCCTCTTCAACGTCCTCGGCCCGCTCGCGAATCCGGCGCTCGCCGACCGCCAGTTGATCGGTGTCTACGATCCGTCGCTGACCGAGACCGTTGCGGGCGCGCTCGCCGAACTCGGGTCGGCCTCGGCGCTCGTCGTGCACTGCGAGGGGTTGGACGAGATCGGCCTCCATGCCACGACCCGGGGCCACGCGCTGAACGACGGAAAGGTGACGCCGGTCGAGATCCGGGTCTCCGAACTGGGACTCCGCGAAGCCTCGATCGAGGAGCTGCGCGGGGGCGCCACCTCGCAGAACGAGGAGATCCTGCGCGCCGTGCTCTCCGGAGAGGACGAGGGACCGAAGCGGGACGTGGTCGCCGCGAACGCGGGCGCCGCCCTCACCGTCGCCGGGCTCGCGCCGGACCTGCAGGCCGGCGTGAAGACCGCCCTCGAGACCCTGGCGTCGGGCCGCGCGCTGCGCACGCTGGAACGCTACGTGGAGACCAGCATGCGGATGACGGGAATGAATGTCGCGTGACCGCAGGGGTACTCGAGGGACTCGTCCGGGCCGCCGGGGCGCGAGCGGAGCGGCTCGCGGCCGGTCCGGCGCCCGGCGCGCCTGAGCGTCCGGCCCCTTCCTTCCGGGACGCGATCGCCGGGCGGGATCCGCTCGCGGTGATCGCCGAGTTCAAGCGGAAGAGCCCGAGCGCCGGGGCGATCCGCGACGACGATCCCGGCGCCCGGGCGCTGGCGTACCGGGAGGCCGGCGCCTCGGCCGTTTCGGTGCTGACCGACCCGGACGCCTTCGGGGGATCCCTCGAGGACCTGCGGGCGGCCTCGGCGGCCTCCGGCCTTCCCATCCTCATGAAGGACTTCATCGTGGACCCGGTGCAGATCCGGGCGGGCTGGGCGGCGGGAGCGTCCGCGGTGCTGCTCATCGTCCGCTGCCTGGACGACGCCCGGATGCGTCATCTCTACCGGGAAGCGCGCTCGCTGGGGCTCGACACCCTGGTCGAGGTGCACGATGCGGCGGAACTGGAGCGCGGCCTGGCGCTCGAGGACGCCATCGTGGGGATCAACAACCGGGACCTCGACACGCTGCGGACGGACCGCCGCCGCGCCCGCGAGCTTCTTCCCCGGGTTCCGGCCGGGCGGATCGCGGTCGCCGAGAGCGGGTACCTCGAGCCGGAGCACCTGGCGGAGCTGCGGGGGCGGGCGGACGCGGTGCTCATCGGGACGGCGCTGATGCGCGCCGCCGATCCTTCGGCATTCCTCCGGGCCGCCACCGAACCCGTGCCGGCTGGCGTCTAGGGGGCGCCGGCGCGCGTCGTGGAGATCAAGATCTGCGGCCTCCGGAGGCCGGAGGACGCCCGTCTGGCGGTGCGGCTCGGAGCCCGGTGGATCGGGGTGGTCCGGGCTCCGGACTCCCCGCGCTCGGCAACGCTCGAAGAGGCCCGCCAGGTGATCGCGGCCGCCCGCGAGGTCGATCCGGAGGTGCGCCCGGTGCTCGCGACCGGGAGGCGGACCCGGGACGAGGTCGCCTCGGACGCGTTCGCGCTGGGAGTGGATCGGGTCCAGCCCCACGGTCTCTCCGAAGCCGGGGTCCGGACGCTGACCGAAGCCGGCCTCATCGTGCACCGGGTCGTGACCGTGCCCGAGACCGCGGCCCGGCTTCCGGACTTCGAGCCCCCCGCAGCCGACGACGGGCCGCTCGTGTTCGACGTGGGTGGCGGCGGCAGCGGCCGGGCCTTCGACTGGCGCATCCTCGGGGAGCGTGCGCCCGGGCGGGCGTTCATCGCGGGAGGCCTGCGGCCCGAGAACATCGGCCGGCTGCTTCCCTACCGGCCCTGGGGCGTGGACGTCTCGAGCGGGATCGAGTCGTCGCCCGGCGTCAAGGACCCCGAGCGGCTGCGGCGGTTCTTCGACCTGCTGCGGCCGGTGGCCGTGTCATGACGTCCTCGCTCCGCCCCCGCCAGGGCGCGTTCGGCTCCTTCGGAGGGCGTTTCGCTCCGGAACTCCTCACCCCCGCGCTCGAGGAACTGGAGACGGCCCGGCGGGAGATCCTCCCCACGAGGACGTTCCGGGACGAGCTGGACCGCGAGGCGCGCGCCTGGGTAGGGCGGCCGACGCCCCTCACGAGCGCCCCGCGGTTCTCCGCGCGGGCCGGCCTCGAAACCGTCTTCAAGCGCGAGGACCTGCTCCACGGCGGAGCCCACAAGGCGAACAACGTGCTGGGACAGGCGCTCCTGGCGCGGCACATGGGCAAGACCCGGCTGATCGCGGAGACCGGCGCCGGACAGCACGGGACCGCCACCGCGATGATCGCCGCCCGTTTCGGAATGGAGGCGGTGATCTACATGGGGGAGAAGGACATGGAGCGCCAGGCCCCCAACGTGAAGCGGATGGAGCTCTGCGGCGCCGAGGTGATCCCCGTGACCGCGGGCGCCCGCACCCTCAAGGACGCGATCAACGAGGCGCTCCGCGACTGGACGGCGAGCCTGTCCACCACCCACTACCTGCTCGGGACCGCCGCGGGACCGCATCCCTTCCCGCGGCTGGTGCGGGATTTCCAGGCGGTCATCGGCCGCGAGGCGAAGCGGCAGTGGCGGCGCGAGTTCGGCGGGCTCCCCGACGTGGTGGTGGCGTGCGTGGGCGGCGGCAGCAACGCCATCGGCATCTTCCACGCCTTCGTGCCCGAGAAGCGGGTGCGGCTCTTCGGCGTCGAGCCCGGCGGAGCGGGACTGGACAGCGGCCGCCACGGGGCCACCCTGGTCCGTGGAACGCCCGGCCTGCTCCACGGGGCCCGCACCATGATCCTGCAGGACGACGAAGGACAGATCCTCGAACCGCACAGCATCTCGGCCGGACTCGACTACCCCGGCGTCGGCCCCGAGCACGCCCATCTCCAGGAGACCGGCCGGGCCCGCTACGTGGCCGCCACCGACGAGGAAGCGCTGGCGGCCTTCGAGGTGCTGTCGGCCACCGAAGGCATCGTGCCCGCCTTCGAGCCGTCGCACGCGCTCGCGTTCGTGCTGCGCGCCCGGGAGTCGGGAGAGATCCCCGCCGGGGCGCGGGTGCTCCTGAACCTCTGCGGCCGGGGCGACAAGGACCTCGAGACCTACTTCGCGCTGGGCCGGTCCTCATGAGCCTGGCCGCCCTCCGCGCCTCGATGCGGCGGGGACCGGCGGTCTCGCCCTTCCTGATGCTCGGCGACCCAACCCCGGACCTCAGCGTGGAGTTGGCCCGGACCGCCGTCGAGGCGGGCGCCGGGATGCTCGAGATCGGGTTTCCCTACAGCGATCCCGCGGCCGACGGGCCGGCGATCCAGGCGGCCACGGGGCGGGCGCTCGCCGGGGGGACGTCCACCCGGCGCGGTTTCGAACTCCTGCGCAGGATCGCGGAGTCCTGTCCCGGCGTTCCGCTCAACCTCCTCGTGTACGGGAATCTCGTCCACCGGATCGGCTACGAACGGTTCGCGGACACCGTGACCGGGGCCGGGGCGTCCACGCTGCTGGCGCCGGACATCCCGCTGGAGGAGGCGGCCCCGCTGCGCCGGGCCTGCCGGCGCGCCGGGCTCGGCCACGTGGAGCTCGCGGGTCCCCGCACGCCGGGCCCGCGCCTGCGGCGTCTCGCCCGGGGCTCCGCTTTCGTCTACCTCGCGGGCTTCCAGGGCGTGACGGGAGTCCGTCACGGCGGGTTTGCCGCGGTCCTGCGGCGCGTCACCGAAGTGGCCGAGTCCGTGGACGTTCCCGTCTGTCTCGGGTTCGGCCTCTCCAGCCGGGAGCAGATCGTCCGCGCCTTCGAGGCCGGCGCGCGGATCGCGGTCGTCGGAAGCCACCTCGCCCGGGTCGTGGAACGCCTGCACCGGGGTGAGGGCGACGCAGCGGTCCTGATCGCCGGTTACCGTTCCGCCGTGCTCGGACTCACCGCGGGGCGGTAAAGGGCCAGGGAAGAACGGAACGTCATGCTCGTCATCATGGGGACGAACCCCACCGAGGAACAGTGTGGGCGGGTGGAGACTGCTATCCGCGACATGGGTTTCACCCCGCTCCGGGTGCCGGGCGCCGACCGGACCGCGATCTGCGTCACCGGGAACCGGGGTCCGGTGGACCCCTCGTTCCTGATCCGGCTCCCCGGGGTCGTCCGCTGCATCCCGGTCACCAAGCCGTTCAAGCTGGTCAGCCGCGAGGTCCATCCCGCGGACACCGTCGTCGGTGTCGGCGGGGTGGCGGTGGGAGGAGGGGAATCCGTCGTGATCGCCGGCCCGTGCAGCGTCGAGACCGAGGCGCGCACCGTCGAAATCGCTCGCGCGGTCCGGGCAGCGGGGGCGGATCTGTTCCGTGCCCGGCTCGGGAGGGAGCGAGTCGGGCCCTATCAGTTCGCGGGCGTTGGCGAAGAGGGCCTGCACACTCTCGAGCAGGTGCGCGAGGAGACGGGACTGCCGGTGGTGACGGAGATCGTGGACCCACGCACCGCGGGTCGCGTGGCGGAGCGCGTGGATGCGGTCGAGATCTCGGGCAGTCACATGGAGAACGAGCCGCTCCTCGAGGTTGCCGCCGAGCTGCCGGTGCCGGTCATCCTGGAGCGGGGTCCGTCCGCAACGGTTGAAGAGTGGCTGATGGCGGCGGAATCCCTTCTCGCCCGGGAGAAGCGGGACGTGATCCTCTGCGAGCGCGGCATTCGCACCGGCGGCCAGCGCCGTACCCTGCTCGATCTGCACGGGGTTCCGGTGGTCCGGCGCATGTCGCATCTGCCGGTGCTGGTGGACCCCTCACATGCGGTCGCCGAACGGGACCGCGTTCGCCCACTGGCCCGGGCCGCGCTCAGCGCGGGAGCCTCCGGGATCGCGATCGCGGTGCACACGCACCCCGACACCGCCTATACCGATCCCATGCAGACGGTGGACATCCCCACCTTCGAAGGCATCCAGCGCGATCGGGCCAGAATCAGGGAACTCGAGGCGATCTGACCCTCGGCTGGAACCGCACATGACCGATCAGGCTCCGTCTCCTCCGCCGCCCGAACCCGGCGACGTTTCGTTCGGGCGGACCCTGCTGCAGTTCTTCGTGATCCCCATGCTGGTGGTGATCCTCGGGGTGGGGATCTTCCTGGGGTTCGCGTGGCTCGTCTCCGACGACACCACCGCCGGGGAACAGCTCCAGCGGATCCGTTCCGGGGGACACCGCGAGGCGCGGCAGGCGGCGTTCGAACTCGCGAACCGCATCCAGCACGGTGATCCCGCGGAGTTCCGCGCCCTCGGACCCGACCTGGTGCGGGCCTTCGAAGAAGCGGCGCCGCCGGCGGATCCCTGGGTGCGCCAGTACCTCGCCCTCGCCCTCGGAACCCTTTCCGAGGCGACGGCGGTTCCGGCGCTCGCCGCGGCGCTCGCCGATCCCGACGAGACGGTCCGGGTGTACGCGGCCTGGGCGCTCGGCTCCATCGGGGGCAACGCCGCGGTCTCCGCGCTCGGCGACGCCAGCCGGGCCGACGACGCGGGACTTCGCACCATGGCGGTCTACGGCCTCGGGGCCATCGGCGATCCCGCGGGCGCCGAGGCGCTCCGGCGGGCGGTCGACGATCCCGTGCTGGACGTTTCCGTGAACGCGGTGGTGGCGCTCGCCCGCATCGGCGATGACGCGGCCGCCGAACGGCTGCTCGGCATGATGGAGCCGGACTACTGGGCGAACGTGCCCGGAATGCTGGACGGCGAGCGGACGCTCGCCCGGCTGAGCGCCGTGCAGGCGGCCGGCGTCCTCGAGTCCCCGGTGGTCCGCGCCCGGCTCGAGGAGGTGGGGGACAGCGATCCGGACCTCAGGGTTCGCGAGGCCGCGCTTTCGGCCCTTGCCGGAGGGGGAACGGCGGGACGGCTCCCACCTCGCTGAGGCGACAGATCCATGACTCCACTTCGGGGGGCTTCCGTTAGAATCCCGCGCCGATCCAGAATTCCTCGAACTCCAAGCAATGCCTGATCCCCCGGCCCCATCGGCAGCCCCCAAACCGGCTCCCCGGCGGGCTGCCGGCGCCGCAAAGAAGGTCACCCGCCGGGAGTTCCCGTTCCTCGCCATCGGCTGGGGCATGTTCACGGCCGCGATGGCGGCCGGCCTGACCGCGGCGGGCCGGTTCATGTTCCCGAACGTGCTCACCGAGCCGCCCTCGACCTTCACGGCCGGCTTCCCGGATGACTTCGCCATCGGGGTCGTCGACACCCGTTTCAAGGAGCGCTACCAGGTCTGGATCGTCCGGGACGAGGAGGGGATCTACGCGCTCTCCACCATCTGCACCCATCTGGGATGCACCCCGAACTGGCTCGAGGCCGAGGCCAAGTTCAAGTGCCCGTGCCACGGCAGCGGCTTCTACGCCTCCGGGATCAACTTCGAGGGACCGGCGCCCCGGCCGCTGGAGCGCGTGGGAGTGAGTCTCGCGGAGGACGGCCAGGTCCTCATCGACAAGTCGCGCCTCTTCAAGTTCGAGGCGGGTCAGTGGAACGACCCCGCCTCCTTCCTCTCCCTGACGTAATCGAAAGGCAAGGGGCGTCATGTTGAACCGCATCCTGGCGCCTCTCTCCGCCGCCTGGAAGGAGGCGACGGACTCGCAGGTCTGGACCTCGATCTTCCGTCACGGCAAGCCGGTCAGCAACCGGAACCGGGCGCTCGTGATGATGAGCAACGTGTTCCTGCACCTGCACCCGGTGAAGTCCCGGAAGGCGGGGATCAAGCTCCGCTACACCTGGTGCATGGGCGGCATCACCTTCTTCCTGTTCCTGGTGCTCACCTTCACCGGGCTGCTCCTGATGTTCTACTACCGGCCCACGGTGGAGTACGCCTACGCGGACATCGTGGACCTGCAGGAGCACGTGCCGCTCGGCATCATGCGCGAACTCCACCGCTGGGGCGCGCACGCCATGGTCATCACCGTGTGGCTGCACATGCTGCGCGTCTTCATGACCGGTTCCTACAAGCCGCCGCGGGAGTTCAACTGGGGCATCGGGGTGGTCCTGCTGGTGCTCACCCTGCTCCTCTCCTTCACCGGCTACCTGCTCCCCTGGGACCAGTTGGCGATCTGGGCGATCGCGGTGGGTTCCAACATGGCGCGCGCGACGCCGCTGCTCGGCACCGAGGGGCCGTTATCGGCGTCCCTCACCCTGGGGGACATCAGCCTCATCAACGCGGGGAACGACGCGCGCTTCGCGCTGCTGGGCGCCCGCTCGGTCGGCCAGCCGACGCTCCTCCGCTTCTACGTCCTCCACTGCGTGGGGTTGCCCCTGGTCGCCGCCTTCCTGATGGCGGTGCATTTCTGGCGGGTCCGCAAGGATGGGGGCATCTCGGGACCGATGTAGGTCCGCATCCCACGTTTGAGAGAAGACGCTCCGGCCGCGACCCGTTGAGACAGTGATCGACCTCTTCAAGGACCTCGTGAACTGGGCCTCGGGGCCCACGGTCCTGTTCACGATCGCGACGCTCGGCCTGCTGGCGGCCTTCCGCTTCACCCAGGTCTGGAGCAAGACCTCGGCGAAGGTGTTCTTCGTGGTCCTCGCCGTGTTCTACACCGCGAGCATGTGGGACCCCGACTTCTTCCTGATCGTCGCGAAGCCCGACAACATCCCGATCACCGGGGTCATCTTCCTGGTGTTCTTCTTCACCTGGTACGCGATGCACCAGGGGATCCAGAACGACCGGCGGAGCGCGGGCGAGGAAGAGGTCCTTGAGCGGCAGGAGTCCGAAAAGGTCTGGGTGTGGCCCGATCTCGTCTACACCGAGATGCTCGCGATGGTGATTCTCAGCATCGTGCTGCTGGTGTGGTCCATCCTGCTGGCGGCGCCGCTGGAGCAGCCCGCGAACCCCGCCGACTCGCCGAACCCGTCGAAGGCGCCCTGGTACTTCCTCGGGCTCCAGGAGATGCTCGTCTACTTCGACCCCTGGCTCGCGGGGGTGGTGTTCCCCACGCTCATCATCGTGGGGCTGATGGCGATTCCGTACATCGACACGAACCCCAAGGGCAACGGCTACTTCACCTTCAAGGAGCGGAAGGCCGAGATCGTCATCTTCCTGTTCGGCTTCCTGATCCTCTGGTGCCTGCTGGTGGTTTCCGGCACGTTCCTGCGGGGGCCCAACTGGAACTTCTTCGGCCCCTACGAGTACTGGGACGTCCACCGGGTGGAGCCGTTGCTCAACGTCAACGTCTCCGACTTCTTCTGGGTGAAGCTGCTCGGGCGTCCGCTGCCCACCGGCGGGTTCTTCGCCGCGCTCATGCGGGAATGGCTCGGCATCCTGATGGTGGGCGCCTACCTGTTCGTGCTTCCGGTGGTCATGTCGTGGCCGCGGGAGCGGTTCCCCACCGGGCTCAAGTGGCTGAGCTGCCACCACTACTTCGAAAAGATGGGCGCCACCCGCTACTACCTCGGCGTCAGCCTCTTCCTGATGATGATGAGCCTGCCGATCAAGATGTACCTGCGGTGGGCCTTCAACCTCAAGTACATCGTCGCCTTCCCCGAGATCTTCTTCAACATCTAGGCAACCACCCGTGTCCAAAGTCGCGCCCGGCCACGCTCACAACATCTCGAAGCTGAACGTCATCTTCGCGGTCTCGAGCGTCTTCCTCCTCTTCTCGACGCTGTGGATGATCTGGTTCGACTACTCGCGCGAGTGGAAGGGCTACCAGCGGCAGTTCGTCCAGATGGAGCGCGACCTCACCGCGCGGCAGATCCAGGAAGCGCAGCAGGGGATCAACCAGGCCGAGCTGCAGAGCGTTCAGGCGGAACTCCAGCAGGCGGAGACCACCCTCGCCGCCGAGCAGGCCGCGCTGGAGGGTCTCGAAGCCGAGATCGAGGACCTCGACACCCGCCGCACGCTGGCGGACATCCGCGAGCGTGAGATCAAGGCGGTCTACGACTCCGACAAGTTCTATTATGAGGAGACCCGCGAGCGCGGCACGCCGCTCGGCAGGGCGGTGAGCGACGAGGAGTTCCAGGCGCTCGAGGCGAGCTTCTTCGGAGCGCGGGACGTCCGGGTGGCCCTCGACTTCGAGTTGACCGAGAAGCGGGCGGAACTGAGGGAACGGCGATCCAGCGTGACGGAGCTGGCCGGAAGAATGGAAGAGCTGACCCAGGCGGTGACGCTCGCCCGCAACAAGCTCGACGGCCTGGCTCCCAGCTTCCCGAACACCTTCCGGAACCTTCCCGTCGTGGACTTCATCGATCCCTCCATCGAGGTCCGGCAGGTGCTGGTCCGGAACGTCACCGAGGAGCTCAACTTCGCCCAGGTGCCCCGGATCGACCGCTGCCAGACTTGCCATCTCGGGATCGACAACCCCGACTACGCCGACGCGCCCCAGCCCTTCACCACGCACCCGAACCTGGACATGTTCGTCAGCCGCGAGTCCAACCACCCGGTGGACGACTTCGGCTGCACCTCCTGCCACCTCGGGCGCGGCCGCAAGCTGAGCTTCAGCGGCGCCACCCACACGCCCGAGTCGGTCGAGGAAGAGCACGCCTGGATGGAGCAGTACGGCTGGAAGGAAGACCACTACTGGGACAACCCGATGTACCAGGCGAACCTCACGGAGGCGGGCTGCATCAAGTGCCACCGCGACCAGGTCTTCATTCCCGGAGCCGAGCAGCTCAACCAGAGCCGGATGACCTATGAACTCGCCGGCTGCTGGGGGTGCCACAACACGGTCGGTTACGAGGACAAGCGGAACCGGGGGCCGTCGCTGAAGGCGATCGCCCACAAGACCGACCGCGACTTCGTGGCGCGCTGGATCCGGGACCCGAAGGCGTTCCGGCAGTCCACCTGGATGCCGACGTTCTGGAACCTCGACAACAACCCGGACTCCGACCTCAGGGCTCGGAACGACACCGAGGTCGCGGCGATCGTGGAGTACGTCTTCGAGCACTCGACGGACGAGGCCGACTACGCCGCGCCCCCGCGCGGGAACGCGGAGCGCGGCGAGGCGCTGGCGAACGAGGTCGGCTGCCTCGGGTGCCATCTCACCGACGAGACCGGCTACGACCAGGCGAGCATCTACCGCCGGCGCGGTCCGGCGCTGGTGGGCACCGGAACCAAGCTCGACGCCGGTTTCGTCTACGAGTGGGTCCGGAACCCGCGGCACTACTGGGAAGAGACCTACATGCCGGACCTCCGGCTCACGAACCAGGAGGCCGCGGACATCACCGCCTGGCTCATGGGGCTCGAAGCGGCCGGTTTCGCCGCGATGGCGGTTCCCCAGCCGGACGCCGGCCAGCTCGACGAGCTGACCCGCGAGTTCCTGAGGACCAGCCTCCCGGATGCGATGGCCGCCGACCGGCTCGCCGGGATGTCGGAGCGGGAGAAGCTGTTGTTCTCGGGTGAATGGCTGATTCGCCGGCACGGCTGCTTCGGCTGCCACGAGATCGGCGGCTTCGAGGACGCCCAGAAGATCGGCGTGGACCTCTCCACCTGGGGCTCCAAGATGGTGACCCGCCTCGATTTCGGGTACATCGACATCCCGCACACCCGCCAGGCCTGGCTGGAGCAGAAGCTCACCGCGCCCCGGAGCTACGACCGCGGGAAGGTGAAGGCCCCGGCCGAGAAACTCCGCATGCCGCAGTTCGGTTTCACGGACGACGACCGGCAGCACATCGTGCGCAACGTGCTGGGACTGGTGCGCGACGAGTTCCCGCAGGAGGGGACCAAGACGCTCTCCGCGGCCGAAGCGGTCGCCGAGCAGGCCCGCCACCTCATCCACAACTACAACTGCCGCGGGTGCCATCTCATCGACGGCGTCGGCGGCGGGATCTACGAAACGATCGAAGACACGGGCATGCACCCGCCCAACCTGAACACCCAGGGAAGGCGGACGCAGGCGGACTGGCTCTACCACTTCCTGGCGGACCCCACCGAGGTGCGGTTCTGGATGAACGTCCGGATGCCCTCGTTCAACTTCACCAACGAAGAAGCCAACACCCTGATCTCCGGTTTCCTCGCCATGGACGGCGCCCAGCCCTTCGACGAAGAGCAGGAGCGGGTGTATGACCGCGCGGAACTTCGGGTGGGCGCGCAGCTCCTCGACCAGCTCCAGTGCGAGCGCTGCCACATCGCGGCGGCGGCCGGCACCATGGAGGCGTCGCAGCTCGCCCCGTCCTTCCGGCTTTCCGGGGAACGGCTGACCCACGACTGGATCGTGGACTGGATGCTCGATCCGCAGTCGATCACCCCGGGGACCCAGATGCCGCAGTTCTGGCCGACCGATCAGCAGGGGAACCGGCTGACTCCCCTGCCGGACGTGCTGGGCGGCGACCCGATGGCGCAGATGCGCGCGGTGGCGTCGTACCTCATGAACTACGACCGCTGATCCCTTGGGATCCCTGATCGAAGCCGCACCGGAGCGCCTGGGCCGACAGGCGTTCCGCCAGTAAACCCCAGGAGAAACATCAGATGGCCGATGAACCGAAGGGAAGCCGCGGAAGTCTTCAGGGGATCGCCATGGCGGTCGTCATCTGGGCAATCGTGGTGCTCTCGTCGCTCTACTACGTTCGCTACGGCGTGCCCGAGCTGGCATCCGACCGCGGCTATCTGGACAGCCTCTACTACGTGATCCTCGGGATCACCGGGGCCGCCTACATCCTGTATCAGCTCGCGCTCGGCTACGTCATCTACCGGTACCGCGGCGACCGGCCCGGCGCCGAGTCGAGCTACTGGCACGAGAGCCACAAGCTCGAACTCACCTGGACGATCGGCACGGCGGCCATCCTGATCCCGATCGTCTTCACCGGCCTGATCTACTGGGACCGGGTCCGGGGACCGGCGCCGGAGGATGCGGTGACCGTGATGGCGGTCGGGGCGCAGTTCCAGTGGGACTTCCACTATCCCGGTGCGGATGGCGAGTTCGGCCGCTTCGACCCCACGCTCTACGCCATCGACAACCAGATCGGGCTCGACGAGACCGATCCGGCGGCGGCGGACGACTGGGTGCTCACCAACCAGCTCGTCATCCCGGTGAACCGTCCGACGCGCATCCTGATGCGCTCGAAGGACGTCCAGCACGCGCTTTTCCTTCCCAACTTCCGCGTGAAGCAGGACCTGGTGCCGGGCATGACCACCGAGGTCTGGTTCACCCCGGTGAAGACCGGGAGTTACGAGGTGGCCTGCGCCGAGCTCTGCGGGCTCGGTCACTACCGCATGCGCGCCTTCCTCGAGGTGATGGAAGAGGCCGACTACCGGCAGTGGCTGAGCGACAACGCACCGGCCGCGGTGGCGGACGCCGCGGAGCCGGCGGCGGAGGCCCCGTCCGCCTCGGCGGAGTAGGCGAACCGGCAAACAGGCGAACGAAGAAGCGGATCCCCCCCAAGAACTACGGAGTAAAGCGATGGAGCACGAAAAGCAAGGCTTCGTGAGCAAGTACATCTTCAGCTTCGATCACAAGATGATCGGCAAGCAGTACTTCACGCTCGCGATGAGCATGGGGTTCATCGGCGGGATCCTGGCGGTGCTGATCCGCCTCCAGCTCGGCTTCCCCTCGCAGCCCTTCCCCTTCCTCGAGAACCTGTTCCCGGTCGGCATGGCCAGCGGGATCATGACTCCCGAGTTCTACGTCTCGCTGTTCACCATGCACGGGACGATCATGGTGTTCTTCCTGCTCTCGCTGCTCCCGGTCAGCGGCTTCGGGAACTTCCTGATCCCGCTTCAGATCGGGGCGCGCGACATGGCGTTCCCGTTCCTGAACATGCTGTCCTTCTGGACCGTGGTTCCCGGCGCGATCATCATCATCATTTCCTTCTTCGTGGAGGGCGGGGCTGCGGCCTCCGGCTGGACGGCCTACCCGCCGCTCTCGGCGATCCGCAGCGCCATCCCGGGCTCCGACCTGGGCCAGACCCTGTGGCTGGTCGGGATGATCTTCTTCGTGGCCTCCTTCACCATGGGCGGCCTCAACTTCGTGGTGACGATCCTGAACCTCAGGACGAAGGGGCTCCGGATGATGCGGATGCCGCTCACCACCTGGGCCCAGTTCATCGTCGGCATCCTGGGCCTGCTGTCCTTCCCCGCGCTGGCCGCGGGCGCCCTGCTGCTGACCTTCGACCGTTCGCTCGGAACCAGCTTCTTCCTCCCGGCCGGCATCTTCATCGGCGACACCCTGATGCCCCACGAGGGCGGCACGCCGCTGCTCTGGCAGCACCTCTTCTGGTTCCTCGGCCATCCCGAGGTCTACATCATCATGCTGCCGGCCATGGGGTTCACCTCGGACATCCTGGCCACCTTCTGCCGCCGGCCCATCTTCGGCTACAAGTCGATGGTCTACGCCATCTGGGCGATCGGGACCCTGAGCTTCCTGGTCTGGGGCCACCACATGTTCGTGAGCGGGATGAGCCCGTTCCTCGGCAGCCTCTTCGTGGTCACCACGCTCGCGATCGCCATTCCCTCGGCGGTGAAGGCGTTCAACTGGCTGTTCACGATCGCGCGGGCGAAGATCCAGTTCACGAGCGCCTCGCTGTTCGGGCTGGGCGTGGTCTCGCTGTTCGTGACCGGCGGCCTCACCGGCATCTTCCTGGGCACGAACGCGACGGACATCCAGTTGCACGACACCTACTTCGTGGTCGGGCACTTCCACTTCATCATGGCGGGCGCCGGGCTCTTCGGGGCCTTCGGGGCGGTCTACTACTGGTATCCCAAGATGTTCGGCAGGATGCTGAGCGAGCGGCTCGGGAAGATCCACTTCTGGATTACCTTCGTCGCCTACTACGCGGTGTTCTTCCCGATGCACTACCTGGGCGTCTCGGGAATGATGCGCCGCATCTACGACCCGAACGTCTACGAGTACCTGCAGCCGCTGCAGCCGGTGAACCTGTTCATCACGATCTCCGCCTTCGTGCTCTTCACCGGGCAGTTGATCTTCATCTACAACTACTTCGCGAGCATGCGGCGGGGCGCGCCGGCAACCTCGAACCCGTGGAACGCCACCGGCCTCGAGTGGTCCACGCCGCCCCACCCGGGGCACGGCAACTGGGAGGGCGAGATCCCGCCGGCCCACCGCTGGCCCTACGACTACTCCGAACCCGGCAAGAAGCGCGACTTCACGCCGCAGTGGGAGGCGTGATCCGGCTTCCCGCAGGATGACCAAGATGAGTTCCTGGACCGCCGGAGCGGCAGCGCCCATCGACGCGGCGCGGACCTCGTCCGACCGGCGTCACATCAACCGCCTCGGCCTGCTCGTGGCCCTCGGCGGGATCACGATGCTGTTCGCCGCCTTCACCTCCGCCTACATCGTGCGGAGCGGCGGCGGGGACTGGGCGGCCCTCGAACTGCCTCCGGTCCTCTGGATGAGCACGGCGCTGATCGCGGCCAGTTCCCTCACGCTCGAGTTGGCCCGGCGGGCCTTCCAGCGCGGCAGCCTCCCGTCCTTCCGGTCGTGGAGCGCCGCGACCGCGGCGCTCGGGACCGGGTTCCTGGCGAGCCAGTACGCCGCCTGGCTCTCGCTCAACGAGGCCGGGATCTACCTCCAGAGCCACCCGAAGAGTTCCTTCTTCTTCGTGTTGACCGGGGTCCACGCCGTCCACCTGCTGGCCGGCGTGCTGGCGCTGCTCGCGCTGTTCGGGCTGGCCGCCGCCGGCCGGCTCGTTCCCGGGCGTTCGGACGCGCCCACCCTGACCGCCATCTACTGGCATTTCGTAGGCGGCCTGTGGATCTATCTGCTGGCCGTACTGTCTCTTCTCGGCTGATGACCGTTTCGCAGACCGGACGCCGATTGGGAGAGGAGGACGCATGAGCCAGACCGCGATTGCTCAGGCGGACTGGGGGGGCGGTGCGAGCCCCTTCGGTGTGACCTGGCAAAAGATGATGATGTGGTTCTTCATCGTCACCGACGCGCTGCTGTTCGCCGGCCTGCTGGTCAGCTACGGGGTGGTGCGGATTGCCACCGGCGACTGGCCGACGCAGAGCGAGGTCTTCAGCCTCACCTACATCGCGACGATGACGTTCGTGCTGATCACCTCGTCCGCCACCATGGCTTGCGGGGTGAAGGCGGCCGAGCTCGGGCGTCCGCAGACTGCCGCCAAGTTCGTCTGGCTCACCATCCTCGGAGGCTTCATCTTCCTCGGGATGCAGGCCTACGAGTGGACCGTCTTCATCGGCGATGGCGGCGGAATCACCGGCAACCCGTGGGGCTCGCCCACCTTCAGCCAGTTCTTCTTCATCATCACCGGCTTCCACGGCTTCCACGTCCTCACCGGCGTGATCGTGCTGCTGGTGGTGGCGATCCGGGCCGCCATGGGCCGCTATTCGCCCGCCGGCGTGGAGAACGCCGGCCTGTACTGGCACTTCGTGGACCTGGTCTGGGTCTTCGTCTTCGCCCTCTTCTACCTGGTCTAGGAGGAGAAGCCAAGTGTCAAGTGACGCCCATCCCTACCGCTTCTACTGGCTCCTCTGGGTGGTGCTCCTCGCCGTCACCCTCCTCATGATCGCGATCGAGGGAGCGAACCTGCCCGCCGCGCTGGCGGTCGTCGTCCTGCTCTTCGGATCGGCGATCAAGGCCACCCTCATCATCTTCTACTACATGCACCTCAAGTTCGAGCACATGGGTCTCATCATGACGGTGCTGGTCGGCCTGTTCGTGACCGCCATCCTGATGTTCGTGCTCCCGGCCTACGACGGCAGCCACATCCTGGAGTCGTTCCAGAGCCTGAAGGAGTACTCGGGCTGAGTGCGATGTCCCGTTCCGCCCTGCTCGTCCTGATCGCGGTGGCGGCGCTCCTCGCGCTGCTCCCCGCCGACGCGCCCGCCCAGTGCTCCATGTGCCGGACCGCGCTGGAGCAGAACGAAGAGGTGGCCGCCAGCTTCAACAACGCGATCCTGTTCCTGCTGGCGATGCCGTACGCGGTCTTCGCCTCGGGGGCGGGCTACGTGCTGCTCTCGCGCCGGCGACGCGCGCGGCGGTCCGTTGCCGTGACGGCTCCGGCAGTCCGCGCCGAACTGCTTCCTGCCGACGATCCGGTCACCGTCACCTCCTGATCTTGGGAGCGCCGGTCTTCAGACCGGCACGCGGCCCGTAGGGCCGCAGAGGGTCTACGGAGTTTCAGCCGCATAGCGCGACGGCTCGGAGCGCCGGCCTCCGCCCGGCATCGCTCCCCACCGGGGAGCGAAACATGCCCTACTGTTCAACCCTGATAGCGGGCACCGCGTTGTCTCGGCGCCGACCCGCGACCCAGGAGGACGCCATGACCCGTCTGCTCAACCTCCCCACCGTGTTGTCGGCCGGTTTCCTGGCCGCGGGAGCGTTCGCACCCGGCCTGGCCGCGCAGGAGATCCTCATCAGCGGGGGCACGGTGGTCACCTCGGAGGGGCGATTCGACGCCGACGTGCGGGTGCGGGACGGGACCGTCGTCGAGATCGGGACCGGACTGGCCGCGGGGGCCGGCGCCCGCGCGATCGACGCTGGCGGGCTGCTGGTCCTGCCGGGCGGGGTGGACCCGCACGTCCACCTGGGGGGCAGGCTCCGTGACGACTACCGCACCGGGTCGCAGGCGGCGCTCGCCGGAGGCATCACCACCATCTCGAACTTCGCCTTCCCGGCCGAGGGGCGGACCCTCGCCCAGGCCATCGGGCGCGAGGCGGCGCTCATCCGCGAGCAGGCGATCGCGGACGTCATCCTGCACGCGGGCATCAACGACCCGAGAACCCAGGAAGGCCAGATGACCACTCTGGCCGCCGAGACCGGCCAGACCAGCACCAAGATCTTCATGGTGCGGAGCGGGTTCGACGCCGAAACGCCCGGCTACCTGGCGACGATGGACGCGGCGGGACGCGCCGGAATCCTGACGATGGTGCACTGCGAGGACGGACCCATCCTCGCCCGCGCGGTGGCCGAACTCACCGCGGCGGGACACACCTCGCTCGAGTACTTCCCTCAGAGCCGCCCGGTGGTCGGCGAGGTGGTGGCCACCCAGCGCGCGGTCGCCATGTCCGAGGCCACCGGGGCGCCCATCTACGCGGTTCACGTCTCCTCCGAAGGCGCGCTGCGGGTGTTGCAGGAGGCCCGGGACCGGGGGCTCGGCGTCTTCGTCGAGACGCGCCCCATCTACCTCCACTTCACCCGGGCGCGCTTCGAGGGCCCGGACCGCGGGCTCTACGTGGGACAGCCGCCGCTCCGCGAGCAGCGCGACCAGGACGCGCTGTGGGCCGGCATCGCGAGTGGATCGGTGCACGTGCTCGGGACCGACCACGTCGCGTATCTCCGGGAGGAGAAGCTGGATCCGTCGCAGACCATCTCCCGTCATCGTGCCGGCCTGAACAACCTCCAGGTGGTGCGGCCGATGCTCTGGTCCGAGGGCGTCGTCCAGGGGCGCATCTCCGAGGAGCGCTTCGTGGCGGTGACCTCGACCAACGCCGCGAAACTCTTCGGGCTCTACCCGCGGAAGGGCACGGTCGCGGTGGGCTCCGACGCCGACCTCGTCCTCTGGGATCCGGACGAGACGCGCACGATCCGCGACGAGGACATGTTCTCCGGGACCGGCTTCTCGGTCTACTCGGGGTGGGAGGTCACCGGCTGGCCCGTGATGACGCTCCGCCGGGGAGAGGTCGTCTACGAGAACGGCGAAATCCTGGCCGGGGCGGGCAGCGGCGAACTGCTCCGCCGCCGGAGATGGCAGGCCCCGTAGGATCGCGGCGCCCCCGGCTCGGAGCGCCGGCCTCTGGCCGGCATCGCTCCCCATCGGGGAGCGAAACATGCCTGGTCGTTCAGCCCGGATGGTTGAGCCCGGGAATCGCGGGCTCTCCGGATCACTCCTCGCTCGGGAACGCGTAGTAGCCGTTCCGCGTGCGCGCCAGCAGGTCCCGGCGCCCCCGGACCGACACCTCGATCTCGCGCCACTCGCCGTCCCTCTCCGCCTCTCGCGGGATGTAGGCGAGCCGGTACTGGGCGTGCATGTCGGCCTCGATCCGCGCGAAGCTGCCGATGAGATCGCCGGTCCGCTCCGGGAAGAGCGCCTGACCGCCGGTCTCTTCCGTGAGCCGGCGCAGGAACCGCTTGTTGACCCGGGCGCCGTTTCCTTCGAACCCGATCGCGTAGACGACGGCATCGGTGAGCCGGGCGGCTTCGATCGCGTCGCCGGCGCTCATCTCGCTTCCGAACCCCATGCTTCGCGAGTCGTCGCCGTCGGTGAAGATCAGCAGCACCTTGCGGTCCCCGTCGGCGAAATGGAGCCGCTCGAGGGCCATGATCGAGGCGTCGTAGAGCGCGGTCGGCCCCAGGGGGTCGAGGGCCATGATGTTCGCCGTGAGGCGGAACCGGTCGTCGGTGAACTCGCCCCCGAACCGGACCCGGTCGTTGAACTCGCCGATCATGGCGACGTCGCCCTCCCAGAGCCGGTCCACGAAGGTGGCGGCCGCCTCCTTCACGTAGTCGAGGCTCGCCCGCATGCTCAGGGAGGCGTCGAGCAGCACCAGGATCGTGAGCGGCGCCGCCTCGGCAGCGAAGAAGCTGATCTGCTGGGGGACCCCATCCTCGCGGACCACGAAGTCCTCGGCGGTCAGGCCGGAGACGAAGCGGCCGCGTTCGTCGCTCACCGCCACCCCCAGGTTGACCGCCTCCACCTGGACCTGAATGCGGAAGGGGTCCTGCCGTGCCTGGCCGACCGCCGCGGCCGCGAGAGTCCCCAGGATGGCCGCGAAGAGCGCCGCGGCCAGGCCTGCCGCCGCGCCTTGGCGGTTCCACCGGGACGTTCGCATTGTTTCCCCTCGACTCCGCGTATTCTGTCTCGGGGAGGGGATCCGTGGGTTGAGGTTCCCGTCGGCGGCTGCCGGGTCCGGTCTCGAGACCGAGGCAGGCCCCGAACCTCGCGGGCTGCTACAATTCCCGGCTCGAATCCGGGGCGAAACCGCTCCGCCGAGTCGGTTTCCCGGCTGTCAGTTGCGGCCCGAGTCTGTCAGGCCGACCGGTTGCGGACCGTAGTTCATCCCCCTGCCCACGGAACGGAGGTTCCTCGCAAGATGCTTCACAGAGCCCCTCGCACGCTCATTCTGCTCGCGATTCCCCTTGCCGCCGCCCTGCTGGCCGGCTGCGGCGGTGGCGGCGAATCGGACACCGCGATGGAGGCCGCCCCGGCCGCCACCATGGCCACCGTGGACCCGGCGACCGCCGGGACCATCAGCGGCAAGATCATGCTCGACGGCGACGCGCCGCCGGCCGACGCCATCCAGATGGCCGCGGACCCGAACTGCGCCCGCATGCACGACAGCCCGGTGATGACCGAGTTCGTGATCACCGACATGGAGGGCGGACTGCGGAACGCCTTCGTGTACATCAAGGGCGGCCTCGAGGGCATGAGCTTTCCCGTCCCGTCCGAGCCGGTCGTCCTGAACCAGGAGGGCTGCGTCTACGTGCCGCACGTGCTGGGCATCCAGGTCGGACAGGAGCTCAACATTCTGAACAGCGACGCGACGCTCCACAACATCCACGCCACCCCGACCTTGAACCAGGAGTTCAACATCGGCCAGCCGGTCGCCAACATGAGCACCACCCGGACCTTCGACACCGCCGAGGTCATGGTGCCCTTCAAGTGCGACGTGCACCGCTGGATGAACAGCTACGCGGGCGTCCTCGACCACCCCTACTTCGCGGTGAGCAGCATGGACGGCTCCTTCAGCATCGGCAACGTGCCGCCGGGTGACTACACGGTCGGCGTCTGGCACGAGCGCCTCGGTGAGATGGAGATGGCGGTGACGGTGGGCGAGATGGCCACCGCGGACGCCAGCTTCACCTACAGCGCCGCCGAGTAGCGCCACCGTTCCCGGGCCGCTCGACGTCAGTGGGGCCGGGATCCCTCCGGAGCGCCTTCGGGCCAGGGCGTCTTGCGCAGATCCTTGGCCCAGCGTTCGAGCACCTTGTCGCCACCGAGCTGCCGGACCCGGTTGTAGTCGAAGAGCGCCGGTTGGCGCTGACCCAGGCCGTCGCGGGCATTGCCGCGCCGGAAGTGCAGCATCAGGCGGACATCGGGGGGCGGGGAAGACTGGAGGCCTTGCGAGAAGGCGGCCTCGGCCTCTTCCCAGCTCTCTTCGAACAGCCAGGACTCGCCCAGCCTGAGTTCCGGAATGCCGCGCGTGGTCAGATGGTAGTTCCCGAAGCCGGCATCCCGCCGTTCGATGAACACCAGCAGCGCGTCGCGCGCTTCGGCAGTTTCTCCGTGGTGCAGGCGGATCCCGATCTCTTCCAGGGCGAAGTCCGGATTTCTCGGGAACTGCTCCCGGAGCGTCCTTACGGCGGTGAGGGCGTCGTCCGGCCGTTCCTCCCGCTGCATGAAGAGTACGAGCGCCCAGAGGGCGCCCCAGCGCGAGCGTTGTCCTTCGCGGGCGGTGCGGGCGACCCAGTCGAGACCTCTCTCCTTCTCGCCCCGCATGCCGAAGAGGAACGCGAGCATGCGGAGGGCGCGCGGGAGGGTGGCGATCGCGTAGTCCTGGGCGCCCGGGGCGTGGTAGGCGTCGGCGAAATCAGGATCCGCTGCCAGGACCTCGCGGTGGAGGCCGGCCGCCCGGCGCATGGCTCGCCCGGCGGAGAAATAGGCGCGTTGCACGGTGCCGTCCCACGCGGCCCTGATTGATTCGACGGCGCCGAGGTAGTAGAGGTTCAGCAGGTCCCCGGGGTCGCGCTGCCGCACCCGTTCACCGCGTCGTTTGGCCTCCTCGAGTTGGTCCTCAAAGAACTGTTCCTCCACGTCGGTCACCAGCGAGACGCCGCTCTGCTCCCAATACCGGTCGCCCCGGTGCGATGACCCCCGCATCGCTCCCACGCGCTGGGCCACCTTCGTCCAGATGACGGCGGCGTGGCCGTAGGGCCCGGCAGCGAAGTCGGGGAACTGGTCATCGAGGCGCTCGAAGATCTCCTCGGCCGCCTCGAAGTCGTAGTTGAAGAGGTGCTGATACGCCTCCGTCTCCAGCGGCAGCGCTTCATCCCCGTAGGCCCGTGACGATCCCTGGACGTGGTCGGGCGGCTGTCCGCGGGCGAGGCCGGGCGCGAGCAGAATCAGCCCCGCCAGGGCTCCCACGCGCGCAGGCGTGGCCAGTGTAATCCTCATCATCATGCTGCGTATTTTTCCACGCCGGCCCGCTTACACTGCCGGTCTGATGCCCGACCCTTCCAGCGCCGTTCCCGCCCAACTGATCGACCGGAGCGTCCCGTTCTCCGGGCGGCTTCTGCGCGTGGAGCTCGATCGGGCGAAGGAGCCCGCGGGACCGGACGCATACGGTCCGGTGGTCCGCCGCGAGGTGGTGCGTCACCCGGGCGCGGTGGCGGTCGTCGCCGTGACCGCGGAAGAAAGGCTGGTGATGGTTCGCCAGTACCGCTACGCCGCCGGCAGGTTCCTGCTCGAGATCCCCGCGGGGACGCTGGAACCCGGAGAGCATCCGGAAGACACCGCCCGCCGCGAGCTGCGCGAAGAGACCGGCTACTCCGCAAGGACCCTCCGTCCGCTCGGCTCGTTCTTCAGCGCCCCGGGTTTCTGCGACGAGGTGATTCACCTGTTCCGGGCCGAAGGTCTCACCCCGGGCGAGCAGGACACCGATTTCGGAGAGGACATCGACCTGGTCGAGATCCCTGTCGCCGAGGGGCGCCGCCGGCTGGCGGCGGGCGGTTTCGAGGACGCCAAGACGCTCGCCGGGCTCGGGCTCTTCTTCCTGGAGGAACGCGGCCCGTCCTGAGCCGCCCGAACTCCCGATGGGATTCCACCGCGCCACCGGCAGGCGGCCCGCCTGGCGTGCGGCCGCGTCCTTCCTGGTGGTCGCCCTGGCCGCCGCCTGCGCCGAGAAACCGGCTCCCCCCGCTCGGGAAGCCCCGGCGCCCCCTTTCGAGCTGCAGGACCTCGACGGGCGCACCCACCGGCTCTCCGACTTCGCGGGCCAGGTGGTGGTGCTCAACTTCTGGGCCACCTGGTGCCCGCCGTGCGTCGAGGAGATGCCGTCCCTGCAACTCCTTCAGGACTCCCTGGGCGACGACGGTCTCAAGGTGGTCGCGGTGTCGGTGGACGAGCGGTACTCGGACATCCCGCCGTTCGTCGCCGAACACGGCCTGCGTTTCCTGGTGCTGCACGACCTCGGCAAACGCGTCTCCCGGCGCTACGAGGTGTTCCAGTTCCCCGAGACCTGGATCATCCGGCGCGACGGGACGCTCGCCTCCCACATCATCGGGGCCCGCGACTGGGCGGCGCCCGGCTCGCTCGAGATCTTCCGCGACCTGCTGGACTAGCCCGGCATCACGCTAGAATCCGCCGCCGACCGGAGGGGATGCCGGTCCCGCGCGGAGGCGATCCACTTGAAGATCGAAGAATCGAGTCAGTTCCTGCAGGCGAACGCCGTGGCGCAGCGGGTGCGCCAGTTGATCCTGGGGGCGGCGCCCAAGGTGAAGACCCCTTCGCGCCGGCCGACCGCGATCGCGCTCGCCGAGCTGAAAGCGGGCCGGCTCGAGGTCTATGACCCGAGAGAAGCGGCCGAGCTGCTCGCCGAGGACAGCGAGGACCTCAGCGAGGAGGAGCGGGCCGCCGCCGAAGCGGCGCGGGCCAGCTTCGAGCAGATGTTCGCCGAGGCGGCGGGTGGCGCCGTGGAGCTCGATGCCTCCCCCGAGGAGTCGGCCGAGCCCGCGCCGGAGCCGGAAGCCGGCCCCGCGGAGACGGCCGCGGTAGAGGCGGACGGGACCGAAGCGCCGGCCGAAACTCCGGCCGAATAGGGCTTTCTCCCCGGCGAAGCCGGGTAGCGCTGGCGCTCGCGCGCCTCTCGCGTACCCTTTGGCGCGGGAGGATCTGCATGAGTTCCCGTTTCCTTCGCGGAGCCGCGGTCGCGGCGCTCGCTTTCCTGTTCGTCCCGGCCGCGGCCGGCGCCAAGACCGAAGCCCGCAACCGCTGGGAGCGGATGTGCCAGATCCGCGCCGACAAGTTCGACCTCGTCCTGCCCGAAGCCATGCGCGGGAACGGGATCGACATGTGGATCACGGTCATGAAGGAGGGGTATCGCGATCCGCTCTGGCCGGACCTCGGCCACGGCTACGTGGGGAGCACCGGCTACGTCGTCTTCACCGACCGGGGCGGCGACCGGATCGAGCGGGTCGCCATTGGCGTCACCGGCTACAAGATCGCGCGCTGCGGGGTCTACGACCAGGTGGTGGGCAGCGCCGATCTCGCCGCGTTCGTGCGCGAGCGCGATCCCGAGCGGATCGGGGTCAACATGTCCCGTAGCATCGGGGCGGCGGACGGGCTCTCCCACACGAGCTGGCTGCATCTGAGGGAGACGCTCGGCGAGCCCTACGCGGATCGCCTGGTCTCCGCCGAGAAGCTGATTTCGGACTTCCGTTCCCGGCGGGTGGCGAGCGAGATCGTCGCCTTCGGCGAGGCCGGCGAGTGGTCGCGGAAGATCGCCGAGCGCGCCTTCTCGAACGAGGTCATCACCCCGGGCATCACCGCGCTCGAAGACGTCGCGTGGTGGATCGAGCAGCAACTGCTGGAGAACGGCCTCGACAGCTCCTTCGGGATGCCGTCGATCTACATCACCGGTCCGGCCGGCATCGAGGCCACCTCGAACGAGCGCATCATCCAGCGCGGCGACCTGCTGATGATCGACTGGGGGGTCGGCTACCTGAACTTCTATACCGACATGAAGCGGATCGCCTACGTGCTCAAGGAGGGCGAGGTCGCCGCGCCGCCGGGCATCCAGAACGCCTTCGACCGGGGCCGCGCCGCCCGCGACGTGATCCGGCGGACCATCAAGCCGGGCCCGACCGCGGGGGCGATGCTGGAACGGCTTGGAGAGGAGCTGACCGCGGCCGGTTTCCAGATGATCGAGTTCAACCAGCCCACCGATGACGACACCACCGACATCGTGATCGGCTGCCACTCGGTCGGGAACCTCGGCCACGGGATCGGCCCGTCCATCGCCTGGTTCAATCCCACCCGGCTCGAGTACGAGATCGTGCCCTCGAACATGTTTTCCATCGAACTCTTCGCCTACACGAAGGCCGACGAGTTCGGCGGCGCCAAGGTCCGCATCCCGCTCGAGGACGACGCCATCGTCACCGAGCGGGGCGTGGAGTGGTTCTATCCCGCCAACGACCGGATCCTGCTGATCCGCTAAGGAGGCCGCCATGAGGCCTGTTTCGGCACTTGCGAAAGCAATTCTGTTCCTCATCCTGCCGGCGCTCGCGGGCGCGCAGCTCCGCTCCCAGTCGGAACTCACCGCCGCCGACGCCGATCCCGGCTTCCGGCTCACCCTCGACCATCTCGGCGGCGGCAACCGGGTCTTCGGCCTGGCTCCGCGCGACCTGCGCTGGGCCCCGGACGGGACCGAGGTCTATTTCCGCTGGCACGAGGACCCGAAACCCGAGCAGCTTGCCGACGACGATCCCTGGTTCGCGGTGGACCGGGCGGGCTCGACCCTCCGGGAGCTGACCGAGGAAGAGGTCGGACGCGTTCCGGGCTCGAACGCGGTCCGGACCGTCTCGGGAGACACGGCCGCCTGGAGCCGGGAGGGTTCGCTCTACGTCTGGACCGAGGACGGGGGAACGCGTCCGGTCTTCGCGGTCGCCGGCCAGATCGGCCAGCTCCGGTTGCGTCCGGACGGGAGCGCGGTGCTCTTTGCGACCAAGGGCCTGTCGGCGAGCGCCGCGGAGAGCGGGGACCTCTGGGAACACGACATCGCGTCGAGCACGACCCGTCAGGTGGCGGCGGCGGTCGCGGCGAAGGAAGAGGAAACGAAGCAGCAGGAATGGCTGAAGGCGCAGCAGAACGAGCTGGTGCAGGTGGTGCGCGAACGGAAGGAACGCGAGGAACGCCGCGACCAGCTCCGCCGTCACCACAACGGACTGCTGCCCCAGGAGATCCCGGTGCCGAAGGGCGAGAAGGCGGTGGACATCCGGCTGTCGCCGGACGGGAAGCACCTCGTCTTCCGGTCGCGGAAGGACCCGGCGGACCCCAAGCGCACGAGCTTCATGGAGTTCGTGAACGAGAGCGGGCAGGCCACCGAGAAGGACGCCCGCCCGAAGGTCGGCGAGACCCTGCCGTCCTGGCGCCTCGGCGTCGTGGCGGTGGACCGCTCCGTCCGCACCGAGGACATCGAGATCCGCTGGGTGGAGGACGGCATCGAGAAGGACACCGTGATGCACGGCCCCTGGTGGAGCCCCGACGGAAAGCACGGCGTGGTGCAGGTGCTCTCCATGGACCACAAGGAGCGCTGGATCTCGCTGCTCGATCTCGAGGCGGGAACGCTGCGCCACGTCGATCACCAGCAGGAGGAGGCCTGGATCGGCGGGCCGCTGGTGACCGGCCGCTGGTCGCCGGGGTACCTGGAGTGGCTGCCGGACAGCGAGGCGTTCGCCTTCGGGTCGGTCGCGAGCGGCTGGGCCATGCTGATGCTCGCGAACCTCGAGGGGGAAGTCACCGCGCTGACCGAGGGAGAGTTCGAGGTGCGGCGCGCCGAGCTCGCTCCCGGCGGGGACTCCTTCCTCGTCACCACCAGCCGCGAGCATCCCGGAGAGGAACACCTCTACCGGCTGCCGGCGCGCGGCGGCGCCCTCGAGCAGATCACCGGGGGCGAGGGAATGCATTCGTGGGCCGTTTCCTCCGACGGAGGGCGGGTCGCGGCGATCAGCCAGTCGCTGATGGCCGTGGGTGACCTCTACCTGATGGACCCGGTGGCCGCGGCCGCTCCGGTGCGGATCACGAAGAGCGGCACCGACGCCTTCTACCGGACCGCCTGGGCCGGCAGCGAGATCGTCGAGTACGACCTGCCGGACGGAACGACGGCGTGGGCCCGCATCTGGGAAGCGCCCGCCGGCGCCACCCCCGGCGCGACGCCGGCGGTGGTCTACGCCCACGGCTGCGGCGAGTGCGCGCAGGCGGTGGTCAAGGGCTGGGCGCGCTCGGGCAGCATCGTCTACGCGAACTACCTGATCCAGCGCGGCTACGCGGCGGCGTCCGTGGACTACCGGGGAAGCTCCGGCTACGGACACCGGAACCGCACCTACGCCTACCGCCAGATGGGGGTCTCGGACATCGACAGCGCGTTGCCGCTGCTGGACATCCTGGTGGACCAGTACGGGGTGGCGCGGGACCGCATCGGGGTCTACGGCGGCTCCTACGGCGGCTTCTTCACCCTCATGTCCCTCTTCCGGAACCCGGGCAAGTACGCCGCGGGGGTGGCGCTCTATCCGGTCACCGACTGGGTCCACTACAACCAGGGCTACACGAGCCGGATCCTGAACGGCGACCAGCTCGACGACGAGGAGGCCTACCGGGTCTCGAGCCCCGTCTACTACGCCGACGGGCTCCAGGACGCGCTCCAGATCCAGCACGGGTTGGTCGACGGCAACGTCCAGATCCAGGACTCCTTCCGGCTGGCCCAGATCCTCATCGAGAAGCAGAAGGACTTCGACCTGGTCGTCTACCCCGTCGAGGACCACGGCTGGGACGAGATCCCCACCCGCCGCGACTCCTACCGCCGCATGACCGACTTCTTCGACCGCCACCTCGGCGGCGGCTCCGGAGGCATGCCCCCGACGATGGACCCGCGATAGGACGTCTGGGAGCGCCGGTCTCCAGACCGGCACCGCGGCCCTTCGGACCGCCGCAAGCCCTTCGTAAGTCGTTGTCATTGCTGGCGAGTATACACGATCCCCGAAAACGGAGGTCACATCTGGGGCCACTTCCTCAACAGCCCGGAAGTCCCGAATCCGAGAGGGCAACGGCGGGAACTTCGTAAGCGTTCGGTCGTGGGGGTATGAGGGGGGGTTGGTACTGGTAACGGTTCGCGGTTTTGGCTATGGTCGAGGCCCATGGCGGCAGGCGCGCCGGGAGCCGCCCCGGTTCGGGCGGTAGGCGAGTCGGGATGGCTGTCG
>JAJDVI010000028.1 GCA_022826195.1 Acidobacteriota bacterium
CCCCCGGGGCCCCCCGCCCCGCCCCCGCCCCCCCGCTGCTCGGGCCAGGGCCCGGCCGGGGCCCCCCGCCCCCGGGCCGCCACCGCCGCGCGTCCCGCGGCGAAACCGCACACTCCGATCGACGCTGGGAGACCGGTTCGACCGCCTCTCGGCGGTCGATGCCGGCCGGAGGCCGGCGCTCCGAGCCTACTCCTCGCTCGCTACGTGCTTGTCGTAATCCCCCGCCGAGAGCATGGTCGCCGCCACCGACCCCGCGTCGTCCAGCGTCAGCCGGATCAGCCAGCCGTCGCCGTAGGGATCCGAGTTGACCACCTCGGGAGCGTCCTCGAGGGACTCGTTGACCGCGGCCACCGTGCCCGCCACCGGGCAGAAGATCTCGGAGACCGCCTTCACGGACTCCACGCTGCCCATGACGTCGTCGGCCTCGAGCGCGGTGTCCGGGTCGGGAAGCTCGACGTACACGATGTCCCCGAGTTCCTGCTGGGCGTGGTCGGTGATGCCGATCGTCGCGGTGCCGTCCCCTTCGAGGCGCAGCCATTCGTGCTCTTTGCTGTAGTAGAGATCGTCGGGGGTCATCGGTCCTCCGGGAGGCTCCTCCGGGGTCAGACGGCAGCCGCCGCTGCGCGTTTCTTCTTCTTCTTTTTCTTGCCGGGCCGCACGTAGAACGGCGTGGGCGCCACTTCGGCGGGAACGGGACGTCCCCGGATCACGACCTCGAAGGCCTGGCCCGGCTCGCAGGCGTCCGCCGGCAGGTAGGCGAGCCCGAGGCTCTTCTTCAGGAAGGGGGCATGCCCCCCGCTCGTCACGTCGCCGAAGGGCTCGCCGTTCACCACGATGGGATAGCCGTGGCGCGGCACCCCCCGGTCCCGCAACTCGAAGCCGACGAGCTTCCGGGTGACGCCGTGCTCGCGCTGCGCCACCAGGACGTCGCGGCCGATGAAGTCGCCCTTGTCGGGCTTCACGATCCAGCCGAGGTCCGCCTCCTCGACGGAGTGGTCCTCGTCGATGTCGTTCCCGTGGAGCGCCATCTTGGCCTCGAGCCGCAGGGTGTCCCGGGCGCCGAGCCCGGTGGACACCAGCCCCTCCGGCGCCCCGGCCTCGAGGAGCCGCCGCGCGAGCCCCTCGGCCCGGTCGGCCGGCACCATGATCTCGAAGCCGTCCTCCCCGGTGTACCCCATCCGGGCGACGGTCCCCGGGACCCCCGCGACCTCTCCCTCGGCGAACCGGTAGTAACGGATCGTCGCGAGATCCAGGTCGGTCAGCGTCTGCAGGATCGCCTGCGAACGCGGCCCCTGGAGCGCCAGCAACGCCGTCTCGTCGCTCAGGTCCTCGACGCACTCGGCGGCCGCCCCGCCCCGCTCCCGGATCCAGGCGAGGTCCCGGGCGGTGTTCGCGGCGTTCGTGACCACCAGGAAGGACTCCTCCCCGCGCCGGTAGACGATGATGTCGTCCACGAAGCCGCCCGAGTCGGTGGTGAGCGCCGAGTACTGCGCCCGGCCCGGTACGAGCCGGGACACGTCGTTCGGGGTCAGCCGCTGCAGGAGCGGCAGCGCGTCCGGCCCGCTGACCCGCAGCTCGCCCATGTGGCTCACGTCGAAGAGCCCCGCCTGTTGCCGCACGGCGAGGTGCTCCGAGACCACCCCGCCGAACTGCACTGGCATCTCCCAGCCGGCGAACGGCACGAGGCGGCCGCCGAGTTCCTTGTGGAGCGCGTGGAGCGGGGTGCGGCGGAGCGACATCCGGGCGATTATAGGAATCGGTGGCCCCGGCCGAACGCTCACATTTCAGCACCAGGGCGCACGGTTGCTCATCAGGATGGCGCGCGGCAGCGGAGCGCCGGCCAGTTGCTCTGAAAATGCGGCCCCACCGGATGACGGGGACGGCGAGGAGCGCCGGTCAGTCCTCCCGGTGGAGGCCTCCAGACCGGCGCGCGGCCCGCCGGGCCGCAAAAGCGGCCCGATTCAGCCGGGATGTATCGCCGTTCGAATGCCGCGTGAGTCTCACCACCGGCTGCTAAACTCATCCCCTCTCATGGCCGGGAAAATGCGAGCGTTCTTCGAGGGCGTCGGCAGCATCATGAACATGTTCCCCGGCCCGGAACAGTTTGAAGACCTTCGACTGAAAGGCAGCCCAGAGGAGCGGCTCGCCGAACATTGGCGACGAGTGGGGGGATACCTCCGTAGCGCAATGGACGGGTACGGCGATGCCGAAATGGGCCACCGGAAGCAAGACCAGGAGCGGGAAGAGTCTCGGACGAGGCACTAGTCCTCCGCCCCAACCTCCCGAAGTCACCGGTTCCACCGCGATTCGGATTCGGGAATTCATCGGTCCGCTACCGCCCCCGCGCGACCTGCGGGATTACGAACAGGTGGTTGAGGGCGCCGCCGAACGAATCCTGCAGATGGCGGAACGGGAGCAGCGGGTCGGCCACGAGTTGGGGATCGCGGCGGCTACAACAACAGCGTTTGCAGTCCGGCGGGGGCAGATCGTCGGTCTGGTTTCCGTCGTGTCGGCCCTGGCCGCCGCAGTGTGGCTTGGACATCAGGGACACGGAGTGGCGGCCGGGGCTGTCGGAACAACGACCGTCGTTGGTTTGGCGACCGCGTTTGTGGCGACTCGCCGGCACTCGCCGGCGAAGCCACCGCGATAGGCGAGCGACTACTCGGGCGGCGCCGGACGCGAACCCTCGGGCGCGGCGTCCGGCCAGGGGGCCCGCCGCAGCTCCTCCGCCCACTCGCCGAGGACCGGGTCGGCGTCGTCGCGGACGACGCGGCCGTAGTCGGTGAGCGCGGTGCCCCGCTTCCCCGCGCCGTCCCGGGCGTTCCCGCGCCGGAAGAGCAGGATCGCCCGCACCTCGGGGTTCGGTCCGGCCTCCAGGCCGCGGCTGAAGACCGCCTCGGCCTCCTCCCAGCGCTCCGCGAAGAGAAGCGCCTCGCCGAGCCGGGCCTCGGCGAGCCCCGGCAGCGCCAGGGGGTAGTTTCCGAAGCCCGCCTGCCGGCGTTCGAGGACCCGTTCGGCGAGCTCGCGCGCGGCCTCGAAATCGCCCAGCGCGGTCAGGATGCTGACCTCGTCGAGCACGAAGTCCGGGTTCTTCGGGAACCGGGTGTTCAGCCGCCGGATCGCCGCCAGCGCCTCGTCCTCCCGCTCCTCCCGCTGCATCAGCAGCGCCCAGGTCCACAGCCCGCCCCAGCGCGCCCGCCGGCCCTCCTCGGCGGTGATCCGCACCCCGTCGAGCCCCCCGTCCCGATCGCCGCGCATCCCGAACAGGAAGGCGAGCCAGCGGAGCGGCCGCGGCAGGGTGGCGATCCCGTAGTCGTAGGCGCCCGGGACCGCGAAGGCGTCCCGGAAGCCGGGATCGAGTTCCTGCACCCGCCGGTGGCGGCCCACTCCGCGCCGGATCTGGCGGGCGGCGCGGAACCAGGCCCGGTCCACGATCACCGACCAGCCGGACTCGAGCGCCTCGGTAGCGCCGAGGTAGTAGAGCGCCTCCACGTCGTCGGGATCGCGTTCGAGGAGCGCCCGGCCCCGCCGGTACGCCTCCTCCAGGTGCTCGCGGAAGGCGGCCTCCTCCTCCGGCGTCGCGTCCGGACGGCCCTGCTGGGAGAAGAAGCGGTCGTTGCGGAGGCTCGACCCGCGCATCCCGTTGCTTCGCTGGGCCAGCCGGGTCCAGATCGTGGTGGCGAGGTTGTAGGGCCCGGTGGGGTGTTCCGGGAACCGCTCGCTGACCCGGGCGTAGTGCTCGAGGGCCTCGTCGAAGTCGTAGTCGAAGAGGAGTTGCGAACCGGCCGTCTCGAGCGCGGCGAGTTCCTCCGCCTGCCCGCCGGCGGCCGGCGCCGCCAGCGCGGCGGCCAGCAGGAAGGCGGCTCGGAGGATCACGGCGCGGGAGTGTCGCACGGCTCGGAGCGCCGGCCTCCCTTACCGGCATCGCGCGGTAGCGTGAAACCCGCGTTGGTGGCGCCGCGCCATGGGAACGTGAGAGCCGCAGTCTGCTCACTCGGGAAATGCGGTTTCGCCTCCCTGCGGTCGGCGATGCCGGCCGGAGGCCGGCGCTCCGACCGGCGCTCCCTTACCGGCCCGGGTGGGAGCCCTCCGGCGCCGCGTCCGGCCAGGGGGCCTGCCGGAGCGCGTGCGCCCAGTCCTTCAGGATGTCGTCCGCATCGGTCCGGATGACCTCGCCGTAGTCGCGGAGCGCCGCGGGCCGCCGCCCGGCGCCGTCCCGGGCGTTCGCCCGGCGGAGGAACAGCTGCGCCCGGACCTCGGGGCTCGGCCCGGCCGCGAGACCCCGGCTCAGGATCGCCTCGGCCTCCTCCCAGCGCTCCGCGAACAGAAGGGCCTCGCCGAGTCCCGCTTCGGCGAGGCCCGGGAGGAGGAGCCGGTAGTTCCCGAACCCGGCGTCGCGCCGCCCGATGGCCTCCTCGCCGAGGGTCCGGGCCGCCTCGAACTCCCCGAGCGCGGTCAGCACGGTGATCTCGTCGAGCGCGAAGTCCGGGTTCCGCGGGAACTCGCGCCGGAGCCGCCGGATCGCCGCGAGCGCCTCCTCCTCCCGCCCCTCGCGCTGCATCAGCAACTGATAGGTCCACAGGCTTCCCCACCGCGCCCGCCGCCCCTCGTCGGCGGTGATCCGGATCCCCTCGAGCCCCCCCTCGAGGTCGCCGCGCATCCCGAACAGGAAGGCGATCATCCGCAGCGCCCGCGGCAGCCGGGCGATCGAGTACACGTAGGTCCCGGGAATCAGGTAGGCGTCCCGGAAGCCGGGGTCCAGCTCCTGGAGCCGCCGGTGGCGGCCCACCGCGCGCCGGATCAGCCGGGTGGCGCGGAACCAGGCGCGGTCCACGATCACCGCCCATCCGGCTTCGAGCGCCTCGCCGGCGCCGCGGAAGTAGAGGGCCTCCCGGTGGTCCGGGTCCCGTTCGAGCAGCGCTTCGGACCGCCGGTAGGTCTCCTCCAGGTTCTCGCGGAAAGCCGTCTCCTCCCCGGGCGTGGGCTCCGGCCGCCCGTCCTGCGAGAAGAAACGGTCGTTCCGCAGGCTGGGCCCGCGGACCGCGTTGCTGCGCTGGGCGAGCCGGCTCCAGACGGTGACGGCCGTGTTGTAGGGCCCGCTGGGATGCCCGGGGAACCGTTCGCCCAGCTCCCGGTAGGTCCGGAGCGCGTCCTCGTAGTCGTAGTTGAAGAGGAACTGCGCCCCCGCGTCCTCGGCGGCGGCGATTCCGGCATCGGGACCGGCGGGCGGGGGCCCCGGAACCTGGCCGGCGAGCAGCGAGCCGGCGACGAGGATTCCGCCGGCGGTCAGCGGAAGAACGCGGACCGGGAACACGGCCCCAACCGTGGCGGCTAGCCGGCTCCCGGGCCGGAAACCACGCCCCGGGGCCCGGTGACGATCTCGCAGGACGGCCCGCTCGCGCGCCCCAGCCGCCGGTCGAGGGTCATCAGCGGACACTCGAGCGCCTCCGCGAGCGCCACGTACCAGGCGTCGTAGCCGGTCAGGTTCTCCCGGAGCGCCCACACCCGGTCCGCGAACGGGGAGAACGGAAACAGCTCGAGGTCGAGCCGCAGCAGGTCACGCTGGGCGCTGGTCGCCTCCAGCGTCGAGAGTTCTCCGGCACGTTCCAGGCGCCGCAGAATGTTGCCCGTCTCGACCAGGAGCAGCTCCGGAGCGGCCAGCGCGTTGCGAGCCAGCACATTCTCGGCCCATTCCCCCCCGGGCCCCGAATCCACGAGGGCGGCGACCATCAGCGAAGCATCGACGACGACCACTACCGCCGGTCCCGGTCCCGGGCGTCCAGGATGCGGTCACGCGCGACGCGCGTGCCGGCCGCCTCCTTGCGCCCGCGCACGCCTTCGAGCCAGAGGTCCACGGACGGGCGGGAAGCAATCCGCTCCAGTTCGCCCCGGAGGAACTCCTGCATCGACTGGCCGCGCAGCGCGGCGCGCGCCGCCAGTTCGTTTCTCACGGTCTCGGCGACGTTTCTTACGGTGATCTGAACGGCCATGCTGTCATTATGCCATTGATGACAGCAAAAGACAGACAGAGGTTCCCGCGGGACGGTCCACGGAATGCGGCGGGCGCCGTATCGCCGGCCGGTCCTCACACGTCGGACAGCGGGATGACCTCGATGCCCTCGAACCGCGTCAGGTCGTTCGGATTCGCGCTGACCACCCGCGTGACCCCGTGTTCCAGCATGGTGGCGGCGACGTTCGCGTCGTGGAGCTGCTTCCCCCGGCACCCGGCCGCCTCCGCGACGCGAGGCAGGCGGTTCGCCACGCCGCGGGTTTCCTCCAGCACCGTGGCCCGCTCGGCGAACGCCCGGTTGTTCCCCACCGCCGCGGCGAGCGTCAGCCCCAGCCCGTTCGCTTCGACCGGGCGCGTGCTGACCACCAGGCACTCCCGCAGCACCTGTCCGCTCACGCAGAGTTCCACTCCCTGGTTGGGAACCTCGTTCAGGACCCGAAACGCGCGCGAGTGGAGGGGGCGTCGCCGGTCCACGGCGTTCAGCAGCACGTTCGTGTCGCAGAACAGGCGTTCACCGGCCCTGGTCGCCATAGATGTCCTCGCGGGTCCAAGGGACGCCGCTCCCGACCTCCACGTGCTTCAGCCGGATCGGCGGATAGCCCTGTTCCGGCGGAGCCGCGCGCGCGGCGGCGTCGAGAATCGCCCGAATCTCGCCCTGGACGGAGCGGTGGTGCGCCCTCGCGCGGCGCGCCAGCGCCCGCAGCGTTTCCGGCGGTACGTCCCGGACGTGAAGGGCAGGCATGGAGCAATTATGCTACCAATAGCGATTCGCTAGCCGCGCGCCTCGCACGCCCCGCCCCCTCAGAAGACCCAGCGCCACCCCGCCAGCGCCGCCGCCTGCGACCCCAACACCTCCCGGTGGCCCGGCCAGTGGCTCCACACGGCGCCGATCCGCAGCTCCCCGAGCGGGAGCGCCCGGTTCCACTGCGCCGCAAGGTCGAGCTGCCGCTCGCCGGGGGCGAGATCGGCCCGGAACGACCGGTAGAGCACCTCGCCCCGCTTCGTGCGCGCCGACGGCGCCGTCAGCGCCGCCCAGCCGTTCTCCACCCGGAGCGGCTGCGACAGCGAGAAGCTGAGCGAGCCCGCCCGCGCGAACCCCCGGCTCGCGTGGAGCGCGAAGGTGCTCGTCGCGAGCGGCGTGATCTCCTGGATCAGGCCGCCCGTGGCCGCCGGGTTGACGACGCCGAACTCCCCGGCCGCTCCGAGGTTCCACCCCGCGAAGTCCACGCCCCCGTCGAAGCCGAAGAACGCCGTCCCCGCCGACAGGCCGCCGAACGCGCCGGTCCCCAGGCTGCCGAGCATGGTCTCCCGCTCCGAGATCCAGCCGGCGCTGAACCCCACCGGCAGCGACGCTGGCCGCCAGGCGAGCGCCGCCCCCGTCGCCGGCATCGCCGGGCGCAGCGGGCCGGTCGTGAAGGCGGTCGCGGAGACCCCGGCCCGCTCGAAGGCGCCCACCTGCACCGCCCCCTCCGCGAGCGCGAGGTGCCCATTCCCCGCCGCCGTCGGCATCCGGACGATGCCCGCCGTCGTGCCCATGGCGGCGGGCATGCCGCCCGAACCGCCGCCCGCCGTCAGGCCGCCGGACCCCGGGCCCAGGAAGCTCCGGAGGCGCGCCGACAGCGCCGGCCCTTCCGTGGTCGCCGCGAAGTGCTCCATCTCGTACCAGAACGGCGCCCCGTAGTCGTCGAGCGCCATGATCTCGTCCCCGTCGAACGACGCCGCCAGCCCTTCCCCGAACGCTGCCCCGAGGCGCAGCCCGGTGGACCCGAGCGACGCGGACGCCACGGTGGCCAGCCCGGCGCCCAGCGGCACGTCCAGCACTCCCACCGGCGAGGTGGCGGCCCCGAGGTCCATCCGGCCCTGGCCGTAGATCTCCCGGTCGGCGTAGATCCCCGTCTTGTCGGCGGTCGCGAAGAGCCGGCTCACCAGGTCCTCGTTCGAGAGCTGGTCCCGGAAGAGCTGTTTCATGATCGCGAGCCCCCCGGCGACCATCGGGGCGGCGAACGAGGTCCCGGCGGCGGTCCCGTATCCCCGGACGACTCCCTCCTCGCCCGGTCCGAAATAGGCGAGACGGATGTCGAGGCCGGGCGCCGCGATGCAGAAATCGGAGGCGATCCCGCAGCGGTTCGAAAAGACCGTGATCGCGCCGTCGTGGGGGTTCAGCGCCGCCACCGCGACCGAATGTCCCTGTAGTTCCTCGAAGTGGGCAACCAGCCCCGAAAGGAGCGAGGCCGAGGCGGCGTTGACCCGGCCGTTCACGCAACCCGCCACCCCGGCCGCGCAGCGGTCACCGTGCGCGTTCCCCGCGGCCCACACGAGGATCGTCTTCTCCGCGGCGCCCGCCTGCGCCAGGGTCGCGATCAGCCCCGCGGAACTGGATCGCAGCTCTTCGACGCCGTAGTCCGCGATGGCACCGTCGGTGCCGAAACTCAGGTTCAGGATGTCGAGCCGGTTCCCCGCGTCGCGCCAAGCGAACACAGTCCGGAAGAGATGCGCGTACCCGGCGTCGGATTCGCTGAGTTGCTCCAGCGTGACCGGCTCGTAGGGACCGCCGCCCGACCCGAGCGGGATCGCCCACATGGCGAGGTCGGCGCCCCAGGCGACACCGTGGGCGGCGAACTCGTGACCCGTCCTGGCGCCCGCGGCGACGCTCGCGACCGCGGTGCCGTGCGAGGCGCCGTCCTCGCCGGTTTCCGGCTCGGCGCCGAAGATGAAGTCCCGATGGACGATCCTGCCCGCGACCGCCGGGTGTTCCGGGTCGATCCCGGTGTCGATGAACCCTATGGTGACCCCGGCGCCCGGCTCCACGTCGGGCCCTTCGAGCAGGCGCAGGTGCGCGTAGGCGCGGTCGGCGCCGATGGCCGCGAGGCCCCACTGGTTCTCGAAGTTGGGATGGACGGCGTACTCCTCGGCCATCTCCTCCGCCATCGCCTCGAACTCCGGAACCAGGAGGCAGTCGCCCCCGTGGGTGGGCACGCACGGGGGTGGCGGCGGGGGCGGCGGCGCTGGGGCCGGTGCCGTACCCGAGCGCGAAGAGCAGCCTCCGAACGCGGCGGCGACGATCAGAAGTGACAGGACGTGACGCGATGACATCGCGGCCACGATAGCCCATCCGCCGGCATCGTCCGCGCAGGAGCACCGGCCGCCGCCGTCTCAGAAGACCCAGCGCCACCCCGCCAGCGCCGCCACCTGCGCCCCCAGCACCTCACGGTGCCCCGGCCAGTGGCTCCACACCGCCCCCAGCCGGAACTCCCCGAGCGGGAGCGCCCGGTTCCACTGCGCCGCGAGGTCGAACTGCCGTTCCCCGGGCGCCAGATCGGCCCGGAACGACCGGTAGAGCACCTCACCCTGCCGGGTGCGCGCGGCCGGCGTCGTGAGCGAGGCCGAGCCCCGCTCCACCCGGAGCGGCTGCGAAACCGAGAAGCTCACCGATCCCGCCCGCGCGAGCCCCCGGCTCGCGTGCACCGCGAAAGTGCTGGTCGCGAGCGGCGTGATCTCCTGGATCAGCCCGCCCGCGGCCGCCGGGTGCACCATCCCGAACTCGCCGGCCGCCCCGAGGTTCCACCCCCCGAAGTCCACGCCCCCGTCGAAGCCGAAGAACGCCGTCCCCGCCGACAGGCCGCCGAACGCTCCGGTCCCCAGGCTGCCCAGCATCGTCTCCCGCTCCGAGATCCAGCCCGCGCGGAACCCCACCGGCAGCGACCCCGGCCGCCAGGCGAGCGCCGCCCCCGTCGCCGGCATGGCGGGGCGCAGCGGGCCGGTAGTGAAGGCGGTCGCGGAGACCCCGCCCTGCTCGAAGGCGCTCACCTGCACCGCCCCCTCCGCGAGCGCCAGATGGCCGTTCCCGGCCGCCGTCGGCATCCGGACGATGCCCGCCGTCGTCCCGAGCGCGGTGGGCATCCCGCCCGAACCACCTCCCGCCGTCAAACCGCCGGACCCCGGGCCCAGGAAGCTCCGGAGGCGCGCCGACAGCGCCGGCCCCTCCGTGGTCGCCGCGAAGTCCCCCATCTCGTACCAGAACGGCGCCCCGTAGCCGTCGAGCGCCATGATCTCGTCCCCGTCGAACGACGCCGCCAGCCCGTCCCCGAACGCCGCCCCGAGGCGCAGCCCGGTGGACCCCAGCGACGCGTGCGCCGCGGTGGCTAGCCCGGTCGCGAGCGGCACCTCCAGCACCCCCACGGGGGAGGTCGCCGCCCCGAGGTCCATCCGGCCCTGACCGTAGATCGCGCGGTCGGCGTAGATACCCGTCCGGTCGGCGGTCGCGAACAGCCGGCTCACCAGCTCCTCGTTCGAGAGCTGGTCCCGGAAGAGCTGCTTCATCACCGCGAGCCCGCCAGCGACCATCGGGGTGGCGTAGGAGGTCCCCCGGCCCCGGGCGTAGCCCTGGACGCCGACTTCCTCCTCGCGCGGCCCGAAGTAGGCGAGCGCCACGTCCTCCCCGGGCGCCGCGATGCAGAAGGCGGCGGCCAGCCCGCAGCGGTTCGAGAAGTCCGTGATCCCGCCGTCGGGAGCGAGCGCCGCCACCGCGACGGAATGGCCCTGGAGTTCCTCGATACGGGCCACGAGTCCCGGCAGGACGCCGACGGAGACCGCGTCCACGACGCCGTTCACGCAGTTCGGGACGCCGGCCTCGCAGGCGTCGTTGTTCGCGTTACCCGCCGCCCACAGGAGGATCGTCTTCTCGGGCGCGTCCGCCTGGGCCAGGGTGGCGATCGTCGCGCCGAAGTTCGCGCGGAAATCCTCCTCGCTGTAGCCGTCGACGAGGCCGTCGTATCCGAAGCTCAGGTTCAGGATGTCGAGGTCGTTTCCCTCGTCGCGCCAGGCGAACACCTGCCCGAACATGTAGGCAAACCCGGGATCCGCCCGGGCGAGCGTTTCGAGCGCGATCGGGTCGTAGACCTGGTCGGCCTCGCCGAGCGGGATCGCCCAGACGGCGAGGTCCGCGCCCCAGGCGACCCCGTGGAGCGCGTTCGGGTCTGCCGTCCTGCCGCCCGCCGCGATGCTTGCCACCGCCGTCCCGTGGGAGAACCGCTCGCCGGTTTCCGGTTCCGCGCCGAAGAGGAACTCCCGATGGATGGTCTTGCCCGCGAAAATCGGGTGTTCCGCGTCGATGCCGCTGTCGATCACCCCGATAGTCACGCCGGCGCCCGGCGCCGCTTCGGGCCCCTCCAGCAGATTCACGTGCCCATAAGCGCGGTCGGCCCCGATGGCGTCGAGTCCCCACTGATTGTCGAAGTTCGGGTCCCGGCGGTAGTCCTCGGCAAGCTCCTCCGCGGCGCTACGGAACTCCGGGGCGGGCAGACAGTTCCCCGCGTGGGTCGGAATGCAGTTACGCGGTGGCGGCGGGGCAGCGGGCGGCGGCGCCGTGCCAGGCCCCGATCCGGAAGCGCAGCCGCCGAGAGCGGCGGCGAGCAGCGCGAGTGACAGGACGTTACGGGATGACATTGCGCGCACGATAGTCCAGGCGGCGCGACCATCCTCGCCCACTCACCGGAAGCGCGTCCGCGTCCCTCAGAAGACCCACGTCCAGCCCGCCAGCGCTGCGAGCTGCGCCGCCAGCACGTCGCGGTGGCCCGGCCAGTGGCTCCAGATGGCCCCCAGCCGCAGCTCGCCGAACGGAAGCGCCCGGTTCCACTGCGCCGCGAGGTCGAGCTGCCGCTCGCCCGGCGCCAGGTCGGCCCGGAGCGCGCTGTGGACCACCTCGCGCGCCTTGGTCCGCGCCGACGGCACCGTCAGCGCCGCCCAGCCGTTCTCCACCCGGAGCGGCTGCGACAGCGAGAAGCTCAGCGACCCCGCGCCCTCGAACCCGCGGGTCGCGTGGACCGCGAAGGTGCTGGTCATGAGCGCCGAGATCTCCCGGATCATCCCTCCGTGCGCCGCCGGGTTCGCCATCCCGAACTCGCCGCCCGCCCCGAACCGCCAGCCGCCGAGGCCCACGCTGCCGTCGAGACCGACGAACGCGGTCCCCGTGGAGAGGCTGCCGAAGGCGCCCTGCCCCAGGCTCCCGAGCATGGTCTCGCGCTCCGAGATCCACCCGGCCCGAAAGCCGACCGGGAGTTCACCCGGCCGCCAGGCGAGCGCCGCCCCGGCCGCCGGCATGGCGGGACGGAGCGGCCCGGTCGTGAACGCCATCGCCGAGAAACCGTGGCCCTGAGCGGCATTCACCGCCACCGCGCCCTCGGCGAGCGCCAGGTGCCCGTTCCCGGCCGCGGTGGGCATCCGGAGGACGGAGCCCGAGACCCCGAAGGCCGTGAGACCCGGGCCGCCGCCGCCGGCCGTCAGCCCGGTCTCCGGACCCATGAAGGTCCGTAGCCGCGCCGCCATGGACGGCCCGTCGGTGGTCGCCGTGAAGCTGTCCAGCTCGTACCAGAAGGGCGCCCCGTAGTCGTCGAGCGCCATCAGCTCGTCCCCGTCGAACGCCGCCGCCACGCCGTCCCCGAACGCCGCGCCGAGCCGGAGCCCGGTGCTGCCGAGCGACGCGTGCGCGGCGGCCGCGACCCCGGTGGTGATCGGCACGTCCAGCACCCCCACCGGCGAGGTGGCCGCCCCGAGGTCCATGCGGCCGTGGCCGTAGATGTCCGGGTCGGCGTAGATGCCGGTGCTGTCGGCGGTCAGGAAGAGCCGGCTCACCAGTTCCTCGTTCGCGAGCTGGTCCCGGAAGAGCTGCTTCATGATCGCGAGCCCGCCGCTGACCATCGGCGCGGCGAAGGAGGTCCCGCCGCCCTCGCCGTACCCACGAACGCCGTCGATTCCGTCGTCGGGCCCGAAGTAGGCAAAGACCACGTCCTCTCCCGGCGCGGCGATGCAGAACTCGGCGGCGATCCCGCAGCGGTTCGAGAAGTCGGCGATCGCCCCGCCGTCCGACTGGAGCGCCACCACCGCGATGGAGTGGCCCTGGAGTTCCTCCATGTAGGCGAGCAGCCCCGGCAGGACGCCGACGGAGACGGCTTCGATCCGGCCGTCCACGCAGTTCGGGACGCCGGCCCCGCAGCGGTCGCCGTTCGCGTTCCCCGCCGCCCACACCAGGATCGTCTTTTCGGCGGCCCCTTCCTGGGCGAAGGTCGCGATCATTCGGGAGAAGTTCGCCCGGAGGTCTTCTTCGGTGTACTGGTGGATGAGCCCCTCGAAACCGAAGCTCAGATTCAGGATGTCAAGCTGGTTCCCTTCGTCCCGCCAGGCAAACGCGGGTTCGAAGTACCCGGCAAACCCCTCGTCGATCTCGGCCAGCTCCTCGAGCGTGATCGGGTCGTAAATGTTGTCGGGTTCGCCGAGGGGGACCGCCCACACGGCAAGGTCCGCGCCCCACGCCACCCCGTGGTGGGCGTTCGGATTGCCGACCTGGGCGCCCGCCGCGATGCTCGCCACCGCGGTCCCGTGGGACGGTTCGGCTCCCGTCTCCGGTTCCGCGCCGAACAGGAAATCCTTGTAAATCGTCTTGCCCTCGAAGATCGGGTGCTCGTCGTCGATGCCGGTGTCGATCACGCCGATGGTCACCCCGGCGCCCGGCTGAGCGTCGGGCCCCTCCAGCAGGTTCACGTGGCCGTAGGCGAGGTGGGCGTTGATGGCGTGGAGGCCCCACTGCGCCTCGAAGTTCCGGTCCGCCGCGTAGTCCGCGGACAGCTCCGTCGCCATCGCGTTGAACCGCGGGGCGGGCACGCACTCGCCGCTGTGGAGGGTCACGCAGGTGTCTTCCGGCGCTTCCGGCAGGGGCTGCGGCGCCTGCGGCGGTTCGGGCGGGGGCGGCGGCTCGGGGGGCGGCGCCGGCGGCGCCGTCGTGGCGGGCCGTGCGGTGGTGGTCGCCCCGGACCGGGCGCTACACCCGGCGAGCGCGATCAGGACCAGAATCGACGAAAAGGCAAGCCAGAAACGCATCGCGCCGCACCCTATCGCATCCAGCTCCGCGTCCTGTCCCCACGGCTCGCGGCACCGACTCCACACCGACAAGACCACGCACCGGCTTGGAACGCCGGCTTCCAGCCGGCACGCGGGCCGCAGGCCCGCAAGCCGCGCAGGACTGCAACGTCCTGATCGCACAACGGCTTGCGTCCGACCGGCACGCGCGGCGCTCCGCACCGCGCACGTCGCGATCTCAACCACTCCGGGATGGCACAAGCGCACAATCGCTTCGACTTTTCCACAATTCGTCTCCGCGCCGGAAGAATCTCCCCCCGGTTTACGTCTATGCATGGTGGAGGACTTCCCCATGCACGAACGAACCACCGATGCGGCAGAGACCGCTGTCCCGTTGCCGGACCATCAGGCCCGCTCCTATACTCCGGGAGCGAGTGAACAGGGTAGAGCGATGACGAGCGGGGAAGCGGGGCGCCTTACCAGGCGCCCGGCGGTTGCCCGCGAGCCGCTCGGCCGGGTGGAGCGTCTCCAACTCGCGGTGCTCGCCGGGGTGTTCGTCCTGCTGGCGGCAATGTTGAGCGCCGGCGCCATCGCGTTCACCAACCTCAGCGGCCAGATCCTCGGACTCCAGGAACAGATGGGCAACTTCCGCGCCGAGGTGCACGAGGAGATCGGCGGCCTCCGGGCAGAGGTGCACGGGGAGATCGGTGGCCTGCGGGCGGAAATGCGCGAGGAGGTCGCAGGTCTGCGCGAGGAGATCGGTGAGCTCTCCGAGCGGATGACGCGCATCGAAACGCTGCTCGAGACGCACCTCGTCCCGGCCTCGAACCCCCGGGACCCGGCGGGTCTCTGAGCCACCGCGGCCCGCCCCCGGCAGCGCCGCCGGCTTGGAACGCCGGCTTCAGCCGGCACGCGGGCCGCAGGCCCGCAAGCCGCGCAGGACTGCAACGTCCTGATCGCGCAACGGCTTGCGTCCGACCGGCACGCGCGGCGCTCCGCACCGCGCACGTCGCGATCTCAACCACTCCGGGATGGCACAAGCGCACAATCGCTTCGACTTTTCCACAATTCGTCTCCGCGCGGGAAGAATCTCCCCCGGTTTCCGTCTATGCATGGTGGAGGACTTCCCCATGCACGAACGAACCACCGATGCGGCAGAGACCGCTGTCCCGTTGCCGGACCGTCAGGCCCGCTCCTATACTCCGGGAGCGAGTGAACAGGGCAGAGCGATGAAGAGCGCGGAAGCGGGGCGCCTCGCCGGACGCCCGGCAGTTGCCCGCGAGCCGCTCGGCCGGGTAGAGCGTCTCCAACTCGCGGTGCTGGCCGGGGTGTTCGTCCTGCTGGCGGCAATGTTGAGCGCCGGCGCCATCGCGTTCACCAGCCTCAGCGGCCAGATCCTTGGACTCCAGGAACAGATCGGCGGCATCCACGAGGAGATCGGCGGCCTCCGCGCGGAGATGCACGAGGAGATCGGCGGCCTCCGCGCGGAAATGCGCGAGGAGATCGGTGAGCTCTCCGAGCGGATGACGCGCATCGAAACGCTGCTCGAGACGCACCTCGTCCCGGCTTCGGACGCCCGGGATCCGGCCGGTCCCTGAGCGATCGGGGCCCGCCCGGCAGCACGTACGGCTGGGAACGCGAGCCCAGTCCTCCTGGTGGGGCCTCCGGTCGGCAGCGGTCTGGAATCGCGCGCCGCAGCCGGTCGGATCACTTACGATTGCTAGCATTGCTAGCGACCAATGGCGGAGGGCTTCCGTACCGTCAGGAGAAACGACCGATGGCGACCATCACGATCCGCAATCTCGACGACGACGTGAAGAGGCGGCTCCGCGTTCGCGCCGCCGAGCATCACCGTTCGATGGAGGAAGAGGTCCGCATCATCCTGCGCACCGCGGTGACGGGCGGGCAAGCCGCTCCCCGGGATCTCGCGAGGTTCACGCGCGAGTGTTTCGCGCCCCTCGGCGGCGTGGAACTCGAACTTCCCCCGCGCGGCCCGATGCGCGAGCCGCCGGACTTTTCCTGAGCGGCCCGCATGTTCACCATCGACACGAATGTCGCGTCGGAACTCATGCGCCCGGAGCCGGCGCCCGCCGTGGCGGCGTGGATCGCCGAACGCCACGCACAGGAGATGTACCTGACGGCGGTGACGGAAGCGGAACTACGTTACGGCGTCGCGATCCTCCCTGTCGGAAGGCGGCGCCGCATGTTGGAAACCGCCATGACCCATTGGCTCGACGTGGGCTTCAGGGAGCGCATTCTCCCGTTCGACAGCGCGGCGGCCCGAGCCTACGCCGAGATCGCGGCTGACCGCCGCCAGGCGGGCCGGCCGATCGGCGAGGCGGACTGCCGGATCGCGGCGATATGCCGGTCACGGGGCGCCGTCCTGATAACCCGTAACGTGCGGGATTTCATCGGCGCCGGCATCGCCGTCGCCGATCCGTGGGCGGCCGCGGGAGATTGACCCGGGCGTATCGATCATCCCGGCCGGGAGGGGCCCGAATCGGCGCGCTCCTCCCGACGGCGTGCAACACCGACCCCCAACCCGACGGCACCCACGGCTTGGAACCCCCACCGGGAGAACCGGGCCGGCTCAAGCTGGCGCCGCGATCCGCAGGAGGCGCCGCGAAAGGCTCACCCGGTCCCCGCGGAGCTGCTCCGTCCGTCAGTGTCGGCGCTTGATTCCTGAAAGCGTCCGGGCCAAGGTTCCGTCGCCTTGCGACAGTCCCGGAGACCTGCCATGTCCGTGTGCCACCCACCCACCACCACTCTTTCGACCAAGGGTCGGATCACTCTGCCAAAACCGGTCCGGGATGCGCTCGGCTGGGACGCCGGGACCCGGTTGGCGGTTGAGCGCACGTCTGAGGAGATCCGGCTGAAGCGCGTCCCGAGCTTCGCGGAGACCGACCCCGAGGAGGTCTTCGGATGCCTCCCATTCGATGGCGCGGCCAAATCGCTGGCGGAGATGGAGGCGGGGGTCACGACGGAAGCCAGGCGGCGCCACGCCGGCGGCTGATGCCCACCTTGTCGTCCGGCGCCTGACGGGCGCACACCCGGCGCGGGCAACGCGAGGGACGGGTTCACAGTCCGGCAGCCCCTCCCCCGTCACGGATCGTCCCACCACCCCTCGGGAACCTCCTCCCCGTCCCACTCCGCATCCTCTGAAACCTCCGCGTACATCAGCTCCTCGATCCGGTCGGCGATGCGCTGCGCCGGTTCGCGGAGCTGCCGGATGGTCCAGTCCGCGGCGTAGTCCTCGGTCACGTCGGCGTGCCGGGCGTGGTTCACCAGCCGCTTCGTGAGCGAGCGCGGCAGCATGAGCTCGCGCTCCGCGACGCTGATGAAGGCGTTCCGGAGCCCGTGGAACCAGAACTTCGTTCCCGCCGCCCGGGAAATCCGCCCGTACAGGTGGTACAGCTCTTCCACGTGGCCGGAGGCGCTGGTCGGTGAAGGGAACACCCAGCCGCCCGGCCGGACGCCCGCCGGATCCGCCGCCGTCCGCTCCCCCAGACAGTCGGCCCGCCGCCGCTCGAGGACGGCGGCGAGCTGCCCGGTGACCGGCAGGAGCAGCGGTTTCCCGGTCTTGGTCTCTTCGATCCGCAGGAGGCGCCGCGAGAGGCTCACCCGGTCCCAGCTCAGGCCGAACACCTCGCCGACGCGCAGGCCCGTGTAGACGCCGCACCAGCGACTTCGGCAAGATTGACATGGTGCGCACTACCGACGTTGCGTCGACGACAGCGGTGAACGAATCGCAGGTCGTTGGGAACGAGGACGACAAGGCCGACAACTACGCCAGCACCGACGACGACGGCGGAGACGGATGTGACGCCATGTGGTCAGCGGACTACGAAGTCCTGTTCGCGGACGGCCTCTTCGGCTGCACCGAGAAGCGCATGGTCACGATCAGTTGTGAGTGGGACGCCAACGGTGAGATGGGCCGCTACCGCGCGGACGATCACGCCACGCTGGTGGCCACCGGGCCGGGCACGGGTGTGAACCTCGTTCAGGCAGAAGCGGCCGGCGCCCGGACAGCCGGCTGGATCGGCGCCTTCGCCAAATGCACGATCAAGTAGGAGTTCGTCGCTGAGCTGATTCTTCGGAATCGAAACGGAACCCCGGGGCCATCCGGCCCCGGGGTTCTTCCTTGTACGTCGGAGCGCCGGCCTCTGGCCGGCATCGCGGCCCGAGAGGGGCCGCGAAACCACGCAGCCGCCTGGCGGCCACAGCTTGACCCCTCCGGTACGATCGAAGACGTCATGCGCGTGCTGCCGGCCATCGCCCTCCTATGGCTGGCGGGCTGCACCGGCGACAGCGCACCGCCCGTCCCGTCACCCACCCCTGCACCCCCCACACCCGAGCCGGCGGCCCCGGATCCGAGCTACCGGGCGGAGATCCGCCGCACCGAATACGGCATCCCGCACGTCAGGGCCGACGACTGGGGCAGCCTCGGCTACGGCTACGGGTACGCCTACGCCCGGGACAACTTCTGCGTCGCGATGCGGGCCTTCGTCTCCGCGACGAGCCGGTCCGCGGAGTTCTTCGGGCCGGAGCGCGGCAACCTCGCCTCCGACTTCGTGCTGCGGCTGCTCTTCGGCGCCAAAGAGGAGTTCAGGGCGAACTACCTGCGCGGCTCGGCCGCCCGCGCGCTGGCCCTCGCCGAAGGGTATGCCGCCGGGATGAACCGCTACCTGCGCGAGACCGGCGCCGCCAACCTGCCCGCGGGCGACGAGGGCTGCCGAGGCGCCGACTGGGTCTACGAGATCGATGCGGTCGATGTCTGGATGCGCATGCTCCGGATCCTGGTCTCGGGCAGTTCGGACCAGCCCATCGTCCGCCGCGCGATCTTCGCCGCCGCCGGACCGGACGGCGCCCGCGCGGCCGGCTTCAGCCGTTCCCAGCGCCTGGAACTCGAGCGCGCCGTGCGCCGGAACCGCCACGCCTTCCAGACAGGCGGCCTCGGCAGCAACGCGCTGGCGGTCGGCCGCGACCTCAGCCAGACCGGCAAGGGACTGTTGCTCGGCAACCCGCACCGCGGCTGGAGCGGCCCGGACGGCTTCCACCAGGTCCACCTGACCCTTCCCGGCGAATACGACGTGGCGGGCGCCGCCCTGCACGGCATGCCCTGGGTGGGGATCGGTTTCAACGGCGACCTGGCCTGGACCCACACGACCTCGTTCGCCGCGCGATTCACGCTCTACGAACTGCAGCTCAATCCGGACGACCCGATGCAGTACCGCTACGAGGGCGGATGGCGGGACATCACGACGGAACAAACCACCATCAGGGTGCGGCTCGAGGACGGATCCCTCGAAGAACGGACGCACACCTTCTACCGGTCCCACTTCGGTCCGATCGTGAGCCTGAGGGAGATCATCCCGCTGCTCGGCGCCTGGCCGCTCCCGAACGGCAATCTCCTCACCCTTCGGGACGCGGGCGCTCCGCCCAACACCTCGGCGATCGACCAGTACCTGGACATGGGCCAGGCCGGCGCCCTGGCCGAGTTCACCGAGGCGCTGAAGGGAATCGGCGTCCCGGTCTTCCATACCCTGGCCGCCGACCGCCACGGCGACGCCTTCTACGGCGAGGTCTCCGGCGTGCCCCACGTGACCGAGCGGCAACGGGACGTCTGCGCCACCGCCCTGGGACGTCTTCTCGCCTCCGCCTCCAACCAGGCGCTGACGGTTCTCGACGGCAGTTCGCGCGCCTGCGAGTGGGGCGAGGACCCGGACAGCCCCCCGGACTCGAACCTCTACGGCTACGAGGCGCGGCCCCGGCTCCTGACGACCGACTACGTCGGCAACGGCAACGACAGCTACTGGCTGAGCAACGCCGACCGCCCGCTGACCGGCTATCCGCTGGTGTTCGGCTGGCTCGGGCGGGAGAACTCGCAGCAGTCCCTGCGCACCCGCATCGGACACCTGATGGTGCGGGAGCGCCGGGAGGCGAGCGACGGGCTGGATCCGGCGCCGGGTTTCACGCTCGATTCCCTGAAGGGACTGATGTACCGCAACCGGGTTTACGCCGCCGAGATCGTCCTCGACGACGTCCTCGCGGTCTGCGCAGAAGTGGGAATCCAAAGCGCCGAGGAGGCGCGCGCCCGCCGCGCCTGCTCCGTCCTGGCCGGCTGGGACCGGAAGGTGGATCCCGACAGCCGCGGCGCCCAGGTGTTCACCGAGTTCTGGCGCGGCATTTACCGTGAGCTGGGCAGCGAGTTCGGCCAGCTCATCGATTCCCGTTCCTTCTGGGAAGTGGATTTCGACCCGGCCGACCCGCTCAACACGCCCCGGGGCATCGACCGCTCGGAGTCAAGCAACCGGGCACTCGTGGTGGAGGCGTTGAGCGGCGCCGTGCAGTCCCTGGAGGCGGCCGGCGTCGCCCTGGACACCCCGTGGCGCGACGTGCAGTTCGTCACCAGGAACGGGGCGCGCATCCCCGTGCACGGCGGCGACCCGCGAGCCGGGGTTTACGGGGCGATCTCCGCCGGCCTCGGCGACGGCCGCTACACCCCCTGGTCCGGGAACAGCTACGTGCAGGCCGTCACCTGGGACGACGAGTGCCCGGTCGCGGACACCATCAACGCCCCATCCCAGTCGAGCGACCCCGAATCTCCCCACTACGCCGACCAGACCGAGCTGTACGGCCGCAAGGAGTGGGTGCGCTTTCCGTACTGCGAGGCGGAGATCGAGGCGGCGCAGATCGGGGAAACGGTGGTGGTGGTGGAGTGACGGGCGGCGCGGCGTTGCGGGAGGCGCCACGAGCTGGATCAGCGTTGCGCGGTGCGCGGTGCGGAGTACCGCGGTGCCGGTCTGGAGGCCGGCGTTCCAAGCCGTATGGCCACCTCGGCTCTTGAGATCCACGCGGAGGCGGAAACTGCCTTCTCCGCGTAGGGTCGCGACGTGCGCGGTGCGGAGCACCGCGGTGCCGGTCTGGAGACCGGCGTTCCAAGCCGGCAGCGCTACTCGTGCGCGCCCGTACACACAAAAGGCCCCGCGCGGCGGCGGGTGCCTGGGGGGGAGCGGCGGGGGCCGCTCCCCGGGGACTTCCGGCCGTGGAAGGCCGGGGTCAGTCAGTCCTTACTTGGACGCCGCGATCGAGGTCACCTTGATGGTGTTGGTCGCCTCGTCGAGGGTGCCCATCACCGTGACCTCCATGCCGAGGTTCTCGATGGCCTTCTCGTTCGTGATGTCGAGCAGGTGGAAACCGGCCTCGCTCACGAGCGCGACGCCGCCGCCCCGGCTCAGGCAACCGGTGGCGCAACCCTTGTGCTCGGCGTTGCCGGCCTTGGCGAAGTCCTTCGCGCAGGCTTCGTCGGCGACCCAGCCCGTGTAGGTCATGTCTTCCGCGGCGGCGAACGCGACGGACGCGAACAGCACGAGGGCGAGGATGAGGAGCTTTTTCATTGGGGTTCTCCTTGGTGGCTGGGGCGCGGAATGACCGAGCCCGAATAGGGACAGCGATTGTACCCGGACGCGTTGCCGATCGCACGGGCGACCCCGGCTACCAGGTCTGGGTCTCGTCGGTGTACAGCTTGGGCGGCAGCCGGTACGAGATCAGCGGATCGCGCAGCCGCGAGTTGTCCACCAGCGCCTTGAACCGGTCCACCTTCACCCTGGCCTCCCACCGCGGGAACAGGCTGCGTACCCGCTTCCCCAGGCGGCGCCTCGTCCGCAGGTAGAACAGGAGGCCCCAGGTGGACTGGCGCGGGTAGTTGAGCTGGTCCGCGAGTTCGTCGCCGATCAGGGCCCGGGAGACGCGATAGACGTAGTCGGCGAGCTTCTGCCGCTCCCGGGGATCCTGAATGCCGACCACCACCGGCGAGGAGTTCACGAGCGCGTTCCCCATCACGAGGCTTTCGATCTCCGGCCGCGGCTCGCACGCGAAGGCGACCCGGCACAGCTCGAGCGCCTCCGCTTCGCTCCTGAACAGGATCGTCTCCGGAACGCCCATCAGGTAGCCCGAATAGCGCCAGATCTGGACGAACGCCTCGCGCTCCTCCGGCGTCGGTTCGGCGCCGAGCCGCATCGCCGCCTCGAGCACCCGCGCGGAAAAGTTGGCTGCGGCGAGCCCCACGTGGCCGGCGTGGATCGGCACCCCGAACTCCGCCTCGTCCCACTCGTCCGACCGGCGCAGGAAACCGCGGACCTGGGCGTGGATGAGGCGGATGCGGACGCTCAGCTTCCAGCCCTCGCCGTAGCGCTCGAGGCCGCCGGGCATCATGATCTCGATGAGCTGCCGGATGTTCTGCCGGAGACGGCGCACCCCGTGGTCGGTCAGCCGCCCCGTCGTGAAGAACGACTTGCTGATGAGGGTGGTGAAGCCGCGGACGATGCTCGAGCCCACCAGCGCCTCGACGTAGAGATCCGAATCGGCGTGGAACGCCCGGCACCCGGGGTACACCGCCCGCGAATCGAACCAGTCCGGTACCTCCGCACTGGCTTCGAGAAGCCGCCGGAGTTCGGCGGGCGCGTCGCGGAAGCCGGCCGCGTCCTCGTCCATCCCGGCGGTGATGAGTTGGTGGATCCGCTCCTGCGGCATGCCGGCCATGGCCTCGACCGCGGCCTCCGCGAGCGGGTCCCCGATCATGGTGTGCTCGCAGTAGCGATCCGCCAGCTCTGGATCCGACCGGCGCGCCGTCTCGTAGCCCGGCCGGTACGCGGCGGGGACCTCGAGAGCCATCGGCAAGAGAGCTTACGCGCCCACCGCGATCATGGTTCCGCCCGACGCACCGGGTCCAGGCGCGTCAAGCGCGCCGTTGGCGCCGCGGCGTCCCCGTCCGCGACACCTGTAAGTAGGCGGCCGGCGCGCTCGCAACGGGCTGGCACGAACCAGCGACGGGACGTGCAGGGATGATGAGGAGGAAACAGCCCCGGAGCACCCGGTGCGCCGGCCGCCACTGTTTCCGGGTAACCGTTGAGGCTACCGGCTGCTCGACCGCAGTGTCAATCCAGGATTGTGATATCTGAGTGCCAAATTCGCCCGAAAAAGGGATAATATGGCGATTCGCATGCGGCAGTCCGCACAGTCCGGCGGAGGTGAGCGAGTGAACGAACATCCCGACGAGCTAAGGCAACAGATCGAGGCGCTCCAGGAACGCGTTTCCCGGCTGAGCGCCGCCGTCCTGCGCATCAGCGCGAGCCTCGACCTCGATACCGTCCTCCAGGAGGTCGTCGACAGCGCCCGCGCCCTGACCGGGGCCCGCTACGGGGCGATCGCGACCGTCGACGAGACGGGAGCACCCGTGGACTTCGTCACCTCCGGCTTCACGCCGGACGAACGCCGGGAACTGGCGAGCTGGCCGGACGGGCCGCGGCTGTTCGAGCACCTCCGGAACCTCGAGGCGCCGGTGCGTCTCGCGGATCTCCCCACCTATGTCAGCACCCTTGGCTTCTCGACGGACCTGATGCGCTCGAAGAGCCTCCTGGGTACGCCGATGCGCCACCGGGGGGTACAGGTCGGCCACTTCTTTCTCGCGGAAAGGGAGGGCGGAGACGGTTTTACGGCCGCCGACGAGGAAGTCCTGATGCTGTTCGCGTCCCAGGCGGCCACGGCCATCGCCAACGCCCGGACGCACCGGGACGAGCGGCGGGCCCGCTCCGACCTCGAGACGCTGGTCGAGACCTCACCCGTGGGTGTCGTGGTCTTCGACGTCAGCACGGGCAAGCTCGTGACGGTCAACCGGGAGGCGAGGCGGATCACCGAGGGGCTCCGTTCGCCGGACGGCCCCATCGAGGAGTTGTTGCAGACCGTGTGTTGGCGGCGCGCGAACGGGCCGGAAGTCGCGTTGGCGGAGTTCCCGCTCGCGCAGCAACTGGCCATCGGGGAGACGGTGCGCGCCGAGGAGTTCACGCTCGCGGTGCCGGACCGCCCGGCCGTCAAGGTACTGATCAACGCGACCCCCATCCTTACCTCGGACGGTGAGGTCGAGTCGTACGTAATCACGATCCAGGACCTCGCACCCCTGGAGGAAGTCGAGCGGCAGCGGACCGAGTTCCTGAGCCTGGTGAGCCACGAGCTGCGGGCCCCGCTGATCTCCATCAAGGGCTCCACCGCCACCGTGCTCGGCGCCTCGCCGGCCCCGGACCCCGCCGAGATGCTGCAGTTCTTTCGGGTGATCGATGAGCGGGCCAATCACATGCGCGGCCTGATCGCGGATCTTCTGGACCAGGGGCGCATCGAAACCGGCACGCTGTCGGTGTCGCCGGAACCGGCGGAGGTGGCCCGCCTGGTGGACCAGGCCAGGAACACCTTCCTGAGCGGCGGGGGCCGGCATACCCTCCGCATCGATCTGCCCGAGGACCTGCCGCGGGTCCTGGTCGATCGGGGACGCATCGTCCAGGTCCTGAACAACCTGCTTGCGAACGCCGCGACGCACTCGCCCGAGTCCTCCGCGATCGGGGTCACGGCGACTCACAGCGGCGTGCACGTGGCCATCTCGGTGTCCGACGAAGGCCGGGGGGTACCGCCCGACCGGCTGCCGCACCTGTTTCGCAAACGCGCCCGCGGTGGGGACGGAGACCCTGGATTCGGGGGGAACGGCCTGGGGCTCGTGATCTGCAAGGGACTGGTGGAGGCCCACGGGGGGCGCATCTGGGCGGAGAGCGGCGGACTGGGCCGCGGCACGCGGTTCACCTTCACCGTGCCCGTGACCGAAGAGCCCGGCCGCGGCGCCGCCGCGGCGGCTCCGAGCCGGTCCCGTCCGTCCCGGGACGTGCACGGGCAGACGCGGGTCCTGGTGGTGGACGACGATCCCCAGACCCTCCGCTACGTTCGCGACGCCCTCACCGAGGCGGGCTACGCGGTGTTCGTGACGGGTGACCCGGAACGGCTCCCCGATCTCATCCGCAGCCACAAGCCGAGCCTGGTCCTGCTCGACGTCGTGCTCCCCGGTACCGACGGCATCGAACTCATGGAGTCCGTGCCCGAGCTGGCCGACCTCCCGGTGATCTTCATTTCCGTTTACGGCCGCGACGAGACGATCGTGAGGGCGCTCGACGCGGGAGCCGCCGACTACATCGTCAAGCCGTTCTCGCCCTCGGAGCTGACCGCGCGGGTGCGGGCCGCGCTCCGCGTGCGGGCCGAGCCGGAGCCCTTCGTGCTCGGGGAGCTGTCCATCGACTACGACGCGCGCCGGGTCACGGTGGCCGGGCGCCAGGTGGACCTGACGGCAACGGAGTACCAGTTGCTGCGCGTGCTCTCGATGAACGCGGGACGGGTCCTGACGTTCGACTCGCTCCTCCGCCAGGCGTGGCGCGGACGGAAGAGCGCGGGCGATCCGAAGCTCGTGCGCGCCGTGGTGAAGCGGCTCCGCCGCAAGCTCGGCGACGACGCCACGAACCCGACCTACGTCCGGAACGAGCGCGGCGTCGGCTACCGCATGCCGAAACCCCACGAGGACTAGCCGCGCTGGCGCCCCCGGCCTGGACCGCCGGTCTCCGGCCGGCATCTCGCGGGAGCGCGAAACCCGCGCCCGTGGCGCTGAGCCTGGTCGGCGCGGGCGCCCGCCCCCGCTGACGCCGAGGCGACCGGGCGCTGCCCCGCGCGGCGATCGCCGTCGTCCCTCCTCCTCTCCCTGAACCCTGGCGGCCCGGTGCTGCATGTCGCCTGAGACGTGACGCCGGTCAGCCGGCCTGCGGCACGAAATTCGCTGGGGTGAACAGCGGAACGGAAACCGGCGCCGGGCCTCGAGTCAGCGGACCACGGTCTGGGCCGATTCTTCTCGTCAACCAGCGGCGCCTGACCGTCCGGTTCGCGGCCGGCAGGTCAGGCGTCCTCGATTTCGAAGCTCCTGACGTTGCGGTCCGCGGTGCTGAACTCGACGCCGACCAGGTGGACCGGCTCGCCCGCCCCCCGATACTTGTCCGCGTAGCGCCGCTCCTTCAACTGCGCCATGGCCGAGCCCGCCCCCGACTGCTCGATCACCTTGAACTCGAACAGGTAGAGGCGTCCACCCGCGCGCACCGCCATGTCTAGCCGGCCCCGGTTCGTGCTGTCCTCCACGGTGACGTCCGCCCCGAGTCCCGCGAAGTAGGAGTAGAAGACGCTCGCGTAGTACCCCTCGTAGTTGGCGATGTCGTTCTTCGTATGCCACTGGTGCGGTATCCCCGCGAAGAAGGCGTGGAAGAGCCGTTCCATGCCCTCCGTGTCACCGGCTTCCAGCAGTTGGTGGAGCCGCGTCTGGTTCTCCTCGATACGCGCCGGGTCGGGATCAAAGCGGCGCAGCAGGTGTTCGTTCAGGCTCTGGCGCACCTCCAGGTTCGGGTATCCCAGCCGGTAGCGCATCCGGCTTCCCACGGGGACCTCTTCCGCGATCGTCAGATACCCGGCCTGGAACAGGAGCGCCTCGAGGCCGATGTGCTCGACATCGAACGAGGACAGCAGTTCCGTGCTTGTCACCAGGCCATCGAGCCGCGGCGTGGCGATCCGCTTCTCGAACAGCCGCTCGATCAGGAAACGCGGGGAACCCGTCTCGAACCAGTGGGCCGCGAACTCGCGCGTGTCGAACAGCAGCAGCACCCCGAACGGGTTGTACATGCGTTCCTCGCCACGCCAGCAGTAGCCGTTGTACCACTCCCGGACCTTCTTTCGGTCGAGTCCCGGCAGCTCCGGGGCGAACACCGTGTCGAGGTCCGTTTCCGAATACCCACAGATCGCGGCATAGCGACGGTCGAGGGTGATGTCCTTGAGATTGTTCAGGCCCGAGAACAGGTTCACCTTCGAGAACTTGCTGACTCCGGTGAGGAAGCTGAAGCGGATGTGGGCGTCGGCTTCCTTGATGACGGCGTAGAAGCCGCGCAGGAAGTCGCGGTTCGCGCGCGCCTCGTCGCTCCGGATCGGACCGCCGTCCTGGTGGAGCGGTCCGGTGAACAGCGGGTCCAGGATCGGCTTGTCATACTCGTCCACCAGGATCGCGGCCTGCTGCCCGCTCCGCTCGTGGAGGACTTCGAGGATGCGGAACAGGCGCTCGGGCGCCGTGTCATATCCGGTGCGGATCCCGTGCGCCCGTTCCACGCCGTCGAGCAACGCGGACACCTTCTTCGTCAGATACCCCGGTTCGTTGAAATCGCCGCTGCCGAAGCTCAGCCGAACCACCGGATGGCGCACCGACCAGTCCCAGCGGTCATGGATCGCGAGGCCCCGAAAGAGCGCTTCGTTCCCCTCGAAGAGCTCCTTCATGGTATCGAGCAGCAGGCTCTTCCCAAATCGCCGCGGCCGGGACAGGAAGTAGTGACCGCCCTCGTCCAGCAGGCGCCCGATCCAGGGGGTCTTGTCCACGTAGTAGGAATCCGTGTCCCGGATCGTCCGGAAGGTCTGGACTCCGATGGGCAGCCGCCGCCGCGTCATGCGGACACCTTACCCGAACGGCCCCCGCGCGGCACTGTCCCGACCCCGACGCCCGGGGGCCTCCGGCGTGACCTCCGCGCCCAGCTTGCGAAAGCAAGCTGGAGACGGACCGACCCGGGGCGGCCCGGTGTTGGATGCCGCCTGAGACGTGACGCCGATCAGCCGGCCTGCCGCACGAAATTCGCTGGAAGTCCTCCACCACGCACAGACGAGAATCGGCGCAGTTTTTTCCCACCCTGCGGCCAATTGTGGAAAAGTCGGCGCGAAGCTGCGCGCGGGCTTGCTGACGTAGAGATAGCGCGACGCCGCCCAGCGCCATCCGTCCCGGGGACGGCGCGTGGTTCACCACCTGTCGCGGCGCTAGCCCCGGTCCTTCCGCCTGCGCTCGCACGGCGTCTCGTCGAACTGCTCCCGATAGAGCCGATTGAAGTGACTCTGGTCGAAGAAGCCGCTCTCCGCGGCCAGGTCGCTGATGGGCCGGTTGCGAGTGTCCGTCGAAAGAAGCCGGCGTACGCGAGCCAGCTTGAGCGCGTTGAGGCAGCGCGAAGGCGTGATGCCCGCGTGACGGGCAAATGCCTGCTGGATCGATCGAGTACTGCGGCCCGTCAGTCGCGCCAGCGCCGCCAGATCGAGCTTCTCCGTCGGGTTCGACACCATCGCATGGATGCCCCTGCGGTACGTCTGGTAGCTGCCCGGACGATTGACGCGCGCGAGATGGCCGATCCGCTCCTGGAGCGCGAGTTCCCACTTGATCGTGGTCACGATGCCGTCGCCGAGTTCCTGGTAAGCCAGCCTGTCGTCGCCGGTCGCCACGGCCGCCCAGAGTGCGGCGGTGCGCGTCCTGAGCACCGTGACGAATCCGGGGGCCTCAAGGACATGAGAGCTGCCATGATCGGCACGGAGGACACGGGGAATTGGCCCCGGCGTGCTCTCGAGCGTCGCTACGTCCATCACGAGCACCATCCGCGTGCTGCCGGGGGAACCATGAAGGTGCGCGGTGCAGGAGGGCGGGCAGACGAAAAAGCGGTCGCGGCCCAGGGGCACTCCGTCCATCTGAGTTTCGTTCTCGTCCAAATCGCAGCCGATTCCGATGCGGTTCGGCGGGCTCCTGATCCACTGCAACAGCCTGCGGTTGGCCGTCTCCCGGTGCAGGAGCACCCGGCCGATGCGAATGGAGGCCGCGCGGCCACGAAACCGGCCCTCGGACGTCTGCACGTAAACCTGTGCGTACTCGCGGAGGTGCTGCGCCTGGGCGTCGCAGTCGTCAAAGACGGCGCTATGCGCTCTCGTCGAACGTACGGAGGACGTACCCAAGGTCTCGGTGGCGGCCACGCCGAGCAATGAGAACTGGAATTTACATGCGTCAATTCCTCAAGAAGGATCCCTTGTCCTAGCCGCCCGGCCCTTCGCTCGTGGCCTAACGGAATTCGGCTGGTCGGCACTATCGTGGTGCTCTCTGGCGGGAATACGCCGCTGCGCCGGCGGGAGACCCGGAGGACCGGGACGACGCTCGGGAGACATTGAAGGTCATCGATAGGCTCGCCAAGGAATAGCCGACCGCTCCGTGCTGGTGCCTGCGTTCACGCCCCCGCCCGTATTCCTGTTCGCTTTGAGGACCCTGTCATTCGCCGCGAGTGTCTTTCAGAAGATAGCGACCCTGATTCCGGGGTCGGCCACGTCGGGACGTGGACGTTCCCAACGGTGACCGCTCCCCGGCGGGACATCCCGTCGGAACCATGCGCAACCTGAGGCGTCTCTTCCTTCGGACCCGGTTCGGCGCCATGGCGTTCGCCTTGACGGTGCTGTCGCTGGCGCCCGCCGGATGCGGCGAGGACACGAGTCCGACCACCCCGGCTCCGCCCGTGCCGCCCCCGCCCGCGCCCACACCACCCGCGCCACCCCCGGTCCAGGCGCGCGACGCCGTGGACCGCGAGACCCTGAGGGTCTTCGTGGAACGCGCGGCGGAGGTGCTCTCCGGACACGCGAGCGACTGGGACGCCGCCTACGCCTTCCTCGACGCCAACTTTCGATCCGAGGGCGAGTGGCGCCACGGCGAGATCTACGTGTTCGTCCTGACCATGGAGGGCATCAACCGTTTCGCGGCCCCCAACCGCGACTGGGAGGGGACGGACTTTTCCCAAACCGTGGACCGGAACGGCGTGCGACTCTTCGAGGGAATCCTCGCGGCCGCGCTCGCCGGCGGCGGGTTCACGGAGTACCAATGGGACAACCCGGCGATCGAGGGCGACGAAGAACACGGATCGCCCAAACTCGCGTACGTGGTTCCGGTCACCGTCGGCGGGACGCCGATGATCCTCGGGTCGGGGATCTACCCCCGAGCGGCGGCCCCGTAGCCGGCGTCTCCCGCCGCCCTCAGAACGACGCCGTCACGTTCAGCGAGACGGTGCGCGGCGCGCCGAGGAAGGCGCCCTGGCCGCTGATCGTGGCGAGATACGTCCGGTCGGACAGGTTGTTGCCGATCAGGGCGACTTCGAGTCCCTTGAGGCGCTCGCTGATCCGGCCCGCCGACCAGCGGAAGTAGGCGTCCACGAGCCAGTAGGGGTCCGCACTCCAGGAACCGTCCAGAGTGATGCCGCGCGCCGCCGTGTACTTCGCGGAGAGCCCGGCGGCGACCGGCTCCCCGCCGTGGTCGGCGGACACCACCACCAGCGTTCGCGGCACCCCGACGACCTGGCTCCCGGGCGTGATGCCCTGGGCCGCGGAGACCAGCGGATCGCCGGTCCCGACATAGGTCGCATCGTTTCGGGTCCAGGCGGTGTAGAGCGAAGAGGAGTCCGTCACCCGGAGGGTCGCCGACAGCTCCACCCCCCGGGAGTCGATGCCGCCCGCGTTGAAGTACGAGCCGCCCCCCGCCACCAGGTAGTTCGGACCGGCGGCCGTCTGGGGCGAAAGGAAGAAGATGCGGTCCTGGAAATCGATCCGGTAGTAGGTTGCGGTGGCCGCGACCCGATCTCCGGTGTAGCGGAACCCGACGTCCAGGTTGTCCGCGGTCTCCGGTTCGAGTCCCTCGAGACTCCGGCCCGGGACCTCGAGGAGGCGGTCCGAGAGCGACTTGAAGTTCTGTGCGTACCCGGCGAAGAGCTCGAGCCCGGCGATGGGCGCGGTGTAGGTGAGGCCCCCGGAAAGGAGGAGGTCCGAATCGGACGACACCGACAGCTCGGCCGTGTCGCCGAAGTGGTCCCTCCGGCCCACCTCGACCAGGTACTGCCGGACGCCCGCGTTGATCGCCAGCGGGCCCGCGAAGAGCGTGTCTTCGACGTACCACTTGATCACCGACTGGGGGAACTCCCAGTCGTACTGCCGCCAGTAGGGAGTCTCGTCGTAGTGGTGCGAGACGCGCGCGTCCACCACCTTGTGCCAGTCCCGTCCCAGGTCGCGGCGGCCGTCTTCGGCCCAGAGGCCCGCGCGGAACCGGTTGCCGCCCCAGGCGAGTTCCCCGAACCAGTCCCCGTCGAGGGTGAGGCCGGCCCGCTCCTTCCCGTAGTGGCTGTGCCGGTAGGACTGCACGGGGACTGCATCCGCCGGATGGCAGCCGGGGTCGAACTCCGGGCCGGCGCCGCCGTAGGGAAACTGAAGCGACGAGACGCAGCCCGGCCGCGGCGCCAGCGGCGCGCCGCGCGGGTCCACGAATCGGACCTGGCCCAGCGGATCGCCGCCGCGGGCCGTGAACCCGGATGTGAGTTCGGACTCGGGACCGCCGTCGTCCGCGGTGAGATCGACGACATAGGGAGGCAGCCAGTCACCACGGCCCCACTGCCGGTGGTAGTAGATGCCGCCGATGATGGAGAACACGTCCGTGGCGGCGAAGTCGGCCTTCAGGTAGCCGAACGTGTTCTGCCGGGGAATGGACCAGCCGGGGCGGTACAACTGGTTCACCCACGGCGTATCCGTCCAGGCGTCGAGCAGCCGGTCCCAGCGCGGGTCGCTCCGGTACTCGGCGTCCGAAGACAGCCGCTGGTACGAAGCGTTGTCGGTGTCGTCGTACGAGAAGTACGCGGACAGGTCCAGCCGGCCGGCCGTGGCGCGGATCTTCGCGGCCAGGTGGTCCCGCTCGTTCCGGGCGAACTCCTGGACCCAGTCCCGGCTCTCCTGGCGCACCGCCGAAAACCAGGCGCGGACCTCCCGGTCGAACAGGTGCCCGGTGTCCAGGCGCAGGTAGAACCGCTGGCCGTCGTTGGCCCCGAGGCCCACCGCCGCCGTGAACTGCCGCTCGTGCTCCGGTTCGTCGGTGGTGAAATCGAGCGTTCCGCCGAGCGCTTCGATGGACCGCGAAGCGATGTCCGCGGTCCCCTGGGACACCGTCACCCCTCCCATGTTCGCCGGATCCACGAATCGGTTGGCCTTGGAACCGCTCCAGTAGTCCGAGGTGCCGTTCGGCATCCCGTCGATCGTCGTCCCGATCTGGGCTTCGTCGAGGTTCACCTGAAAGCCGCGCATCGAGATGCTGGTGGACCAGTCGTCGGTCCCGTAGGCGTCCCCCTCCTGGATCGAGACTCCCGGAAGGTTGTCCACCACGGCGAGGACGCTGGTGATCGGAGACTGCTGGGCCACCATGGGCTCCGCAACGATGTTCGTAGCGAAGCTGCGGGGCTCCTCGGCGACGACGGTGATGGACTCCATGACCCGGCTGATCGCGAGGATCAGCTCGAGCCGCGTCGCCGCGTCGGCCGCGACCGAGACCGGTTCGCTCCCCGTTTCGAAACCGGACAGCGAGGCTTCGATCAGGTAATCGCCAGCGGGGACGTTCCCGAAGGCGAAGCCGCCGTCGGCCGCGGTGACCTGCGGCCCTGCGGGCGGCTCCGTCCCGATCAGGGACACGGTGGCGCCCGGAAGCGCGCTCCCGGTCGAATCCAGGACGCGGCCCTCGATGGAGCCGGTCGTCTGGGCCGCAAGCAGCGCGGGAAAGAGCAGCGGCAGCGTTGCGAGGACTGCGTTGCACAAACGTGGTTCGGTTCTCTGGATCATTGGGTCGGCCCTTTCAGGAGCACGAGCGATCGAGAGAGCAGCCCGGCAGCCGATCCTCGGTCATTTCGGCGATGTCGTGCCGGTGGATCCGTCATCCGTCCGCGTCGCGGTGGGACGCGGGCATCTTCCGGTCTCTCGGGACGCCGCGACGTGCGAGGGATCAACGGGTCGGACCATGTCGGGAACCAAGGAGGATTGACATGACTCCGGAAGGTTCAACCCTCCCCCCCGCACGCCGGTCGCGTTCGCCGCGCGAAGACCTGGCGATCCGGGTTGATCCGGCCGCACTACCGAAGGACGAACCTCGGCCGGGTCTGCTGCGCGAGTGGATGGACGGATCACGCCGGCGGGAACAAAGGAGCGGCACACGACGTTGTGCTGCGATGGAGAGGCGATGATGGGGCCCACCGACGGACGTTCGTTATGCCCAGAGCGAAGGCCCGTGACGGGAGAATCGCCCCGCCGCCGGAGTTGAGAGTGGGGCGGGACCGTCCGGAGCGGGAGCTCCCGCGCGGCCGCGTTCCAGGCGGCCGATCACCGCTTCGATCCGTCCTTGCGAACGACGCGCCCGTCTATGACGACTACGGCGTTCAGGCGCGGTATCTCACCGAGTACGCACAGACTTACGTGCAGACTTCGTGCGGTCCGTTTCGCGGCCGCGCCGCCTCGATGGATCTGGGCGGAGGTGTGCGCCTGCACTGCGAGACGGCCAACCGGGGGCTCCTGCAGTGGATCCGGTACCCGGCGAACCGGATCGGGATCGGTTTCGATCTGGGCAGGAACGAAACTCAGGTCGATGGCGTGCCGCTCGGTCCGGGCCGGTTCGTGGTTGGCCTTCCCGAGTGCCGGGTGCACATGCACTGTCCATCCGGAAGCGTGCGCGCGGTGATTCTGATCGACCTGGCCACTCTCGAGGCTACGGCGGGCCCCATGCCCCGAACCCTCCGTCCCGATCTTCGCGGCTCCAGCGTCCGTGACGCTCCCCGACTGGTCGCGGCGCTCAGGACCCGCACGGCAGCGCTGTGGCAAGCCGTTGTGATCGGGGGCGAGCGTCTGGTTCAGGGAAACCTGGGCAATCACGTCGTCGCCACGATCAAGTCCGAAATCGCGCTGCAGGAGCAGATCGGCCATCTCCCGCGAGTGGACCGTCCGGGAAGCTACCGGACCTACGGACGGGCCATCCGTGAGATGGCGGCGGATCCGGCGGAGAAGCTCGATCTGCCGGCGCTGGCCCGGAAGACGGGCCGCTCGGCCCGATCGATCCAGGCGGCATTTGCCCGGCACGCGGGCTCCACGCCTTCGCGCTGCGCCAACGCGCTCAGGTTGGCCCGCGCGCGATCGCTCCTTTCGACGGACGACCGGGCGCTGATCGGCGAAGTGGCGGCGGGCTGCGGTTTCTTCGACCAGAGCCACTTCAACCGGCTCTATCGGGCGCAGTTCGGTGAGGTACCCTCCAATCGGAGACCGAAGAACGAGCACTAGCACCCGGCCGACATGGGATCCATGCCGGGGCGCTCGCCCGAGCCTGCCTGCACCGGGAGGGCCTGGATTCCGAACCCCAGTGCGACATCACACAGATGTCGCCTTCGAACCCGGGCTTGTCATGACCATGTCGCTGTCCGTGCTGTTAGTTTCGCCCTCGGTGTTGCTGCGGCCAAAAGCACACCGGGGTGCTGGACTCCTGAAGACTTCCGTCGCCCCTGGCGGTCCAGCGGGCCGGATGGCTCCCGTCAGCGGCACTCGGGGCGCACTGGCAGACCGGACCCCGCCCGCCCGCTCCGGGTCGGTGGCGCACACGGCTTGGAACGCCGGTCTCCGACCGGCACGCGTGTTGGCGGGCTTTGAAAAAGTCGCACTCTTGGGCGGCCAATATGTCCCACTCAGCATCGTGCGATCGGGTGACGGGAAGATTGTCCAGGGGGCGGCTGGTACTGATCGGCGGGCCGTGTCCGCTACGAGGCGTTGCTCCCCGGAGAGGGGAGAAGCGATGCACGAGGGATCGAAGCGGGTTGTGTTCCGGGCCCTGTTGAAGGGAGGGATGAGGAAGGCGGCGATCAGTCGGGAGTTGGAGAACCACGCACGCATCCTCAGGACCCTCGGGGACCGGCTCCTCCGGATCTTCTATGCCATGCAGCGCGACCGAACCCTTTACGACCCCGAACGCACTCTACGAAAGGTCGCCGCTTGACTCCTACTCCCCCAATCTCCTCTTGCAAAAGGGTAGAGAGTCCAAGCCGTCCCGCCACCGGGCGGCTCTGCGCGGTTCAGGGGCACCTGACGCCCGTGCTAACCTGCTTGACGTCGTGTCGGAAGTCTCCGGGAATCGTGTACTTGGGTCCGCGGGGATCCTCCCGCGAGCCGTGCCCGGTCTGCTGGTGCTGGCGCTGGCGGGGATGCTCGAAGCCTCCACCGTCCGCTTCCTCCCGCTCGACGAGATGGCGGTCCGCGCCGACCAGATCTTCACCGGCGAGGTGGTCGGCATCGCCAGCCAGATGAATGCCCGGCGCGACGGGATCTTCACCTTCGTCACGATCGAGGTTGACGAGTATCTGAAGGGGGGCCGCCGCGGCGTCCTGACGCTGAGGTTTCTGGGGGGAGAGGCCGAGGGATACCGTCTGACCGTGCCGGGATCCCCGGAGTTCCATCTCGGCGAGGAGGTCCTCGTGTTCACCGACGGCGGCGCGGGGCGGATCCCCGCCGTCCTCGGGATGGCGGCGGGCAAGTTCAGGCTCGGGCGGGACCCGGTTACCGGCGAACGCCTTCTCGAGCGGTCGCTCAACGGCCTGAACCTCGAGGACTCCACCGGGGCCCGGGTCACGGCGAGGCAGGCCGACGCGCAGGGGCCGGCCTCGCTGGATGCCCTGCGGCGCATCGTGCGCGAGGCGCTCGCCGCACAGTGACGATGCCGCGCTCCCCGGCGCCTTCGCTCCGGTGGCGCGCCGGGGCCGTGGTTCTCGCGGTCGCCATGTCCCTCGCCACCCCGACGGTCTCGGGATACCAGTTGGTCCGCGGTCCCGAGTTCGTATGGGCCCCGGAGCTTCGGCCGGTGGGTTACTGGGTCGCCAATGCGGGCAGTCACTGGTTGACGGTGGACCAGGTGGTGGCGGAAACCAGGGCAGCTTTCGACACCTGGCAGGCATCCGAAGCGATGGGGCTGGAGTTGTCCTACCGCGGGAAGACGAACCAGCGCCCCTTTGACTTCTTCGATGCGACGAACACCGTTGGCTTCTCGACCCCGGAGCGCATGGCGCAACTGGGCCTTTCGCAGGTCACGCTGGCGGTGACGAGCTGGGTGTCGGCGATCGGAAGGGGCGTGATCGCCGAAGCGGACATCCTCGTGAACCCCGTCTACACCTGGACCGACATCCCTGACAGCGGCTTCTGGGATCTCCGCGCGACGCTCGTTCACGAAGCCGGGCATTTCCTCGGCCTTGGACATTCGGGCGTGGGACGGGTCGGGGACCACGGGCTCGTGGCGGGTTCCTCGGTCATGTGGCCGTACACCTTCGGCAGGGGAAGTTCACTCGGCCGGATGCTCACCGCCGACGACGTCACGGGCGCCGCCGTCCTCTACCCGAGCCCCGAGGCTCCCACGGGGAGCATTCGCGGCGCCATCCATCGCGATTCCGGCGAACGCGTCCGCTACGCCCACGTGGTGGCCTACGAGCCGCTACGCGATCACACGGTGGGGGCGTGGGCCGACGGCGAAGGCAACTACGAGATCGCGGGGCTCCCCGACGGCCGGTATCTGTTGCGCGTCAATCCGATTCCCGCCCACCACGGCGACGGCGCCTACTTCTTTCCCTATGGCCAGACGGACCGGGACTTCAGCGTCACCGTCGTGGCGCAGTTCGCGCTGATCTCGGGCGGGCAGGCGACCGAGATCAACATCGAAGTCCTTCCGTAAACCCGGGGCCGCCCTCCCTCCGTGGCGTAACGGCTTGGAACGCCGGCTTTAGCCGGCACCGCCGACCTCCGGTCGGCACGCGCGGTGCTCGGCACCGCGCACATCGCGACGCCGACCTGCGGAATGGCTCTCTCCGTACCGACGCCAGGAGTCACTCGGAGACTCCGGAACATCCCGTAAGCGCGACTGTTCTGTTGGTAGAGTGCGCCGACCATGATTTCGTGGCGCACTACGGCATTGCTGGCGCTTGCGACGCCGGTCGGGTGGGCGGGTTTCGTGACCGAAGCGGCTGCGCAGGGCAGCGCTACCGCGGATCGGGCCGCGCTCGTGGCGCTGTACGACGCCACGGGCGGCGCGGAATGGGTGCACGCGACGAACTGGAAGACGACCCAGCCGCTTCGCCGGTGGTACGGCGTGCAGACGAACTCCCGTGGTCGTGTCATCGGGCTCGACCTGGAAGGAAACGGCCTGGCCGGCACGATTCCAGCCGGCCTCGGGAATCTGGACAGCCTCGAAACGCTGGAGCTCGGCCGGAACGAATTGACCGGCGCCCTTCCCGCCTCGCTGGGCGAGCTGTCCAACCTCCGGCGGGTGTCGCTCTGGGGGAACGCGTTCACCGGCGAGATCCCGGCTTCCCTGCGGAATCTGAGCCGGCTCGAGTTCCTCAACCTCAGCGGCAACGGCCTGACCGGCCCGGCGCCTGCCTGGCTGGGCGATCTGCGTCGCCTGTGGCTGCTCTGGCTCGGGGGGAACGAACTGACCGGTCCGGTCCCGACCGGTCTTCGGAACCTGAACCGACTCCAGTCATTGAATCTCGGTTCGAACCGGTTGACGGGCACCGTCCCCGCCTGGCTGGGCGATCTGTCGGAGCTCAGGTCGCTGTGGCTCGGGCACAATGAGCTGACAGGTCCGATCCCGACCGCCCTGCAGGACCTCGACCACCTCGAGTCCCTGGACCTCAGCGGGAACGGCCTGACGGGCGCGATCCCCGCCTGGCTGGGCGAGATGTCCGACCTCCGGTCGCTTCAGCTCGCGGACAACGAACTGACCGGGACGATCCCGGCGGCCCTCAGGAACCTGGACCAGCTCGAAACCCTGAACCTCGGCGGGAACAGTCTGCCGGGCGCGATTCCGACCTGGCTGGGCCAGATGTCCAGCCTCCGGACGCTTCGGTTGTACAACAACGGCCTGAGCGGCACGATCCCGTCGGCCGTCAGGAACCTGGACCGGCTCGAAACCCTGAACCTCAGCGGGAACGACCTTACCGGAACGATCCCCACCTGGCTCGGCGAGCTTTCCAGCCTTCGTTCGCTCTGGCTCCGTAACAACGAGTTGTCCGGCGTTCTGCCAACGGCCCTCAGGAACCTGGACGAGCTCGAATCACTGAACCTGGGCGGAAACGACGTGAGCGGCGCCGTCCCGCTCTGGCTGGGCGAGCTGTCGAACCTGCGGCGGCTCTATCTCTACAACAACGAATTCACGGGGCCCCTCCCGGACGCCTTCGGGAGGCTTCGGGACCTCGAAGACCTCGGCATCAGCTACAACCCCTTGACCGGGCAGCTCCCTGGGAGCCTGACGCAGCTTCCGGGAGTCACGTGGCTGGACATTCGGGGGACCGCCCTGTGCGCGCCGACGGACGCAGCATTCCTGGCCTGGCTCGCAGGAGTCGAGACCTTCCGGGGAGAGACGTGCAATCGGGCGCCGACGGCCGTGAACGCGATCCCGGCGCAGACGCTGACCATGCCGGAATCGCTGGCAGTGCCCGTCGCGGAGAACTTCGCCGATCCCGACGACGATGCGTTGCGCTATACGGCGCTGTCTTCCTTCGCCGCACCGGTGGCCGCGGCCGTGTCGGGCCATACGGTCTGGCTCTCGGCGCGCAAGGAAGGCGAGACCACCGTTTCGGTCACCGCGTGCGACCCGGATCGCCGGTGCGCCGCCCAGACCATGCAGGTGAAGGTGGAGCCGGCGTCGGCCGCCTCGCCGAGCGATCGCGAGGCGCTGGAAGCGTTCTACAACGCGACCGGCGGCGACGCCTGGGTGCACAACGCGAACTGGAAGACGTCCGCGGCGCTCGATTCCTGGCACGGCGTCACCACCGGCCCCTCCGGCCGCGTGACCGGACTGCGGCTCTGGCAGAACGGTTTGACCGGCGCCATTCCGGCCGCACTGCGGAGCCTGGACCAACTCGAAGTGCTGAACCTCGGTGGGAACTCCCTGGCCGGCCCGATTCCCGCATGGTTGGGGAGCGTGTCGAGTCTGCGGGCACTGTCCCTGTGGGGGAACGACCTGACCGGACCCCTCCCGGCCGCACTCGGCAACCTGCGGGATCTGCGGGTTCTCAACCTCTGCTGCAACGAGTTGACCGGCGTCATCCCCTACACCCTGCAAGAGCTGGGGGGTCTCGAGGAGCTGGGGCTCAGCTGGAACGACCTCGTCGGGCCGATCCCGAGCTGGGCCACGGGCCTCACGAGCCTGCGTCGTCTTTCGCTCGCCAGGAATGAACTCACCGGGCCGATCCCGACCGGGCTGGACGCCCTGTCGGAACTGCGGCACCTCTCGCTCGGTCCCAACGATCTTTCGCCCGGGCCGATCCCTGCCGCGTTGGGCGGCCTCGTCCACCTCGAGGAGCTGTATCTCGGCGGGACCAACCGGACCGGCCCGATCCCGCCGGAGCTAGGCAACCTGGCGAATCTCCGCGTCCTGAGCCTCTACGGCAACGGGCTGGCGGGTGCGGTCCCGGACGAGCTGGCAGGGTTGACGAACCTCGGGCACCTGTATCTGTCCGGCAATTTCGGACTCACGGGGCCGCTCCCGCCGGAGTGGGAACTTCCGGAGCTCAAGCGCCTGGATGTCTTCCTGACCCAGTCGTGCGCTCCGGCCGCCTGGCAGGAGGAACTGGAGATGATCGAATTCGAGGGGACGGTCTGCGCCGACGAGGAGGAGGCCCCCACGGTGGACATCGCCGTCGTCTATACGCCGTCCGCCAGGGAGGCGGCCGGTGGGACCGATGCGGTCGAGGCCGAGATCGACCTCATGATCGCCGTCACGAACCAGGCCTTCCGGGACAGCGGCATCCGCAGCCGCGTGGAACTGGTCGCCCGATCCGAGACGCCCTACACGGAGACCGGTGTATCGGTAACGGACCTGCGCCGTCTGCGGGACCCCGAGGACGGGCACATGGACGAGGTTCATGCAATGCGGGAGCGGGTGGGGGCCGACCTCGTGCATCTGATCCCCGGCGAATCGGACGTCGGAGGCCGCGCGCAGCTTCCCGGCGTGTTCGGGCTCTCGAACTGGCCGGGCGGTTCCTTCCCGCACGAGGTGGGGCACAACCTGGGACTCCGGCACGCCCGCTACGAGTGGAAAGGGGGGAGCAGCAATCGTCTGAGGCCGGATCCGGCCTACGGGTACGTCAATCCGACCGGGGTGAAGCCCGGCGCGCGCCGGTCCACCCAATGGCGAACGATCATGGCGTACGTCGACGAGTGCGAGGATCAGTTCACCTTCTGCGGCCGGGTGCCCCGGTTCTCGAACCCGCGGGAAAGCTACAACGGCGAGCGGACCGGAGTCCCCTTCAATGCCGAACCCGGGGACACGGCGTGGGGGCTGACGGGTCCAGCCGATGCGGCGAGCGTCATCGACGTCACCGCCCCCGTGGTCGCCACGTGGCGGGACCGTCCCGCCACCCCGGAGCAGGCCACCGCCAGCGGGCAACCGGCGCGCCGCCCAGGCGGGATCCACGCCCCGCCGCCGGGACAGCCGGCGGGCCTGTTCTTCGATCCCCTCTTCGCGGCCACCGCGCCTTCGGCCGCCGCCGCAATCGCGCCCGGAGTCCCGCAGCCGGATTCGATGTCGCTACGGCGCCGTCTGGTGGCCGTCGATTTCCGCCAACTCGGCGAAACCGTCAATGAACTGGCCCTGAACCTCTTCGACGACGCCGACTTCATCGGATTGGTGGAGCAAACGGCGCCCACCTTCTCGGGCGGCTACGTCCTCTCGGGCCGGCTGGCGGGAGAGGACGGCGCCATGACCCTGGTGGTCAACGGCAACATCGTCGCCGGCAGGATCTGGACCCCGGAGGCGACCTATCGCATATCCCCGGCCGACGGCGGCTTCCACGCCATCCAGCAGGTCGACCGGCAGCAGCTACCCCCACTGGCCGATCCGCTGCCCCGCCCCCTCCCGGAGGACGACCGGCGGGATCCACCGCGCCGGCAGTAGGCGGCAACACGGCGCCCCCGGCCTGGAACTCCGGGTTCCCGAGCTACGAGGAATGGAGGCCGGCTGGCGCCGTCTCCCATCCTTCGTGCCCAAGGGGTCTCCGCAGAGCTATCGCTCCGCTTCGGAAACAGCGGCACGGCGGCCCCCAGGGCCGCGGGACCGCGTAAGGCTGTTTGTCCGGATGGCGGAACGGCTTGGAACGCCGACCTCCGGTCCACGGCGTGCGTCTCGTAAGTTATTGATTATGGGGACCACTATACACGGTTCCGGAAAACCGGGCGTGACATCGTGCGGCACATCCTCAATTGGGACCTTCCGGCGGCACTCCGAAGAGATTGATCCAGGCGATCACGTCCTGGCGGGACGTGCGCGAGAGGTGGATGGCGCGGGCGACCTGGTGGATGGACATGCCTCCGGACCAGAGAAGCCCGGGCAGATCCCAGGGATGGATACACGCGAAGACGTGCCTCACCTGGTCACTCTCAACAGGCGTCATGTGTGCGGAACGGAAGATCCGGGCGAGTTCGACGCCGGTTGGGCGGTCCGGGTAGCCGGCCAGGTGGCCACCCGAAAGGTGGGAGAAGAAGGCGCGCACCTGCTCCGGGGGAGTGGGGGGCGCCGAAAGGGCCTTCGGGTGCTCGAACCACGCGAGCGGCAGGGGATTTCGGTGCGGGACCGCGAACTCGGGGTCCACGCCGTAGTAACGAGGCGGCTTTCCCGGCCCTCCAATGAGAGCGCCGTGTTCGCCGAGCGACCATTCGCGCGGGTCTTCTCCGCTCCGGATGCAATTCTCGACATCGCGCAACTCCGCGCGGGCGTAAAGCTCCTCGCGGGACGGGAAGTGTTCCGCCGTGCTGGTCTGCGGGTTGGAAAAGAAGTGGCGAATCTTCGGAATATCGAGCATTTGAGATCAGGCGTCGTCAGCGCTCCAAATCGATTTCACGGCGGCGTTCAAGCTCCGGCGTTCTGGATAGGATCTCGCGCAAGACCTGTTCGGCCACGAACGGCGCGGGGTCTTTGGCCTCCTCAGTGTAGGCGGGCCGGATGAGGGCACGCTGGTTGGCTCTCTGCGTCCAGCCTTCCCCGAGGCTCGTGAGTTCGTGCTTGAGCTGCCGGAGGTCCGAGACGCCGATGTTCTTCATCGCGGCTTTGACCGCGGCAGGGTCGTGGTGCCTCGCGACGGCGAAGTCGTAGAGGTCCCGCGCCAGCAGCTTCCTGGAGTCAAGCATCCGCCCCCAGAGCTTCTTGGCCAGGATCTCGGCGTTGGTTTCGAGCGGCACACGCGTGCCTCGGACCGTATCCTCGGATCTGGGGTTGTCCGTTTGTGGAAGGCTGGTGAACAGGGTGACCTCCCGTCCGCCGTGCAGCACGATCTTGGTGTTCCAGCGGAGGACAGTCAGGACTTCCATTGGACCGGCGCGGTGGGTGATCGCGCGCACGAACGCGTCGCGGCGCTCCCAGAGCCGGACGTACGACTCCTGATCGGTGACGAGGTCCACGTCGGTGCTGTGGCGGTGCGCCCAGCGCGCGGCCAAGGCGGTTCCGCCTCCAAGACGCATGCGGTCTTCCCCGCCCAAATGCTCCCCGAAGGCCTCGCGGACCGCCTCGAACAGGCCCGCCGGCCCGGCAGGCAGGTCATATTCCGCCATCAGACGTTACCGGTGTCCTCGTGGAATATCGGTCCTGATCCCGAGGGGAGGGTGGCCCATGTTAGCGCGGCCCAGGGGCTCGCCGGAGCGTGGACGACATGGCGTCCGGCGGAACTCCCGAGAGGCGCTAGCGGCTCCGACCATGGTCCTGCTCCGGGCTCCGGCGGCGCCTCGGCTGCGGAGGCCGCCGGCGCATCACATCCAGGGCTCGCGCAACGTCTCGGCGAGCGTCCTGTAGTCCTGGGCCAAGTACTTCACTAGCCCTTCGAGCTGCTCGAACTGCTGCCGCAAGGTCGCGTTCTCCTCGCTGTGCCGCTCGGTTCGCTGCAGCAAGGCTTCGATCTGCTCGCCTTGCCGCCGCTGCTCCTGCTCGTAATGCGCGCACAGCCGCTCCAAGGCGGCCGTCGACTGTCTTTGTAGCTCGCTCATACAGTCTCCTCACTCGCTCGACAGCTTGAATGCAGGCCGTCCGTCCACGTTCCAGGGCGGCTGGTCCGGCGCGCCGGCCGGAAGGACCACGAAGCGCTCGCCGCCGACCTCCAGCAGGTTCACGCCCCAGGTCGTGTCCTCCATCTCGGCCAGGGTCTCCCGCGCCTCCTCGATCTGGATGTCGAGCGCCGCGAGCGTCTCGATCCGGCTCTGGATACGCGCCGCCAGCCAGTGGGTCAGCGCCCAACTCCCGCCGCTGATCCCGAGGAAGATCACCAGCCCGACCACCAGGGGCCGCAGCCACGCGTTCAGCAGCATCGCGCGCGTCCGCGCGGCCGTCACCCCCATATCGGCTTCGATGGAACGCAGCGCGGCGTTCGCGGCGGCGCGCAAGCTCTCGCCAAGCTGCTTCAACTCGTTCGCGGTCACCTCCTCGATCTGCCGGCGGTCGGTCTCCATCCGGCTCCGCAGCCGGGCGCTCAAGTCGTTTCGGTTCGAAGTCCTGCTCATAGAGCACTCCTTTGAGCCGCCAGCGGTCCCCGGTGTCCGGGTCGCGGGCGGTCAGGTAGTCCTTGCCCTGGCGGGGTACCTCGAGGCCGGTCTCCTTGAGGGCGGCGACCACGTCGGCGCGGTTCTTCACCGCACCGTGCTCGACGCGCTGCAGGAGGTAGTCGCGGATCAACTCGCGCGGGCCGGGCTCCACTTCGATGCCGGCCCGCAGCCTCGCCGCCTCGATGTAGGCGCGATGGCCGGGCTGGTGCGGCTTGGCCCGCGCCGGGTCGTCGGGGCGGGCCCAGCCGTGCTGGTGGTTGAAGGCGTCGCGCAGCGCGTCGAACGTCTTCTGCCAGCCGGGGGGCGCGATGTTGAGGCTGCGGTCGGTCTCCAGGTCGTAGCGTGCGGTGAGGACGTGCACGTGGACCCCGGTGCCGTGCTCGCGGTGCAGGACCGCCGTCCAGGCGTAGCGGTCGGGCGCAAGGCCCGCCCAGGCCGTCTTCTCGAACTCGTCGAGGACGGCCCCGATCTGCTCGTCGGTGGGCTGGTCCTCCGGCGCCCAGGAGATCACGCCCGAGGTGAACTTGCGCTCGAACTCCAGCGAGTCGGCGACGTCGGCCACGTGGTCCGGGTTCCCGCGCAGGACCTCGATGCCGGGTCGCACCCGCCCGGCGGAGTCGCGTTCGCCGACGAGATAGTCGGCGGCGGCGCGGGCTGAGCCGGTGCCGCGACCGTGGAACCTAATGTGCACCGCGGTCCTCTCCGTGAGGCAGGGCCAGTGCGCGCAGCGCCCGCTCGACCGCCCTCAGCCCGTCGAGCACCCGGACCGCATCGAGGACGGCGGCGCGGGTGTTCGCCCAGCGCGCGAGCTGGTTGAGGTTGCTGCCGATGCGCGCGATCTGGCGGCTGCGCTCCCGCTCCACGGCCAGCGCCGGCGCGGTCCACACCTGGGTTCGCGCCATCGCCATCCGCAGCAGTGCGGAGGGCGACACGCCAGCCGCCGCCGCCTTCTTCTTCCAGGCGGCGTGCTCCGCCCGCGTCACGCGGGCGGCAACCACGACGGTGCGCCGCTCAGCCATGAGCGCACCGTCCCGGGGGTTCGGGGGACGGCGTCCCCCGACCGCGTCCTGCCTCGGCAGCGGCGCGAGAGGCCGGGGGTTTGAAGGGGGGCGCAGCACCCCCTCGCCAGAACTCAGTGTTTAACACTGAGTAGGCTGGCCTACCAACAAGTGGCCTGCCGGCTCTGGCGTTCTCGCCCGCCGTCGTGGACCTGATGACGACCGTCACCAGGGCACACGGAGGCGCGGCTGTGGTCATGCCGCAGCGTCGGTCCCGGCCAGGAACGCGGCCCATTGTTCCATGAGCGCCCGCCGCCGCTCGAACAGGTCCGTCCGCCGATAGGCGGCCTCGACCCGGTCCGAGTTCACATGGGCGAGCGCGAGTTCGCACACCTCACGGGGCGCGTCCGTGCACTCCGCCGCCCAGTCCCGGAAGCTCGAGCGGAACCCGTGAGGCACCGCGCCGATCCCGAGGTCACGCACCAGCTTCACGATCGCCGCCCCGTCGAGCGCGCGGCCACGCTCCGAGGGGAACACCACCCCGGAGCCGTCCGCGAGCGCCTGCGCCTCCTCCAGCACCGCCAAGGCCCGCCTGGACAACGGAACCCGGTGCTCCCGGTTCGTCTTCATCCGCGCCGCCGGGATCCGCCACTCCCGCGCCTCAAGATCGAACTCATCCCACCGCGCGCGGCGGACCTCTCCGCTCCGGCAGGCCGTCAGCACCAGGAACTCGAACGCCAGCACCGCGGCGGGATACGCACCACAACCGCGCACCGTCGCGATGGCCCCGGCAACCTCGGCATACGGGAGCGCCGCGAGGTGCTGGGGGCGGATGCCGTTCTTGGGGAGCGCCGCGCCCACCGCCGCGCCCGCCGGGTTGTCTTCCCGGTAGCCCTGCGCGATGGCCCACAGCATCACCGCCGAGATCCGCTGCCGCACCCGCCGCGCCGTCACCCGCTTCTCGTTCCAGATCGGCAGGAGGACCGCCATCACGTCCGGCGCCTTGATCCGGTCCACCCGGAGCCGGCCGAGCCGCGGCATCGCGTAGTCCCGCAGCGTCGCCCGCCAGTCCTTCTCGGACCGGCTGCCGTCCTTCCAGCCGGCAGAGTGGATCGCGATGACCTTCTCCACGGCCTGCTCGAAGGTGGGGAAGCTCCGCTTCCGGCCGGTGACCAGCTCGCCGCGCTGGCGCGCCAGGAGGTTCAGAACGCACTTCTGGCGCGCCTCGGCGAGGCTGACGTGGGGCCAGGAGCCGAGCCCGAGGTTGCGGGGCCGGCCGTCCACGGTGATGCGCTGGCCCCAGGACTTGGCGAGGTGTCCGCGGGCGGTGCGCTTCACCCGGAGGGAGAGTCCGCCGGAGCCGCGGCCGTCGCCGTACCATCCGGGTTCCTTTATGGTCTCGACAAAGCGCGCGGAGAGTCGGTAGGGTCGTTCAGCCATGGATCAGGTCTCCTGTGAGCGGTAGCTGGAGAGCACGAAATGGCCGGGAACGGCGGGGTCGGCGCCGTTCCCCTGGGGAACAGTATAGCACGGTAAGTCATTGACAAACCAGCGTGTTACGGGAACATCATGGCACTTCTCGGAACCCCTCGGAACCGACGAAATGCAGACCTCCGGTCGGCACGCGCGG
>JAJDVI010000096.1 GCA_022826195.1 Acidobacteriota bacterium
GCGGTCCAGCGCGATCCCGTCAGCAAGGCCAAGTACGCCGCCCTTCGCGGGCGCGGCCACGGCCATGCCCGCGCCCTGCGTTCCGTCGCGGACCGCCTGCTCGCGGTTGCCTGCGCCATGCTCCGAAACCAGACCTGCTACCGGCCTCCACGCCCGGCGGAGAATCATGCGGCCTGATCTCCTCTCCCGGCGCGGACCAGAGGGGCGGTCCACATCCGCGTGCGCGCTGCGGCCTGGGGAAGCCGCGACGGTCTTCAGGCAGCTGGCTTCCGACCCGTTAGTGGCCGGAAGCAAGCTTACCCCCGGTATAACCGCGGGGCTGGCGAGGGACGTTGCCCCTTCGAACCCCGGCAGCGGCCGCCGAGGGGATGCTGTGCTCCCCTTCGCACCCTTGGGCGAGGTTGGACGCGAGCACTTCCTCGCCCTTCCGGGCGCGATGCTCGGCCGACATCCACCAGCACGCCCGGCGACACACTGCCCAGCCCGTCCGACTCCCCGATGCGGGGTTACAGCCCCGCCCTTAGCACCGTTGACAAAAGGTGGGGCGTCCCCCTCGCCGAGGGCTCGGTACGGGTTCGAGCGCAGGTGCGTTTGCGCACCCCCGGCCCCGTCCCCTAGGGTCGCTTCCCAGGCCAGCGATCCCTTGGCGGGAAGGCGGTTCGAGCGCCGCTTCGAGGCGGCGGAGCAAGCGCTCTCCTTCCATCCTTCCGTTGGAGCGGCGGCCATCGTCGTGGCCAATCGGTTCGCCGAACGAGCCCTACGGTCGGTCGCGACCAAGCGATCCATTCGCCTCTGCGTTACGTTGATTCCCAACGTTTCGGTTTCGCACCCGAACCACCGTCTCGGCTTCAACGGGGCGGTGTCGTCTCCACTTGGGCGATCGACAATCGCGATGAGAAAGCTGTTGCTCCTGGGGCTGGCGCTGCTGCCTACGCAAGTCGAGGCGCAGGAGAAGCCGGATCGGACGATGCTCGAAGCGGGCCTCGTCGGCGGCAGCGGCGACGCCTGTCCTGGACGCTACGTCGGCATCAAGGGACGGGTCGCCGGGCTGGTGTCCCCGTACGGGATGGTCGAGACCTATCGCTGCGCCGATTTCGGGGGCTCCGCCAACCGCATCGGAACGTCCGTCCGGCTCGGGCGAGAGCGCTGGTTCGTTCGCCCGGCGCTTCGCGCGGGCGTCGAGTACGATGGCGGCGACGCGTCGCCCACCGCCGGGGCGAGCCTGACGTTTGGACGGCGCTACGGCGCTCGATTGATCCTCCACCTCGGAGAGGCCTCCGAGGGCACTCTGACGCTCTTCCAGATGGGCGGGTATGTCTCGTTCTGAGCCCTGCACGACCGGCCCGGAGGCGATTGCTTCGGCTCAGGACGCAGCCAACTGCGGAACGCGGGCTTGATGGCCTTCCCGTATTGGTACCGATGATGCCGAGACCCGGTCGGGTGCGAAGCGCTCTTCCGCTCATTCTGATCGGAGCCGCGGCCCTCAACGCGGCTTGTGGCGGAGGAGGCACGGTCGACCCCGGGCCCACACCTCCTCCTCCCCCTATGCCCCCTACTCCTCCGCCCGCCAACCGGGCACCGTCTTCGGCTACGGCGATTCCGGATCAGGTGGTCGTCGAGGGGCAGACTGTGACGGTGGACATCTCGGCATCGTTCTCGGATCCGGACGGCGACGCGCTCACATATGTGGCGACGACATCGAACGCCGGCGTCGTGTCTGTCGGTCTCTCCGGCCACACGCTGACGCTCACGGCGGTGGCGGACGGCGCGGCGGCGGTGACGGTCACGGCCTCAGACCCGGGCGGGCTTTCGGCCTCGCAGAGCTTCGCCGTCGAGGTGGCGGCGCCTGCACCCACGATTTTGACGGTCGTGCCGGACACGGCGACGCTCACCGCGATTGATCAGACGGTCCGGCTTTCCGCGGGCGTACACGACCAGCTTGGCCGCCCGATCACCGGCGCGGCCGTGGTGTGGTCGAGCGGCGACACCAGCGTTGCGACGGTCGATACGAGCGGCTTGGTGACGGCCGTAGCGAACGGGAGCACGTCCGTCACGGCGCTTTCGGGCGCAGTGTCGGACAGCGCCTCGATCGTGGTTTCTCAGACGGCCACGACCGTGGAGATCACCCCGACGACCCACACGCTCGCCACGGGCGACACCGTGCGGCTGGTCGCGACGGCCACCGACGACAACGGATACGCGATCGCCACCGCCACCTTCCGGTGGACGTCGAGCGATACCGCCGTAGCGACCGTGGACAGCCTGGGCGTCGTACAGGGTGTGGCCGAGGGCACGGCGACCATCACGGCCGCCGGCAGCGCTGCGGCCGCGGGTGTGGAAGGCACGGCGGAGATCACCGTCCTTCCTCCCCCACCGCCCCCTCCGCCTCCGGATCTCACGGGGACGTACTTCCTCGAGAGCCTGGTCGGGACGTCCACGGGCGGGACACTGCTCATTCGCCCAACCGTCTCCGGGACGCTGGAACTCACGCAGGAAGCGCCCTCCGGCGATTCGGCGATGGGCAGCTATGAAGTGAACATCACGACGCCGACCCTGACGATAACGGACGACGGCACCTTCACCGTGCGTACCGATGGAAGCTGGCGGCAGACCGGAGAGGTGTCCGGCGACGGCACGTACGCGATTTCGGGCGACACGCTCACGCTCGCGATCACCGAACCGCGGACGGCCGCCTCAACGTCGGTCTGGGTGATGGGTACGCCACCGGCGCCGGGAACGTGGCGCGGGCTCGTGGTCGCACCGGAAGTCCGCTGCTCCGAATACGACGTGCAGCAATACCGGCACCCGTCCGGCCTGGAGGACGCGGTGGCCGCGGCACTGGGCGACAGGCTATACGAGGCCTATACCGGGGTCTACTACGACCACGTGCGGGAGGTCCAGGTCGACCACATCGTAGCGAAGCGGGAGGCACACGATTCGGGTGCCTGCGCCTGGGCACCGAGCGCGCGCAGGGCGTTCGTGCGCGACCTCGAGAATCTCGCGCTGGCCTCCCCGACGCTGGATCTCGGCGCCAAGGCCGGACACGACGCCGCCGAGTGGCTGCCGGACTTCAACCGGTGCTGGTACGCGGGTGCGGTCGTGGCCGTGCGCCTCAAGTACGAGCTGACGGTGGACGAGGCGGAGCGCGATGCCCTGGAGGAGGTACTCTCCGGCTGCGAGTCGACGGAGTTGGTCTTCGCCGCCGAAACATGGACGGTCGAAGCGATCACGCTGGGCGACGAGAGCGGCTGGCAGGCGGTGTCCCCCAACGAACCGGACCTCAACGGACTGGGTGTGGCCGGCCACGTGGCGGTGTTCTGTACGTCCGCGGTCGCGTCCGTGGACTTCGGATTCGTGGCCGGAGGCGCGCGCTTGGACGAGAGCGAAGCGAACTACGAGTCCGGACGTCTGGGCTACAGGTCCCGCGTCAACATCGAGTGGTACACGCCGCCGCCGCGGGCGCTGGAGCGGATCACCGTCACCCAGTACCCCCACTGGGACAACTGGACCGCGCGCCTGAGCCCCGCATCTCGTGACGCGTTCATCGATGGGCTGATCCAAGACCGCCAGAGACTCTTCGTCTCGTGGCTGCTTCACGAGGGCGAAGCCGCCATGGCTTACGACGGCGATACGGACGCCGAGGAGAACATCCTCGACGCCCTCCAGCGGTGCACGGGCGGCGATGGGGAGATCGCCACGCTCCTCTCCGGCCTGTCCGGCAACCCGACCGCCCTCAGGGGACGACCCTGACGAATCACGGGAAGGAAGCCCCGATCCGCCGCAGGCGTATGCGACGTTTTCTTGTCGTGGAGATCTATCGAGCTGGCGAGGTCGGGCAGGTCCCGTTCGCGGCTGCGGTCGGCGAGTTCGCGTATTTCTTCGCGTAGACTGCCGATCTCCTCGTGCATTTTCCGCCCGCGACTGGAGGCCATCGGTCCGGGCGTCCAGACCGGCAACGTGGGTGAGAGGTGCACCTGCGTTATCACGGTGCTGAGGGAACTACATACCTGGGTTGACAGGTTTGCGGATCGAGGGGGCGTTCGATGGAAGACAAGGGCATGAGTCTGTTGGAGTTGGCGGAGCTGTTCCCGACGGAGGCGGCTGCTCGGAGGTGGTTCGAGGAAATCGTGTGGCC
>JAJDVI010000101.1 GCA_022826195.1 Acidobacteriota bacterium
AGCGTCCGGCGCTCCGTCCCGAGCGCATACAGATCCTCGATCCGCGCGCGGATCTCGCTCGTGTCCGCTCCACCGGCCTCGAACCCGCCCAGCTTGAGCAGCCGGAGCACCCAGCCGGTCAGGAACTGGAACGTGCGCGTCGTCGGGGGAAGCGCGAAGGGCTGGAGCCTGAGCGTGGGCTCTGTCTCGCCGGGCGCGAGCTCCAGGTACCGGCCCCCGAGGAACCGGGTCAGCCAGCGGTACGAGCCGCCGAGATCCAGGATCAGGATGCGTGGATCGTACTTGAGCGCCTCGACCAGCAGGAAGTTGAGCGTAAAGCTCTTGCCCGAGCCCGTCGCCCCCAAGATCAGCGTGTGGCCCACGTCGCCCGCGAACAGGTCGTAGCGGTACGCCGTGCGCCACGGCGTCTCGAACACCGCCAGTGGCTCGCGGTCCAGATGGCGGCTCTTCCGGTTTCCCCTCGGCGGCCCGAACACGGGCGCGAGGCACGCCGCGAGGCCCGCCGATACGAACACGTTCCGCACCTGCCGCTTGCGCGGCTGGGCCGGAAGCCGCGCGAACCACGCGGGAAGCTGGCCATAGCCCTCCCGGATCACCTTCGCGTCGTGCGCTGCGAACAGGCGGCGCACGTCGCCGTCGAGCCGCTCGATCCGTTCGAGGTCGCCGTGGAGCGCCACGGTCAGCGACGCCTCGCCGTAGGCCACGCCGTCGGCTTCGAGTTCGACCAGCGCCGCGCCCAGACGGTCGGACTCGGCGACCGCCGCGGAATCGACCATCGCCGCCGCCGTGCCCTGGGCATCCTGCGCGTGCGCCATCATCGAGTAGCGCCGCGAGAAGTAGTGGCGCTGCGCGCTTCGGATCCGGCGCCGCGCCGCTTGAGGAGTCCACGGCCGCCATTCGAGCGAGACGGTCGTCACCGCGTCCAGGCAGTACAGCTCGCGAAGGAGGTTCGCGTGCGCCTGGCCGGGCGGCGACAGGAGCGAGTAGAGGATCACCGGCTCGCCGTCCAGCCGAAGGTGCGAGCGCTCGGCTTCAAGTTCCGACAGCGCGAGCCGCCAGTTCATGCCGCTGCCCGTCGCGCCGTCCCAGAACGTGCCGGGGCGGTTGATCAGTTCGGAGAGGAGGCGGGAGGCTTCCAAGGCTCCCAGCATCTCGACCGGCGTGTGCTCCGCGACCAGCGAGCGGCCCGCGTCGATCATCGCCCGGAACCGTCCGGCCGCCACCTTGATCTCCGAGGCCAGGTAGGTCGTTGCCGTCTTGCCGCCGCGCTTTCGAAGCCGCTTGAACCGCGACAGCGGTCCCGGCCCCGAACCCCCGCCCGCCGGGCGGAGGCGTGGGTCGTGCGACCAGACCACGAACGCTTCGAGCCGCTGGACGCGCCCGGCGAGGAACGCGCTTCGCTTGCGGTCCGACAGGGACGCGATGTCCGTACCGCCGTCGTCCGGACCCTCGGCGAGGCTGGGACGCCGGAGCATGTGGAACTGGAAGCGCGTGTCGGAACCGAGCCCCGACATCATCCGCTGCCAAAGTCCCAGCACGCGGTCGATCTGCTCCGGCGTGCGACCGTCCGCCGCGGCGGGCCGGATCCGGCCCGCCGCGATCAGTTCGCCCGAACGGGTCAGACAGGTGCGGCCGTCTTCGAGCCAGCCCCAGTAGGGCAACTCCTCGGCCAGCGAGCCCGCCGCCTCGTAGGCGCGGCGTTCGTCCGCGACTCTCACTTCGAGTCCGTCCGGATGCGGAGATGCCAGGGCTCGTCCGCCCACTTGCCCGGATCGAACCGCGCCGGATAACGGGCGGCGTTCCGCAGCACGGCGAGCATGGCCGGGTCCTTGCGACCGGCCAGCCAGCCCGCGCCGTAGCAACCCGCGAACACCAGGCCGCCCGCCACCAGCGAAGCCGTCGCGTTCCACACCGCGACCGCGAGCGTCGCGCCCAGCAGGAACAGCCGCCGCTCCACGCCCAGCACGGTCAGCGGACGGTTCAGCGCGGCGTAGCCCGGCCAGCGCCCGAGGCCGCGCATCAGAACAGCCAGCCGAGGAAGTTCACCGCGCCCACGGCCATCCCGATCCCGAAGATGATCCCGGCCAGCGTGCGCTTGCTCCCGCCCTCGCCGAACGCGAACATCAGACCGCCCACCACGATCGCGATCAGCGACAGCCCCCGAGCGATCGGCCCGGTGAACTGCGTCTGTAGCTCGTTCACCGCGTCCACCCACGGGCTCGTGCCCTGCGCGTGAAGCGCACTGGGAATCAGCATGAGCAGCACGGCCCACGCGGCTCCCCGCATCGTCGTCAGCAACGTTCTCATCGTTTGTTTCCTTTCTGGTGTTGGTTTAGCGGGCGACGGCTTCGGCATCGCCCTGGCCCTGCGCGACCTGCTCGCGGAGCCACTGCTTCACGTCGGCTTCGACCCAGCGCGCCGCGCGCGGGCTCAACCGGATGGCCGGGGGAAAGCGGCCTTGGGCCGACCACGCGTAGATCGTGCTCCGCGCGAGGCCCGTCAGCGCCTGCACCTCCGAGACCCGCAGCAATCGGGTTGTCGATCTTGTCCTCTTCTTCTTCGGCTTCCTGGTCATCGCTCTGTCTTCCATCGTTCTCCTCGCCCGCCTCGGGGACTCCGGCACGCGGGACCTCGCGGGCGGAGCCCGTGCCCCGCCCGCACTCCGCTCCCAGGCCGCGATGTACGCCAGCACCCGATCCGCCGTCCGCAGAGACGGCGAGCGGCCGGCTCGGATCTGGTGAATCAGGTTCGGGTCGCCCACGGCCCTCAGACCGAGGGCCGTCGGGCTCAGACCGGATTGGCTCAGGAACGCGTCCACCCGTGAGTTGAACTCCTGCTCGAACGTCATCGTGTCCCCCAACGCTGAAGGACTTTTCCCCTGCCCGTCAACCGAAAGGAAATCCCCTATGTGTCTATGGTGTCTATAGTTGTCCTATGTTGTCCGAGAGCCGTTGGAGGCCGCCGCCAACGCGGCGGCGGAGCACCCCCGCAGGTCGGAATCCAGGGCTCCAACGGTGGAATGGGAATGCTTGATCGAGCGACCGGTCCGGTGGCGGGGCGATGTCGCCGCTAGGATCCGAACGGAGGACCTGCGGATACGGGATCCTCTCTCTCGGGCACGGCCGGCGCGGGTGTCCGAGGTCGGATTTGGCCGTGCGGCACCCCGCCCGTGGTCGCTCGTCCCCGGCGGACGCTTATATTGGGTTGACCGATTCGATTTGCGACGGAGAATGCGAACGTGATGAACAGCCTGCCCGGCCGGATCATGGAGTATGCCAAGGCCACGCCCGAGGCCACGCCGATACGGGCGGACGACCTGCTGCACCTGGGCAACCGCGCCGCAGTGGTCCGGGCGCTATCCCGTCTCGTTCGCTCGGATCGGCTCCTGCGAATCTGCCGGGGCGTCTACATGCGTCCGATCCAGACCAGATTCGGCCTCAGGGCACCGCGTCTGGAGAAGGCGCTCGCTTCCCTTTCGGCGCTCTGGGGAGAGGTCATCGTGCCGAACGGGGGCGGCGCGGCCAACTGGCTGGGGCTGACGACGCAGAACACGGTCCGCTCGGTCTACCTCACCTCCGGTCCCAACCGCCTCCTGCATTTCGGCGCTCACGCGGTGGAGTTGCGTCACGCACCGGCGTGGCAATTGACGGCGCCGCACCGGACTGCTGGCGTCGTTCATCTGCGCGCTGGCGTGGCTCGGCCCCAACGAGGTCGAGAAGAGCCTCGATGCCGTGATTCCGCAGTTCACCGGGGAGGACTTGAGCGATCTCGCCGCCGCCCGGGCCGTAATGCCCGCGTGGATGGCGGAGCCGCTGAGCAGGCGGCTCGCGCATGGCTGAGATCCGATTTCAGCGCCTCGGGGCGACCGAAAAGCCCCACGAAGATGCCGCACCGAGTACGCTGCGAAGCTAGGTGCTCGACGGAGGGACGGCGCTATATTCGGTAGTCGACTCGTAACGTGTAGGGAGAATCCATGGTCAGCATGGCAGACCGTTTCGCGGAGGAAGCCGAGGTGGCAGGTTTGACAACGCCGAACCCGATCCGCTTGCCCATACTGCTTTCGGCCGCGATGCGCGGTTCCGCTTCGGCACGCCCGCCTGCGACCGGCTTCACGCATCGTAGCCGCGGTTGGCCGGCCCGCTTCGGATGGATGCGGTGGTCCGGGCTGAGACCGCGCCCGAAGCGGTCGAAGACAGCCGCAACCCAAGTATCGCTTATCGGTCTGGAAGAAGACCACGCCCGACCTGCGGTGATTCTCACCGATCGTCACGGCTGCGGCGTCGGGAGCGCATCCACATCCGTGCCTGCTCGACCTATCAGTGCGGTCGCGAGCTCCACTCTGTTCAAGTAGCCGAGGTCATATGCCGCGCAGCGACCTACCGTTCGGCAGCGAGTTCTCGCCAGACCGGATCGATCTCCCGGTCCTTCTGGAGTTGGCGCACGAGCACGGTGCGGATTGGAATGCCTTCGAGGAGGGCGTGAGAGATCGCTATTTCGCTGGGCACAAGACCAGCGATTACAATAAGCGCAAGCTCGCCAACAACACGAAGCTGTCCCTCCGGGCCTACGGACTCATCGGGGAGGCGGACGCCACTCTCACCGAGACCGGCGAGGCACTCTATGCCGCCCGCCACGACCAGGTAGCGCTATTCGAGGCATTTGCTCGCCACATTCTCAAGAACTGTCGCGGAATGAGCTTCGTTCAGTGCCTGATGGACATGCGTGCCGCGGGTGAACGAATCAATCTTATCAAGCTCCGTCAGTGGCTTCAGGAGCGAGGCATCTCCGTGCCGCGCGGCGGGAAGCACATGAGCACCATGCGCCTCTGGCTTGAGAAAGGCGGAGTCCTCGTCTCCGGGTACCGAGTCGATCAGGCACGCGTTAACGAGATTCTCGGCATCGCCGTCGAGGAGTTCGAAGCCCTGGCTATCTTCTCACCGCAACAGCGCGCCTACCTCAAGGCTCTCGCCAACATCGACGGGGGCGGCCCGCATCCATCCAATGACATTGAACGACTCGCGGCCGCCACTTACGGTGCGACCTTCAACGAGAAGAACCTGCCTAAACAGGTTCTCTACCCGCTGGAGAAAGCTGGGTACATTGAGCTGGAGCGCGGTACGAAGAAGGCTGGTCGAGGGGCCAAACCATTCCTGGTCACGGCCACCGGCAAGCTCGAGGCTGATGTCATCGCGCCGTTGATCGAGCAGATCGAGCACCTGACGCAGGCCGATCTGCGGCCCCTCCTGCGCAAATCCCTCCGGGAGGTGCGCGCGGATCTGAGTGCGGAAGATCGGCACATTCGCGGCCTCGCGCTCGAAGCACTCGCCTTCAAGCTCATGCGGCTCATAGACCTGACCTACGTGGCGACCCGCCTTCGCGGCGCCGCCACCGGTGGAGCCGAAGTGGATCTCATATTCCAGAGCACCCGGCTGGTCTTTTCCCGCTGGCAGGTCCAGTGTAAGAACACCGCTCGCGTGTCGCTGGACGACGTTGCCAAGGAAGTGGGGCTCACGCATTTCCTCAAGAGCAACGCGATCGTCATGGTTTCGACCGGCAAGATCACTGAGGATGCCCGGCGTTACGCCAACAAGATCATGGCCGATTCCAATCTCTGCGTCGTCATGCTGGACGGTGACGACCTTACCCTCATTGAGGCCCGTCCCGCAGCCATCGTCGATGTGTTCAATCGCGAGGCCGACCACGCGATGCAACTCAAGAGACTTGAACTGTAGGAGCTCGCCCGTGTCGCAAACACCGCCCGCCTTCGCGACGTTTCGCGAAACCCCCTTGGGAAAGATCATTCGGGGTGACAGTCGTGAAGTGCTTGCGAGCTACACCAGCGAGTCCGTGGACCTCATAATGACCAGCCCGCCATTCGGACTGGTCCGCAAGAAGGATTACGGCAACGTCGAGGCCGACGAGTACGTCGATTGGTTCAAGTCCTTCGGCGCCGAGTTTCACCGCGTCCTCAAGGACAACGGCAGCTTGGTCATCGATATCGGCGGCGCGTGGAACAAGGGCTATCCCACCCGCAACCTCTACCACTTCAAGCTGCTCATCATGCTGTGCGAGGAGTTGGACTTCCACCTCGCGCAGGAGTTCTATTGGTGGAATCCCTCGAAGCTCCCAACGCCTGCCGAGTGGGTGACAGTACGCAGGATCAGAGTGAAAGACGCCGTCAACACGGTTTGGTGGCTCTCCAAGACTCCTTGGCCCAAGGCCAGCAACCGCCGGGTCCTCCAACCCTACAGCCCAAGCATGCAGGATCTGCTGGCGAAGGGCTACCGTGCGAAGAAACGCCCGTCGGGCCACGACATCAGCAGCAAGTTCAGCATTGACAACGGTGCGGCCATCCCGCCCAATCTCATCGCGATCCCGAACACTGAGAGCAACAGCTTCTACCTGCGCTATTGCGAGGAACAGGGCCACAAGCCGCACCCGGCCCGTTATCCGGCGGAGCTCCCTGAGTACTTTATTCGGATGCTGACCGAACCGAGTGATCTGGTCGTCGATCCGTTTGCCGGAAGCTGCGTCACTGGCGAAGTGTGTGAACGGACCGGGCGTCGATGGGCATGCATCGAGCTGTTGGAGGACTACTGCCAAGCTGCTTTGGGCCGCTTTGTGCGAGATCCCTGCGAGACTGCGAAGAAGGCCACAAAGCCCAGTGACCCGTCAAACTACTACAGGGTGTCTCGACCGGGCATCTTGTGGGACGATGGTGTGGATCCACCACTCGCCGAGGATGGAGGCAAGAAGCGTCCCGTCAAGCCAAAAGACATCCCGGCCGTGGCACCCGACGAAGCGCCAAGCAATGCTCGTGAGCAGTACGAGTTCGTGATGCGCCGCGCCGTTCCAGGCGGCTCTTTGAAGCCTGGAGTGAAGGACGCGGTTGAGACGCATCGCTGAATCCTCTTGGGTCGTACTGCCGCCGTGCGGGCGCGAAAGCTCGCGGCTTCAATGAGGCCGGGGCGGATCCGCCCCGGAAACGGCGCAACTGAATGAAATCCATCGTCGTGTCGGTGCGGCTTCAATGAGGCCGGGGCGGATCCGCCCCGGAAACAACGGATGGAGGCAAAATGGACTGCCTGGCCCTGATGCCGCTTCAATGAGGCCGGGGCGGATCCGCCCCGGAAACCGGCTCGACGGGCAGGTGATGGTGGGGAACGGCACCGCGCCGCTTCAATGAGGCCGGGGCGGATCCGCCCCGGAAACCTCCGCCGCGTGCCGCTCCGCCGCCTCCCCGTACATCCTGTGCTTAAATTAGGCGGGGGCGGATCCGCCCCGGAAACCGCCGCAGATGCTGGATCGTCTGCTTCACGGCAGCCACGCGCTTCAATGAGGCCGGGGCG
>JAJDVI010000061.1 GCA_022826195.1 Acidobacteriota bacterium
CACGACGCGTACGGCTTGGAACGCCGGTCTCCAGACCGGCACCGGGGGGGTCCCCCCCCCCCCCCGCGGAACCACGCCCCCCCCACCACCCGTAACGCGTGGGACACCCGCGTCAGCCCGCCCCACCCCCCCCAGGCCACCGGGGTGCTCCGCACCGCGCACGTCGTAACCTCGCCCACCCCACGACGCGTACGGCTTGGAACGCCGGCTTCAGCCGGCACAGCCCGCCGCAGGCAAGCTGGAAAACACCCAACCGCCGGGTTGCCGCTCAGGTCGCCCGCACGGCGCACAACACGTGGTGGGGCGTACCGCCGGCGTCCTCGACGCACTCGAGCGTCACCTCGCCGAACCCGAGCTCCCCGAGCCACTCCCGGACCACTGGACTGCCGGCGTCCACCGGAGCGTCCTCGCCGGCCTCGCGGTGGAAACGGGTGTGCTGGTGGTCCTCCGGGAAGTCCTCGTCCACCAGCACCAACCGCCCTTTCGGCGCGAGCACCCGCCGCACCTCGGCCAGACCCCGTCGCCGGTCCTCCCAGTGGTGGAAGGCGTTGATCGAGACGACCAGCGTCGCCCAGTCGTCGGGGACCGGCAGCCGTTCCGCGGCGCCGCGGCGCACCCGCACGGCCCGGCCCAGCCCCAGGGTGCGCAGCGCCGTGGCCAGCCGGAAGGGGAAACCCGGATCGACTCCCACGACCTGCACTCCCGGTGCGGCGGCGGCGGCGAGCGCCACGGAGTCACCAGGTCCGCAACCGATATCCACGACCCGGTCCCCGGCGCGGACCCCTGCCCGTTCGATCACCATCCGGTTCCGCGGCTCGGTGTAATGCCGGATCACGTACCCGATCGCCGCAGTCGTCCGAAATCCCTTCCACCAGGGGCGTTTCCCGCCGTGGCCGTGGTGATGGCGGTGGTGCGGCACGGCCACGAGACCGTACCAGCGACAATGATGGGTGGTAGGCGCCGAGCCCGCGCCGTTCACTCCGGGCGATCGAGAACCCAGTGGCCCGCGACCCGCCAGACCTTGGCTTCGTCCACGACCGTCACCCGCTCGAGGGCGTTCTCCTTCCGCTCGTAGTCGGCGTCGAACTCGACGACGACATAGACGCCGGGAGGGGCGCCCGGCAGCGTGATCGCGGGTGTCGCGCTCCGGAAGACGCGGGAACGCACGATTCCAAGCAGCGAATGGGCCTCCTGGTAGACCGTCACGAATTCGTCCCGCGTCACCTTCTCCCTGAGAAGGCTCGACGCCATGTCATAGGCCTCCCCGTAGCTCCCGGCGTCGATCAGCGAGAGCCACTCATCGACTGTCACCTGCGCGCCGGCAGTGCCCGGATGCGGGTCGCCTTCCGGTTCCGGGGGATCGAGAACCCAGTGGCCCGCGACCCGCCAGGTCCCGGCTTCCAGCGCGGTCGTAACCCGCTCCACGGCGTTCTCCTTCTGCTCGTAGTCGGCGTCGAACCCGAACACGACGTAGTCCCCGTCAGGGGCGCCCGGCAGCGTGGTCGCGGGCGTTGCGCTCCGGAAGACGCGAGAACGCAGGGCTCCGAGCAGCGGCCGCGCCTCCTCGTACGTACTCACGAATTCGTCCCGCGTCACGTTCTCCCTGAGAATGGCCGATGCCGCGTCATACGCCGCCGCGTAGCTCCCGGCGTCGATCAGCGAGAGCCAGTCGTCAACCGCCTGGCGCGCGACCTCCGTGGGCGCCGGTGGCGGGGCGATCGGCGGCGCGGGATCGGTCGCCGGCGCCACCGGGGCGCCGCCGCCGTCACCGCACGCCGCGAGTCCGATGACGGCAATGGCCGTCAGCATCGTTCGCGAGTGCGGCACCGCCGCCAAACGGTACCAGCGGGCCGTTCGTGAACACCCCAGACGCTCCGGTATCTTTGGCTCCATGTCCGAGACCGCTCCCTCCGCCACCGGCATCGTCTACCGTGAGTCCTTCCTCCGGCACAACATCCGCCGGGGCCACCCGGAGTCGCCGCTCCGGCTCATGAAGATCCGCGAGGCGCTCGAGGCCGCGGGGCTCTTTCGGGTGCTGGTGCCGGTCGAGCGGTGGCCGGACGCCCTGCCCTACCTGATGGGCCACCACACCCGCGAGCACGTGGACCGGATCCGGCGCATCCCCACGACCGGCGAGATCGCCGAACTCGCGGTCGCCGGGGCTCTCGCCGCGGTGCGGGAAGTGTCCGAAGGCAGGCTGAGGAACGCCTTCTGCGCCATCCGGCCCCCCGGACACCACGCCAACAACACCGGCGCCGAGGAAGGCTTCTGCTTCTACTCGAACGCGGCGGTCGCCGCGCGTTACGCCCAGCAGGCCCACGGGCACGGGAAGGTGCTGATCGTGGACTGGGACTACCACCACGGGAACGCCACCCAGAACGCCTTCTACGAGGACCCCTCGGTCCTCTTCTTCTCCACCCACAACTGGTACGACTACCCTGGAACCGGCGACCCCGCGCTCGGCGGGGCCCGCGACGGCAGCGGAACGAACCTCAACGTGCATCTCGGGCCGGGCGCCACCGACCGGGACATGCTGAGCGCCTGGGACCGCACGCTCCTGCCGGCGGTGGAGAAGTTCAAGCCCGATTTCGTGATCATCTCGGCCGGGTTCGACAGCCGGAAGGAGGACCTGCTCGGCTCCTTCGAGTGCACCGACGACGTGTTCTCGCGGATGACCCGGACCCTCATGGACGTGGCCGACCACTACTGCGGCGGCCGCCTCGTGTCGCTCCTCGAGGGCGGCTACAACGTCGACGGCCAGGCCCGCGCCGCCACCGCGCACGTGAGCACGCTCACCGACTGATCCAGCCCGTTCTGCCGTCTCCCGGTGGAACACGGCCGATCCCGGTTACCCGCCCCGGGATGCGGACGCCCACCGGTCATTTCATCGGTACGCCTTGTCACGGCGTGCAACCGCTACCACCAGAACGCGCAGAGCATCGTCTCCAATGCTCGTGATGATCCGGTAATCGCCGACCCGATACCTCCAGAACTCGCCAAGCCGGGAACCCCTAAGCGCCGCACCGAGACTGCGGGGATTCTCCAGGGTGGCGATGCGGCCGTGCAGAAAGGCGAGAATGCGCTGCGCCGCCTGTCGTTCGAGCTTGCTCAGGTCGCGTACCGCGGCCCGGTCAATCTCGACTCTCCAGGCCATAGCGCGCCATCACCTCTTCCAGCGGTACAGCTTGAGACCTCCCGGCCTGGATTTCGATCAGCCGCTGCTCGGCCAGGTACAAGTCCTCCAGATCCTCCAGGTGCTCCCGGATCGCTTCGATCATGTAGAAGGTCTTGCTGCGCCCAGTGCGATCGGCCAAACGCTGCAGGCGCTGGGCGACTTCTTCCGGCAAGCGAAGGGCCACGGACTTCATAGGGATTACCTCCCGAGTGCTCTACTGTAATACAAGTATCTCATCCTCCGTCGCGTGCTCGGAAAGGACACGGATCAGGCGGTGATTCAGGGTGAGCCAAGGGGGCGCTTCAGGCCGCTTGGCTACCCTTCGGCCTGAAACGATGTTTGATGCGCCGGGCGCCACGGCGCCTCGGCCGGCGCCTAGTGGCGACACCCCGAAGGAGACCCCGTCATGTGCCAGAGTCCGCTTCCCCGCCTCGCGCTCGCCGCCGGAATCCTGGCCGCTCCCCAGGCGGCCGCTCAGGAGTCCCCGGCGATCACCGAGGACCTGCTCTCCGGCCTGAAGCTCCGGGGCATCGGGCCCGCCGCCCGCTCCGGCCGGGTCGCCGACGTGACGATCGACCCGAACGACCGGGCGACCTGGTACGTCGCGGTCGCTTCCGGGAACGCCTTCAAGACGACGAACCGCGGCACCACCTGGGAACCCATCTTCGAGAACTACCCGGTGTATTCGACCTCGACGATCGTGATCGACCCCACGAACTCGAACGTCCTCTGGCTCGGCACCGGCGAGAACAACGGGCAGCGCTCGGTCGGCTACGGGAACGGGGTGTGGCGGAGCCGCGACGCCGGCGCTTCCTTCGAGCACATGGGGCTCGACGAGTCGGAGCACATCGGGAACATCGTCATCGACCCGCGCGACACGCAGACGGTGTACGTCGCGGCGCAGGGACCGCTCTGGCGCGCGGGCGGGGACCGCGGCCTCTACAAGACGACGGACGGCGGCGCGACCTGGGAGCGGGTGCTCCATATCTCCGAGGACACCGGCATCAGCCAGGTGGCCATGGATCCCCGGAATCCCGACGTCCTCTACGCGTCGTCGTGGCAACGGCGCCGGCACACCGGCCTCCTCGTTGCCGGCGGCCCCGAGGGTGGCATCCACAAGTCGGAGGACGGCGGCGCCACCTGGCGGAAGCTCTCGAAGGGTCTCCCCTCCCCCGACCGGCACGACATCGGCCGGATCGGGCTGGCGATCTCACCCCACAACCCCGACGTCGTCTACGCCCTGATCGCCGCCTCCGACGATGCGAGCGGCTTCTACCGCTCCACGGACCGCGGCGAGAGCTGGGAGAAGCGCAGTGACTACATCTGCGTGGACCCGCAGTACTACATGGAGATCTTCCCGGACCCGCACCGTCCCGGGCGCATCTACTCGATGGACGTGTGGACCCACGTCACCGACGACGACGGCGCGACGTGGCGCCAGGTCAACAGCCGCTGGAAGCACGTGGACAACCACGACCTGGAGTTCGACCCCGACGACCCGGACTACCTGATGATGAGCTCCGACGGCGGCATCTACGAGAGCTGGGACCTCGGCGAGCGCTGGAAGTTCCACGCCAACCAGTCGCTCACCCAGTTCTACCGGGTCGGGATCGACAACGACTTCCCGTTCTACAACGTCTATGGCGGAACGCAGGACAACGCCACCCTGGGCGGTCCCTCCCGAACCATCAACATCCACGGCATCCTGAACAGCGACTGGCTGGACGTCATCGGCGGCGACGGCTTCCAGGCGCGGGTGGACCCCGACGACCCGAACATCATCTACGCGCAGTACCAGTACGCCGGCATCGCCCGCTTCGACCGGCGCACCGGGGAACGGATGGAGATCCAGCCGCAGCCCGAGCCCGACGACCCGCCGCTCAAGTGGAACTGGGATGCGCCGCTCATCATCTCGCCGCACAACGGTCAGCGGCTCTATTTCGGGGCGAACCGGCTCTACCGGAGCGACGACCGGGCGAACACCTGGGTGCCCATCAGCGACGACCTGACCCGCGGGATCAACCGCGCCGAGCGGACGGTGATGGGCCGCACCTGGAGCACCGACGCCGTCTGGCGGAACGTCTTCACCTCCACCTACGGGAACATGGTGGCCCTCGACGAGTCGCCGCTCGTGGAGGGGCTGCTCTACACCGGGATGGACGACGGCCGGGTCCAGATCACCGGGGACGGGGGCCTCGAATGGCGGGCGGTGGACACCGTGCCCGGGGTCCCGCCGCGCACTTACGTGGCGGACCTCCACGCGTCCCGCCACCGGGAGAACACGGTGTTCGCGGTCTTCAACAACCACAAGGAAGGCGACTTCAGGCCCTACGTGATGCGGAGCGACGACCGCGGGGTGAGCTGGGAGGACATCACCGGCGACCTGCCGGAAGACCAACTCGCCTGGACGGTGGTCGAGGACCCGGGGCAGGAAGGGCTCCTGTTCGTCGGCACCGAGTTCGGACTGTTCGTCACGCTCGACGGTGGCGGCCGGTGGGTGCGGCTGAAGGGCGGGCTGCCGACGATCGCGATCCGGGACCTCGAGATCCAGACGCGCGAGAACGACCTGGTGCTGGCCTCCTTCGGGCGCGGGTTCTTCATCCTCGACGACTACACGCCGCTCCGGCATCTGTCGGCGGACGCGCTCGCCGCGGACGGCGCGGTGTTCCCGGTGAAGGACCCGTGGATGTACGTGGAGGCGAACCCGCTCGGCGGCGGCGAGAAGTCGCAGCGCGGCGACGCGTTCTACACCGCGCCGAACCCACCGTTCGGGGCGGTGGTGACCTACCACCTGAAGGAGAGCGCGCTGAGCGTCCGGGAGCAGCGGCGGGAACGCGAGCGCTCGCAGGCGGCGGCCGGCGAGGCGCTCCCCTACCCCGGTTGGGACGAACTGCGGGTGGAGGACCGGGCCGAGGATCCGGCGGTCTTCGTGGAGATCCGCGACTCGGACGGCGAGGTCGTCCGTCGCATCACCGCGCCGAAGACGGCCGGAATCCACCGGGTGGCCTGGGACCTCCGGTATCCGGATCCCGAGCGGGGACCCGTCGGCCCATGGTCGCAGCGCGCCGGGCCGCTCGCGATGCCGGGGACCTACACCGCGGAGCTCGTCCGGCGCGACGAGAACGGCACGACCCGCCTCGGCGGACCCCAGTCCTTCACCCCGAAGGTCCTGGCCGCGGCCGGCGTGCCGCCGGTGGACGTGGAGGCCCGCCACGCGTTCCAGCGCGAGGTCGCGGATCTCCAGCGGCGGGTGTTCGGAGCGGTATCGGCGCTCAACGCCTCCATCGAGCGGGTGGAGGCGCTGGCCTCAGCCATCGACGAGTCCGGCGCGGACGAGGACCTCCGCTCCCAGGCGTCGGCCATCCGCGCCGGACTCCTCGAGGTCCGCGTCCGATTCCTCGGCGACGACACCGTCCGCTCCCGCCGGGAAGCCGTCCTTCCGGGAATCCGCGACCGCATCCAACGCGTGGTCGGCGCCTTCTGGTCCACGGCCGACCCGACCACGACTCACCGGCGGCAGGTGGAGATCGTCCGCGAGCAATTCGGCCCGGCCAACGCCGAACTCGTCAACCTGGTGGAGGCACAGCTCGCCGGTCTGGAAGCCCAGGCCGACGCGGCGGGAGTCCCGTGGACCCCGGGCCGACGCATCCCGCAGTAGTCACACGATCCGCCCACGGGCGTGATCGCATACGGGCTTGGAACGCCGGCTTCAGCCGGCACAGCGGCCCGCAGGGCCGCAATCAATGAGTTCCACTCGGTTCCAAGAGATGCCTCTGAAAGCCTCTATAAGAACTGTTTATCAATGTCTTAGCGTGCTACAATGTTCCTTCCGGGAGCGAGCGCAGCCTGCTCGTTCCCGCTGTTTTTCTGATATCCACTTGGTAGCTGTAGGAACCAAGAACCCCCTGCAGGAACGAAAAACACATGATGGAACGACCCTACCGACTCTCCGCTCGCTTCGTCGCCACCATTGAGCGGCCGGGACGCTACGGCGACGGACGCGGCTCCGGCGGCCTCTCGCTGCTCGTCAAGCATACGAACCGCGGCCAGCTCGCCAAGTCCTGGGCGCAGCGCATCAACATCGACGGACGCCAGCGCAATCTCGGACTCGGCTCCTGGCCGCACGTCAGTCTGGCGGAGGCCCGCGAGAAATGCGCCCTCAACCTCGCCGCGCGGCGACGCGGGGAACTGGTGACCGGCCGGAAGCGGACGGTCCCCACCTTCGAGGAAGCGCTCGAGAAGGTCATCGCCGTGCACCGAGCAGGCTGGAAGAGCGGCGGCAGGCAGGAGGAACTCTGGCGCGCGACGCTGCGGGACTACGCGATGCCGAGGCTCGGCCGGAGACCGGTGCACCGGATCAACACGGCCGACGTGATGGACGTCCTGCTCCCGATCTGGAACGAGAAGCGGGTGACGGCGCGTCGGGTTCGGCACCGAATCTCGGCGGTGATGCGCTGGGCGGTGGCGCAGGGCTACCGGGAAGACAACCCGG
>JAJDVI010000018.1:0-32500 GCA_022826195.1 Acidobacteriota bacterium
TTGCCCGTTCGGATTCGGGACTGCCGGGCCGTTGAGGAAGTGGCCCCAGACGTGACCCCCGTTTTCGGGGATCGTGTATACTCGCCCGCAATAACAACGACTTACGAGGGGTCTGCGGCGGTCCTGCGGGCCGCGTGCCGGCTGAAGCCGGCGTTCCAAGCCGTTTGCGCGGCTACGGGGTCCAGGCCTCGGCGCGTTCGAGGAAGACCGAGGGGTTGGCCTGCCACTCGGCGTAGCCGATGTCCCGTTCGCCGGTGAGGTAGTCGAGCTTGTCGTCGAGGCAGGCGAGGAGCGTTTCCTCGCCCTGGTCGAGGGCGAATCCGCCGAGTTCGACCTCCGTGTCGAGGGCGGTCACCGCGAAGAAGCCGTCGGAGGCCGCTTCCGCGACGCGGTTCGCGATCTCGTCGCCCGCCAGCGCGTCCACTCCCCGGGTGGCCAGCGCCAGCAGCTGCCCGGACCGGGGAGACTCGGCGCCGAAGAAGACGACCTGCGGATAGCCGGGAGACGGCGGCTGGAGGTGACTGCGGCCGGCGAGGTTCGCGGACGACCCGCTGGCGGCGATGCGGAAGGCCTCAGTGCCGTCGGCGACGACGACTCCTTCGGGGGTGGTGACGCTGGTTCCGGCAAGCAACACGCCGTCCTCGTCAACGAGTCCGACGATCCGCAGGAAACGCGACTCGCCGGTCGTTTCCACCGAGACGCCGACGCGGGCCTCGCTCGTCAGATCGCTGTAGTCGCGGAGGGTCGCGGCGTCGGCGCCGCGCACGAGGAGCGAGTGGCGGAACGTGATGTGTCCGGAGGTGAACCGGACCGCGGGGGAGCCGGACTCGTCCAGGGTGCGTTCCTCCAGGACCGTGATACCGCCTCCCACCAGGTCGAACTCCGGCGTGGCCGGAAGCAACCAGATCCCCGGCCAGACATCGATGCCGCGGCGGTTGAAGGAGAGGCCGGCGCCGTCCATCGCTTCGAGCGCGCTCAGGAGATCGGCCTCGTAGCCAACGTGCTCGTCGAAGGCCGGCGACGCCGGGTCGGGATCGCCGCGGTAACTGATCGGCTCGTAGGAAGCGAAGAAGCCGAACTCGAGGACGCGCCCTTCCTCGGCGCAGCGGATGGGCGGCGGCGCGGCCGGCGCGGGAGCCGGGTCGGGAGCCGTCGGCGAAGTCGACGGGCCGTCCGAACCTTCGTCGCACCCGGTACCGGCGACGCCGAGGACGAACGCGGCGGCCAGCAGCGGACGGTGGGCGCCGAACCGCGTCATCGGCCTTCGGGTTGTTCTGCCCGGCGGGCCGTGGACGCGGCGACAAGGCCGAAGGCCCCCTCGAAGACCCGGGTCACCGGCCCTTCCATCAGAGGCGCCTCGCCGGCGCAGTCGATATGGATCAGGTCGCCGCTCGCCACCCGGACGGGAACGGCCGCTGGCCAACCGAGGCAGCGATGCGCCACCGTGACGACCGCCGTGGCCCCCGTCCCGCACGCGAGACACTCGGCCTCGACGCCGCGCTCGAAGGTGCGGAGCCGGATCTCGCCCGAACCTTCGTCCAGGGTGATGAAGTTGGCGTTGGCCCCGGCCGGGAAGGCCGCGTGGCGCCGGATCGCGCTGCCCCGGCGGTCCACGTCCACGACCGCGACGTCCGGGACGACTTCGATGGCGTGCGGAACGCCGACCTCCAGTGCGAACAGCTCGGCCTCGCCGCCGGGGAGGTCGGACAGCCGAAGGCGGCGGATCGGACTCGGCCGGGCCATCGCCACCCGCACCGTCGCCGCGGCGGCCGAACCGGACAGGATGTCCGCCCGCAGCACTCCCGCCGGGGTCGCGATCCGCTGCGAGGTCCCGCCCGCTCCGATCTCCCGCGCGAAGACCGCGGCGCAGCGGGTCCCGTTGCCGCAGAGTTCTCCCTCGCTGCCGTCGGCGTTGAAGTACCGCATCACGTAGTCGCCATCCTGCCGCCCGTCGCGCTCGATCAGGATCAGGCCGTCGGCACCGATCCCGATCTTGCGGCGGCACGCCCGCCGGGCGAGGGGAGGCTTCTCCGCCTCTTCAATGGCGCCGCCGCGGTTGTCCGCGACGACGAAGTCGTTGCCGGCCCCCGACATCTTGACGAAGCGGAGGGTGGAAACCGGCATTCACGCGCTCACGCGCTCCGAATCGTAGCCACCGCGCCGTCGTCCGGGCGGGGAACCACGGTGCCGATCCGGACCGCCTCCACGTTGGCGTCCTGGAGCCGCCCCAGAAAGTCGGCGGCCCGCGCCTCCGGCACCCCGGCGAGAAAACCGCCCGCGGTCTGCGGATCGAAGAGCAACTCGAGAAGGGGATGCCGCGAAGCCTCCGCCTCGATCCGGATCGCCTTCGCGATCTTGCGGTTCGCCTCGTGGGCGGTGCTGCGGAGGCCGGAGCCGAGGAGCTCCTCGGCGCCGGGCAGCGCCGGGAGCGCCGACACGCCCAGCTCGGCCGACACGGCGCTGGCCCGCAGCATCTCGGCGAGATGGTTCATGAGGCCGAAGCCGGTCACGTCCGTCGCCGCCCGGAGGCCCGCCGCCACCGCCGCCCGGGCCGTCTTTTCGTTGGGACACACCATCTGGGCGGTGGCCGCCTGGAGCCACTCACCGCGACCCTGGCCGAGCATGACGCCGCGCAGCACCACGCCGCTGCCGAGCCGCTTGGTCAGGTAGAGGCCGTCGCCGGCCTCGAGGCCGTCCAGGGTCAGCAGGCGATCCCCGATCGGATGCCCTTCCACCGAGAACCCGACCGTCAACTCGGGACCGACCGTGGTGTGGCCGCCCAGCAACGCAACCCCGCACTCGTCGAGCAGCGAGCGGGCGCCCGCGAGGAGCTGGTAGAGCGTCTCCGCGCCGGCTTCGGGGGTCTCGTCCTCGGGAAGGTTCACGAGCGCCATCGCGTAGCGCGGGGCGGCGCCGGTGGCGAAGAGGTCCGAGAGGGCGTTCGCCGCGGCGACCTTGCCGTTCAGCCAGTGGTCGCCGCTGAACGCCTTGAACCAGTCCACGCTGGAGACGACCACGTCCCCGCCCGGGGTGGCGAAGGCGGCGGCGTCGTCGGACTGGTCGAGCCCGAGGCGAACGCTCCCGCCGGTCCCGCCGGCGCCGGCTCCGAGTTCGTCGCGCAACCGCCCGAGCGCCCGGTCGAGGGTGGTCTGTCCGGCCTTCGCCGCGCAACCGCCGCAGACCATCGCTTCCATCGCGGTCCGGTCCATCCGGGAGAACTCGACGGTGGTCCCGCCACCGTCGTCGAGCACCTGGAACTTCCGCATGAACTTCCGGTCGATGCGGTCCTTGAGGTCCATCACCCAGCGGCCCTCGAAGGACGTTCCCCACTTCGCCCCGAGCGCGCTGCCGTCCCCGAGGTTCAGGAGGGTGAGGAAATCGGGCTGCGGCCGGTAGCGCCGCAGCGGGCGGCCGGCGACCGCCCGCCGCAGGTTGTCGGCGATGAACGGCCCCTGCCGCACCGCGTACACCCCCGCCTTCGGGGTCGCCGGCCAGTCCTCGAGGGTCGCGCAGTCGCCCACCGCGAAGATCCGGTCGTCGCCCAGGGTCTGGAGCGTCGGGCGGGTGAGCACGAAGCCGTGCTCGTCGAGGGGCAGCCTCGAGTCGCGAAAGACGTCCAGGCTGCCGGCTCCCACGGCCCAGATGAGGGAGTCGGCAGGGACGACCTCACCGCTATCGAGCCGGACCCCTCCGTCCTCGGCAGCCGCGACCCAGACGCCCGTGCGGATCGAGATTCCCCGGGCGGCGGCATGCCGCCGCGCCCGGACCGCCAGCGAGGGCGGGAATCCCGGGAGGATCTCGGAAAGCGCCTGGAGCAGCGTGATCCGGAGCGGGCGCTCGATCCCCGCCCGGCGCGCCGCCGCCAGCAGCCGCTCGCGGACGGTGAACGCCAGCTCGATGCCGCCGGCGCCGCCCCCGGCGACCACCACCTCGAACGGCCGCTCCGCGGCATGGGCAAGAAACGATGCCGAGAGCGTTCCGATCTCCCGCACCAGGCGGGAGATCGGCCGGGTGGCGCGGGCCCGCTCCCGGACGCCCGGGAGGTCGAGTCCGGCCACGGTGCTGCCGATGTCGAAGGAGACGAGGTCGTAGGCGAGCGGAGCGCGCCCCGCAAGCCGGATCCGCCGCTCCGGCCGGTCCACTCCCACGGCAGGCGTGAGGACGACTTCGGCGCCGGCGAGCCGGGCGAGCGGGACCACGTCGATCTCGAGTTCCGAGGCCCGGTACTGCCCGGCGACGAACCCGGGCACCATCCCGGAATAGACGGCGACCGGCGTGTCGAGCACCACCGTCACCCGCGCCTCGGGCCACGGGCGCATCATCATCCGGCGGAGGACCTGGACGTGCGAATGGCCCCCGCCCACCAGGACGACGTGGGGGCGCTGGCGCGCCGGTTCGCGGATCATGGGAGGGAGCGCAGCCGGCAGAGTATCCGCAGGCCGCTGCCGGCCGATCCCGGCCATACAATCGGGAGTCCGGCCACTCGCGGAAAGAACGGCCTCGGCGCCGTTTCCCGCCGCCGGGAGGAGACGATCCATGACTCACCAGTTGACGAATCTGCGGCGGCGTCCCGCGCTCCCGCTCCTCGCCGCACTTCTGCTCGCGTTCGCCTTCGGCTGCGCGGGGGGCGGGGAGGAACCGTTCATGGAACAGCCGTGCACGGATGAGATGAGCCTCAACGAGTGTCTCGTCTTCCGTTCGGCCCAGTACGAACTCGACACCGAGCGCGAGCACCCGCCGCGCGGCTTCCTCGATCCCGACGTGTTCATCGAGCACGAGGCGTCCGGCTTCGCCAAGGTGCTCTGCTCGGCGGTCTTCCTGACCGGGCTCGATTTCGAGGCCGCCCAGCACCAGATCGGCGGCTTCACCTCGCGCTACCGGTACCGCGACCGGCTCCCCGGACGCGAGATCGACATGGACAACGGACGGGTCCACATCACGACGGACACCGGCGTGACGAGGACCGCGGTCCACCACGGCGACCAGGGTTGCGTCACCCTGCCGATCGGCGAGGACGCCCCCTTCTACGAGACCGTGCCGGTGACCTCCACCGTGAACCAGGACGACCCCTGGCCGATGGGCGACGTGCTTCCGGACGAGCCGCTGCCGGAAGACGTGGACGCGGAGAAACTCGAAGCCGCCGTGGACGCGGCCTTCGAGGAGGGCGCCATGACGCTCGCTTTCGTGGTCCTTCACCGCGGCCGGCTGGTGGCGGAGCGCTACCGCGAGGAGGACGGGATCACCAAGGACACCCCGCTCGAGAGCTGGTCCATGAACAAGAGCCTGTCCGCGACCCTGCTCGGGATCCTGATCACCCAGGGCGACTACACCCTCGACCAGCTCGCTCCGATCGACGCCTGGCACCAGGACCCGGACGACGTGCGCGGCACGATCCGGATCCAGGACATCCTGCAGATGTCCAGCGGACTTCGCTGCCTCAACGCCGGAGATCCCGAGTGGGACGAGGCGACGATGGGCTATCCGGACCACCTCTACCTCTACACCAGCACCGTGGATTCCCACCTCTGGGCGACCCAGCGGGCGCCGCAGTGGGCGCCCAACACCGTCGGGCGCTACCGCAACTGCGACCCGATCCTCACGAACCACATCGTGCGACTCGGGGTCGAGGCCCGCGGCGAGAACTACCACCAGTTCCCGCAGAAGCATCTCTTCGACCCGATCGGCGCCAACCGGTTCGTCGCCGAGGCCGACCCCTACGGCAACTTCCTGCTGAACGGCTACGGCTTCGGCAGCGGACGGGCCTGGGCCCGGCTCGGCCAGCTCTATCTGGACGGCGGGATGGCCCCGAACGGCGAACGGGTGCTCTCCGAGGAGTTCGTCGAGTTCGCGACGTCGGTGGCGCCCTCCTGGGAGGCTGACGGACGGCCCATCTACGGCGGCCTGATCTGGATCAACAACCCGCCGCGCGGCGGCGAGAAGCGCTTCCCCGCGCTCCCCAACAGCACGTTCAGTTTTGCCGGGGCCGGCGGCCAGAGCACGATCATCGTCCCCGAGCACGAGATGGTGATCGCGCGGCTCGGGCTCTACGAGGGCTCGCTCGACGGGAGCGCCAACCGGGCGCTCCAGAACGCGCTGGGGATGCTGGTCGAGGCGATCCCCCGGGCCGACGCGGCAAACTGACCCCCATGCGCACACACCCCGTTCGGCTGGCGGTTGCCGGCCTCTCCCTGATCATGCTCGCTGGCTTCGGATGTTCCGGGGCCGGTCCCGGGACTTCGGGCGACGGAGTCGCCGAGGCGCAGGGCGGGCCGCCGGCGCTCCCGCTGGAGCGGCTCTCGCTGCCGCCCGGTTTCGAGATCGCCGTCTGGGGCCGGGTGCCCGGCGCCCGCTCGCTGACCCGGGGTGAGAACGGCACGATCTTCGTGGGGACCCGCGAAGCGTCCGGCGGGGTGTACGCGCTGCGCGACAACGACGGCGACGGGAAGGCCGACGAGCTTCACACCCTCGCCGAGGACCTCTTCATGCCCAACGGGGTGGCGATGCGCGGCGGCGACCTCTTCGTGGCCGAGGTGAACCGGATCCTGCGGTTCGACGGCATCGAATCGCGGCTCTCCGATCCCGGCAAGCCGGTGGTGGTGACCGACGACCTCCCCGACATGCGCCACCACGGCTGGAAGTTCATCGATTTCGGACCGGACGGGATGCTCTACGTCCCGGTGGGGGCGCCCTGCAACCGCTGCGCCTCGGAGGACCCGCTCTTCGCCTCCATCGCCCGGATGCAGCCCGACGGAACGGGACTGGAGGTCGCCGCGCTCGGGGTGCGGATGTCGGTCGGGTTCGACTGGCACCCGGAGACAGGGCAGATGTGGTTCACCGACAACAACCCGGACTGGCTCGGGGACGACAACCCGCCCGGCGAGATGAACATCCTCACCGAAGCCGGGCAGCACTTCGGCTACCCCTACTGCCACGCCGGGGACGTGAGCGATCCCTGGTACGGCCGGTACCGGTCCTGCGACGAGTTCGAGCCGCCGACCCAGAAGCTCGGTCCCCACGTCGCCGCGATCGGGATGGCCTTCTACCGGGGCGACCAGTTTCCCGAGGAGTACCGCAACCAGGCGATCGTCGCCGAGCACGGCTCCTGGAACCGGACCGAACGCATCGGCTACCGCCTGACCCTCGTGCGGAACGAGGGCGGGGTAGCGACCGCATACGAGGACTTCGTCACCGGCTGGATCGGCGAACCCGAGGAGCGCGCCTGGGGCCGCCCCGTCGACGTCCTCGAGCTGCCCGGCGGCGACATCCTGGTCTCCGACGACCGCGCCGGGGCGATCTACCGGATTTGGTACTCGGGAGACTGATCGGGCTCGCGGCGGCGCTCTCGGTCGCCGCCGCCGCGGCGTTCGCGCAGGACCGCGATCCCGGAGAATGGCCGCACTACGCGGCCGACCTGTCCTCGACCCGCTACTCCCCGCTGGACCAGATCCACGCGGGCAACGTGGACCAGTTGGAGATCGTCTGGCGCTGGACCTCGCGGAACTTCGGGCCGCGCCCCGACTTCAACCTGCGGACCACCCCGCTGATGCTGGAAGGGGTCGTCTACGTCACTGCCGGCGCCCGGCGCGCGGCCATCGCGATGGACGCCGCCACCGGCGAGACGCTCTGGACCTACCGTCTCGACGAGGGCAAGCGCGGGGAGTCGGCGCCCCGGCAGACCTCCGGACGCGGGGTCTCCTTCTGGAGCGACGGCGAGACGGCGCGGGTGTTCCTGGTTACGCCGGCCTACCGGCTGGTGGCGCTCGACGCGGACACCGGGCGATTGATCCCGGGTTTCGGCCTCGACGGGATGGTGGACCTGCGCCGGAACCTGGGCCGGGAAGTCGACCTCGAGACCGCGGCGATCGGCTCCGGCTCCCCGCCCACAGTGGTCGGAGACGTGATCGTCGTGGGGGCGGCGCTCGTGAGCGGCAGCGCTCCACCGTCGGCGGAGAACGCACCGTCGCCGGTCCGCGGTTACGACGCCCGGACCGGGGAGCTGCTCTGGACGTTCCACACGATCCCCCGCGAGGGCGAGTTCGGGAACGACACCTGGGAGAACGACAGTTGGCGCTTCACCGGGAACACCGGGGTCTGGGCCTGGATGAGCGCCGACCCCGAACTCGGGCTGGTCTATCTGCCGACCGAAGCCCCCACCGGGGACTACTACGGGGGGCACCGTCCCGGCGACAACCTGTTCTCCCAGAGCGTCGTGGCGCTGGACGTGGCGACCGGGGAGCGGCGCTGGCACTACCAGACGGTCCACCACCCGATCTGGGACTACGACCTCCCGACCGCCCCGGTGCTCCTCGACCTGACCGTGGACGGCCGGGAGATCCCCGCGCTCGCCCAGGTGACCAAGCAGGCGTTCACCTTCGTGCTCGACCGCCGCACCGGCGAGCCGGTCTGGCCGATCGAGGAACGGCCGATGCCGGCGTCCACGGTGCCGGGCGAAAAGACGGCGCCCACGCAACCGTTCCCCACGAAGCCGCCACCGTTCCAGCGGCAGGGGGTGAGCGAGGACGACCTGATCGACCTCACCCCGGAGCTCAAGGAACAGGCGCTCCAGATCGCGCGGTTCTACACGCTGGGCCCGCTCTTCACCCCGCCGACGGTGATGGTGCCGCGGGGGAACCGGGGAACGCTGACCGTGCCGGGCGCGCTCGGCGGGGCGAACTGGCCGAGCGTCGCGGCGGACCCCGAGACCGGGGTCGTTTACGTGTCCTCGGGCCTCGACGTGAACGTGCTCGGGCTCGAGAACGACCCGGAACGCTCGACCATGGACTTCGTCCAGGGGACGCGCCGGCAGATCCGGCTCCCCGAGGGCGGCGGGCCGCAGGGCCTGCCGCTGCTGAAACCGCCCTGGGGCCTCATCACCGCGCTCGACCTGAACCGCGGCGAGATTCTCTGGCAGGTACCCAACAGCGATACGCCGGAGTGGATCCGGGAGCATCCGGCGCTTGAAGGGGTCGAGCTCGGGCGGACCGGCCAGTCCGACCGCGGCGGCCTGCTGGTGACGAAGACGCTCCTCTTCGCGGGCGAAGGCTCCGGCATGTTCGCGGCGTTCGGCAGCGGCGGCCCCATGTTCCGGGCCCACGACAAGGCCACCGGTGAGATCCTCTGGGAGTTCGAACTGCCGGCGAACCAGTCCGGCACTCCCATGAGCTACGAGGTGGACGGGCGTCAGTTCATCGTGGTCGCGGTCGGCGCGCCGGACCATCCCGCGGAGTTCGTGGCGCTCGCGCTTCCGGAAGCGGAATGAAGGAGAGGTCCCCATGAAGACCGTTCTTTCCCAGCATCAGGAGACGGCCTACGCGCTGCTGCGCATGGTGGTCGGTTTCCTTTTCTTCTGCCACGGCGTGGTGGCGGTCTACTTCCTGTTCGGCGAGGGAACCCCCTATTCCCCGGCATGGCTCTACAACACCGCCGGGATCGTGGAGTTCGTGACCGGCGCGCTGGTCCTCGTCGGCTACCAGACCCGGATCGCGGCGTTTCTCGCCTCGGGACAGATGGCGGTGGCCTACTTCTACCGCCACCAGCCCGACGGGCTGCTGCCCATCCAGAACGACGGCGAACTGGCGGCGCTCTTCGCCTTCCTGTTCCTCTTCATCGCCGCCGCCGGATCCGGGAAGTGGAGCATCGAGTCGTGCTGCCCCCCGGGGGGAAGGAAGCCGGAATGACCCGTGACGAAGCCTGGGCGCACCTGACCACCTGGTGCGAGACCGATTCGCTCCGCAATCACGCGCGCTCGGTGGAGATCGTCATGCGGGCAGCCGCCGGCCGCTACGGCGGTCCCGACGCAGACCCTGACGTGTGGGGAATCGCCGGGATGCTCCACGACGCCGACTACGAGAAGTGGCCGGAGGACCATCCGAACCGGATCGTGGCCTGGCTGCGGGAACGCGGGGAGGAAGAAATCGCCTACGCGATCTCCGGCCACTACACGAAGTGGGGCGTCGCGTGGAAGTCGCCCATGGACAAGGCGCTCCTCGCCTGCGACGAACTCACCGGGTTCATCGTCGCGTGCTGCCTGGTGCGGCCCGAGGGGATCTCGACCCTGGGCGCCCGCAGCGTCAGGAAGAAGCTGAAGGACAAACGGTTCGCGGCGAAGGTGGAACGGCACGAATGCCGCTTCGGCGCCGAGCTGCTCGGCGTGGACCTCGGCGAACACATCGAGTTCATCGTGAGCGCCCTGAAACCGCACGCCGAGGAGCTGGGGATCACCGGACGTCAGCTCCATCCCTGAGGGGGCGAAGAACGGGCGGGTTCCGGCGGAACACTACAGTCACACTACAATAGGTGTTGAGAAACGCCATGGCGATCAACCTGACTCACCGGCCCGATCTGGAGAACCGGATCGAAAGACTGGCCTCCCGCCTTGGAATGAACGGACGGGGGCGCAAGACGGCAGTGATCGAGCGGGCGCTCACGGCACTCGAGGCGCAAAACGCGCCGATGTCTCCGGAAGAGATCCAGGCGTCGCTCGCTCAATTCACCCATGGCGACCAGATCGCTGCGGAACTTGCGGACGATCCTGAACTCGATCACAGCAAGCCCCTTTCGCAAGCGCTCCAGGAACTCCTGTACGACGAATACGGCCTGCCCAAGTGATCGTCCTCGACACGTCTGCCGTGGTGGCCATCGTGCGGGAGGAGCCGGAGCGGGATCGTTTCAGGAAGAGGATTGAAGCTGCCGGCCAGGTATTGGTGTCCGCCGGAACCTGCATCGAGCTCGCTGCCGTTGGCGGGCGCTCGGAAACCCTCGCGCAGGACGTTGCGACCTTCCTCGGGCAACCCTTCGTCCGGGTCGAGCCGGTCACGGCGCCGCAAGCAGCGCTGGCGTCCCATGCGTTCCAGAGATGGGGAAAGGGCCACCACCCCGCAGCCTTGAACCTCGGAGACATGTTCGCCTACCTGCTGGCGCGGGAACGGGACCTCCCGCTGCTCTTCAAGGGGAACGACTTCGCCCGCACCGATGTGCGGAACGCACTCGATGATGAGTGAGACGAGGGAGGATCAAATGCGCACGCCGCGCTGGATCGCCGCCGCCATGGCGGGCGGCATTGCTCTGGGAGGAGTAGCGATGACCAAGGGACAATCGGCTCAGGACGCGGTCGCCCGTCACATGGTGGCGGAAGCGACGCTCGCGGCCCATTTCGTGGACGCCGCGGTCAAGGCGGGGATGGACCGGGATGCGATCAACGGGGTGCTGAAGCGCATCGCGGAAGAGACCGTCATTTCCGAGTTCTGGGTGAGTGACGGGAACGGCGAGATCGCGTTCACGAACGTCGAGGGCGTGGATTTCACGTTTCCCGCCGATCCCGCGGCGGATTCGCAGGCGGCCCCGTTCGCGGCCCTCCTGACCGGTGACCAGACGGTGGTGGTGCAGGGCGCCGCGCCCCGGGTACTCGACGGCGCGGTCTTCCGCTACGTCGGCGTCGCGGGCGTGGATCAGCCGCGCATCGTCCAGGTGGGGTTGTCGGCAGCGGAACTCGGCGAGCCCTGATCCCAGAGACGGGGTGCGAGCCGTGGCGTTGGGTGGGGTTGCGCCGTGCGCGGCGCCGAGCGCCGCGCGTGCCGGCTGAAGCCGGCGTTCCAAGCCGGTGCGCTGTCCGGGTGGTCGGCGGCCCGCGGTTTCGCCCGCCTGTCGGCGGTCGATGCCGGCCGGAGGCCGGCGCTCCGAGGTGCGCCTAGAAGCTGGGGGCGAAGAGGACGGCGTTCATGAAGAGGCGGGTGAGGCCGTCCCAGAAGAGGCGGAAGTTGGGATCGTCGAGGAAGAGCACGACGCGGCCGGAGCCGACCCGCTCGGTGACCAGGTAGGGGGTGCCGGCGAGGCGGGCGAGGGAATCGGGGAAGGCGAAGCCGCTGCCGAGCAACTCGTCCGGATCTTCCGGAAAACGCACCGCGGCGGCGACCGCCGGGTCGGGCTCGAAGGCGAGGCTCGACCAGACCATGACCGGGAACGGCTCTTCGTAACCGAAGCTGAGGAAGCTCTCCGGATTGGGGAGGGCGCGGAGGATGGCGCCCGGGATCGCCTCGGCGGGCTGCCCGGATTGCTTCGCATCCGGTGCGGGGTCATCGGGTCGGCCGCCGTCCGTCATGAAGGCCGACTTCGAGGCGAAGCCGGGCTTGAGCCGGGTCCGGGTCCAGGAGACGTCTTCGCCCGCGAGCCACGCCGAAGCGCCCCGCGCGGCGATGAGCACGCCGCCCCGATCCGTCCACTCCTCCAGGTGGTCGAGAACCAGCCTGGCCCGGTGGTCGCTGGCCGGGTTCGGGTAACTGCCGTCCGGAAGAATGAGGACCCGGTAGCCGCGAAGATCCGTCACGGCCAGCCGGTCCCACGAGAGCGCGGTGAACGGCAGGCCGAACCGGCGCTCGAAGAGGTACCACGGGCTGCCGTAGGCCGAAGGGCGCACCGGGCCGCCCATCACCATGGCGACGCGTCCCCCGGCGACCTGGAGGAACTGGTCCGATCCGAGGTGGGGTCCGGAGGCGGTCAGCGGATCGTTAACCCCGAGGACGCGGGCTCCGGTCACGGCCAGCGCGGCGAGCTCCGCGCGAAGCGCCGGAAGGTCCGGAGCTTCCCCGGCGAAGACGAGCAGCGCGCCGCGGCCGAAACTCTCGGCGCCGACCTCGAATTCCGCGGTGGCTACCCGGAAGGGGACGCCCGCCTCACGGAGCCAGGCGGCCGCGCGGATCGCATGATCGGTGTCCCCCGCGATGAGGAACGCGTACTCCGCGTCCCGGTTGCGGAAGTCTCCCGCCGTGGGCGGCGGGTCGGCGACCGCGTCCGCCAGGGACAGGACCTCGGAGCCGTCGTGTAGCGGCAGGCCGGCCGCTTCGACCGTCCAGGCGTCCAGCCGGTAGGTGAGCGGGACGGACCAGGCGGTGATGTCGTAGAAGGCGTCGGCGCTCGTCCAGATGTCCGGGTGCCCGAAGGAGGGATCGGAACGGCGCTCGCGATGCTCGTCCACGTAGTCGAGAAACTCCTCGCTGAAGCGCGCGTCCTGTTCGAGCAGCACCTGGAGGAGGCGGCCTTCCGGCTGGGCGCCGGGGACCACCAGGCTTCCCGGCGGCAGCGTGATCTCGGAGGCCGCCCCGCCGCGCGGGAACATGGGACGGGCGCCCCGCACCGTGACCTCGGATGACGTCTTCCGCACCTCGATGCCGTTCCGGAGAAGCACACCCAGCGCCGCGTCGAGACGCGCGGGGTCGGACGCCGCGGAGAGCACCCACCCGCCCGGCCGCGCCTCGGCATCCAGCGCCTCGCGCCGGTAGGCCAGGTAGTCGCGAAGCCGCCGTTCCCGGTGCGCCGCGGTGAGCGCCAGCACGCTGCGGCCGGCGATCAGGTGCTGCTCGATGCCGTCCCGCAGCGTGTATTCGCCGCCCCCGGCGCGAGCCAGGCGCAGCCCCCGCCAGCCGCCGCCGGTGGTCTCCAGCGTGAAGCCGATGGACCCGGTGAAGTTCGGCAGCGTGTCCCAGTAGCCCGGGTCGAACTGGCCGAACTCCCACGGCGCATAGGGGAAACCCTCGGCCGCGAAGTCGGCGGCCATGGCCCGGCCGTACTCCACGAGCCAGTCGCGCTGGTTCCCGGTGAGCACGGTGTGGAGGGGTTCGGCCATCCAGGGACCGATGAACGAGTCCGTCTCGCCGTGGTGGTCCACGAAGACCATGGGCCGGGTGTCGAGATAGAGCCGGACGAGCGCCCGGTTCTCCGGCTGGGTGCTCCAGACCGAATCCCGGTTCAGGTTGATCTGGTAGTGGTTGTTGTTCGTGGAGAGGCCCCAGGGGGCGCGGTGCTCGACGGCGTTCGGGTCCGGGTCGCCGTCCGGCCAGCGGTGGGTGGCCTTGAACCAGGCCGCGAAGCGTTCGTGGCTGTCGGGGTTCGAGGCGGGGACGACGTACACCACCAGGTCCTCGAGCAGCGCGTCGTGACGGCCGGAAAGCAGTTCCCACGCCATCCAGAGCGCCGCCTCGAAGGCGGCGGACTCGTTGCCGTCGTTCCCGTAGTTGAGGAAGACCCCGGCGGGGGTGACGGCGACGATCTCGGCGGCCTCTCCGCCGGTGAGTCCCCGGGGATCGGCCAGTCGCCGGGTAGCGCGCTGGATGTCCTCCAGCCGCGCGAGGTTCTCCGGCGAGCTGATCGTCAGCAGGATCAGCTCCCGGTGCTCGAAGGTCGCGCCGAAGCTGGAGATCCGGAGCCGGGGCGACTCCTCGATGGCGTCGAGGTAGCGGTAGAGCCCGCCGTAGTCGGTCACGGAGCCTCCCATCGGGAAGCCGAGCACATCCTCCGGCGAAGGAACCTGGGCAAGGCCGGGCGGCGCCGCAGCCAGGAGGCCAAACAGGCCCCAAGCCCAAGGGAGACGAATACGCAAGAAACCGACTATAGTGGCCAGCCCGCCGGCGCCGGAAGAACGTCGCGTTTCGTGCTTGTCAGCGTGGCGTTTCAAGCCGACCGGGCAGCGGTCCAGCGGAAACGAACGAAGGAGTGAGTCCATGCCACAAGGAATCTGGTTGAACCGCAGGGCGTTTCTGAAGGGCGCCGGCGCCACCGCGCTCGCGGGCGCGGCGACGTCGGGGACCTCGCTGCTCCACCCGGTGGCGGCGGGAGCCGCGGTGCAGGACGGGTCCGGCCAGTTCGACTTCGACACTCCCTACGACCGGATCGGCACGGATTGCGCCAAGTGGGACACCATCATCGAGCGGCACGGTGCGGAGAACATCCAGGTGGCGATGGGCGTCGCCGACATGGACTTCAAGTGCGCCCCCGTCATCACCGAGGCGCTGATGGACCGGGTGAAGCACGAGAACTGGGGCTACCTCAAGATGCCGGAGGACTTCTTCCCGGCGATCATGGATTGGAACCGGACGCGCCACGGGCTGGAGATCAACCCCGACCTGATGGCCCTCTCCGACGGCGTCCACCCGGCGCTGATCGCGGCACTCAAGGCGTTCGCGCGGCCGGGCAGCAAGGTGTTGCTGACCACCTCCACCTACAGCGGCTTCTACACCGACCTGCGCGAGTCCCACACCCTCGCCGAAGAGAGCCCGCTGATCATCGACAACGGCGTCCACCGGCTGGACTTCGACGACCTCGAGTCCCGGATCTCGCAGGAGACCGATGCCCTGATCCTCTGCAACCCGCAGAACCCCACCGGCAACTGCTGGTCGGCGGAAGACCTGATGCGGCTGGGCCAACTGTGCCTCGAGCGCCGCGTGGTGGTGTTGGCCGACGAGATCCACTGCGACTTCGTCACCAAGGGGCAGAAGTACACGCCGTTCGCCACCCTGCCCGACAAGGCGGTGGTGGACAACAGCGTCACCTTCCAGTCGGGAAGCAAGACGTTCAGTCTGGCGGCGATGAAGGTCGCCTGGTTCCATTCCACCAATCCCGAGTACTTCCAGAAGGTCCAGGACCAGCACATGGCGCAGACCAACACGCTCGGCGTGGTGGCGCACCATGCGGCGCTCCGGGGCGGCGCGGACTGGCTGGACCAGTTGCTGGTCTACCTCGACGGCAACCACGACCTCGTGGAGCAATATCTCCGCGAGAAGGTGCCGCAGGTCAAGTACAGCAAGGCGCAGGGCACCTACCTTGCCTGGCTGGACGTGTCGCAGGTCGCCGAAGCGATCGGCGCGGCGGAGAAGGCCGCGGCGGCCACCGAGACCGAGGAGGAAGAGGTGACGCCGGAAGACATCGTGGTCCGCTGGCTGGTCGAAAACGCCGGGGTGTACACCAACCCGGGGTCGAACTACGGCCCGGGCGGCGAGGGTTGGGTTCGGATGAACCTGGGCACGTCGCGGCAGTTGATCCAGGTCGCGCTCGACAACATCGCGGAGGCGATGAACAGCCTGTAACCCCCGACTATGCGCCGCCGCGACTTCGCCGCGCTGGCCGCAGCGTCCACCGCTGGCGCGCTGTGGCAACAGGCGTGCGCCGAGGTCGAGGACACCGGCGAACTCTCCGCCGAAACGGTGGGCACTCTGCTCGACAACCAGGGGCCCCGGGGGATCTACGAGGACCCCACGGAGCTTGAGCGGCTCCGCCGGGCGGTAGAGAACATGATCGGCGTCCAGCGGACCCTCAGGGAGTTCCCGCTCGATCCCGACGAACCGCCGCTCACCGTTTTCCGACGCGGTTGACCATGGCAATCGAGGAATCCACCTTTTTCCTGACCGTCTCGGAGCTGGCGGCGGGCCTCCGGGACGGATCCTTCAGTTCCGTCGAGCTGACCGAGGCGTACCTCGATCGCGCGGAGGAGCTGGACGTTCCCCCGTTCGACCTGCCGAGCGAACCGCGCGAAGACCACCAGGGGAAGCTGGCCACCATGGTCACGATCGCCCGCGACCAGGCTCTCGCAGCGGCCGAGCGCGCGGATCGTGAGCTGGCGGCCGGCGACCCGCGCAGCATCCTGCACGGGCTTCCCTACGGGGTGAAGGACCTGCTGGACACGCGCGGCGTCCGCACCACCTGGGGATCGGGCATCTTCCGGGACCGCGTGCCGGACCGGAACGCCGCCGTCATCGACCGCCTGGAAGAGGCCGGGGCGGTGATGATGGCCAAGAACTCGCTCGGTGAGTTCGCGGGCGGCAACACCAGCTCGGCGCTGAACCCCTGGAAGCTGGACCGCACCAGCTTCGGTTCGTCGAGCGGGACGGTCTCGGCCGCGGTCGCGGGCCTGATCGGCTTCGGGATCGGCACCGAGACGGGCGGTTCCATCGTCTTCCCCGCGTCGGCAGTGGGAGCCTCGGGACTCCGTCCCACCTTCGGCCGGGTGAGTCGGTTCGGCTGCATGGCGCTCTCCTGGAGCCTCGACAAGATCGGCCCGGTGGGCCGCTCCGCGGAGGACTGCGGGCACGTGCTGGAGGTGATCGCCGGCCGGGACGCCCGGGACACCTCGACGGCGGACGAACCGTTCGTCTTCCGCGCGGATCCGGGGTCCATGCGCGGTAAGCGGCTCGGTGTCCACCGGCCCGAGTTCCTGCTTTCCCAGTCCGAGACCACCCGGCGGGTGTTCCGGGAAGCACTCGACGTCTTCGCGGCCATGGGCGTGGAGATCGAGGACATCGAACTGCCCCGCTTCCCCACCGGGGCCCTCTTCACCACCATCGTCACCGTGGAGAGCGGGACGAACTTCCGGTCCCTCTTCGACGACGGGCGCGCGGCGCAGATGTTCTCGTTCAACGAGGACCGGCGCGCCGGCTGGATGGCGGGCCGGATGCTCCCCGCCGCCGACTACCTGACCGCCCAGCGGATCCGCAACCAGCTCGTGCGCGAGGCCGACGAGATCGTTTCCCGCTACGACGCGGTCATCGCGCCGACCTGGCCGAACGGGGCGGCGCTCCGGGTGGTGCGGGACGGCTGGCCGATCCCGGCGCGCAACGAGTGGGAGCCGCCGGACGACGTGAGCGGGGCGACGCCGCGGCTCAACTACATCGCGAACCTCGTCGGCCACCCCGGGCTGGCCGTCCCCTGCGGATTCGACGAGGACGAGCTGCCGCTGTCGCTCCAGATCGTCGGCTCGCCGATGGACGACCAGGCGGTGCTGGACTTCGGGATGGCGTTCCAGCGGGAGACCGACTGGCACCGCCGGCGGCCGCCCTACCCCTGGCGGGAGTAACCCGGTCGGATGAACCGGAAACGCGCGGGGCTCTCACGCCGTGAGTTCTTGGCGGGGTCCGGCGCGTTCGCGCTGGCGTGTTCCGCCCGCTCGGCCAGCGAGCCCGAGTTCGACTTGCTGCTGCGGGGCGGACACCTGATCGATCCGCGGAACGGGCTGAGCGCGGTCCGCGACGTCGCGGTCCACGACGGCAGGGTGGCGGCGGTCGAGGAGGCCATCGACCCGGGACGGGCCTTCAAGGTGGTCGAGTGCGGGGGCCTCTACGTCACCCCCGGGCTGATCGACCTGCACGTCCACGTGTTCGCGGGCACGAACGAGCCGGGGTCCTACGCCGGGGACAACAGCCTCTACCCGGACGGCCACACCTTCCGCTCGGGGGTCACGACGGTCCTCGACGCCGGCTGCGCCGGCTGGCGGAACTTCGAGACCTTTCGGGAGACGGTCATCAGCCGCAGCCGGACCCGGGTGCTGGCGCTGGCCAACATCGTCGGGCACGGGATGCGCGGCGGAGACATCGAGCAGGACGTCGAAGACATGAAGGCCGACCCGACCGCGGCCCTCGCCCGGGAGCATTCCGACGTGATCGTCGGGGTGAAGACCGCCCACTACGCGGCGCCCGACTGGTACCCCGTGGAGGAGTCGGTGCGCGCCGGCGACGCTGTCGGAATCCCGGTGATGGTGGACTTCGGGACCGATCACCCGGAACGGCCGCTCGAGACGCTGCTGGGCGAGAAGCTCCGCCCGGGAGACATCTACACGCACTGCTTCTCGGGCAACCGCCGGGAGCTGCTCGCGGACGGGACGCCCAATCCCGGTCTCCTCGCGGGCCGCGACCGGGGCGTCGTCTTCGACGTGGGCCACGGGGGCGGCAGCTTCAAGTGGAGCGTGGCGGCGGCGTGCCTCGCAGCCGGCTTCCCGGCGGACTCGATCTCCACGGACCTGCACATCGGTTCGATGAATGCCGGGATGCAGGACCAGGCCACCACAATGAGCAAGTTCCTGGCGCTCGGCGTGTCCCTCGACGACGTGATCCGGCAGTCCACCTGGAACCCCGCCCGGCAGATGGGTCGCGAGGAGCTCGGGCACCTGTCCGTCGGGGCGATCGCCGATATCGCGGTGCTCAAGAAGGAATCCGGCGCGTTCGGCTTCGTGGACAGCTTCGGCGCGCGCCAGGACGGGACCGAGAAACTGGTCGCCGAGATGACCTTCAAGGACGGCCGGCTCGCCTGGGACCTGAACGGCCGGACCCGCCAGGACTGGCGGGAGCTCCCGGTGGACTACGGCCGCCAGGGCGATTCGCGCTGGGACGGCATCCTGCATCGGCTTTCCTAGGCGGGAGGACGAGAACATGGCCATGAAGATGACCCGGCGGCGCGTGCTGCAGGGCGGCGCGTCCGCCGCCGTCCTGGGAGCCACAGCGTGCGGTACCCCCTCTGAGTCCGACACCCCCGCCGCTCCGGAGGAGGTCTACCGGCGGCTGGGAATCGAACCGGTGATCAACGGCATCGGCACCGTGACGGTCCTGGGCGGCTCCCTGATGCCGCCCGAGGTCACCGACGCCATGGTCGCGGCGTCCCGCAACTTCGTGCCCCTGCCCGAGCTTCAGGAACGCGCGGGCGACCACATCGCCCGGCTGATCGGGGTGCCGGCCGCCATGATCTCCGCGGGGGCCGCGTCGGCGATGACCTGCGGGACCGCTGCGGCGATCGCCGGCGACGACGACGACAAGCTGCGGATGCTCCCCGACACCACCGGGATGAAGAACGAGGTCATCCAGCAGCGGGCGCACCTCACCGGCTACCAGGCCCAGCTGGAGCTCGTGGGGGCGAAGATCGTTTGGGTGGACACCCGGGAGGAAGCCGAGGCGGCGATCAACGAACGGACGGCCATGATGTTCTTCCTGAACTTCGCCGACCCGCGGGGCGAGATCAGCCGCGCCGAGTGGATCGACATCGCCAAGGCGCACAACGTGCCCACCCTGAACGACGCCGCCGCCGACATCCCGCCTCCGGAGCGGCTCCACAGCTACGTCGAAGAGGGCTTCGACATGGTGGCCTTCTCGGGCGGCAAGGGGCTGATGGGTCCGCAGGCCACGGGACTCCTGCTCGGACGCCCCGACCTCATCGGGGCTGCCCGCAAGGCGATCAGCCCGTTCGGCGGCATCGGCCGCGGCATGAAGGTGGGCAAGGAGGAGATCGTCGGCCTGGTGGCGGCCGTCGAGCGGTACGTCTCCCTCGACCACGACGCCGAGCGGCGCGAACTCGACGCGCGCGCCGAGCTGATTTCCGGGGTCCTGGGGAGCGTGAACGGTCTCTCCCTCGAGACCCACGTTCCGGAGATCGCCAACCACGTCCCCCACGTGGTGGTGAGCTGGGACGAGAGCGGCCTGGGCGTGACCTCGGAGGACGCGGTCGACCGGCTTCTCGAAGGCGATCCGCCGATCGCAGTCTCCCGGTCGGGAGAAGGGCGGCTCCGCATCTCGACGTGGATGCTCCGCCCGGGCCAGGACGCCGTGGTGGCGGAACGGGTCAGGGCTCTGTTCGCCTGAACGGTCGCGCGGGGACCGCTTGGAACTCCGGCCCTAACTAACGGCCCGAGGTCCGTTCGATGAACCCGCCGACATCCTCCCGCCACTGCGGCAGGAGCGATTCCTCGACGTACATCATGTGGCCGGCGGCGAAGTCGGCCCGCTCGATGTTCGCCCGGAGGTCCGGTGGCAGGCCCATCTGCTCCACGGACCACATCGCGGCGAAGTAGGGCGTGGCCAGGTCGTAGATCCCGTTGACGAGCAGGACCTTCAGGTCGGGGTTCCGCTTCATGGCCTGCGCGAGGTCGGGCGCCACGTTGGGGGTCCCGCCCCCACGAGCGAAGAAGCCGCCGCCGCCCAGCCGGCCCCAATTCCAGTTGCGGGTGGCGCCGCTCGGCACGTACTCCCGGTCGCCGTCGTAGCCCAGCTCGCCGCGGAGGTAGCTGTTGAACGCCGACGTGTAGGCCGAGCTGATCGCGGTGGACTGGGGGTCGTGCGACGGACGGCCACCCAGCACGTTGCCGGCCGGCCCGGTGAAGCGGGCGTCGAGGCGTCCCACGATGCGTCCCTCGTCGCGGAGCAGCTCGGCCTCGAAGGCGGGCGCCGTCACCCGCAGGTTCGACTTGTCGATGAAGTCCTTGCTGAGGCCGGTGTAGAGGTGCATCTGGTCGATCACCCGGGCGCGCTTTGCCGGATCGAGGGTGGTGCCGGCGAGGAGCGCCGTCGCGTACTCGTTCAGCGACCACGCCTCCACCTCGGCCATGAACGCCTCCAGGTTGTCGGGAGAGCCGCCCGGGAGCCGGTCCAGGTAGCGCGCGGTGATCGCGTACGACGGAAGGTTGACGATGTAGGGGATGTCGTCGCCCGGGGCGAACTGGATCGTGTTGAACTGCAACACCACCGAGACCAGCACGATGCCGTTCAGATCGATGTTGGCGCGCTGCAGATGTCTCGCCAGGACCGCGGAGCGGGTGGTTCCGTAGCTTTCCCCGAGCAGGTAGCGCGGCGAGTTCCAGCGGTCGTACTCGCTGAGGAAGCGCCGGACGAACTGGGCGAGCGAACGGGCGTCCTCGTCGATGCCCCAGAACCAGGACCCCTCCGTGTCCCCGACGGGGTGGCTGAAGCCGGTGCCGATGGGGTCCACCATCACGATGTCGGCCATGTCGAGGAGGGTGTAGGCGTTGTCCTCGAGCGGGTAGGGAGGCGCTCCCTGCGGACCGACCTCGGGGGTGACCACCCGGCGGGGTCCCATGATCCCCATGTGCAGCCAGAACGAGGCGGAGCCCGGTCCGCCGTTGTAGGCGAAGATCAGCGGCCGCTCGCGCGACGGCGCGCCGTTCTTGCGGAAGTAGGCGGTGTAGAACAGCTTGCCGGCCGGCTCACCGTCGTCATCGGTCAGGGTGGTGTTCGCGACCACCGCGTCGTACTCGACGGTCTCGCCGCTCATCTCGATCGAGTGGCTGGTTTCCCAGCGGGATTTCCCGGCGGCCTCGGGGCCGTCTTCCTGGGCCGAGGCCACCGCGGCAAGAGCAAGCAGGACAACGAAGAGAAGGGCCTTCTTCAACATTCCGGGACCTCCGGGGATGGCGGGAGTGGAACCGGCGAGCATACGTGATCCCCCGGCGCCGGCCGGAAACAGAAAGGGGAACCGCCCGCGAAGGGCGGTTCCCCTGGATGCGGGACTCGAAGGCTAGAACACGAAGCCGGCCAGGAGCATGATCCGGCGCGGCTCCACCCAGCTCGACGGGATGAACTGTTCGCCCGGAGTCTCGAGGCGCAGACTCTGGTTCCAGATGCTGGCGGTGCTGTTCAGCGCGTTGTAGAGGTAGAGGTCCAGTTTTGCGGTGACGTCACCGATGTCAATCCGCTTCCCGAGACGGAGATCCACGATGTTCAGTTGTGGATGTGCCAGCCCCTCGCGCGCACCGGCGAGTTCGACGATGATGTTCTGCGCCGGTTGCTCGGTGACGCCGGAAGCGCGCACCTGCCGCGAGAAGGGTTTGCCGCTTTCGATGTTCACATTGGCGGCGAGGATCAGGTCCCAGGGAAGGAACAGGACACCCTGGAGCCGGAACATGTGCGGGCGGTCGCCCTGGAGCCGCTGGCCATCGTTCAGGTTCAGGTAGGCGTTCGGGTCCTGCCCCAGCGTGCTTCCGTAGAAGGGGTTGTTCTGGGACTCGTACCACGGACGCGGAATGAGGCCATGCGACTTCGAATAGGTGTAGGAACCCTGGATGTTCCAAAGGCCGGCGTCCCGCATCGCGAAATAGAACAGGACCCCGTCATAGGTCTGCTCGTACTTGGCGGGAGCCCCGGGGAAATCGCCCGGTGAATTCCCCTTCACCAGCGTCGGCTGCGCGGTCTGGCTCAGGAGGGTCATCGGCGCCCCCGTGTAGGGGTCGGCCCACTGGACGCTCTCGTATTGGCCGCCGAGGATGGACCAGCCCACCATCCGGTCGGTGTACTTGTGGACGTACTGCAGACCGAAGGACATGTTGTTGCCGACCTCCCGTTCGTAGGCGGCGGTGTAGTGGTAGGACCGCGGCGCCACCAGGTTGTCCGGTTGCGCCAGGTCTGCGGAGGTGGTCGCGAAGAGCAGGTCACCGAGCGTCCCGTCGTCGTTCAGCGCGTAGAGCTGCCAGGGCGTGACCCCGGGCGCCGGAGCGTCCCAGTTGCCGATGACGTTCTGGTCGTAGTGGATGCCGAAGAAGCCCTTGATGGCCGAGCGCCCCTCCTCGTCCGGGCGGAAGGTGAACCCGAGCCGGGGGCTGACCAGATTCCAGCTCACGATGTCCGGATCCCCGGGCGCGCTTCCCGACACCGACACCGCATTGATGGCGGTGAACTCGGTTTCCTGTCCGGAGTCGGGCACGCCGAGCAGATCGTACGCGGGGATTTCCCCGCGGTTCAGGTCCAGTCGGAGGCCCAGGTTCAGCGTGAGCCGCTCTCCGACGTTCACGGTGTCGTCAATGAAGAGGCCGTGATCGCGGGAGATGCCGCCGTACCGGTAGGGCTCCTGGATGACCTGGTAGAGGTACCCGCCCGACTGGTACTGGTAGGCGCTGTTCGGCCCGGCGGCCACCGCGGTTTCGGCAACTCCACGGGCGAGCTGAACGCCGAAGCGGAACTCATGCTGCGCGCCGAGGAAGTCATCCGCGTAGTGCGTGATCTTGGCGTTGAACTGGTTGCTCCAGGTCCGGTAGTCCCACGGATAGGTGATCCCACCCTCGTAGGTCGTCGTCGGCTCCGCGTCGTAGTTGACGAAGGGCATGTCGAAGCTGCCGGTCGGCGAGTCGTGGATGTCGCTCGCCGTCCACTGGGAATAGCGCGCCTCGAAGATCGTGGTGTCCGAGATCGTGCTTGTCAGGCCACCCGCGAAAGTGACCGTGGCCCCCCGCTCCACGAAAGCGGCGGAGGCGCTCACGTTCGGTGAACTGCCGCCAATGAACGCCCAGTCCTCGATATGGGAGTTCACGAAGACCTCGTGGCGGTCCGAGAGCTTCGTGGTGAGCTTCAGACTCAGCTTGTCGTTCTCGCTATTGTCGGCTGTGGCGTCCGCCGGATTGTTTCCGGCTTCCCAGGCGCTGTCCCGTGAGTACTGGCCGCCCGCCATGAACCACATCCGCTCGCGAATCACCGGACCGCCCACGGTCAGGGTGATGTCAGCGAAGTTGTCCCGCTCGTAGGCGAACGCGTCCGGGCTTCCCTCCGAGACCGGCTCCCCGGTACCGGCGTCCGCGTAGATCTCGGGGAAGGTGAGGGCGTCGCTCTGGTAGAAGTAGTTGCCGGCCCCGCTGAAGACATCGCCGCCCTTCTTGGTCACGATCTTGAAGGTGCCGCCGGTGGCGTTGCCGAACTCGGCCGGCGCGCCGACCCCGATGATCTCGACCTCCTCGATCATGTCCACGTTGGGATCTCCCCAGGAAGAGCCGGTTTCCGGGGCACTCGTCTCGACACCGTCGATGTTCCACGAGTTCGACTGCTGGTTCGAGCCGAAGGCAATCGCCCGGTCGCCGCCGCCGCCGCTGTTCATCTGGCTGATCCCGGGCGAGATGTGGACGTAGTCGTAGAAGTTCCGTTCGGTCGGCAGTTCCTCGACGAGTTCGGTGTTGAAGGTGGTGATGGAGGCGTTCGAGCTGACATCGAGCAGCGGGGCCTCGGCGACGACCTGGACCGTTTCGGTGACACCGGAAAGGCTGAGCGCGGCGTCGAGAGTCACCGTCGTGGTGATGCCGACCCTTACGCCCTCGAAGCGCACGGTGTCGAAGCCGGACAGTGACACCTCGACGGCGTAGTCGCCGGCGGGGAGGGCCGGGAATCGGAACACCCCGGACTCGTTCGTGACCGCGGTTCGGGAACCACCAATGATGGCGTCACTCAGGAGCGTCGCGGTGGCGCCCGGGATCACGGCGCCGCTGTCGTCGGTGACAGTGCCCCGGATCAGCCCGTTGTCCTGGGCAAGGGATGCCGCCGGAAGCGCCAGCGCGAGGATCAGGAACCCGAGCGCCAGCCCTCCCGGCTGTGGAAAGCGGAAACGGTCTGTCATGAGCTTCTCCCTGGAGAATCTCCGAGAATTCGGTTCACAGGATTCGGTTCTGTGGATTCGAGGGCGGGATTGTCGTCGAAAGAGCCCGGTTTTTCCACAATTTCGGCTCCCGGGGAGGGTGCCGGCGGCATCGATTGCCATCGCATAGAGCAATCAGGGTGCCGTGCCGAATGGCGTGCCGGCAGTCACCGGCAATCGGGGTCCGTGAGGAGGGCGCGGGCGGCGTACCGGTCGGCCGTTTCGTCCTCCGCGACGGTGCGGGCCACTCCCGCCGCGGCGGAGAGGGTTTCGGAGTCGAACGGGCGGAGCGCCAACGACCGGTCGAGCGCGGCCAGCGCCTGGGCATGACGGCCCGCCCCGGCGAGCGCGAATCCGTACCCGGCCAGATCGGCGGCGGCGAGCCCGGGGGAATCCGCGCCGTCGCGGGCGCCCAGCACCGCCTCCCAATGCTGCGCCGCCTGGTCCCAATCGCCGCGCCCGGCGGCATCCCGGGCCCGGCCGCGATCCCGTTCCAGCCGGTTGGCGCGCTCCCAGGCGTCCGCCTCGGCGTTCTGCACCGCCGCGAGACGGACCAGCACCGCCTCGGCCGCCGCCGTGTCTCCCATCCGGCGCAGCGCGGCGTGCAGGCTGGTCAGCACCGCGGCGTGTTCCGGCGCCGCCCCGGCGAGGCCGGTGAGTTCGCGCACGGCTCGTTCCACCTGTCCCTCCCGGAGCGCGGCCTTCGCGAGCGCGAACCGGGTGTTCAGCGCCTCCGGACGGCGGGCCGCCCGGCTCTCGAGAAGGGTCAGCAGCTCCGGGTCCCCGCCGGCGACGATGGCATCGAGCGCCACGCTCGCCATCTCGCCGGCGCTGGCCGGATCGAGCCGAAGTGCCTCCCGGTAGGCGTCGAGCGATCCCTCCATGTCCAGCCGGAAGGCGCGGAGGCGGCCGAGCGTCATCCAGAGGGCGGGCTCGTCCCGGAGTCCGGCGGCCAGCGCCCGCTCCGCTGCCGCCAGGGCCTCTTCAGGCGCCGACTCGACCGAGGTCCAGGCGACAAGGAACAGGGCCCGGGGGTCGTCCGGGGCGACGTCGGCAGCCGCCCGGGCCGCGCATTGCGCGAGTTGCGGGATCCGGGCCTCGTCGGCCGCGAGCGCCAGCGCGGTCCAGGGGGCGGGCCGATCCGGCGCCGCTTCCTTCGCCTTTCTTGCGGCATCGAGGCTCGTTTCCTGGAGCGCTTCCCGCGACTCGATCGTCGGGTCCCCGTCCTCCGAAGCGGCGAGGCGCCGCGCGAAGTTGGACCGCCCCAGGAGAGCGGGGAGATACGTGGGTGCAAGGCGGAGCGCCTGGCCGGTCGCCTCCAGAGCGTCCTCCAGCCGGCCCGTCGCTCCGAGCGCCTCGGAGTAGAGCGCCCACGCGAGCCCGGGGCGCTGCACCGGAATCGCCCCATCGGGGACGTCGGAGCCATAGGAGCTGGTTGCGGCTTCCAGGTGGCCCGACGCGACTTCCCATTCACCCCGGTCCACGGCGAGCGCCCCGAGCTGGAATCGGGCCGGGCCGTGGAAGGGAACTTCGTCGACCACGGACAGGAGGATCGGGATCGCCCGGTCGACTTGCTCGGCGGCAAGGAGTGCGATGGCCCGCTCCATCCGGGCGCGGACGTCGGTGCCGGGCTGGTTCGCGGCGGCAGTACCGACGGGCACACCGGCGACGGCAAGGAACAGCACGCAGAGACTGAGGACCGGTCCGCAATGTTCCTTGCCGGTTCTTTCCCCGCCCTCCTGCGGAGGGCGATGCCGGTCTGAAGAACGGCGCTCCCGGGTCATTGCGGCGGGAGATCGACCGGTGCGGAGCCGCGGCGGAGGAGCCAGGTCGTGTTCACGGCCAGGGCGCGGTGTGTTTCGCCGATCCCGTCGGGCCAGCGAACCTCGACCGCTACGGATGCCGGGGCCGAACCCGTGTCGACGCCGAGACCCAGGTGCAGGATTCGCTCGCTGTCGGAGGCGTAGCTCTCCCCGGCGCGCTGCCAGCGTGACTGGCGGGGCGAGACGAGCGTGACCCGGGCCCCCAGCGCGTCGCGTTCTCCCGCGGGGTCCACAAGCCGGAGCCGGACCCAGGATCCCTCGGACGGTCGGTCCCGAGCCCAGAGCGTGGGGACGTCGTCCTGGTTGGCGACCGCGATCTCCCACTGGCCATCCGCCTCGACGTCGATGAGCGCCATTCCCCGGGAGGAGCGTACCGGCGGCCCGAGGGTGCTCGTTCCGTAGGTCCGGCCGTCCCGAAGGAACAGCTGGTCCGGCTGTCCGTAAGTTTCTCCGAGCGCCGCATCGTCCTCGACCTGCGGATAGAGGTGGCCGTTCGCGAAAGCCACGTCCAGGTCGCCGTCGTTCTCGGCGTCGAAGAACAGGGCGCCCCAGCCCAGCGGCCGGAAGGTAGGGGTCGCAATGCCGGCTCCCACCGCGTCCTCGAGGAAGAGCGAGGGGCCGACTCCCTGGTAGAAGGCGTAGTGGTCGTGGGCGAAGTTCGTGACCACCAGGTCGGGTAACCCGTCCTCGTCCGCATCCGCGGCGGCCACCCCCATGCTCCCCTGCGTCGCTCCGTCGGCGCTGAGCGCGACCCCCGCGAACAGCCCCGCATCCCGGAAGACGCCGCCGCGGTTCTCGAGCATGTCGTTCGGACCGCTGTCGTTGGCCACGAAGATGTCCTGGTCGCCGTCGTCGTCGAAGTCGAGCGCGACGGCCCCCATGGAATAGCGCGCCGGAACGTCTCCGATTCCGGCGGCGTCGGTCGCATCCTCGAACGTGCCGTTCCCGCGGCCGCGGAAGAAGCGGTTGGCCTGCGGAACGAGGCCGCGCGGGCCGTCGAGCACGGACACCCTCCCGCGCCAGCGCCGGGTGCGCTGCCCGGCCCGGATGGCCGGCTCGTCCGTTTCGATGTAGTTGGCGACGAAGAGGTCGAGCGTCCGGTCGCCGTCGGCGTCAAGGAAGACGGCTCCGATGCTCCAGCCCGGGTCCGCGACCCCGGCTCGCTCCCCGATCTCGGAGAACGTTCCGTCCCCGTTGTTGCGAAAGAGGAGGTTCGGGCCGAGAGCCGTCACGTAGAGGTCGGGGAAGCCGTCGCCGTCGAAGTCCGCGCTCACCGCGCCCTGGCCGTAGACGTCGGTCACGATCCCGGCAGCTTCGGTGACATCGGAGAAACGCCCGCCCTCGTTCCGGTAGAGCACTCCGGAACGCGCCCGCCAGGCGTCCTCCGGATCGTCCCAGGAGGGGGCATTGGGGAAATAGAGGTCCGGAAGCCCATCCTGGTCGTAGTCGAGGACCGCGACCCCCGTCCCGGTGGACTCGGCGATGTGGTTTTTCTCCGGGCCTCCGGTCCCGGTCACGACCGCGAGGCCCGCCCCGGCGGCGATGTCGCGGTATTCCTGGCCCGTAGCCGGCAAGGCGAGCGGCAGCGTCAGGACGACCGCGAGGGTCCCGGCGGCGGGTCGCGCCATCCGGACCGCGGGTCGCTCAGTCCCGCGGCGCCGGCTGTTCGTGCCCCAGGACCGGGTGCGGGATGTAGGGCGCCTCGAGCGCCGCAATCGTTTCCTCATCGAGCGTCAGGTCCACGGCGGCGGCGAGTTCCTCCATCTGTTCGACGCGGGTGGCGCCCACGATCGCCGAATCCACTCCCGGCATCGACAGGAGCCAGGCGAGCGCCACCTTCGCCGGCTTTTCGCCGAGGCGGGCGGAGACTTCGATCAGGGTATCCAGCACCTCGAAGTCCGCCTCCTCGTAGTACAGCCGGTCCGCGTAGTCATCGTCCCGGGCCCGCGGCGTCGGATCGCGGCGCGTACGAGTGCGGTTCCCGGCCAGGAATCCCCGGGCGAGCGGGCTCCAGGGAATCATCCCGATCCCCTGGTCGAGGCAGAGCGGCACCATCTCGCGCTCCTCTTCGCGATACACGAGATTCAGGTGGTTCTGCATCGAGACGAACCGGGAGGCGCCCATGGCGTCGGCGGTGAAGAGCATGGTGGCGAACTCCCAGGCGGCCATGCTGCTGGCGCCGAGGTAGCGCACCTTCCCGGCTTTCACCAGCGAATCGAGCGCCTCGATGGTCTCCTCGACAGGCGTTTCGTGGTCGAAGCGGTGGATCTGGTAGAGGTCGATGTAGTCGAGACCCAGGCGCCGGAGCGAAGCGTCGCAGGCGGCCACGATGTGCTTTCGCGAAAGGCCGCCGCGGTTCGGGCCCTTCGCGACCGGGAAATACACCTTGCTGGCGAGCACGTAGTCCTCGCGGTGCGCCAGCTCGCGGAGCATCTTGCCGGTGATCTCCTCGCTGACTCCCTTCGAGTACATGTTCGCGGTGTCGAAGAAGTTGATGCCGAGGTCCAGCGCCTTCCGGAAATGAGCGCGGGACGCTTCCTCGTCGAGGATCCAGGAACGCCAGTTCGGATCGCCGTAGGTCATGCAGCCGAGCGTCAGCCGGCTGACCTCGAGGCCGGTGGTTCCGAGTCGCACGGTCTTCATGAAGCGCTCCCTTCCTCGATGCGGGCGCCGGCCAGTCGCACTACCAGGATGGCCGCGACGATGCCGGCGATGAGCGCAATCCCCGGGGACACCCCGAAACTGGTCGGGAGGATGCCGAGGACGATCGCGATTCCCGCCGCGCTGAGCGCGTAGGGAAGCTGCGTCTTGACGTGATCCAGGTGGTCGCAGGCCGAGGCCATGGAGCTGAGCACGGTGGTGTCGGAGATCGGGGAGCAGTGGTCCCCGAAGACCGCGCCCGCCAGCACCGCTCCGACGACGCCCATCAGGATCGGGTCGGATACGGCGACCGCCAGTCCGGCGTTCTGCGCGAGCGCGTGGGAAAGCGGGATCACGAGCGGCATGAGGACGGCCATGGTGGCCCAGCTCGTGCCGGTCGCGAACGCCATCACCCCGGCGACCACGAAGGTGAGCGTGGGCAGGAGGCTCGGGTTCAGGACGTTCTGGAGCACCTGGACGAGGTACTGCGCGGCGTGGAGCTCCGCGGTGACGTCGCCGATGCACCAGGCGAGCACCAGGATCACGATCGCGAGCACCATGGACCGGAGTCCGGCGATCCAGGCCCCGATCGCGTTGCCGAGCGTGAGGATCCGGCGGGCCACCGCGAGCACGATCCCCGTCAGGCAACCGGCGACCGACGCCCAGAGGAGAGAGACGTAGGAATCCGAGTTCGTGACGATTTCGCGGAGGCCGTAGGCCGTGACTCCCTCGGCGGCGAGCGCGCCCGAGCCGGTCAGCCAGATTGAGATTCCGGCGGTGACCAGCACGGCCAGGACGGGAAACACGCCTCCCATCCAGAGTCCGGAGGTGACCCGCTCCACCCCCGGGTCCTCGTCGAGCGACTCGGTGGCCGGCTCGGAGCCCGGCCGGAGCGGCTGATTGAGGCGCCGCGCCCGCTCCTCGGCGGCCCGCATCGGGCCGAAATCCCGGCCGAGGAACCCGACCGCGAGCGCGAGGGCGAAAGAGAAGATGGGATAGAACCGGTACGGGATGGTGCGCAGGAACACCGAATACCCGTCCTCCGGATAGTCGATCAGCTCGAGCCCCTGGTCGATCAGGCCCACCTCGTAGCCCACCCAGGTGGAGACGATGACGGTGCTGGCCACCGAGGCCGCTCCGGTGTCGGTCAGGAACGCCAGTTTCTCGCGGGAGACTCTCAGACCGTCGGTGATGGGCCGCATCAGGTTGCCGCGGATGATCACGTTCGCGTAGTCGTCGAAGAAGACGACCAGCGCGGTCACCATGGTGCTCACCTGGCCGCGCCGGGCGGTGCGGGCGAAGCTCGTGATGAGCTGGGCGAAACCCCGCGCCCCGCCGCTCCTCGAGAGGATCCCGGCGAGGCCGCCGAACATCATGCTGAAGATGATGATGTGGGCGCGGTCGCTGTCGGTGACCGCGCCGATGACGTAGCGGCTCCCCACCTCGAAGAAGCCGGCGAGCGGATTGAAGTTCAGGAGCAGGGTGCTCCCGATCCAGACGCCCGCCACGAGCGCGAGAACCACCTGACGGAACAGCACCGCGAGCAGGATCGCGAGCACCGGGGGAGCGAGCGACCAGATTCCGGGAATCGCCCGCGTTCCCGCGGTCCCGGCGGCGCCGCCGTCCTGGGCGGAGATCTCGAACCGGCCGCTGTTCTCAACGAGGACACTCGAAAAGACGACGGCGCCGTCGCCCCGGTGCGTTGGGGAACCCGCCTCGTCCACCCCGCCGAGGCGCGGCGTCCCTGAATACGCGGGGAGCGGGTCTCCCGATTCCGCCTGCGGGGTGACGACGACCTCGAACGGGACGCCGGTGAGCACCACCCGGGGCGTTTCGAGCGCAAACGAGGCGGGACGCGGCTCCGCCGCGGGGGCCGCCTGCTGGGCCGCGGCCAGGCCCGTGGAGCAGAAGATCGCAATCGCGCACGCCGCCCACGACGCCGGAGAAAGCCTGGTCCGGGCACGGAACGTGAGCGGCCGGGTCATTCCGGCGCAGGATACCGGGAATTCGACTGCGCTCGGCGGACAAGCCGTCGCGTTATTGAGGATCGGTGGAGTTACGACGTGCGCGGCGCGGAGCGCCGCGCGTGCCAGTCTGGAGACCGGCGTTCCGGAGTCCCGGCGACGACCTACTCTCCCACAGCGCTTCCGCTGCAGTACCATCGGCGCTGGAGGACTTTACTGCCGTGTTCGGAATGGGAACGGGTGTGGCCCCTCCGCTCGGGTCACCGGGACAAAAACGATCCGTTGCAAATTGTGGAAGCGTCTAGCGGGACGTCCCCGAAACGGGGAACGTCAAGATGCGTTTGCGTGCAGTAGCTTCGGCGAATCAGTCATTCCCGGTGACGGACAAATCCTGTCACCAGGAACTCGTGATACGCACGATGTGGTCAAGCCTCACGGCCGATTAGTACCCGTCAGCTGAGACGATTACTCGCCTTACACTCCGGGCCTATCAACCTGGTGGTCTTCCAGGGGCCTTCAGGGATCTGATGATCCGGGAGATCTCATCTTGGGTGGGGCTTCGCGCTTAGATGCTTTCAGCGCTTATCCCGTCCGAACGTGACTACCGAGCAATGCCCCGAGGCGGAACAACTCGTACATCAGAGGTTCGTCCAGCCCGATCCTCTCGTACTAGGGCCAGCTCCCCTCAAATCTCCTGCGCCCACGACAGATGAGGACCGAACTGTCTCACGACGTTCTGAACCCAGCTCGCGTACCGCTTTAATGGGCGAACAGCCCAACCCTTGGAACCTGTTTCAGCTCCAGGATGCGATGAGCCGACATCGAGGTGCCAAACCTAGCCGTCGATATGAACTCTTGGGCTAGATAAGCCTGTTATCCCCGGAGTACCTTTTATCCTTTGAGCGACGGCCCTTCCATTCGGAACCGCCGGATCACTAAGCCCTGGTTTCCCATCTGCTCGACTTGTAGGTCTCGCAGTCAAGCGCGCTTGTGCCTTTACACTCTGCGGCTGGTTTCCAATCAGCCTGAGCGCACCTTAGGGAGCCTCCGTTACATTTTGGGAGGCGACCGCCCCAGTCAAACTACCCGCCTGACAGTGTCCCTGACCCGGATTCACGGGCCCAGGTTAGAACTCCAGAACGATGAGAGTGGTATCTCACGAATGGCTCCCCCAGAGCCGGAGCTCTGAGTTCAAAGCCTCCCACCTATTCTGCGCACAACGCACCAGAATTCACTGCCAGGTTATAGTAAAGGTTCACGGGGTCTTTCCGTCTTGTCGCGGGTAGCCGGCATCTTCACCGGCATTACAATTTCACAGTGTCCCCCGTTGAGACAGCGCCCAGATCGTTGCGCCATTCGTGCAGG
>JAJDVI010000018.1:37500-100733 GCA_022826195.1 Acidobacteriota bacterium
GCCGAACATCTCGTCCGGCGGCTCCGTGACGCCCACGGCGTTGCCGAGACTCTTCGACATCTTCTCGGTCCCATTCAGTCCTTCGAGAAGCGGCATGGTCAGGGCCACCTGCGGCTCGAGTCCGTACTCGCGCATGATGTGGCGGCCAACCAGCAGGTTGAAGAGTTGGTCGGTCCCTCCGAGTTCAAAATCGGCCTTCATGGCCACCGAGTCGTAGGCCTGCGCGAGCGGGTACAGGAACTCGTGGATCGAGATGGGCTGTTCTCCGCGGAAGCGGCGATGGAAGTCGTCGCGCTCCAGCATCCGCGCCACGGTGTAGCGGGAGGCGAGCCGGATGAGCCCCTCCGCCCCCAGGGCCGAGAGCCACTCGCTGTTGAAGGCGACAACGGTCTTCTCCGGGTCGAGGATCTTGAAGACCTGCTCCTTGTAGGTCTCCGCGTTCTGCCGGATCTGCTCCTCCGTCAGTTGCGGGCGGGTCTTCGAGCGGCCGCTCGGGTCGCCGATCATCCCCGTGAAGTCCCCGATCACGAACCACACCTCGTGGCCGAAGTCCTGGAAGTGCTTCATCTTCCGCATGACGACGGTGTGGCCGAGATGCAGGTCCGGGGCGGAGGGATCGAACCCCACCTTCACCCGGAGCGGCTCGCCTGAAGCGACGGACCGCTCTACCTTGGCGCGAAGCTCGGCACGCGGCTCGATGCGGTCGGCGCCCTTCTCGAGAAGCGCGATCTGCTCGGCGGCCGCAGCCTTACTGGGCATAGGTCGGCTTTCGCTCGGTCTCCGTGTGGATCTCGGCGGCAGCCCGCTCCGCCGCCTCGGAGAGCAGGATCCGTCGTCCCAGGCGCCGGATACCGCCGTCGAGGAGCAGCCCGATGGCCCGCGGATAGATCTGGTGTTCGAGGGTGAGGATGCGCTCGGTGAGCGTCTCGTGGGTGTCCTCGTCGTGAACCCGGATCGCCGCCTGGAGGAGAACCGGTCCGGTGTCCAGCGTCTCGTCGGCGAAGTGCACGGTGCAGCCGGCGATCCGCACGCCGTAGTCGAGGGCCTGGCAGGGCGCGTCCAGCCCCTTGAAGGCGGGGAGCAGGGAGGGATGGATGTTGAGCACCCGGTCCGGGAAGGCGTTCAGCAGCACCGGCGAGACGATGCGCATGAAACCCGCGAGACAGACCACGTCCACGCGATGCTGGCGCAGCGACTTCACGATTTCGGTGTCATAGGACTCGCGGTCCGCAAAAGCGCGGTGGGAAAGCACTGCCGTCGGCACTCCGTAGGTCTTCGCGATCTCGAGGCCCCTGGCCTTGCCGCGGTTGCTGAACACCAGCGCGACCTCGGCGTTCAGTGACCCGGTCTCGATGGCGTCCAGGATCGCCTGGAGATTCGAACCGCGGCCGGAGATGAGCACGCCCAGCCGCCGGCCGGGCGTAGGAAGAGTACGGATGGGTTCGTCGGTCATTCGAGGCGGCCCCGGTACCGAACCCGGGGCGTGTCGGCGGCGTCCGTCACTTCGCCAAGGCGAAAGGCGCCGGAGAGGGTTTCAAGGATGGTCTGCTCGTCGCGAGCCGCCACCACCGCGATGAGACCCACACCGCAGTTGAACGTCCGGAGCATCTCCCCCTCGGCGATGCCGCCGGCGTCGGCCAGCAACCGGAAAAGGGGAGGAAGGCGGAACGAATCAAGGTTCACCTCGGCGGAAGTGCCTCGTGGGAGGACCCGGGGAAGATTGTCGCTGATTCCACCGCCGGTGATGTGGGCAAGGGCGCGCAGGCTCCGGTGGCGCAGCAGCGGGCGGAACTCCGGCAGGTAGCAGCGGTGCGGCGCCAGCAGGGCGTCCGCCGCCGTGACGTCCAGTCCCGGCAGGACGTCATCGATCGCGAGGCCCAGGCGTTCGAACACGATGGCGCGCGCCAGCGAATAGCCGTTCGTGTGGAGTCCGGACGAGGGGAGGCCGATGAGCACGTCGCCGGGGACCGCCGAACTCCCGTCCAGGATGTGTTCCTCCTCGACCACCCCGACGATGGTCCCCGCCAGGTCGTAGTCGCCGCCCGGATAGAACCCGGGCATCTCCGCCGTCTCGCCGCCGAGGAGCGCCACCCGGAACTCCCGGCAGGCATTCACGATCCCGCGGATCACCCCCTCGGCGACTTCCGCGTCGAGCCGGCCCATGGCGAGGTAGTCGAGGAAGAAGAGCGGTTCGGCGCCCTGGACGAGGATGTCGTTGATGCAGTGGGAGACCAGGTCGTAGCCGGGAACTTCATGGCGGCCGGCGTCCCGCGCCACCCGCAGCTTCGTCCCCACCCCGTCCGTCGAGGCCACCAGCACCGGGCGCTCGAAGCCGGCCGTGTTCAGCCGGAACAGGCCCCCGAAACTGCCCACGTCGCTCAGCACCTCGGGACGGCGGGTGCTCGCGACCAGCGGCCGAATGCGGTCCAGGGCGCGGTCCGCCTCGTCGATGTCCACGCCGGCGGTCCGGTAGTCGAGACCGCCGGCCCGGGCTTCGCGATCAGGTCCGGACATGCAGGTGGGATTATCGCCGCCACGCGAAATCGTCAGGCCGGAACCGCCCGTATCCGGCGGAGACCACCGCATTGCCGCACCGTGATTGCTCGCGTCGCGAATAATCCGCAGACCACGAGGTGGCCCCGTCATGCGCAGACTCTCTCCTTCCTTCCTGATCCTGCTGGTCGCCGCCGGCGCCGACGCCCAGGACCACGCCAAGATCCAGAAGGACTTCCCGGCCGAGGAGTTCGTCGAGCGCCGGGCCCGGGTGATGGAGGCGATCGGCGACGACGCCATCGCCATCGTCCAGGGCGCCGCCGCGCCTCCCGGCTTCATCGTGTTCCGGCAATCCAACGAGTTCTACTACCTGACCGGCATCGAAGTCCCGCACTCCTACCTGCTGATCGACGGCAGGAACCGGAGGTCGCTGCTGTTCCTGCCCCGCCGCGATCCGCGGAAGGAACGCGGCGAGGGCCGGATGCTCTCTGCGGAAGACGTCGACGAAGCGAGGCAGGCGAGTGGGGTGGACGACGTTTTCGCGATCGACCAGCTCGCCCGCCAGCTCTACGGGTTCGCCCTCCGTCCCCCTTCCCCGACCCTCTTCACCTTCATGAGCCCCGCCGAGGGTCGCGGACAGAGCCGCGACGAGAACCTGATCGGCCACGCCCAGCACGTCTCCGATCCGTGGGACGGTCGGGCCTCCCGGGAAGGCGCCTTCGTGGCCAAGCTGCGCGAGCGCTACCCGCAGTTTCCCATTGCGGACCTGACGCCCATCGTGGACACCATGCGGCTCCACAAGTCGCCGCGCGAGATGGCGCTCGTCCGGCGGGCGAGCGAGCTGGCCGGGATGGGGATCATGGAGGCGATGCGGTCCACGAAGCCCGGTCTCTTCGAATACCAGCTCGACGCGGCGGCCTACTACATCTACCGGATCAACGGGTCGCAGGGCGAGGGCTACCGCTCCATCACCGCCACCGGAACGAACGCCTACTTCGGCCACTACTACCGCAACGACGCCGAACTGAAGGAGGGCGAGTTGATCCTCATGGACCACGCCCCCGACTACCGCTACTACACGAGCGACATCGCCCGCATGTGGCCGGTCAGCGGGGTCTTCACCGAGGATCAGCGGAAGCTCTACACGTTCATCGTGCGCTACAGCGAGGCGCTCCTCTCCCGCCTCCGGCCGGGCGTTACCCCCGACCAGGTGATGGACGGCGCCGCCGAGGAAATGGAGCCGGTGATCGACGAACTCGGGTTCACCAACCCGCTTCACGAGAAGGCGGCCCGGGAAGCGCTCGTCTTCCGGGGGCATCTGTCCCATCCGGTCGGGCTGGCGGTCCACGACGTGGGCAGCTACCGCGCCCGACCCTTCGAGGCCGGACTCGTATTCGCGCTCGATCCCATGCTCTGGGTCCACGAGGAGCGGCTCTACGTGCGGATGGAGGACGTGGTCGCGATCACCGAGAACGGGGTCGAGAACTTCACCGACTTCATGCCGCGCACGGTGGACGAGATCGAGGCCTTCATGCGCGAGGAGGGCGTCCTCCAGCTCACCCCGCCGGATCCCGACACCCCGCCGCCGCCACGCTGACCGGGGAGCGCCCGCCGATTCTGCCGGCGCCTGCCGACCCCACCCCAAGCAGGGACTGACATGTCACGCGAACGCCTGAACTTCCTGTTCCTGAACCTCGGGCACTTCCTCGATCACCTGTTCATGCTGATCTTCGCGACGGTCGCGGCGCTCCGGCTCGCGGAGGAGTGGGGGATGAGCTACGCGGCGCTCATTCCCTACGCCACACCGGGCTTCGTGGCGTTCGGACTCGGTTCGCTCCCGGCCGGCTGGATCGCCGACAAGTGGAGCCGCGAAGGGATGCTGATCGTCTTCTTTGTCGGCATCGGGGCGAGTTCGATCCTGACCGCGCTGGCCGGCTCGCCGATCCAGATCGCGTTGGGACTCCTCGCGATCGGCGCCTTCGCCGCGATCTACCACCCGGTCGGACTCGCCATGGTCGTGCACGGCCGGCGGAAGACCGGCGTTCCGCTCGCGATCAACGGCGTCTACGGGAACCTGGGAGTCGCCGTCGCCGCTTTGCTCACGGGGTACCTCATCGACACCGGAGGCTGGCGCCAAGCGTTCGTGGTACCCGGCGCGATCTCGATCGGGATCGGCGCCGCCTACGCGGCATTCGTCCGGGAAGGCCGGAAGTCCCGGAACGGTCTCCCGGGTGAACCCGCCGCCGCCCCGGAGACCACCGCCAGCGCGTCGGCGATCGACCGCGCCACGTTCACGCGGGTACTGACGGTCATCGTGTTCACCACCGCCATCGGAGGCCTGAACTACCAGAGCACCACGTTCGCGCTCCCCAAGATCTTCGACGAGCGACTCACCGAACTCGCCGGCTCGGCGACGGCGGTCGGAGGCTACGCGTCTCTCGTGTTTGCGGTCGGAGCGCTGGCCCAGTTGGTGGTCGGCCACCTCGTGGACCATCACTCCCTGCGGACCGTCTTCCTGTTCGTGGCAGGGCTGCAGGCGGCGTTGTTCGCGCTCATGATCCAGCTCTCCGGAATCGCCGCCCTCGTCGTCGCCGCCGGGTTCATGTTCGTTGTCTTCGGGCAGATCCCGATCAACGACGTCCTCGTGAGCCGGATCACGAAGAGCGCGTGGCGCAGTCGCGTCTATGCCATCCGCTACCTGATGACCTTCTCGGTGATGGCCTCCACCCTGCCGGTCATCGCCGGGATCCACGCCGCGCGCGGGTTCGGCGCGCTCTTTGTCGTGATGGCGGTGGCGTCGACGGGAATCTTCACCGCGGTACTGACGCTTCCGCGCACCGGGGCGGTCGCGGGGCGACCGGTCAGCGGGTGACGCTGATCGTGACCTTGGCGCGTGCAAGGCGGGGTCGAGATCACCGGGTCACGGTCCCGCTTCGAATGCGCCACCCCGATTCGCCCGCGAAATCAGGAACAAGACACCCGGCCCCAACGCCGAATGCGGCGACAATGCACGCCGCCAACCGAACTCGAAGAACGGACCCACCCCGATGGCCAAGAAGGCGGCTTCCAGCAAACGGACCTCAAAACGCACGCTGAACGCGCAGAACCTGAAGTCCCTGGGCGCTCCGCGGCTCGCCGAGCTACTGATGGCGGTCACGGCGAAAGACACCGGCGCCAAACGCCTCCTCCGGCTCGAACTTGCGATCCTCGCGGGCCCCGAAGCGGTGGCGAAGCTGGCCCGCACACGACTCGGAGCGCTCGCGAAGGCCGAGACGCGCGTCTCGTGGAAGCAGGTACCCGCGCTGTCCGCCGATTTGGAGGCGCATCATCGCGCCATCATGAGCAGCGCGGGGAAGGAGAAGCCGGCCCTGGCGATCGAACTGCTATGGCTGCTGATCGCCGCCGCCGCCTCGCTCCGGGACCGCAGCGGCTTCGTGACCGGATACGGAGAGGTCCATAAGGAGGCGATACGGCAGCTTGGCGAGCTGGCCAGCGTCGCGAGGCCGGACCCGGAGGCGCTCGCCGAGGACGCGTTCCGGGCTCTCGTCCAGGGACGCGGCTACAACGAGCCGATCATCCCGGCGCTGGCGCCGGCGCTCGGAGCCGCAGGGCTGGCGCATCTCAAGCGGCGACTACGAGAACGCGACGATCACAGCCGGAGCGGACGCGAGCCGCTCCTCGCAATCGCGGACGCGGAGGGCGATGTGGACGAGTTCATCCGACTCCACCCCGCGGAGGAGCGGAAGCGGCCGCGCTACGCAGCGGATATCGCCCGCCGCCTGCTCGAGGTCCGTCGGGCCGGGGAGGCGCTGCGAACGCTGGACGCCGCGGAGGGAGGCCAGGACGCTCGAGACATCATGGACCGGCCGGACTTCGGCTGGGCCGATGCCCGGATCGAGGCGCTGGAGGCTCTGGGCCGTCACGAGGAGGCCCAGGAGCAGCGTTGGTCGTGCTTCGACCGCGAACTCTCGATCCGGCACCTGCGCGCCTGGGTGCATCGCTTCCCGGGCTTCGACGGCATGGACGCCGAGGAACGGGCGTTCAATCACGCCGAGCGCTTCCACGACGAGACCGCGGTCCTTGATCTCTTCGTGCAGTGGCCGGACCTGGCGCGGGCCTCCTCCTTCGTACTCCGCCACGCGGAAGCGCTGAACGGCCACCACGACCACACCCTCACGTTCGCGGCGGAAGAACTGGCGGCCCGGTTTCCGCTCGCCGCCACGCTGGTGCTGCGATGCATGATTGACCACGCCCTGGGCAAGTATCGGAAGGAACGCTTCAGGGACGCCGCCCGGCAACTCGTCGAGTGCGCGGGACTGGCGGGCGCGATCGCGGACTTCGGGCGCCACCCGGACCACGAGGCCTATGTGAAGGCCCTGCGGCAACGACACCCGTACGAATACGGGTTCTGGTCGAAGGTGCGATAGATCGCTCGCGAGCGCCGGGCGCCGTCGCATGGTGGCGTGGCCGGACGAGCCGTCAGCGCGCGATGTTGATCGTGACCGTCGCCGGCCCGCCGTCTTCCGTCAGGCCGTAGTACTCCAGCCGGAACTGGTCGCTTGCGTAGGCGGGACCGCGCGGCGATCCCTCGTGGATCTGGCGCATGATGCCGACGTTCCCGAGAGACAGGAGGTGTCCGGGGGCCAGTTCCTTCCCCGAGTCGCGGAGCTGATCGCGGAGCCAGCGGACGGCCGCGATGGGGTCGTACCACTCGGCCATGGAGCCCTCCTGGATGACCGCGTCGTTCTCGTCGAGCACCGCGTAGTCGAAGGAGCGGAGGCGCGCGAGCCATTCCTCGGTGGCCTCGATGGGAACCGGATCGCCGGCGAACGCCCAGCGGGAGATCATGTTGGACACGATCATCCGGTTCACCGTGGCCGTCTCGGCGTCGTAGTGGGGATCGGGGATCTCGGCGAACGGCACCACGGCGTCCAGCGCCGCCAGGATCTCGAGGTCGGTCTCCGCGGTGTTGATGGACGCGTCGCCGACCCGGAACGCGAAGTCCGCTTCGAGGAACCCGGCGGCGGTTTCGTCCACCCGGATCGCGTCCCCATCATCCCGGAACATGGCCGCGAGAAGGTGCGCCCGGATGCCGCCGGGAGGAAAGTTCGGGTTGGGGGGGTTGGGGTCGTGACCTCCGGTCTTGTAGCCGACCACCTCGCCCAGCGGCAGGATCTCCACCATCGCGTCCTGCCAGCGGTACGCCTCGTCGAGCGGCATTTCGTGGACGAACCCGGTGAGCCTGCGGAGGTTCACGAAGTCGGCGGCCATGGCCTCGACCTCGGCGCGGATCGCCGCGTCAGGGTCCGGTGGAGGGTCCTCGGCGGGTGTGCAACCGGTAAGCGCCGCGAAGAACAGGCAAACGAACGAGAACCGGCACGAACGGGAAGCCGATGGGTTCATTGGACTCCTCCATTCTCGGGGCAGCGGTCGGCGATCGCTGCTTCCACGGCTTCAAGGTGCTCCTCGGCCTCGCGGATCCGCTTGGCGTGGCGCCATTCGTTGTCCCCCTGATTGGAGCGAGCGTGAACGTCACCCATGAGGTCGCGCCCGTCCAGGTCCGTGGCATCGCCTCCGAGCGTGCGGACCCTTCGCTCCGCTTCCTCCAACTCGGCCTCCAGGGCCTCGCAGGTCAAGTCAGGCGCGATCGCCGGCGGCTTTGAACAGCCACCGGCGAGGACGACGGCAGGAATCAACAGGAGGCTGAGTCTGGTCATGGTTCTTCCTCCTTCGGAATCGCCGACCCTGCCGAGTCGGACACATGATCCCACAACGCAAAACGGGGGAGCCTCCGGAGAGGCTCCCCCGCTTGGTGGTCCCGTCCGGCGGGCGCCGGAGCGTCCGCCAGATCGGGAAAGGTGCTTAGAACAGCAGCTTCGCGGTGAAGCGGATGATCCGCGGCGGCAGCACCCGCGACGGCTGCAGGTAGCGCGAGCCGAAGCTCGTGATCAGCGCGTCCGCCGCCTGCGAGTTGAAGATGTTGGCGAAGTCGGCGCCGATCTCGATCCGGGCCTGATCGATGTCGAACCCCTTGCGGAAGTTGATGTCGAGCAGGTTTGCCACGGTCTCGGTGCGTTCGTCGCCGCGCTCGTAGGCGTAAATGGATTCCGATCCCTGCACGAGCCCGGTTGCTCGCGCGGTCGCAACCAGAGGGCTACCGGCGCGGGCCCGGTAGTTCCAGGCGATCTGGATGTCGAGCGGCGCGACGTAGCTGCCCGCCACGTTGAACACCCACGGCACGTCGGTCAGGACCGCGCCGTCGAGCCGGTTGATGTCCCGGTTCGGGTTGTTCCAGTCGGTCCCGTCCCAGGGCAGGGAGTGCGGAACGCCGCGGTGGCTCGAGAAGGTCGCTCCACCGAGCAACTGCCACCGGTTCGAGAACCGCTTCTGGAGCTGGAACGCAACCCCGTTGTAGTTGGTCTGCAGCTTCTCGACGTTGGTGATCGTGTTGTCCTGCAGACCCCGGTACGCCTCCTGGAGTTCATACACCTCGTACGTCGGCTGCGGACAGGTCGAGCACTCGAAGCTGGTCAGCGTGTAGGCCGACGGCGGCCGCGCCAGGTTGAGGCTCCCGAGGGAATCCCGGTGCTGGCGGCGGTGGAAGGTGGCGCTGAACGAGACCTCGGAGCCGAGGGTCGTGTCCACCCCGAGCGAAATGTCGTCGCTGTAGGGCCGGCTCGAGTTCTTGTCGTAGGGTGAGGCGCCAGCGCCCGCGAACCCGTCGAACTGGGAGAGATCGATCTCGGGGCTGTCCACCAGCGTGCCGGACGGGCCGATGTCCACGAGCCGGTCGCCGTCGAGGTCGTTCCAGCCGACCCACGCGGAGCGCCCGGCGTTCGGGTTCGCGCTCCCGGAGAGCCCGTTCCCCATCTGGGTGTAGTAGCGGCCCCAGCCGCCCTTCAGCGCGGCCCTGCCGTCGCCGAAGAGGTCGTAGGCGAAGCTGAGCCTCGGCCCGATGTTCATCGGCCAGTCCGGGAGTCCGCCGATCTCCGACGTAACCTCGAAGGACGCGTCGGAGAGCTGCTCCGAGACCGCCGTCCAGGTTCCGGGCGGGCTGCTCTGCACGGGGATGTAGCCGTAGACGCCGTCGAAGCGAACGCCGATGTTCAGGGTCAGCCGGTCACCGAGGGTCCAGGCATCCTGCGCGTAGAGCGCCCAGGTGTTCAGCCGCTCGTGCGAGGTCTTGGGAGTCCGGGAGATGTTGATCCGGCTCGGCACTCCGTCGTCCAGTTCGCCGAAGGCGTCGCCGCTCTTGAACTGGCGGCTCTCGATGAACTCGCGGGAGGCCTGTCCGCCCACCTTGAAGTTGTGCGAACCGCCGGCGGTGTCGAGGTAGTAGGTCAGCGAGCCGTTGAACTGGTTCCGGTGGTTCGGACCCCACGACTCGCCGCGATAGTCCGCGTTGAACATCTCCGCCCGCACGGGATCTCGCACCGCAATGTCGTTCTCTGTGCAGGCCCGGGCGTCCGGATACTCGTCCACGGGAATCCCGCAGTACTCCGAATAGAGGATGTAGGGAGTCACACCGGTCATCCGGCCGAAACGCAGATCGAGGAGCGCCGCGTCACCGAGCACCCGGTTGTAGGAAGCGATGTAGTTGTCGGCCCACTGGTCCTGGAAGCGCGCGAGCTCGTCCGCGACCGCGGTGTAGGGTGGATCGCGCCGGTGATAACGGTCCTTCCAGTTGCGCTGGAGCGTCACCGAAAGCCGGTCGTTGTCAGTCGCCTGCAGGGTGAACTTGCCGCTGAGGTTGCGAATCCGGTTGTCGTCGATCGGCTGCGGCCCCACGTAGTCGGCCGGCGTGCTGATCTCCTGTTCGTGGATCCAGTCGCGATACGCAGTGAAGAACCACGCCTTGTCGCGGACGATCGGGCCGCCGAGGGTGCCGTTGACGTCAAGCGACTTGGTGATGGGGGCGCCGCCCGCCTCGGCGGGTTCTCCCTGGAGATCCACCGCGTTCCAGAGGCCGATCACGTCGCCACTGAACTCGTTGCCGCCCGACTTCACGACCATGTTCATCAGCACGCCGCCGGTGTCGGACTCGGCGCTATGGGTGGAGGTCTGGAAGTTGAACTCCTCGTACATCGAGAAGCCGTAGTACTGCATCGTCCAGCCGCCGGTGCCGCCGGGCCAGTTCACCTTGAGTCCGTCCACCTGGAAGCTCTGCATCGTGGCGGAGGAGCCGAAGATCTCCATGCCGTACTGCTGCATGCCGTTGCTGCCGCCGACGTCGATCCGGGTGGTCACCATGCCGGGTACGAGTCCGGCCATGACCCACGGGTTCCGTCCGGTGGGAACGGCCTCGAGCAGCTCCTGCTCGATGTTGGTCTGGACGGTCGCGCTGCGCACATCCACGACCGGCGCGTCGCCGGTGACGGTCACGGTTTCCTCGACGCCCGAAATCCCCATCGAGGCGTTCACCTCGAGGGTGCGGGCCACGCTGAGGCGGACGCCTTCCTGCACCACGGTCTGGAACCCCGAGAGGGCGAAGCTGACGCTGTACTCGCCCGGCGGGAGGGCCGGATGGCTGTAGGAGCCACCGGCTCCAGTGGTTGTGCTGCGGGGCGCGATCAGCGCCGGGCTGCTGACGGTGACCGTCACTCCGGGGAGGACGGCCCCCTGTTCATCGGTCGCGGTCCCGGTGATCGTTCCCGACTGCTGGGCAAACGCCGGAACCGCCGCAAGCAGAACCAGCGCGACCAGAATCGCGGTCTTACGCATGAAGAACCTCCTGAAAAGGCGTGGTTGGGTGGGCCGAACCCGGGCCGTCAAGGTGGCGCCGGAGAGAGTGCGCGATGGCCGGACGCTGCCGCCCCGTGAGGGCGCGCCCCGCGCGCACGATCGGCCGGAAAAGAGAAAGGGTCAATTTGGCGCACCGTATCACGCAAGTCCCATTCCCCGATAGCACCCCCGAGGGTGCTGCCGGCAGGACAGGGTAAAGGGCCACTTTTCAATGGTCTATGGACAATGGGATGAGCCCGGTCGACCGGCTTCCGTTCGGATTTCCGGTTTTCCGAACCGAAACTCCAACGAGCCGTAGTTTTCCGGGGCCCTGCGGGACGCGGTGCCGGCTGAAGCCGGCCCAGTTCTGCCGGTGGGGGCTCCAAGCCGACGGCGTGACCCTGGCGGGCTGAGGACCGGCTACAGCGTGCGCTTGGCGGCTTCGAGTTGAGACTTGATGTCTCCGGGCCCGCCGCGGACGCTGCGGCGGGCGACGGAGGCCCGGTAGTCCCAGACCGCCTTCACGTCCTCGCCGAAGGCCGGGGCGAACCCGCGCAGGGTGGCGAGGTCCAGATCCGGCGGCTCGACGGACTCCCGGTCGCAGTGGGCGAACAGCTCCCCGGACACCCGATGGGCGTCGCGGAACGGCAACCCCTTCGCGACGAGGTACTCCGCGAGGTCCGTCGCCAGGAGGTCCCAGGAAAGCGCGGCGCGCATCCGCTCCTCCGAGATCTGCATCGTCCCGATGGCGCCCTCGGCGACCGGCAGCGCGAGCCGCAGGGTGTCGAGGGTGTCGAAGCAGGGCTCCTTGTCCTCCTGGAGATCCCGCTGGTAGCCGGAGGCGAGTCCCTTCCCCACGGTGAGGAGCGCCACCAGGTTGCCGATCAGCCGGCCGGTCTTTCCGCGGATCAGCTCGAAGCCGTCAGGGTTGCGCTTCTGGGGCATGAGGCTCGACCCCGTCGACCAGGCGTCGCCGAGGCGCACGAAGCCGAACTCGGCGGACGACCAGAGCACGAGGTCCTCCGCGAGCCGGGACAGATGCACCCCGAGAATCGCGCCCGCGGCGAGGAACTCCATCGCGTAGTCGCGGGTTCCCACCGCGTCCACGCTGTTGTCGAGGACTTCCGCGAATCCGAGCTCGTCGGCGATCGCGTCGCGGTCCACCGGGTACGGGTTGCCGGCGAGCGCACCCGCCCCCATCGGCGATGCGGACGACCGGCGGCCGGCGGCCTCGAGCCGCTCGCGGTCGCGCGTCAGCGCCCAGAAGTGGGACAGCAGCAGGTGGCCGAAGACCACCGGCTGGGCGCGCTGGAGATGGGTGTATCCCGGGACCAGGGTGTCCGCCGACTCCTCGGCCCGCGCGAACAGGGCCATCCGGAGCCGGTCGAGGGCCTCGACCAGCGACGAGATCGCGCTCGTCAGGTAGAGCCGGAACTCCGTCTGGGAGAGATCGTTCCGGCTCCGCCCGGTGGGGAGTTTCCGGGCCAGTTCCCCAATCTCGTCGAAGAGCAGCCGCTCGACCGCGGTGTGGATGTCCTCGTCGTCGAGGGGCGGCGGCGGATCGGCGCCGAGCACCGCGGCCACCCGGTCGAGTCCCGCGAGCATCCGCTCGAGTTCGCCGGAGTCCAGCACCCCCGCCCCGGCCAGCGCGCGGGCGTAGGCCTGGTTGACGCGGATCTCCTCCGCGTGCAGCCGGCGGTCGAAGTGGACGGACTTCCCCAGCCGGTCGAGCGCGTCGGCCGGCGGTGCGGCGAACCGCCCGCCCCAGAGCTTCATGAGTCCTCGCCGGGCGAGTCCGCGCCGGACAGGCGGCGGATGCGCTCGGGAAGGCCGAAGAGGCGGATGAAACCCTCCGCGTCCGACTGGCGGTACACCTCGTCGGCGCCGAAGGTCGCGAAGTCCTCCCGGTAGAGGCTCTTCGGGCTCTGGCGTCCCACCGCCTGCGCGACGCCCCGGTGGAGGCGGACCCGCACCGTTCCCGTGGTGTTCCGGTGCGCTTCGGCGAAGAAGGCGTCGAGGGCTTCCCGGAGCGCGGAGAACCACTTGCCGTCGTAGACGAGCTCGGCGTAGCGCAGCGCGACGGTAGCCGCAAAATGGTCGGTCGCCCGGTCGAGGGTGAGGCTCTGGAGGGCCGCCTTCGCCTCGTGGAGGATCGTGCCACCGGGGGTCTCGTACACGCCGCGCGACTTCATCCCCACCAGCCGGTTCTCGACGATGTCCACCCGGCCGACCCCGTGCCGGGCGCCCGCCTCGTTCAGGCGGGTGAGCAGGGCGGCGGGGGCGAGGCGCTCGCCGTCCACCGCGACCGGGACGCCGCGCTCGAAACCGACGTCCACCGCCTCCGGGTCCGGCTCGGTCCGATCGGGATTCCGGGTGATGCGGTAGAGGCTCGCCGGAGGGGCGTTCCAGGGATCCTCCAGGTCCTCGCCCTCGTGGCTCAGGTGGAGGAGGTTCTGGTCGCGGCTGTAGAGGTCGCCGGCCTTCTGTTCGACGGGCACGCCGTGACGCGCCGCGTAGGCGAGGGCGTCCTCCCGCGACCGGATGTCCCAGAGACGCCAGGGAGCGATGACCTCGAGGTCCGGAGCGAGCGCGTGAAAGGCAAGCTCGAAGCGGACCTGGTCGTTCCCCTTGCCGGTACAACCGTGGGCTACCGCGTCGGCGCCCTCCTGCCGGGCGATGTCCACCTGGTACTTGGCGATCGTCGGGCGGGCGAGCGAGGTGCCGAGCAGGTAGCGGCCCTCGTACACGGCGCCGGCCCGGACCGCCGGAAAGACGTAGTTGCCCACGAACTCGTCGCGGAGGTCCTCGACGAACACCGCGGCGGCCCCGGAGGCGATCGCCTTCTCCGACGCGGCCGCGAGGTCCTCGTTCTGACCCACGTCCGCGATGACCGCGAGGACTTCGGCGTCGTAGTTCTCCCTGAGCCAGGGAATGGCGCAGGAGGTGTCAAGTCCGCCGGAATAGGCGAGGGCAATACGTTTGGGCATGGCGATACGGGTCCGAATCCGGCGCGCCGGATGGGAGATGCGGCAACGGGCTGCGGGAAACCGGAGCAGCGCGAAGGCCGGGAAAGGCGCCGGGGCGCGGAGAATACTGTCTCGTGACCTTCTGGCGGCGCAGGAAACCGAAATGGCCATCGGGGGAGGTCCGCTCCGATCCGTTCGGGGAGGGGCGGTTCCGCGAGGTGCCGGAGCCGGAGGCGCCGCCGGAGGAGGAGTGGACCGATCCCGACCCCGAATACGGGATCCACGAACCCTGGGAGAACGACGAGTTCACGCAACCGGAGGGCTCGGACTCCGGGGACTACGACCGGGAACCGGAGGAGGGGGAGGAGGAGCGGCCCGGCGTCATCCGGGGCGTGTTCTTCGGCCGGCCGGCGCGGGGGGCGCCGGATACCGACGCCTCCCAGCCGCACGTCGTCTCCACCATCCTCTCGAGGAAGCCAGGGAAGGACGCCGCCCGGGCGGTCGCCGCGACGCTCGGGATCCTCGCGGTGGTGAGCGCCCTCTACTGGTGGGGGCCCCCGGGGTTCGCCGCCGCGCTCCCGGCGAGCGGCGAGACGGTGTTCGAACAGGGGGAGACCTGGCGCCTCCTGACCGCGATCGCGGCGCACGCCGACGCCATCCATCTGCTCTCGAACGCGGTCTTCCTCACCTGGCTGATCTACCTCTCCTACGGGGCGTTCGGCCCCAGCCTCTATCCGTGGAGCGCGGTGCCGCTCTCGGCGGTCGCGCTCGCGGTGACGCTCGAGGGGTACCCGCCGAACATCCGGGTGGTGGGGGCGTCCGGAATGCTCTACCTGCTCGCCGGCGCCTGGCTCACGCTCTACGTGCTGGTGGAGCGCCGCCTCTCGGTGGCCAAGCGGATCGTCCGGGTCGTCGGGTTCTTTCTCGTCGTCCTCGTCCCCACCTCGATCCGTCCGGAAGTGAGCTACCGGGCCCACGCGATCGGACTGTTCTTCGGCGTCTGTCTGGGTCTGGCCTACTTCCTGGCCCGCCGGGACACCATCCGGGAGGGGGAGCGCTGGGAGTGGGACTAGCGGCCGGCTGCTAGTCCTCGGCGCGGGAGCGGGGCGTCACGGCGGCGGCGCGCTCGGAGACCTTGGTGTAGAGCCGGGCCAGGTTCCCGCGCAGGATCGGATCGTCGCGGAAAGCTTCCGCCCGCTGCACCGCCGGCAGCAGGGAGTCGGACTCCGGGTCGGGCGGCTGATCGAGGATCTCCCGCAGCTCGTCGAGTTCGATCGCCGGCCGGCGGGCGCCGCTCGCCTTCCAGCGCCGGGCGATGCCGGAGATCACGGACTGCCGGTCCGCGCCGCGGAACAGCAGGAGCCGGAAGGGGTCGGCGGCAAAGTGCTCGGCGATCAGGAGCAGGGCGCGCGCGATGGTTTCGGCGGGGCAGCCGTACGGACCCAGGGCGAGGCGGCTGGGCGGAGGCACGAGCCGCACTCCCCGGCGGGCGAAGACCGACTTGGCCGACCGGGGCAGGTAGCCCGCGAAGAGCGCGGCGGGGTAGAGCGCCTGGCCGGCGAAGACCTCGAAGAAGGCTCGCCACCGCCGCCGGTCGAGCACCGGCGTCTCCAGCAGGACCTCGGTCGGACGGAATCCGCGGCCCTCCACCAGGGCCTGCACCCTGCCGGGAACCACGTGCACCTGGCCCCGGGCGCGCCCCTCGACGCCGTTCCGCGAGGCTCGCAGGAAGTCCGCCGCCCACCACGGCAGTCCCTCGCTCATTCGGCGACCGCCTCCGGGGCGAGCACCAGCACGTTCTGAAGCGCTTCGGAAGACAGCGACGTCAACCAGCCTTCTCCCGACCCGATCACCGACTCCGCAAGCGCGGACTTCCGCTCGAGGAGGTCGGCGATGCGTTCCTCCAGGGTGCCGGTGCAGAGGAACTTGTGGACCAGGACGCGCTTGTTCTGGCCGATGCGGAAGGCCCGGTCGGTGGCCTGGTTCTCGACCGCGGGATTCCACCAGCGGTCGTAGTGCACCACGTGACTCGCCCGGGTGAGATTCAGGCCGTAGCCGCCGGTCTTGAGCGAGACCACGAGCACCGGCGGCGGATCCGCCGCCTCCTGGAACCGGGTCACGATGGCGTCCCGCTCGCGGAGCGAGACGGACCCGTGGAGCACCGGAATCTCGGCGTCCAGCACCTCCGAGAGATACGGAGTCAGCAACTTGGCCATTTCCGCGAACTGCGTGAAGACCAGGGCCCGCTCCCCCTGCTGGACGACCTCGGTCAGGATCTCGACGAGCCGCGTCAGCTTCCCGGACCGGCCCGCCAGCGACCCGCCGGCAGCCAGGAAGTTCTCGGGGTGGTTGCAGATCTGCTTGAGGCGGGTCAACGTGCGCAGGATCTCGCCGCGCCGCGCAAAGCCGGTGTTGCGTTCGATCCGCTCCAGGCACTGGTCCACGGCCGCCTGGTAGAGCGAAGCCTGCTCGACGGTGAGGTTGCAGTAGACCCGGGTCTGGTGCTTTTCCGGCAGGTCGCGGATGACCTTGGGGTCGGTCTTGAGGCGGCGCAGGATGAAGGGACGGACGAGCCGGCGGAGCTCCTCGGTCGCCTCCGGATCCTGGGCGCCTTCCACCGCCGCCGTGAAGGTCCGCCGGAACGTGCGCTCCGGACCCAGGAACCCCGGGTTGAGAATCTCCATGATCGACCAGAGGTCGGTGAGGCGGTTCTCGAGCGGCGTGCCGGTCAGGGCGAAGCGGATCGGCGCCCTGAGCCGGCGTACCGCCCGGGTCTGCTTGGCTCCCGGATTCTTCAGGTTCTGGGCCTCGTCCACGATGAGGCCGCCCCACTCCACGTCGCGCAACTGGTCGAAGTCGCGGTGGGTGATCCCGAAGGAACACACCACGAGGTCGCTCTCCTCGAGCGCCCGCGACAGGTCGGCGCCCCGCGACCGTCCCGCGCCCTGGCGGATGTGGAGGCGCAGCGAGGGTGCGAAGCGCTCGGCTTCCTTCCTCCAGTTGGCGACGATGGAGTTGGGACACACGAGGAGCCACGGCCGGTTCAGCCGGCCCGCCTCCTGCTCCCCGAGCAGGAAGGTGAGCGCCTGACACGTCTTTCCGAGTCCCATGTCGTCGGCGAGGCAGCCCCCGAGGCCGTGGTCCGCGAGCAGGCGCAGCCAGCCGTAGCCGACCCGCTGGTACGGCCGGAGTTCCGTCCTCAGGCCGGACGGCGGATCGAGCGGTCCCAACTCCTCCGCGGCGGCTTCCAGGGCGTTGAACAGCGACCCGATCCAGGCCTCGCCCTCGATCTGGGACAGGACCGGCGCCGTGCCCTCCGGCTCGAACAGGTCGGGCGCCGGCGAGGCGAGCCGCAGCCGCTCGCGCAGCGCGTCCCGCAGCACGGGAGACCGGTCCGCGTGCGCCCGCCGCCGCGCCGCCTCCGTGAAGAGCCGGTTCACGGCGGCCTGGTCCAGCTCCACCCAGGCGTCGCTCGCCCGCACCAGCCGCCGTTTGCCGCGGGTCAGCCGCCGGAATTCGTCCAGCGTCCAGGTGTGGTCGTCGATCGCCACCTGCCAGGAGTAGTTCACCAGCGCGTCGAGGCCGACGCCCCCGTCCGGGGCGGATCCGCCCAGTTCCGCCGCCCGCACCGTGCGCGGGACCGGACCGGAAGAACCGGGGTCAGGCCGTACGGTGAGCCGCAGGGTGGGTTTGCGCCCGCGCCGCCCGGCGAGGGTGGGCGGAATACGAACCTCGAACCCCTCGCCCGCCAGCGCTTCCTGCCCTTCGTGGAGGAACTCGTACGCCTCGGCCGCCGATATCCGGACTTCCTCGGGGCCCGTGCACTCCAGGCCGCGCTCGAGCACCGGACAGGCGCGCGCCGCCCGGCCCAGATTCTCGAGGAGCGGGATCGCCGGGTCGGCGATTCCGAACCGCCGGAGGTTCGCCGCCGCGTCGCGCGCGTTCCAGACTTCGGCGAGCGGCGCGAGAACCTCCCGGGAGGAGGCCGCGCCGTCCGCGTCCGCCGCCCGGGCGCCGGAGTCCGGAGGCATCACGAGCCGGAAGCGGACCCGCCACCGGAGCGCGTCGGGGTCGGCCGCGAAGGGTTCGGTCTCGGGCTCGTCGGCCGGAGGTTCGAGCAGGAAGACCAGTCGGGCGCCGCCGACCGCTCCCGCATCCGGGTCCGCCAAACCGCCTCCGAGCGCGTTGTCCACGCGCCACAGAGCTTCGGCGCTCTCGCCGTCCAGTCCGCCGGAGGCGCCCGAGAAGAGGTCGTCGAGGACGCGCTCGATGACTTCCCGCCGGCCCCCGGGGGCGCCCACCGCGCCCGGCGACCAGCCCAGGCGGCGCCCCGCGTCGCGAATGACGCTGTCGCCGAGCGCCACCAGATAGCCGCTGATGGCCGTCTCCGCGTCCAGCCCGCCAAGGGCCGCCGGCGGCGCCGCAAGCCGCAGGGCGTCGAGTTCCCGTTGCTGGGAACCGAGATCCGCCTGCCAGAGAGCGGCCCCGTGACTCCCGTTGCGGTCAACGGTGGGACGGAAGCGGCCGCGGGACAACAGTCCCAGCAGGAACCGGCTGGCGAGGGACCAGAAGCGAAGCGACGCCGAGCGGAAGTCGGGATCGCCGCCGCGGGGCGCGCAGGCGGCGAGCGTGGCCGCCGCTTCGAGCGGTGCGAGCGTCAGTCCCGGACCACCGGCATCCGGCGGACCGGATTCGAAGGCGGCGGGCTCCGCCGGGGCCGGCCAACGGTCTCCCACCCGCTGGCCAAGCCACGCGGAGAGCTCGTCGGGCGGCACGCCGGGCGCCCAGAAGTGCAGATGCCCGGCGGCTGCCAGCGTGGCTTCGAGACGGAAGGAAGGGGCCGGACGGGACAGAATCGGCCAGTGTACGACAGCCTGCGGCCCGCAGTTCAAGCAGAAACTTAACTGTTGTTGCTTTTCTGCGGAGCGGGTCTAGTTCGGCGCTTCGAAGCCGAACGTCGCGACCAGCGGACAGTGGTCGGAGAGCCGGTCGCGCGCCGAGCGGGGCGCCCCGTAGAGCACCTCCTCGAACGCTGTCGGAACGACGTCCCGCCCGCGGGGAGCGAAGGCCACGAGGTGGTCCACGTAGTGGTCGAAGAAGCCGTCCCAGCACGCGGGAGCGCTGCCCGGAGACGGGAGAACCAGCGCCTCACCGGGCAGGCCGGCCGCCGCCTCGTCGCCCGGGCGGGACAGGAACCGGTTCCAGTCACCGGCCACCACGGTCGGGACGTCCTCCGCGATCCGTTCGAAGAGCCAGCCCTTGAGGACGGCGAACTGCATCCGCAGGAATCCGCACCGCGGCTCGGGGGAACGAAGCGGTTGGGCGTTGCAGCCGGACTGGAAGTGGACGGTGAGCACCCGGACCCGCTCCTCTCCCCGGGTGAGCGTGAGGTCCACGCCGTGCCGGTCGCGGCCCTGCGGCGACCACTCGACGACGTCGGGGTGCCGCTCGACGCGCCAGCCCGCGGCGCGGCGCACGACGATCGCAGTGCGCTGGGACCATTCCGGATCGGTCTCGCGGGTCGAGAGGAAGAGCTCCCAGCCGTCCCTCGGAAAGATCCGGCGGACGGCGGCCGCGTTCTCGACCTCCTGAAGGCCCACGACCTCGACATCGAGGTCGACGAGCCGCGACACGACGCTCCGGAGCCGCTCGAAATCGGCCCCGTCCCGCAGGAACCGGCCGCCGCGCTGGTTGCCCCGCAGCACCCCGTCGCGGATCCCGTCCCCGAACCAGGCGATGTTCCAGGTCGCGACGGTGATCCGGGTGGCAGGTTGCCCGGCGGCGGGGGCGGGCCCGAGCAGAACCAGGACGAGGGCCGCCGCTGAGCGACACGAGCGCTTCACCGCACGCACCTTACAAACACTCGTTTCGCGTGACCGCTTGGAACGCCGACCTGAGGGAATTCGTCTATAGCCGAAACATGTGGCCAACTGGGCAATTTATTCGTGTTCGGACGAAACTCACGAAATCCATCACCGGTTCCCGGCCGTACACGCCGTGAGGGTGGGTGGGGCTGCGACGTTTGCGGCGCGCCAGTGGCTGTGAGAATGCACTCCCGCGGGTCGGCCAAGCGCTGTGATGGCGCCGCCGGCTTGGAACGCCGGCGGCGCCACCCGGGCTGTTGGCCAACCCCGCACGACCGCACTTTCACAGGAACTGGGCCGTGTGAGTTTCGCCACAGGCCGTTAAGCCCCTCCCTCGCTGGCGGGCGGGGCGTGTGCGACCCGGGGCGGGCGGTGCGCCTTCAGTCCGAAGGGGCCGAGGTCCCACTGCGGCGGCCGCTCCAGCGCGAAGTCCGCCATGATCCGGCCGACCACGCCGCAGAACTTGAAGCCGTGGCCCGAGAACCCGGCGGCGACGAACACGTTCCCGTGGTCCGGATGGCGGTCGAGGATGAAGTGCCCGTCGGGGCTGTTCGTGAACATGCACGCCGTCATCCGGCGGGTGGGACCGTTCGCCCGGGGGAAGAAGGCCCCGATCCCCTCGCGCAGGACGGCCTCGTCCTCCGGATGGCATTCCCGGTCCATGGCGTCCGGGTCGGGAACCTCCTGCCGGAGGTGGTGGAACTTGCCGATCTTGAATCCCTCGCCCCGGTTGTCGGGGAAGCCGTAGAAGTTGCCGACCTCCGACTCGAGGACGAAGATGGGGAACCGCTCCGGGGCGAACGCCGGTGGATCGAGCGGGTCGGTCCACAGCATGACCTGCCGCACGGGCCGGCACATCGGCCTGAGCGCGGGCAGGAGTTCGCCCACCCACGACCCCGCCGTGATCACGAGCTTCCGGGCCTCGTAGCGGGCGTCCCCGGTGTCGACGCGCACTCCCCCCGGAACCCGTTCCCAACCCCGCACCCGGACGCCGGTGGCGATCTCGGCGCCGAGGGAACGCGCCGCCGCCGCGTGGGCGGAGATCGCCGTTTCGGAGTGCAGGTATCCCGCATGCGGCTGGTGGATCGCGCCCAGCTCCGCGGGAAGCTCGTAGCCCGGGAACCGCCGGTTGACCTCCCCGGCGTCGAGTTCCTCGAACGGCAGGCCGTGTTCGACGCAGGACTCCCGTGACCCCTGGACAATGCCCCCCGACGGCAGCCCGATGTCGAGGCCGCCGGTCACCCGCAGGATGGACTCGCCGGAGACCTCCTCGAGTTCGCGCCAGAGCCGGTACGCCTCCCGCAGCAGCGGGACGTAGTGGGAACCTTCGGAATAGGCGAGCCGGATGATGCGGGTCAGGCCGTGGGAGGAACCGAACGAATGCGGTATCTCGAAACGCTCGAGCCCCAGCACCCGGGCGCCGGCCCTGGCGAGGTGGTAGACGGCGGCGCTGCCCATGCCGCCGACGCCGATGACGATGGCGTCGTAGGGGGGCGATCTCACGAGGCAGCCGTTCCGGGTCGTCTCCCGGCCGGCAGCCCGCGAGGGGCGCCAGCCGGGGACAGGTTGTTCAGGTTACCTCTGGTGTCGCGCGATGACCCCCCTACGATCCCGGCCCGGTGACCCGGCGCAGGCGAACGACCGCTCCGGCGCCGGCGAGAGCCAGCAGTCCGCCGAGAGCCGCGAGGGGAATCGCCGCCCGGGCACTGACCTCCCGCATCTGCTCGTCGACGAACCGGAACGCCGGCACGCCGGGCAGCACGTCCGCGGTCATCTGTTCTCCGGCGAGAATCGCCGGCACGAAGAAGGTCCGCCAGCGTTCCGCGAACTCGCGGACCTGGGACCGGAAGCGCGCAAAGCGCGCGTCTCCGGTGCCCGCCGCGTCGAGCAGCGCCTCCTGCGCCAGGAGCGCGGGCGACAGGAACCGGTAGCGGCGCGCCAGCGTCCGCTGCGCGGCGAGGCGCTCGTCGTACACGCCGGTCACTTCCTCCAGCCGGCGATTCACCGCGTCGGTGGCGGCCCACGCCAGGGCGGCGCGGTTGGCCTCGTCGGCAGCCACCCCGCCGGCCAGTTCGGGGTGATCCTCGAGGTAGCGCGCCAGCAGTTCGCTCCGCTGGTTCACCGCCTCGTTCGAGGCCTCGCGCTGCGCGGTGATCATCTCCACGCGGGACGGCAACGGATGGAGCAGTCCGGCGGTGATGTTCACGCCGGCGGGGAGGACCACCACCAGCAGGAGCCAGGCGCCCACCAGCACGGTGGCGTTCCAGGCCGAGGACCGGCCGAGGCCGTTCACCCAGGCCGCCAGGGTGAACCAGAAGAGCGCGTAGGCGGCAACCGCCGCGCACCAGAGCGCCACCCGGCCCGGAGACCCGAATCCACCGCTGAAGAGGACGCCGAGCAGCGAGACGCCGAGCGCCAGCCCCATGACCAGGATCGCCCGGAAGGCCAGCTTGGCGCTCACCACCCCGCGGGCCGAGACCGGCTGCGAGAGGGTCAGCGCCAGCGTGCCCTGTTCGCGTTCCCCGGAGAGGACGTTGAAGCTGAGCGCCAGGATCAGCAGCGGCAGCAGGTACACCACCACGAACGCCAGATCGAACCGGCCGACCAGCAGGTTCAGCGGGTTCTCGATCTCGCCGTTCTGCAGGAACGACGACTCGTTGGTCTGGATGCTGACGTCGTAGTAGTAGGGGAGCAGGTCGCTCTGTCCCACCGCGAGCGCCGTCAGGGGCCCGGGTTCCAGCACAGCGGTGTGCGCGCCGGCAGCCCCGCCGAGGACACTGGGCGACCGGGGATCCCGGAACGGGGACGACGGCCGCCCACCGTCCGCGATCCGCTGCAGCTCCGTTTCGAGGCTCTCGACGCGCTCGGCGTTGCCTTCCCGGGCGGCGGCGAGGGTCTCTTCCTGGAAGTCCACCCACGCCATGCCGTTCGCCAGCGCGTAGGCGAACAGGAGCGCGAACACCCCCAGCACCAGGCCGAGCGCGCGATCGGCGCGGAGGAGGCGCCACTCGTTTCGCAGGACGGTGCGGAGGGTCATCAGGCCACTTCCGCGCGCCGCACCAGCGACCCGGCGACGAGGAAGGCCCCCACCAGCCACAGGCCCAGCATGGCGAGCGAGAGCGTCCGGTTCTGCAGCACCCACGCGAGCGAGGGAGCGTCATACTGGAACGGCGGCACCTCGGCCCAGGAGTCCGCCGTGGCGAGGTAGGTCTCCCCGGTGCGCGAGTTCTCCGCCAGGTCGCCGTTCATCCGGCGCATCAGGTCGCGCCGGTACTCCTCCGCCGCGGTGGCGAAGTGGCGGTGCTGCTCGACGTCGGTGCCGGCGAGCCCCATGGAGAGGGTGCGCACCGCGAGCAGCGGCGCCGCGACCGAGAGGGCTTCGTGAACGAGCCCCTGCTGCTCGAACCGGTTCCACAGGGCGCCGTAGTTGCGGTCGAAAATCTGGTTGGCGAACTCCTCGCTCTCCTGGAGGTAGACGCCGATGACGTTCACGGGAAGGTCATCGACGGTCTCCACGCCGTGCTCCGCGAGCAGGCGGGCGGCCGTCTCGTCGCGGTCGGGCCGCTCGATCCCCGGAACACCGGAGCGGATCTCCCGCTCCATGGTGCGGGCGAACTCGACCGCGGACGGAGTGGGATGCAGCCATTTCGACAGGTCCACGGCGACGCGCGGCGCCACGAGCCCGTTCAGGACCCAGACGCCGAGCAGCGCCACCAGTGCGGTACGCGCGGACCGGACCCACGCCGAGATGGCGAGGGACAGGGCGACGAAGACCGCGAAGTACGCGAGGTAGCCGGCGGCCAGCACCGTGCCCCGCGCCAGGGGCGTGGCGGCCGGGCCCGGGCTGCCGACGGTGATCGCGGCGCTTCCCACGATGGCCGCCGGAATGAGCAGCAGCGCGAGGGCGCCGGCCACCCCGAGGGCCTTGCCGAGGGCGAGGTCCCGCCGGGAGATCCCGGTAGCCAGGAGCTGCCTCAGGGTGCCCTGCTCGCGTTCGCCCGCAAGCGCGCCGAAGGCGAGCAGGATGATCAGCAGCGGCACCAGGTACTGGAGGACCTGCGCCGCCGTGAGCGCCCCGAGCCGCTGGCCGGCGCTGGCGTCCTGCGCCGGGCGCATGAGGAAGTCGTTCTGGCGGTGGGCTTCCAGCCAGACCGAGGTGCCGGTGTAGGGATCGACGCCCTGGTCCAGGAACGACAGGGGCAGACGCGGCTTGAAGGCGTAGATGCCGTAGTGGGCCGCCGAGTGGGGGTTCTTCTCCCCCTGGGACTCCCAGTGGTCGCGGGCCGTCTCCTGCGCCGCGGAGTGGGCGGCCTCGGCCCGCCGGGTCTCGACCAGGCCGCTCCCCAGCGAGACGAGCAGCAGCACGCCCACGATGGCCGCGCACCAGCGGAAGCGGCCGTCCCGGAGCAGGTCGGTGAACTCTTTTCTGACGATGTGCCGGATCATCACGTCCCTCCTACTCCTGCATGTGGTCGAGGTAGATGCGCTCGAGGTCGGCGTGGCCGATCTCGTCGGTGCTCAGCTCGGTGACCAGCCGGCCGTGCCGCATGATCCCGATCCGGGTCCCCGACTCCTTCGCGCGGAACAGGTCGTGGGTGGCCATCAGCACCGCCACCCCCCGGCCCCGGAGCGTTTCGATCAACTCGGAGAACTCCCGGGAGGCCTTGGGGTCGAGCCCGGACGTCGGCTCGTCGAGCAGCAGCGCCTCGGCGTCCTTCGCCACCGCGATGGCGATGCCGACCTTCTGGCGCATGCCCTTCGAATACTCGCCGACCCGGCGTCCGACGGCGGGAAGGGGCAACCCCACGTCCACCAGGATGTCGGTCAGCCGCTCGCTGGAGAGCGTCTCCCGGCCGCCGAGCGCCGCGAAGTACTGAAGGTTCTCGAGCCCGCTCAGGTTGCGGTAGAGCATGACCTGCTCGGGGACGTAGGCCAGGCGCCGCCTCGCGTCGAGCGCGTTCCGCGCCACGTCGAACCCCGAGACCCGGACGCGGCCGGCGCTCGGTTCGATGAACCCGAGGAACAGGTGGATGGTGGTGGTCTTGCCGGCCCCGTTCGGGCCCAGCAGGCAGTAGACCTCGCCTGGCTGAATGGACAGGTCGAGACCGGCTACGGCTTCGAGGTCGCCGTAGCGCTTGACAAGGGAGCGGGCCTCGAGGACGGGATCCTCGAACTCGGCCGCTCGGACGGGAATGGGTGGGGCCTCGCCGGTGGCGGGGGTCTCCAGGACTGCCTGGGTGGACATCTGACTTTCCTCCCGGATGAGGGGCGCCGCCGCACCGAAGCGGATGCGGGCGCCACAACAGGATGATGCAGCCGGCCCGCGGGCCGGCTACCGCTGCTGCGGAGTCAGGCGGGAGGCGCCCGGGAGCCGCCCCCCGTGGGCGTGATCCCTTGGGCGCGCGCAACGGCAACCGGGACGGCGGCCGCGCGGACGGCCGGTTCCGGAGTCGCCGGAAGGCCGGACACGATGAAGGGCGCGTCCTGGGCGTGGCAGAGCACGCAGCGCTCCCCCTGCCCATCGACCTCGTCGTGCAGATGCGGGCCGGCGCCGAAGGCCAGCAACCCGAGCACCCCAAGGGCGGCCCACGGCAGCATCCGGCGCCAGTTCGGCCTCATGACGCGCATTCTTGGCGGTTCGGGCGGAAGCGTCAAGTTTCTTCCGGTCCGGGAGGCGCCGGGAGGTCACGCACCCACGCGGCGCGAGCCCTCGTCACCGTACGTCAGACGCCGCCAGACCCACTCGGCCGGTCCCCTCTCGTGGCGCGCGAGCCACCACGAACCGCCGTAGCGCTGCGCCACGAGCATGACGGCGGCGACCGCCGGGACCCACACCACGGGTGCGCGCCCGGCCAGCCCGAGACCGAGGCTCGTGAAGATCGCCACCTGGACGACCGACTGGGTCAGGTACACGGTGAGCGCCATGCGTCCCAGGGGAACGAACCAACCGAGGGCGCTCCGGTCCCACGGTGCGCGCCAGGCCAGCGCTGCCGCCGCCAGTTAGGCCAGCGCCAGCGGGGCCGTGCCGAACGTGTACGCGGCCGTCTGGAGCAGTCCGGCGCCGGACATGAGAAACGTCGAGTCCGTGGCCGCCTTGATCGTCGCGTAGACGAAGCTCCCCGCGGGCCCGACGACCCCGCCCAGCGCCACGGTGAGCCAGAGGGCGCGACGCATGCCCCCGAGCCTCGGCAGGACGCTGGCGCCCAGCCAGGCGCCCAGGACGAAGAGGAACAGAACCTTCGCTGGACGACCCTGCTGCAGGTACGCGCCCGGGCGGACGACCGCCGTCGAGACGTTCGAGACGCGGTAGTCGGCCCCCGAGCCGTGGGCGAAGAGGTCGAGCGCCGTTCGCTCCGGACCCGCGACGCGTTCGCGAAGCGCGGTTCCGGCGGCGGCGAGCGGCGTCCGCGGGTCCAGGCGTCCTTCGGTCGAGACGATGAGCGCGTGCGTGCCGAGCGGCGGCCGCGCCGGTGAACCCCGGGAGCCGGTCAACGGAACTCCGTCCTCACCTCGAACGGCCCGGTCAGCCCATCAGGGCTGCCACAACCACGTCCCCTTGACGATGAGTTGGCGGCGGGCCGGGAACGGCTCCAAGGCGCTGTCGAGCGAGGCGTTGTCGTTGTAGACGACGTAGAGAAAGGAAAGGGGCCGGAACTCCCACGAGACCCGAACGTTCAGGCTCGACGCGTCGATGGCCGTGTTGTACTGCCAGATGCCCGCCAGTTCGAGGCGTGGGTCGAGTGCGAGGCGGAGTTCGGGCGTGAGCAGGTGCGTCGTGCCGTCCGACCCGCCGACGTCGTGGAAGCGATTCATCTCCCACGACACGAACCCGGCGACGTGCGGCGAAAGCACCGCCTTCGCCGATACCTCGCTCCTGTCGAGCGAACCGTCGTAGAAAGGACCGGTCGTGTATTGCACGCCGCCGGTGACGTTCGCGGACGGATCGTGCGCGGCCGAGAGGGTCCAGCGCGTGAATTGGTAGTCGTCCGCCGGCACCCGAATCCCGGGGACCGGCTGGAAGGCGCCGTCGAACTCCTGCCACTCGGGACGAAGCGAGAGTCCGACTTCCCCGCCGTTTTCGAGCACCAGCGTCAGCGGCCGGATGCTCACCGAGCCGGAGAAGAAGTCCGCGGTGGAGGCGCGGTTGAAGAGGAAGGCGGTCACCCCCGGGGTGTAGGCGCGCGCCCAGCGGGGGAGCCAGTCCGGACGGAGGTCGAGGCTGAAGGCCGGACTCGTCACGATCACGTCGTTGCCGAAGACGAAGCCGGAGCGGGGCTCCCACTCCGCCCCGATGTATTCCTGGAGCCAGCCGACGTAGCCCCACGGCGCGCTGTTCCCTACCCACGCGTGCCCGGCCCAGCCGTCGCCTCCACTTCCCTCGGTGAACGAGCGCGAGACCATTCCCCGCGTGAAGAGGTTCGTCGTGGGACGGAAGAACCAGTCGGCGGCGGCGACGGTGTTGAGGGCCGAGGCGCCGGCCGGCAGGCCCTGGTCGTGCCGGGTGGCGACCAGCCCGCCGAGGCGTCCCGCCGCCCCGAAGTTCCGCGCGTAGCGCCCCACGCCGAAGACGCTGCCGTCAGCCTGCCCGAAGCCTTCCTGCCGCACGAGGAGCGCACCCGCGCTGGACCTCGTCGATCGGTGCGTCACGCGCGCTCCGGCGGTGACCGGAACGGGCGATCCGTCGGCGTCGAGTCCGATGCGGCGGCTGTAGAACGGCGAGATGACGTCAAGGCCCGTGTCGAAGAGCCCGGCGCTCTCCAGGAAGAAGGTGCGCCGCTCGGGAAAGAAGACCGAGAAGCGTTCGAGGTTGACCACCTGCCGGTCCACCTCGGCCTGGGCGAAGTCCATGTTGTAGGTCAGGTCGAGCACCGTGTTGGGCGTCGCCGCCCATTTCACGTCGATGCCCGCGTCGCCAGTGGATGCCCGGTCGCTGAACGGAACGTCCCCGGTGGACCGGGTGCGTCCCACCGCGTAGGGCTGGATCTGCGCGTTCACGCCCGGTGGCGGCGGCGCGATTCCCTCGAGGCGCCCCGCGAAGGCCATGTCCCACGGTTCGACGCCGCGATGCCAGGGGGACCAGCCGCTTGTTTCCTGAATCGCCCGCGCCTCCCGGATGAAGTTCACCCGCCAGCGGGCGCCGCCCAGATAGCGGAGCGTCTTCCACGGGATGGACATCTCCACCGTCCATCCGTCCTCGATGCGGGCCGTGCGCACCCGCCAGATCCCGTTCCACGCCTCGTCCGTATCCCGCCCATCGAAAACCAGCAGGTCGCGCTGCACCCCGTCGGGATTCGTCATGAACGCCATCGCGAAGCGGCCGTCGCCGAAGCCGTCGAGCAGGACGCCGAAGACGTCGCTGGTCTCGTAGCTGAAGTCGCGGCGCAGCCCTTCCACGCGGGTGGCGGCGGGAACCTCCGGATCCGTCATCGCGGCCCCGACGTACAGCCCCGCGTCGTCCCAGAGGAGACGAACGCTGGTCGGGGCGCGGCTTGGCGCTCCGGCCGCGGGATCGACCTGGACAAAGGCGCCGATGCGGCGGGCCGCGTCCCACGCATCGTCTTCGAGACGCCCGTCCACCTCGATCGGACCCGTCGCTCGCGACGCGTGAGCGACCGGGACCTCCGTTCCGCCGGTGGCGGCGGGGAGGAGGGATGCTCCGAGGCCACCCAGTGCGAGCAGGCGCCACCGCCGCCGCAACCGCGGCGATGGGCGGTGGGAGAGCCTGGCGCGATGCGTCACGCTTCCCGGAATCGCGTCTGGAGCCTCGCGAGATTCCTTCGCGCCAGGGCCGCCGCCAGCAGCCCCAGGCCGAACAGGTAGCCGACCGGGAACAGGACGCTCCGGCCTACCGCGCCGAGATCGCCCTCCCGGAACGCATAGGCCGGGACCGCGTCGACTTCGGCGACCGTCAGCCGTTCGCCGGCGAGAACCTTGGCTTCCACGTGCCGGGCAATGGCCCGCTTGTAGTCCCTGACCTCTCCCTCGAAGCGGACCTGCCGCGCGAGATCCGTACCGGAGATCTCGTTGATGGACAGCATGGCGAGGGCCGCCGGGGCGGCGTACTGCACGAGGCTCAGGAACGACTGCCGCCGGTCCTGGACCGCCTCGAACTCCTCCAGCACCGGTTCCACGGCGCGGTCCACCGTCTCGTTCACCAGATAGGAGACCCGGATGTACTCGGGGATCGTGTAGTTCTCGACGGTGAGTTCCGGGTGGTCCAGCAGCATGCCCCGCATGACGTCCGCCCGCGACCGATAGGCCTCGTTCGAGACCTCGCGGGCGGTTGACAGGAACGCCAGTTGCGACGGGGCGGGATGGATGAGCTGGGCGGCCGCGGCCAGCACCGCGGGTCCCACCAGGCCGTTCAGGACCCAGAACCCGATCATCATCATCGCGGTGGTCTCACTCCTCCGGTTGAGGCTGACGAACCAGTGGATGGCTCCGGTCCAGAACGCGAAATAACCGGACGCCGCCAGGAACCAGAACCCGAAGCGCCCCAGCCGCTCGCCGCCGGGGACGCCGCCCGCCCCGATGAAGAGCCCGGCGAGCAGGGCGGCGACGAGAATGGCGAACACCGCGCCCAGGCGAACGAGCAGCTTCGACCGGACCACCGCGCGCACCGAGACCGGGTGCGACAGGAGCAGGCCGAGCCGGCCACTGTCCCGGTCGCGGGACAACGCTCCGAACGTCAGTGCGATCATCAGGAGGGGCATGACGAAGAGCACCGCGAAGGCGAGGTCCAGCTTGCCGGCGCGAATCTCGTTCGGGCTCTGGAACTGGTAGTTCCCGAACAGCCGGTCCACGCTGCGCCAGAGCGCCACCCGGGCCGTGAAGGGGTGCACGTCCGTTACCCCGCGGGAGAAATCGGCCAGCGGCCCCGGCGCGGCGACGGCAGGCCGGGCGACATCCATGGCGAGGCCGGCGAACACGTCGTCCTCGGGCGCCACGTCCCCCGACTCGACCGCGACGACCCGTTCGCGCCAGTCCGCCGCCCGCTCGAGGTGCTCGGCTTCGAAGGCCGCCGCCGCCTCTTCGAGCGCCTCGCGGTACTGGGCGCCCCGGAGCGATGCCGAGAGGCAGATCAGGGCGAACAGTCCCAGCAGGAGGACCTGCAGGCGATCCCCGAGGAGCGCCCGGCGTTCGTGCTTGAGGATGGCCCGCATGGTCACGCCGCCACCTCGCCGAGGAACCCCCGGCGAACTCCGAGGGCCGCCACCGCGACCGCCATCGCGAACCAGAGCAGGAGGATGATCACGTCGCCCCGCACCCCGCGGACGGCGTCGCCGATGCCGGGGGCGGTGTAGGCGAAGTCGGGGTTCTGCCGCCAGAAGTCGTTGCCGGAGACGTAGGCGTAGCCGTCCGCGCCGCCGTGGTCGATCATTTCCTGGTTCAGCAGCAGCACGAACTCGCGCCGGAACTGCTCGGCTTCGTCGGCGAAGTGCCGGTAGGCGTGGATGTCGGTGCCCGCGAGCGCCATCGAGACGTTCTGCGCAGCGATCGTGGGGGAGAAAAGCGCGAAGACCCGCGCGATGGCGCGCTGGCGCTCATAGCTGCCCCAGAGTTCGTCGTACAGGGCGTCGAACACGTCGTTGGCGAACTCTTCGCTCTCCTGGAGGAGGTGCCCGTCATAGTTGATGGGGAGTTCCTCGACCGTCTCCACTCCGTATTCGGCGAGGATGTCGTCCAACACCTGCTGCCGCCGCTGAACGGCCTCGTCGCTCCCGCCCCAGAACGGATCGGAGGATTCCCGCTGGAGACGGGCGGTGAACTCGTGCGCCGGGGGAGCGGGGGCGAGGGCGCCCGCCACGTCGGGCCCGATTCTCGGCCCCAGGATCGTCGCGACGATCCAGATGCCCATCAATCCGGCGAGCGCCGTCCGGGAGCGGGAACTCAGCGCGGACACCCCCAGCGCGAGAAAGACGAAGATCGCGAGGTAGACGAGATACAGGGCCGCCAGCGCCGCGGTGCGCAACCCGGTGTCGGGCAGCCGCTCGATGCCCTCCGCGCTCATCAGGAAAGCGGAGCCGAGCAGTACGCCGAAGACGAGCAGACCCGTCAGGCTGAAGGCGGAGACGGCCTTCCCGAGCAGGAGCGAGACCGGGCGCATGCCGGCGGCCAGGAGCTGGCGAAGCGTCCCGGACTCGCGTTCGGCGGCGACGGCCCCATAGAGAAGGATGAAGATCAGCAGGGGGCCGAAGACCTGGATCACCCATGCCGGGTTCAACTGGGCGATCCGCTGGATCTCGACGGCGTCCTCGACGGGCCTGAGCGCGGCGGGATCGCGGTAGTGCGCTTCCAGCCAGATGGCGTTGCCCACGTAGTCGGTCAGACCCGGGTCGAATACAGCGAGGTTGAAGGTCGGCTGGAACGCGTAGCGCGAGAAGTGGGCCGCGGTATGCGGGTTCTTCAGTCCCTGCGTGTCCCAGATTTCCCGGTCCATCGCGACCGCGGAAGCGCGTTCCCGTTCCATCGTGGAAACGGCGCTCCACCCGGTCACGGTGGCGGCCAGGCCGAGCAGCGCGACGATGCCGAACACGGTGACGACCCGGCCGTCGCGCCAGTACTGCGTGAACTCCTTACGGGCGATCGCGCGGATCATGCCGGGCCTCCGGCGGCGCCGCCCCGCATGTGATCGAGATAGATCTTCTCCAGTTCCGCGCCCGTCACGGACGCCGGATCCAGTTGTTCGACCAGTTCTCCGGACTTCATGATGCCGATGGTCGTGCCGAGTTCCATGGCGCGGAAGATGTCGTGCGTCGCCAGCAGGATGGCGGCGCCGTCGCGCCGGAGGTCGGCGAGGACCTCGGTGAACTCGTTCGCCGCCGCGGGATCGAGCCCCGAGAGCGGCTCGTCGAGGAGGAAGGCGCTCGCCCGCCGGGCCAGGGCCGCGGCGATCGCGACCTTCTGGCGCATCCCCTTGGAGTACCCCGAAACGCGCCGGCGCGCCTCGAGCGCATCGAGCCCGGCGCGTTCGAGGAACCGGAGGAGTTCATCGGTCCCGTAGTCCCGGTGTCCGGAGAGTTCGGCGAGGAACTCCAGGTTCTCCAGCCCGGTCAGGGACGGGTAGAGCGCCACCTGCTCCGGGATGTACGCGAGATGCCGCTTGGAGCCGACCGGATCGCGCTGGACGTCGTGTCCGTTGACCAGCGCCGATCCGGAAGTCGGTTCGATGAAGGCGAGGAAGAGGTTGATGGTGGTGGTCTTGCCGGCGCCGTTGGCGCCGAGGAGGCACAGCGACTCCCCGGCGCCGATCCGGACGTTCAGGGCGTTCAGCGCCCTCACGTCGCCGAACGACTTCGTAAGCTCCTTGGCCTCGAGCATGGTGGTTCCTCCGGGTTCCGCGGGGGCAGGTCGGATCAATACCGGTATCGGACGGTGAACAGGATGGTCCGGGGCTCGCCGGGGGTCACGAACCCCTCGTTGAAGCCGGTGCCGGGATTGAAGTACCGCTCGTCCAGGATGTTGTTGAAGTTGAGCTGGAGCCGGATCCGTTCGTTCAGCGGGTACGCGGCGCCGACGTCCAGGAGGGTGTGCTCGTCCACGAAGTAGTTGTTCGGTACGTCTCCCGCGCGGTCCGATGCGAAGCTGGCGCCGGCCAGGGCGGTCAGTCCCGGAAGCGGCCCCGACCGGAACACGTAGGAGGTCCAGACCCGCCCGGAATGGACCGGGACGCCGGGAAGCCGGTTGCCGACGTTGGAAGGCGTGAACCGGTCGGCGGTCGTCTCGTTGGCGATGTAGGCGTAGTTGGCGAGCAGGGTCCAGTTCGGCTGGATCGCCGCGGCGACGTCCACGTCCACGCCTCGCGTCCGCTGGGCGCCGATGAAGTTGGGAAGGAAGGTGAGGGGGTCGTTCAGCGAGATGCCGTCCCGCTCCAGATCGAAGAACGCCACGGTGCCGGTCACGTTGCCGAAACCCAGCTTGATGCCGGCTTCGAGTTGCTCCGAGGTCTCCGGGATGTAGCGGCTCACCCCGGCATTCGGGAGCTGCGGGCTGATGGCCTGGCCCCAGCCGACGAAGGGAACCACGTGGTCGCTGAGCGCGAAGGTCAGGCCCACCCGGGGCGAGACCTCCTCGATGTCGGCCTCGGCGAAGTCGCAGGCGTCGCAGTCGGTCTCCTGATCGATGTCGTCGAACCGGACGCCGAGGGAGACGCCGAGCCGGTCGGTGAGTTCGAAGAGGCCGTTCGCATAGACGGCGAACGTATCGAGCTCGCTGTAGTAGTTCGTGTAGCCGATGGACCCGACTTCGGTCGGCGCCATTCCGTAGGCGGGGGCCAGGACGTCGATCGGTGGCAGGCTTCCGAAGATGAAGTCCTCCGAATCGGCCCGGAACTGGCCGTAGTCCACCCCGAACAGGACCCGGTGCGTCTGGCCGAACAGGTCGAACTCTCCCAGCAGATCCACGACGGCGAACGACTCGCGGTCGTCCTCGGGATAGATCCACAGCAGCCGGCCCAGCGACCGGTTGTCCTCCTCGAGGCCCAGGGGAAAGGCGAAGTTCTCGACGATGGTCCGGTCCTGGTAACGGCCGAGCGACTTCAGGGTCCAGCGGTCGGCGAGGTCGAACTCCAGCGACACGGTGGCCATCCGGTTGTCGTACCGGTGTCCGTTGCGCTCCTCGAAGGGCGATGCGGGCAGGTCGGGCTCCCCGATGTCGAGCGCGCGGGGCAGACGGGCATCTTCGGGGCCCTCGATCGTCCCGTAGAGCGGCAATCCGACGTGGAAGGGCGTGTGCCGGTTGCGCAGGTCGCCCTCGATCAGGAAACGAAACCTGCCGCCGTCGTCGAAACGGACCGCCGCCGCCGCGCCCTCGCGATCGATGAAGCCGTGGTCCACGAAGGTGTCGGAGCGCTCCAGGTTCGCCATCAGCCGGTAGGAGAACGGCGTATCGCCGATCGGTCCGGTGGTGTCCAGCCAGGTGGAGCGCGTGCCCCGGTCGCTGACCGTCGCCGATCCGGTGAAGCCGAACTGCGACTGCGGGCGCTTCGTGACGAGGTTGATGACCCCGCCGAGTCCGCCGGCGCTCTGGACGCCGTAGTAGGTGGACGCGGGACCCTTGAGCACCTCGACGCGCTCGAGCTGGTGCAGGTCGTATTCGAGGTTGTAGAAGCGGTTCCGGTTTCCGTTGACGATGAGGGCCGCGTCCTGGCCGCGGATGCGGTAGGGGCTGTAGGTCGCCGCCAGTCCGCGCGAGGTGGAGCCGCCCGAGACGTTGACCAGCACGTCCGAGATGTGGATGGCCGACTGGGCCTCGATCAGGTCGATGGGAATGAGCTGGATGGACTGGGGAATGTCGAGGACGGACGCCGGGAACCGGGTGCCCACCGCGCTCACGCGGGGATAGCCCGGAGCCTCGGCCGTCACCTCGACCCGCTCCTCGACCGTCGGGGGGATCTGGAAGTCGGCGGTCACGGGGGCGTCGGAGGCCACCTCCACCGTGCGCCGGCCACTCACCAGCATTCCCTGCTCCACCAGCAGTTCGTAGGTGCCGGCGTCCAGGCCGGCAATCTCGAAACGCCCCTCGGCGTCCGTCGTCGCGGACGCTCCGGTCGCCGGGATCCGGACCACGGCGCCCATCACCGGGGCGCCGCTGTCCGCGAAGGTGACGGCGCCGCGCACGGCGCCGTCCTCACGCGCCTCGACGGGCGCGGTTGCGAGGGCGGCCAGCAGGCCGGCCGCCAGGAAGAGAAGGAACTTGGATCGGTACATCTGTGTTCTCCCGAGTTCTCGCCCTCGGCAAGACGGTTCCGGCGGGGGCCGTGCGTGACGCGGCGGACCGTTCGTTCCTGAGGGCTTCCCGAGCGTCGTCGGGAGAACGCGGTAGCCGCGAGGGGACGCGCGCGGTCGGACGACCGCGGCGGCGTGCCGGCCCTACGCCCGCCGCTTGGCGGCGGACGGGCACGGCCGGTTTGCGGAACTACGCGGGAGGAGCGCGGGCGGGGCGGCGGACGGAGCGCCGGGAAGGGACCCTGGGAACATCAGCACCGGGCTCGACGGGCCCGGCGCTATGGACGGCGACCGGCGCTCCCGGTCTCGGGTCATCAGCGGTCTGGTCCGCGGAATGGCAAACGGCGCATTCGCGGTCGTGCGGATGCTCCCCGTGCCAGGCGCCCGCGGGGACCCCGACCAGCAGGACCAGCGGGATGACGATCGCCGCCAGCCCGCCGGTCCGCAGTCGTCTGGTACCCATGATCAGTGCGGGATGCTACTGCCTTCGCCGGGCTCTACGCCCGTGGCCCCGGTCCGGTTCCCCGCCTCCCGAAGACCCGGCAGGCGGCGAGGACCGGACCCCGGCCGGAGGCCCTGCGAAGAACCGCGCGATCCCGTCACTACGGGCCGAACCGGTACCGGAACGAGACCAGCGCGTGCCGGGTCGGGAGGGGCATCATCGTCCGGAAGCCGCCGAGCTGGAAGTCCAGCGAATCGGTCAGGTTCTTGATCGCGAGATCCACAACCCAGTTGCGGCGCTCGTACCCGAAGTTCAGGTCGAAGCGCGCCGAGCTCGGCACTTCCCAGTCCGGGTTCGGGAGGGCGGCCATGCGGGCGCCCGTCGCATAGGCCCCGCCGCCGAAGGACAGTCCCCGCAGGGAACCTTCGCGGAAGCGGTAGTTCAGGAACACGCTCCCCGAGTGGGGCGCGACGCCGGCGAGACGGTTACCGAGATAGGCCTCGCGGCTGTCCTCGGTCACCTCCGTCTCCATGCCGGTATAGGTCGCGATGACGCTCAGGCCCGGCGTGATGCCTCCGACGACTTCCACCTCGACGCCGCGGCTGCGCTGCTCGCCCACCTGAATGCTGAAGCTGAACGTCGGATCGTCGGGATCAGGGACCAGGATGTTCTGCTTCGTGAGGTCGAACCAGGCGATCGTCGCCAGAACGCGGCCGTTCGCGAGTTCCTGCCTCCATCCCGCCTCCCACTGGCGGCCGAGGGTGGGAGCGAAGGGCTCCCCGGACTGCTGCCGCGCGGAGAAGTTCGGGAAGAACGAGGTCGCGAAGCTCGCGTACACGTTCCCCGCCGGCAGGACCTCGTAACTGACGCCCGCGCGCGGGAGGAAGTCCTGGTCGTCCTGCTCGTTGAGGAGTTCTCCGCTCGGATACTCCGCTCGGCGAGACGAAACGTTGCTGAACCTGCCGCCGAGGAGCACCTTCAGCCGGTTGGTGAGCGTGAGCTGATCGAGAAGGTAGAGCCCGGTCTGGCTCGCTTCGGTGTCCTCGTTGAACCCGAAACTCGGGGCCCCCGGCAGGGCTCCGTACACCGGATCGATCCGGTCGATGGGCGCCAGTTCGTTGATGTCGAAGAGATAGAAGAACTGGTACCGGGCGAACTCGACGCCGGCCACCAGCTCATGGTCCACCGCGCCGGTCGAGAAGCGCCCGTACAGCTCGTTCTGGAAGTTGTCGTTCTCCGAGCTCTCGTCCGTGACGGAGTTGGAGCGGTTGATCGTGCGTCCGTCGGGAGCGAGGGCGAAGAACCCGAAGCCGGCGAGATCGATCTCGTGGTCGGCCCTCATGCGTGAGAAGCCGCTCCGGAAGCTCCAGTCGGGCGAGAAGTCGTGCGTGAGGTTCAGCAGGACGTTTCGCTGTTCGTTCAGCGAATGCGACCAGTGCTCGCCGTAACTCTTGTTCGGCGGCTCGTCGAGAAAGACCTCCTCGATCGGGAAGCCCCGATCGAAGCTGTGGTCGAAGCGACCCCATTCGGCCTCGAACGTGACCGTCGTCCCCGTCCGGAGAATCCAGGTGAGCGCGGGAGCGACGAAGGAGTTCTCGTGTTCGACCAGGTCGCGATAGCTGTTTCCGCGGTCGTAGGCGGCGTTCAACCGATAGAGCACCGTTCGCGATGCGTTCAGCGGGCCCGTGAGATCCACGGTGGGCCGCAACTGTCCGAAGCCGCCCCCCGTGAAGCCGACCTCGTAGCGGTGCTCCGGCAGCGGCTTCTTCGTGATGGTGTTGACCAGGCCGCCGACCTCGCCGGCGCCGTAGAGGAGGGACGACGGACCCTTGAGAAACTCGACCCGCTCCACGTTCGCGACATCGCCCTTCGAAAGAAACGCGAACTGCTGGAAGCCGTTTCTCAGGTTGACGCCCGTGAACGACCCCGCGAAACCGCGGAACGCGTAGTTGTTGTTCTGCGCGCCCCCGTACGAGGTGAGGGCGGTGACGCCGGCGGCGTTGTCGGCGGTGTCGCTCAGGTGAACCACGACGCGGTCGTCGATGACCTCCCGAGGGATCACGGAAATCGATTGGGGCACCTCGATACGGGAAAGATCGAGCTTCGTCCCCGTCGTGGCGGTCCCCGCGACGTACCCCTCGGCCCGCGCGGTGACGCTCACCGACTCCGCGAGCCCGCTGAGTTCGAGCTCGAAGTCGAGCTCTTCGGCTCCCGAATCCACGCGGACCGTCTGGACGGCGAGATCGAACCCGGACGCCTGGACCTCGACGAGGTACTCGCCGGGAGCGAGCGGCAGGGTGTAGGAGCCGTCGCCCGCTGAGCGGGTTTCGCCCACGAGTTCGCCGCCGCGGCGGATGGTGATGCGGGCGCCCCGGATGGCCCCGCCCGTCGAATCAACGACGCTGCCGGCCAACGAGGAGGAGGACTGGGCCTCGGAATCGGTGGCCGCGCCGTCCTCGCGCGCCTCGACGGGCGCGGTTGCGAAGGCGGCCAGCAGGCCGGCCGCCAGGAAAAGAAAGAGTCTGGATCGGTACATCTCTGGTTCTCCCGATATCTCGCCCTCGGCAAGACGGGTCCGGCGGGGGCCGTGCGTGACGCGGCGGACCGTTCGTTCCTGAGGGCTTCCCGACTGGCGCCGGGGGAACGCGGTAGCCGCGAGGGGACGCGCGCGGTCGGACGACCGCAGCGGCGTGCCGGCCCTACGCCCGCCTGGAGCGGCGGACGGGCACGGCCGGTTGGCGGAAAACCGCGGGCGGAGCGCGGGCGGGCCGGCGCAGGAGACGCAGGGCAACGGCCCGGCGGACCTCAGCCGCCTGCTCAAGGCGGGCGGGAGCCTGGGAAGGGACACTCGCCACCAGCCTGGCGAGATCGGCGGTCTGGTGGCCCGAGTGGCAGATGGTGCACTCGTGATCGTCCGCGTGCTCTTCGTGCCAGACGTCCGCTGGAAGGCCAACCAGGAGGACCAGCGGGATCGCGATCGCCGCCAGCCAGCCGGCGCGCAGCCACCCGGGGCGGCCTCGTGCGCTACCCATGATCGGCTCCGGAAGCTGTTGCTCGCAATCGGGGAGTCAACTCAGTTCACCGCGGCGGTTGCGGTCCGGACGTGCTGACCTCGAACCGCCCCTGCGAGGGGGAAAAACGGATGCCGTCGGTATCGAAGGCGCGGCCGACCGCGCCGCTCCGGCTGAGCGCGTCCGGCGCGCCGACCGAGAACCCACCCGCGCCGTCGAGCAGCCAGACGCTGTCGGCAAGCTGCAGCGACAGGTCGAGGTCGTGGCTCGACAGCAGAATGACCTGCCCCTTCTCCTTCGCCTGGGTACGCAGGAGGGCCATGATCTCGACCCGGCTCGGAAGGTCCAGAAAGGCCGTGATCTCGTCGAGGATCATGAGACGCGGGGTCTGCGCGAGCGCCCGCGCGACCATGACGCGCTGCCGCTCGCCGTCGCTGAGACTGTTGAAGTAGCGCCGCCGGAACGGCTCGATGCCCATGACCGCGACCGCGTCGGCGATGGCGGCGCGATCGCCGTCGCCCAACCGGCCCTCCCAGCCCGTGAAGGGCTGCCGGGCGAGCGCGACGACGTCCTCGACGCGCAGACCGGGATTGAACGCCCGCTCGGTCAGCATCACCGCGATCCGGCGGGCGCGCGTCCCCGGACGCATGGACGCGACGTCCTCGCCGCCGAGCCGGGCGACCCCGCCGAGCGACGGTTGCAGCCCCGCGATCGTCCGCATGAGGGTGGATTTCCCGGACCCGTTGCGGCCCAGGATGCAGATGAAGTCGCCGGCATCGGCCGACACCTCGATGCCGGACAGGAGCGGGGCGCCCGCGCTGCGATACCCGACGGCGAGGGACTTGAGGTCGAGCATCACCGCCACTGCCTCACGGCCGGTGAGAAGATCAGGATGAGGATCACCACCGGGGCGCCGAGGATCGCAAGGATGTTGTTCAGGTGCAGGAAGTGCTGCTCCCAGGGCGCGTGCACGATGGCGTCGCCGGCCACGGCCAGCAGGGCGCCGCCGAGCGCGGCGAGGGGAAGGAGCAGGAGGATCCGCGCCGTGCCCGCGAGCGCCCGGGCGAAGTGGGGCGCGATGAGGCCGACGAAGCTGACCGGGCCGCAGAAGGCCACGACGGGCGCCACCAGCAGGACCGTCGCCGCCAGCACGGCGTGTCGCAGGGACGTCACCCTGACACCGAGGCTGCGGGCGTAGGTCTCGCCCAGCAGCAGCGAACTGAGGGGCTTGGCCGTCGCCACGGCCGCCGCGGCGCCGATGACGATGGGCGCCAGGAGCCACGGCAGCGACGCCGGGGCGATCGCCGCGAAGCTCGCATCCTGCCAGCCGCCATAGACCCGGCCGCCGGCGCGGGCGGCGAAATGGAGGAGGACGCTCGTGAGACCCTGCGAGGTGAACCCGAGCATGAGGCCGATCACGAGCAGCGTGATGGCGCCCACCCGGCGGCCGAGCGCCAGCATGAAGACCGCCGCCACCGCAACCCCCGCGGCGGCCGCAAGCGTGATGCTCGGGCCTTCGAAGATGGTGAGGAAGGACACCGCCGCGGGACCGGCGAAGGCCGCCGCGGTCACGGTGAGCGCAACTCCGAACTGGCCGCCGGCGAGCAGGCCGAGGGACCACGCGTCGGCGACCGGGTTCCGGAAGAGGGCCTGCATCAGCACCCCCGCCATGCCGAGCGCGCCGCCGGCGATGATCGCGGCGGCCACCCGGGGGAGGCGGATCTCGAGGACGATCTGACGGGCCAGGTCGCTCGACTGCGTCCCCGTCAGGGCGCCGAGCGTGTCGGCCAGGGGGAGTGCGATCTGGCCGTAGGTCAGCGTCAGCAGCGAGACCGCGGCGAGCGCGGCGATCAGGGCCGCGCTGCTAGTTCTGACCCGCATCGTCATAGCTCGCCTTCCAGGTTTCCGGCGCCAGGTAGCGGAACTCGCCGTCGCGCAGTTCGGGGTGCAGCATCTTCGCGATGTCGCCCAGGAGCCAGTCCGGCCGGATGTACCCCATCTCCCACATCTCCCACGCGTCGGCGGCGGGGTTGCGCTTGCCCGGCGCCCAGTACACGCAGCCGTCCTGATAGGCCTTGAAGCGGGAAAGCACGGCCCGATCGTCGAACACCGCGGCCAGGGGTTCCCGGATCATCCAGCAATCGGCGCCCGTCGCGTCCCTGAGGAGCCGTTCCGTCGAGAGTTCGGAAAAGGTGTCCAGTTCGGGATCGTCCTCGGCGCCGAGCACGAGTTCCGCGTTGGCGTCGCGGATGAGGGCCGCGTCGGCGTTTCGTTGCGTCACCGCCCAGCGGTTGCCCGCGCTCCGGTACCAGGACCAGAGCACCGACCGGCGCGGCTGCTCCGCGGCGAGCGCCTTCAACCGGTCCACCTCGCGCGCCACCATCTCGACGAACGCCTCGGCTTCGGCCTCCTTCCCGGTCAGGAGGCCCATCAGCAGTACCCACGCCACCCGGCCCATGTAGTGCGGCTCCGCGTTGATGAAGGTCGGCACGACCGGAATGCCGAGCGCCTCGACGCGCTCGATGTGCTGGGTGTGCGTGAGGTCGGCCATGCGCTTGATCAGCACGTCCGGCCGCGCCGCCACCAGCGCGTCGAGCGTCGGCGGCATGTGCCAGCCGTAGCCGATCTGCTGGATCTCGCCGGACCGGGCCTTGCCGCGCAGATCGTCGTCGTAGCTTCGGTGCCCGCCGACCGCGACGATCCGGTCCTTGACCCCGAGGGCGCGGAGCATGGCCTCGTGGGGCTGGTCGTTGACGGCGATCCGCTGGACGGGCGTGCGGATCAAGGTGGCCCCCGCCAGATCTCCCGTCAGGGGCGGCGGCTCCCGATCCCGCGGGACCAGCAGGAGGCGGGCGCGCTGCCGCGGCCCGCCCGCCGCGCCGCCCCAGGTGACGAGGGACGCCTCGATGTCCACGATGCGGTAGCCGTCCCGTTCGACGGCGCGGATGGTCTTCGTCCAGGGCACTTCGAGCGCCTCGCCTTCCAGGGGTCCCGGGGCGTCGGTCACGCCGGATCCGCACGCGGCCAGGCCGAGGAGCAGAACGAGGACCGCCGGACGGGACGGCGAGGGAATCGAATGCCGCGTCATTCGCTTGACAGCCTGCTAGTGCGAAGCCGAGCCGGCATGGTCCGACTTCCACGTTTCCGGCGCCAGATAGCGCCACTCCCCGTCGCGCAGTTCGGGGTGCAGCATCTTGATGATGTCGGCCAGGTGCCAGTCCGGCCGGATGGCGCCGATCTCCCACAGCTCCCAGGAGTCCGCAGTGGGATGGCGCTTGCCCGGCTCCCAGAACACGCACCCGTCCCGATACGCCTTGAAGCGCTGAAGCACAGAGCGGTCGTCGAACACCGAGGACAGCGGGTCGCGGATCATCCAGCAATCGGCGCCCGTCGCGTCCCGCAGGAGCCGTTCCGTCGAGAGATCGGAAAAGGTGTCGCGCTCGGGATCGTCCTCGGCGCCGAGCACCAGTTCCGCGTTGGCGTCGCGGATGAGGGCCGCGTCGCCGTTCCGTTGCGTCACCGCCCAGCGGTTGCCCCCACTCCGGTACCAGGCCCAGAGCACCGACCGGCGCGGCTGTTCCGCGGCGAGCGCCTTCAGGCGGTCCACCTCGCGCGCCACCATCTGGACGAACGCCTCGGCTTCCGCCTCTTTCCCGGTGAGGAGGCCCATCAGGAGTACCCACGCCACCCGGCCCATGTAGTGCGGCTCCGCGTCGACGAAGGTCGGCACGAAGGGGATGCCGAGCGACTCGACGCGCTCCAGGTGCTGGGTGTGCGTGAGGTCGGCCATGCGCGCGACCAGCACGTCCGGCCGCGCCGCCACCAGCGCGTCGAGCGTCGGCGGCATGTGCCAGCCGTAGCCGATCTGCTGGATCTCGCCCGACCGTGCCTTGCGGCGCAGCTCGTCGTCGTAGCTGTTGTGCCCGCCGACCGCGACGATCCGGTCCTCGACCCCGAGGGCGCGGAGCATGCCCTCGTGGGGCTGATCGTTGACAGCGATCCGCTGGACGGGCGTCCGGACCAGCGTGGCCCCCGCCAGATCGGCGGTCAGGGGCGGCGGCTCCTGGCCCCGCGGGACCAGCACGAGGCGGGCGCGCTGGGGCGGCCCGCCCGCCGCGCCGCCCCAGGTGACGACGGACGCCTCGATATCCACGACGCGGTAGCCGTCCCGTTCGACGGCGCGGAAAGTCTCGGTCCAGGGCACCTCGAGCGCCTCGCCTTCCAGAGGTCCCGGATCGTCAGGCACGCCGGACCCGCACGCGGCCAGGCCGAGAAGCAGAAGGAAGACGGCCGGACGACAGGGCGCCGGGGCACTGCCGGCGACGGTCGGCCACATCATGGTTTACGGGCTCCCGAGGATGCGGCGCCGGCCTTGCCGCCGGGGACCGGACGGTGGGAGTGACGGGTCCGTCGTCTCCTCGTCGTCGCAGGCCGGGCAGGCGCCGGCCTGGCAGATGCGGGCGCTCCACACCAGGGCGGCTGCGAGGGTCAGGCTGCCGGCGGCCGACGTCACGGTCTCCGGCACTGGCTCGAACCAACCGGCGAGGGAGGCTCCCCAGAGCGCGGCCCCACCCAGGAACGTGAGGACCGGCGCCGCGATCCTGCGGGCCGGTCCCATGAGGAGCATCACCGCCCCGAGAAGGACGGTCCCGGCCCAGAGCGCTCGCTCGGCGCCTTCGGAGAGCGCCAGCGCCGGCGCCGCTACGGCCAGGAACGGGGTGAGCGCACAGTGCACGGCGCACCAGGTCGCGGCGCACGCCGCGAGCCGCGATCCCGAGACCAGAACCGTGCTCGACGGGATGGTGGCGAGCGAGACCTTCATGGTGTCGAGTCCTCGAACCCGGCCTCGCGGATGGGAACGGGTGGAGCCCCGCTGGCGGCGGAACTCTCAAGGACTGCCGGGATCGGCATTCGGACTCTCTCCTCCCGGATGAGGAAACGCCGGCGCACCGAAGCGGGCGCGGGCGCCACGACAGGACGAAGCAGCCGGCGCAGCGGCCGGCTACGGCTGCGCGAGAGTCAGGCGGGGGGCGCCCGGGAGCCGCCCCCCGTGGGCGTCATCCCGTGGACGTGCAGGACCGCAACCGGGACATCGGCCGAGCGGACGACCGGATCCGGGTTCGCCGGGAGGCCGGACGCGACGAAGGGCGCGTCCTGGGCATGACAGAGGACGCAATGCTCCCCGTGCCCCTCGACCTCGTCGTGCGGATGAGGGACGGCGCCGAGGGCCAGCAGCGCGAGCGCCGCGAGGGCGGCCCACGGGAGGACCCTGCGCCAGTCCGGTCTCATCGCGCGGATTGTGGGCCCGGAGGACCGACCCGTCAAATCCCCTCCGATCCAGGGCTCGGGCGTTCCGATCCGCCGCCCGAGCCGCGTCACGCCTCTCGCCCCTCGGCCGGGGGACGAACGTAGCCGTCCCGGGTCTGCGGCAGCTTCCGTCCGAGCAGGCGGGAGGCGACCACCGTCCGCAGGACCTGCGCCGTGCCGCCGCCGATGGTGAACATGCGGGCGTCACGGACCATGCGCTCCAGCGGCAGGTTCCGCGAGTACCCGGCGGCGCCGAACATCTGCAGCGCGTCGTTCGTGACCTCGATCGCGGTCTCGGAGGCCAGGATCTTGGCCTGGGCCGCCTGCTTCGCGTCGGGAAAGCCATTCTTCCCGGCGCCGGCCGCCGCCCGCCAGACCAGCAGCCGCGCGGCGTCGAGCGCCGTCGCCATGTCGGCCAGCATCCACTGCAGGCCCTGGAACTCGGCGATGGGCCGCCCGAACTGCTCGCGCGTCCGGCTGTGGTCGAGCGCGAGTTCGTAAGCGCCCTGCGCGATGCCGAGCGCCACCGCCGCCGCCCCGACGCGCTGGCCGTTGTAGGCGTTCATCAGGCTCGCGAAGGCGCGCCCCAGACCTTCCGGCGGGACCACGATCATGTCGCCAGGCACTTCGAGATCCTCCAGCAGGATCTCCGTCTCGGGGAGGCCGCGCAGGCCCATGGCCGGCTCGCGGCGGCCGATGCGGAGACCCTGCGGAGCGTCCGATCCGGGGCAGCGAACGACCACGAAACCGCCGATCCCCTGATCGACGCCGTTCTCGAACACCCGGGCGAAGATGAGGTGGAGTCTGGAAACGCCCCCGCCCGTGATCCAGTGCTTGGTCCCGTTGAGGATGTAGCGATCGCCCTTCCGGTCGGCGCGGGTCGCCATCTCGGTGGCCGCGCTGCCGGCGCCGGGTTCGCTGATGCAGATCGCGGGCTTGTCCCCCGCGAGCACCAGCTCGGCGGCGAGCCGCTTCTGCGCCTCGGAGCCGTACCGCATGATCGCGCCGATCGCCCCCAGGTTGGCCTCGACCACGATCCGGGCGGTGGCGCCGCAGGCCCGCGCCACGGCCTCGATGACCAGGACCGCGTCGAGGCAGGTCAGGCCGCGTCCGCCGTGTTCCTTCGGGATGGTCATTCCCATGAAGCCGGCCGCGGTCAACGCCTCCACGTTGGCCCAGGGGTAGGCCTCGGTGCGGTCCACCTCCGCGGCGCGCGGCGCGATCTCGCGCTCGGCGAGCGTCCGCGCTTCGTCGCGAAGCCGGACCTGCGCGTCGGAAAGCTCAAACATCGGCTTCCACCCGCGCCGGGTCACCTCGGAACGCGCGTCGCCCTGAGGGTCCCGAGCGTCATCTCCACCCCGTCCGGCTCCCACGAGAACCGCACTTCGCGTCCATCCTCCACGTCGAAGAACGTCGCGTCTCCCGACGGCCACAGCACCGTGCGTTCCCCCTGCCACGTCAGCCAGAGCCCCCGTTCCTCCAACTCCACCTCGAACTCGATGTCCCTCTCGGCAACGACGTACGTCCCCACATACCGCTCCCGGACGTCGGCCGGCAGCTCCACCGGTATCCGCTCCGCGGGCCCGGGGCCCGACCACCCGTACGCCTCCGCCACGGTGATCGCGATCTCGTTCGCCAGGGGGGACCCGGCATCCGAGTTCGTCATCACGAAGACGCCGTCGTCTCCGTCGATGGCCGCGGAGAAGGTGGAACGGAAGCCCTGGTTCGAGCCCCCGTGCCGGAAGCGCCGGCCGTCCTCGGAGATCCCGGGACCGAGGCCCCAGTCGTCCTGGTCGGGCGTCAGCATCTCCCGGGCGAGCACTCCGTCGAGGACCCGCGTCGAATCGCCGCTCCACGCCCGCTGTACCTCGGCGGCATAGAGGGCGAGTTCGCTGGGGGTCGTCCACAGTCCGGCCGCCGCCTGCTCCGGGTAGGTGTGCCAGCCGCCCGGCACGGGGATCCCGTCGGGGCGGTATCCGGTCGCGATGTCGTCTTGCCGCTGCGGCGGAATCGGTTGCTCGTAGGTCGAGCGGACCATGCCGAGCGGATCCAGCACCCGGCGGCGCATGAGCTCCGCAAACGGGGCGCCGCGAACGTCCGCGACCAGTTGCTGCATGACCGTGTAACCGCCGCCGGAGTACCGCCAGCGCTCACCCGGCGGCAGCACGACGCGCACGGGATCGGTGTTGCCGCGGCCGTCGAGCACGCCGGCCGGATCCGGGACCGCTTCTTCCGGTCCGTAGCCGGGGAATCCCGAGACGCCGAGTCCGGCGCGATGGGTCAGGAGGCCGCGGAGCGTCACGGGAGCCTCTTCCGTGAACGCGTTCGCGGGCACGCGCCAACCCGTGAGGTAGCGGTTCACGTCGGCGTCGAGCGCGACGCGGCCTTCCTGAACGAGTTGCAGCGCCGCGAGCGCGGCCACCGGTTTGGAGATCGACGCGGCCTGGAAGAGGGTCCTCGTGGTGACCGGCCGCTCCGATTCGAGATCGGCGAGCCCGTAGCCGCGCGCCCAGGCGATCTCGCCGTCGAGGAGCACGGCGACGCTGACGCCCGGCACGCCGAGCGCTTCCATGCGGTCGGCGAGGGACGTCCGGGACACGGGTTCCCCGCGGATGACGAAGGTCGGGAGCAGCGCCGACTCGACCTGGGGTGGGGGTCCGCCGGGCGGGGAGGGTTCCTGCGCGGGCTCGCCGCACGCGGCCAGCGAGGCGAGGACGAAGATGAGGAACGGCCGGTGGGTCTTCACGGGGTGCGGTTGGCAGGTGCGCGGCAGGCCGACTCTACTGGCTCCCGGGTCGTGTCCGTTTCTCCATGCGATCACCAAAGTGACACGACCTGCCGCAGCGCCACGTGCCTGCCGGAGAGCGTCTCTCTTGCGCGCGCCAGAGTGACGCGGATGGCGGCATTGGTCCCCGGGCAGGGACGCCAAGTGCCGCACTGCGCCGGTGATTGATGTAGTGATGTACTCCCTGTATGCTTGTGCATCATGCGGACGACCATCACCGTTGACAGTCAGGTCATGGAGCAGCTCAAGGAGCGCGCCGCCCAGTCGGGGGGATCCGTCAGCCGTCTCATCGAACAAGCCGTGCGCCTCTTCCTGCGGGCGCCTACCGCGGACGCCGACGAGGAGCCTTTCGAGCTGGTCACGTTCGGCGCCGGCGGCCGTTTCTCGCAACACAACCTCGACAAGGCTTCGGCGCTCCTCGAGGCCGAGGACCTCGAGCGCTACGGAAGGCGGGAATAGTCGGTGCTGCTCCCGGATGTCAACGTTCTCATCTACGCGCACCGCGAGGACGGGCCGGAGCACGAGCGATACGCCGCCTGGCTGCGCGCGTTGACGGCCTCGGCGGCCCCGTTCGCGCTGTCCGAGGTCGTGCTCGCCGGCTTCTTGCGGATCGTGACGAACCGCCGAATCTTCGATCCGCCGACTCCGATGGGCACGGCCATCCAGTTTTGTCAGAAGCTGGTCTCGCGGCCTCGCGCGGTCATGATCGCGCCGGGCCGACGGCACTGGGACATCTTCGTCGGGTTGTGCCGGAAGATCGAAGGGCCGCTCGTGACCGACGCCTACCTGGCTGCACTGGCCATGGAACACGGATGCGAACTGGTCTCGACTGACGGTGATTTTGCCCGTTTTCCGGAACTCCGGTGGCGGCATCCACTTGCATCGCTCGGGGAGTGATGCTCCTGCGTAATCCGGTACCTCCGCGGGCTTTGATGGAAGGTACGCGGTAAACGCACCCCGGGTCAGCCGCCCGCGCGATCGCTGCGAAACGACGCGGCCGCTTGCGCGGGCGCTTCGAGAAGTTGCGGCAGTGCGGCGGCAGGGTGGTCGCCAGATACCCGAGTCACGAGTCACTTACGGACTCTTCGGGCGTGTCAATCCCTCCATCGGATCATCAAAGTGACGGCGTCGGCGACGTCTCAAGACCAAATCAGATCGTGCACGGACCCGCCCAGCCGGCGGAGAGGGTGGGATTCGAACCCACGTGCCCGGCTCTTCACCGGACAAAGCGCTTTCGAGGCGCCCCCGTTACGGCCACTTCGGTACCTCTCCGGGCCTGGTGAGCAAACGCTGGGAGTTGACCGGCGGCTACCTCCGCTCGCGGAAGAACGTCTGCAGCAGCTCGCGTCCCTCGTCGGCCAGGACTCCCGAAACCACCGTGAGATGGTGCGGCAGTCCGAGGCCTCCCAGCGCGACCTTCGATTCTACTCCACCGAATTTGGGCTCCGGCGGGCCGTAGACGAGCCGCCGGATGCGGGCGTGGGCGATGGCGCCGGCGCACATCAGGCAGGGTTCGACGGTGGCGTAGAGGTCGCAGCCGGTGAGCCGATAGTTGCCGATCCGGTCCGCGGCGGCGCGGAGGGCGAGGATCTCGGCGTGGGCGGTGGGGTCGCCGGTCTCGAGGACGCGGTTGCGGGCGGCGGCGAGGATCGCGCCGTCTCGCGCGACCACGGCGCCGATGGGGACCTCGCCGGCGCGGGCCGCCGCCGCAGCCTCGGCGAGGGCCGCGCGCATGAGGGTGAGGTCGAGGTCGTGGGTCTCCGAACCCTGGTTTGGGGTCACGGCGGCATCGTAGTGGTGCGGGACCTCACGCAGGTCAGGGATGCGACGTGCGCGGTGGGGAGCACCGCGCGTGCCGGTCTGGAGACCGGCGTTCCAGGCCGGCGCGCTGCCACGCCTGATCCGGTACGCTGGCCCGCTTGGCTCAGGGACTGCGGCGGGAGTTGCGGCTCGGCGACGCGCTGTTCGTCAACATCGGGACGATCCTGGCGTCGGCGATCTTCGTGGTGCCCGCCTACGTGATCGCCTCGACGGGTTCGGCAGGTGGCGCGGCGCTCATCTGGGTGGGAGCGGGGGCGATGTCGCTCTGCGGGGCCTTCGCGATCGCGGAACTCGCCGCGCTTTATCCCCACGCCGGCGGGGAATACGTCTATCTGGAACGGGCCTACCACCCGCTGGTGGGATTCCTCTACGGCTGGAGCCTCTTCGCGGTCATCCAGACCGCCTCGATCGCGGCGGTGGCGGTCGTCTTCGTCGAGTACGGCGCCCAGTTCGTGCCGCTCGGTCCGGCCGGCGCCAGGGCGGCGGTGGTGATCCTCATCCTGGTGCTCTCGCTCTGGAACTGCCGCAGCGTGCGGTCCTCCGCGGACACCCAGAACCTGACCACCATCGCCAAGCTGGTGATGGCGGGCGCCATCGTGGTGCTCTGCATCTCGCTCGGCGACCAGTCGGTCGAGACCATCGCGCGGTCCCGGCTGACCGTCGAGGGCTCGGCGGCGGCCCGTTGGGGCGCCGCGATGGTGGCGGCGCTCTGGGCCTACGACGGCTGGATCAGCATCACCTTCGTCGGCGGGGAGGTGAGGAACCCCCAGCGCTTCCTGCCGCGGGCCATCTCGGTCAGCCTGCTGCTGCTCATCGGGATCTACCTGCTGCTCAACTTCGCCTACCTGAAGGCGCTGCCGTTCGCGGGTTTCGCCGGCACCGAGACGGTGGCCGCCGACGCCGCCGGGTTGGCGGGCGGGCCGCTCGGCGGGCAGCTCGTGACGCTCGCGGTGATGGTCTCCTGCTTCGCCGCCGCGAACGGCTTCATCTTCACCGGCGCCCGGGTCTACTACGCGATGGCGCGGGACGGGGCCTTCCTGCGCTCCTTCGCCCGGCTGAGCCCGGGAGCGGTGCCGAAGAACGCGACGCTCGTCCAGGGGCTCTGGGCCGCCGGGATCGCGCTCACCGGCACCTACGACCAGCTCTTCACCTACGTGGTGGTGGTCTCCTGGCTCTTCTACGGCCTCGGGAGCGCCGCCGTCTTCGTGCTGCGCTGGAAACAGCCGGACCTCGACCGGCCCTACCGCGCCTTCGGCTATCCGCTGCTCCCCGCCGTCTTCACCCTCTTCTCGGCCGTGCTGCTGGTGAACACCCTGATCACCGACCCGCGCGACGCCCTGATCGGCCTCGGCATCACCGCCGCCGGGATTCCCGTATACCTTTATTTCCGACGCCAGAACGTGGCCGCCACCGAATAGCACCCCATCCCGCCCGGAGGAAAACCCCATGCGCCCTGGAATCAGCCTCTTCCTCAGCCTCGCCCTCGGACTTCCCGCCACGGCGCTCGCCCAGCCGGCGCCCGACGAACTCGGCGGGCTCAAGTTCCGGCACATCGGCCCGGTCGGGAACCGCACCCTCGCGGTCGCCGGCGTGCCGGGCGACCGGAACGTCTACTACGCCGGGGCCGCCACCGGCGGGATCTGGAAGACCGAGGACGCCGGCCTCAAGTGGCGGCCGGTCTTCGACGATCAGGACGTCCACGCCGTCGGAGCGCTGGCGGTTTCGGAGTCGGACCCGAACATCGTCTGGGCCGGCACCGGCGAGACCTTCATCCGGGCGAACGTCTCCATCGGCATCGGGGTCTTCAAGTCCACCGACGCCGGCGAGACCTGGCAGCACATGGGCCTCGACGCCACGGCGCGGATCGGCCGGATCATCATCCATCCCACGAACCCGGACATCGTCTACGCGGCGTCGCTCGGGCACGCGTATTCGCCGCAGCCCGAACGCGGCGTCTACCGCACCATGGACGGCGGCGAAACGTGGGAAAAGGTCCTCTTCGTGGACGAGGAGACCGGGGCCTCGGACATGGTCATGGACCCGAACAACCCCCGGATCCTCTTCGCCGGGATGTGGCAGCTCGCGCTCCGGACCTGGGGCCGGATGAGCGGCGGGCCGGGCAGCGGCCTCTGGATGACCCGCGACGGCGGCGACACCTGGACCGAACTCGAGGGCAACGGCCTGCCGATGTCCGACATCGGGAAGGTCGCGCTCTGCATGAGCAAGTCGGACTCCCGGCGGGTGTACGCGCTCATCGAGACCAGCGACGGCGTGCCCTACTTCGGCGTGGACTCGGCGGACTGGAGCACCGGAGAGGTCGAGAGCGGCGAACTCTGGGCGTCGAGCGACGGCGGGAAGACCTGGACGATCCAGACCCACAACCGCAACCTGGCGGGTCGGAACGCCTACTACGCGCGCTGCGCGGCGGCGCCCGACGACCGCGACGAGGCCTACTTCCTGACCGCGTCGTTCGCTTCGACGCTGGACGCCGGGGTGACGCACCGGGTGCACGGATTCAACGACGCCCCCGGCTGGGACCACCATGACATGTGGATCGACCACACGGATGCCGACCGGATGGCCGTCGCGCACGATGGCGGCGTCTCGATCTCGGAGAATCGGGGCAAGTCCTGGTTCAAGATCCAGCTCCCGCTCGCCCAGATGTACCACGTGACCGTGGACGACGCGATTCCCTACAACGTCCTCGGCAACCGGCAGGACGGACCCTCGACGCGGGGCCCGAGCCGGGCGTTCACCGGCGGGTTCTTCAGTGCCGGCATTCCCCGCGGCATGTGGCACGGGGTCGGCGGCGGCGAGAGCGGCTTCGCCACCCCGGACCCGGTGGACCCGAACATCGTCTGGTCGAGCGCGTCCGGCTTCGGCGCGGCCGGCGGGATCGTGGTCCGCTACAACGAGACCACCCGGCAGTTCCGCCAGGTCGAGGTCTGGCCGGAGAGCACCATCGGCTGGCCGGCGGAGACGCTCCGTTACCGGTTCCAGTGGGTGTTCCCGCTGACCATCTCGCCGCACGACCGGAACACGGTGTACGTCGGCAGCCAGCACGTCCACCGGACGACGAACGGCGGCCAGAGCTGGGAGGAGATCAGCCCCGACCTGACCTCCAACAACAAGGACCGGCAGACCGTCTCCGGCGGACTCACCCCGGACAACATCGGCGTCGAGTACTGCTGCGTGGTGTACGCGGTGGACGAGAGCCCGGTCGAGGCGGGCGTGATCTACGCCGGCACGAACGACGGGCTGATGCACGTGACCCGCGACGGCGGGGCGAACTGGACGGACGTCACCGCGAACATCCCCGGCATGCCCGAGGAGGGCGTGGTCCGGAACATCGACGCCTCGAAGTGGGAGGCCGGGAAGGCCTACATGACCGTCGAGGCCCACCAGGTGGGCAACTTCGCGCCCTACGTGTACAAGACCGAGGACTTCGGCGCGTCGTGGGAGCTGATCGTCAACGGCGTCAAGGACAGCCCGCTCAGCTACACCCGGAACGTCCGCGAGGACCCGGCGCGGCCCGGGCTCCTCTATCTCGGCACCGAGAACTTCCTCTACGTCAGCTTCGACGACGGCGCCAACTGGCAGCGGCTCGCGAACGGCCTGCCGCCGAGCCCCATGTACTGGATCACCGTGCAGGAGCGGTTCAAGGACCTCGTGGTCGGCACCTACGGCCGCGGGTTCTGGATCATGGACGACATCTCGCCGCTCCAGCAGTGGACGGACGAGGTCGAGGCGGCCTCGGTGCACCTCTTCGAGCCGCGCTCGGTGTACCGGTTCCACGCGATCACCGCGCCCTTCTCCCAGTTCGACGACTGGTCGGCCGGGGAGAACCCGCCCTACGGCGCCCCGATCAGCTACTGGCTCGACGACGAGACCCAAGGGGTCAAGGTGGTCGTGAAGAACGCCGCCGGCGAGACGATCCGCACGATGGACGGCAGCGGGGACGCCGGGCTCAACCGGGTCTGGTGGAACCTCCGCGAGGACGAGTCCACGGAGATGCGGCTGCGGACGCCGCCCACCGGCGCGGACTGGGTCGAGCTGGACGAGGACCGGTCAAGGTCGGCGCCGGGCGGCGCCCGGGTCGCGGTCCTCGCCCCGCCGGGGACCTACCAGGTCGAGCTGCAGGTCGGCGACGAGACGCGGCAGGCGAGCCTCGAGGTCATGAAGGACCCGCACAGCGAGGGAACGCTGGAGGACATCGCCGCCCAGACGGCAATGGTCCGGGAACTCCGCAAGGACATGGAGACGGTGGCCGGCATGGTGAACGAGATCGAGTGGCTGCGGCGGCAGTTGCTCGACGTGAAGTCGCTCGCCGAGGAGACGAACCAGGTCGAGGCGATCGCCTCGGCGGTGGACGGGCTCGAGGGCTCGCTGATCGCGGTCGAGGAGCGGCTCATCCCGATGGCCGTCACCGGCACCGGACAGGACCAGATTCGCTGGCCGAACATGCTCGCCGGCCGGATCGGCTACCTCGCGGGCGCGGTCCAGAGCGCCGACTTCCCGCCGACCGACCAGATGCGCGAGGTCCACGGCATCCTGCGGGAGCGGCTCGCCGTGCAGCAGGCGGAGCTCCAGCGGATCCTCGAGACCGAGCTACCCGAGGCCAACCGTTCGCTCGAGGGCGAGGGGGTCCCGGGGGTGGTCCGGGTACCGCCGGGGAGCACCGGGAGTAGGTGACCAAGGCCCCTTGGAGACGGAATTCAGACGAGACGGTCTCCAGACCGGCATCGCCGGTATTCCCTCGCGAGCAGCCCACCGGCATCACGATTCGCCGCGCCCTCATCAGGAGCAGGAACCGGCGCTTCTCTCGTGCGTCCTCCAACGTCCCTATTCTCGCGCTCCCTTGGGTCTGAGCGCCAAGACTGCAGTGCAAATCTCCCGGTTCATTGCCCACCGACAGCACGAATCGACGAGGCTACCGAACCTACCTGCCGCCGAGTGATCTGACGCTAGCTAGATGTGGTTTGGCACCAAGAATGCGCTGTAGTAGCTGGCTCGCATCGCGATGAGCGACTATTGGATCGTCATGCGGGAAATGGCCCTAACGCTCGTTGCGCTGTTTGACGCTGGCCAGTTCCTTAACTCTTTTCTCGCGTCACTGTGTGTTGCCTTGCTTCTCTCCGCGCCTGCAATCTTCGTGGCCAAGAAGATCTTCGGCGCCACAGTGCGTAACTGGGAAACCGTCGCTACAGCTGCGAGTCTTGCAGGCCTTGTGGTGCTTCCCATCGCGATGTGGCCAAGCATTCGGGCCGCGTACCAAGAGGGTCGTGAGGTGGCGACGGAACGCCAGCAGATACTGTCGAATGTGTCCACTCGTGATGATCGAATGCGTCTATTGTTCTCATGCTCTAGCGAGTGCGAAATCGATCTATTGGATGCCTTGGAGAGTTGCCTTCACAGCGATGCGCAAGCCCGTGTCTATGGATACTCTCAAAGACGTAGAGGAGATCCACTACGTGCAGTGTTTGTGTGCATGGAAAACCTCGGGTACTCAGTGGCTTCCTGCGATGCTGACTCCTCTCCATGCCTAGTCGTTCCAGAGGTAGGTATCGCGCGGATCGGTTACACGGCCCGTCGTTACCGAAGATTCGCCTACGATTGCGGAATCGAAGGCGATGGAGAGATTAGGTGTCGGATGGCGTTTCGGCGCGGAAGAGTGAATTGACTGCCGATCTCTTTTTTGGGCGACGGTGGATGGGTCTAGAGACTGACTCGAGGACGAGACCGAGGGCGTCAAGGTGGTCGTGAAGAACGGCGCCGGCGAGCCGATCCGGACGGTGGACGGCAGCGGCGACGCCGGACACAACCGGGTGTGGTGGAACCCCGGGAGGACTAGTCCACCGAGATGCGGTTGCGCACGCCTCCCATCGGCGCGAACGGCTCGAACGGGGTGAAGATCGGTCATGGCCGGCGCCCGGAGGTGCCCCGATCGCGATCCTCGTCCGATCCGGGACGCAGCGCGCCGACCTCCCGCCGACCGACCAGTTGGTCGAGGTCCACGAGATCCCCGGCCAAAGTTCGGTCGGTTGGACGAATCACCTCCCGGACGTACTACCCCGAACCGGTCTCCGATCCACGTCAGGCTCCTGAGCGCGGCGATCTCCACCGCTCAAATTCGGCGGGCACGAGCCCTTCCATCCGTCCCTGTGGGACCGAAACTAAGTCGAACGTCAGATCCAGTTGCGTTAGCAGCAAACCCATCCTGCGAATGCTCCCTCCACCCTTGGCTGCCGCCCCCCGCCGCGGCCGTCCCGTCCCAGGATCCGCGTACAAACGCGCCACAGCTGAGACTACGGCCGGACTAAAGAAGACGCCCGATCGCGATGCCATTTGTTCAAAGACCTCCCCACGCCTCCGCAGAGAGTCCAGCCGCTCCGAGCGCGCCAAGAGCATGAATCGGGCTCGCTCACCATGGTCACGAACCAGCTGCCAACAGGGTCTGACCATGTGCCTGTATTCCTGACGCCAGTCCTGGCTCAGGACGAACAGGTATTCGGGAGTCGGGCGCCTTCTGCCACCAGGGCCACGTGGACAAAGCTGATCAAACCACACCAGTGCCAGCGCCGACCATAGTCCAACGTCATTCTCGAGGCCACGCTCCTTGAGGGGAGCCATCCTGTCGCACAGGTATTGCCCGAACTCATACCGATTCGCAAACTGTCTCTCCTCCTCGACAACCACCTCGCCTCTCAAAGCCCTTGAAGTGGCTGTATCTTCGATGAGCCGAAGTGGCGGCGTTCGGTGTGCGCCCCTTCCCATCCACTCAGTGAACTCTCTGAGCCCTCGCTCATTCAACGCCCGCAGTTTCACCGCCACCCCCCCGCGTCCAGAACTCGATTCGCTCTCTTGACCAACTCATGTTTCCTACAGAACGCTCGTACCACCTTGTCTTCCCAATCCGCATACTCCGAGTCTTCCGGCGGCAGTTCCTCAGATACCCCTAACCACTTACAGAACCGTAACCAGTCGCCCTGCCAGTCGGCTTCTCCATTGCCGCCTCCTGGGCGGCTCCTGATCTCCTTGAGTACCGCCCGCAACGCCATCGGTAAAACCAGGCTCGTCACCAAAGCACCGGCCTGAAGTCTCTCCTTCAAACCAAACAGGCGATCGTTGTATGCGAGGATTGGTGGTGAATCGTCGGCAAACTCGACCCTCCAAATCTCATCCCCAAGGCCCCACGGCCTTATATGCAGTATCGGTCGGTCTCCATCCTCGTCCTTCCCCTCGTCCTTGATCGGGACGAAGAACCGTGAGGCCGCCAACAGTCTTCCGGGCCACTGATCCCGATCTACCACTTTCAGTCGGATCTGTGGCGGCACACGTGGGTCCAATCTCTCAAGGGGCCACCACGTGTCAGTGATCGGCGCTCCTACAGTGCCGAGTTCGAATCGCATACGAGCTGCCCGTTGCCTCACCTCCAAGACGATCGTCGCCGTTTCGGGGTATTCCCACGTGGTGCGATCCACACTCACCGAAACTGCGAACGGAAGGTCGCCCTCAGGCTGTCGAAACTCCGCAACGACCGCCTGCCTCTGAATTCGCTTGCGGGCGGTCGAATTGACCCGCGCCGTTACTCGACGCATTAGATTGCCTCGACCCGAACGACCAAATCCCGGTTCACGTCAAAACCCGAAACACTCACACTAAACGACGAGTCCATAAGCCGTAACACTGCCCCACCCTCATCCGCATCCGCCAACTGTGCGCCACTCATGTCAATTGTTATGGTGTCTCGGTCTCCAAAGTCAAAGTCGTACACTTCGTACAGGCGAAACGGATTGCCCACTGGCGTATCGTAAGCCACAGAAATCCGCACGTCGAAGGGGAATGCCAGGCTGGCAGATTCCGTAGTGTGGTGTATTCGAAAAGCACCCTTACGCGGCTCAATTCGCCACGGCGGCGCCGTGTCGAGCGAACGCTCGAATTTTTCTTTGCTCCCGCCGCCACGCCCAATCCGATCAGGCACAGAAAAGAACTTCACAAGTGCCGTCTTGTCGATTGCCTGATCCTCCTCCGCGAGCGTCCTGTGTAGATTCCGAAGGGAATGCCGAACTGCGCTCAGCGTCAAGTGAGGCCGGTACCAGTTCTTTCTCAGCCTTTCGGCATTCTGATTCCATTTTGTGTGGGCGGGATTCTCTGCATCACCCAGGAAGGTCGCTATCGCGGACTCCGCGGCGACCATCGCACCGCGAACATTCGCGAGTACAACGTGCCGCTCTTCTGGAATGACCATGCGGTCCCGCACGAAAATCGAATATGGCTGTTCCTCCGCAGGCGTTCTCTGGAGGAATACATCAATCCAACTCAGTTCATCTTCGCCGCCTTGTGTGGTCAATTCGACTGGCAAACGGACGTGTACAACGGCCCCCGCTGCGTACTTTTCGCGCAACGAATCCAAAATCTCGCCTGGAAAGTAATCAGCACTCGGTTCTTGCGCTGTAATGCCGTCAACGCCATCGAAATCAGCCGACTCCCTTAGCGCCGTTCCGACACGTCGAATGAAATCGAAAGGAACATCCAGTGTCTTGCCCACACGCTGCGCTATGTCATGTAGAGTCGATCGATCCAGTACTGTGCCATCGACATCGACCGCGAGCCGGTCGAGGAGGATCGGGAAGTAGTAGTTCTTGGCGATTGACCCGAGAATCTTGTCGCGACTGATGTCGTGAACGTGGGGAATGACAATCGACAGACCCGGTTGACTCGAACGCGAGATCTTGGTGATCTGGCGGAACTCGGCCACTGTATCCTGATCAGCCGATGGAAGTGGGATTTGACCACCATGCTCGGCGAAGTACCCGTACCACCGATACAGCGTCCCGTCCATTTCATGAATCTTGAGCGCTGTTTCGCCCATCAAGTAAGCGGATCCCTCGCTTTCTCGTATTGTGAGTCCGAAGAATGCGCCGATCCGCGAGGCGGACGAAAATACCAGCTTCCCGAGACCCCAGCGTCCGCCTTTACTGCCGCGTTTGTTGGATCCACCTAAACGCCGCCAAAAATTGTAGAAGTTCCCGCGATCACGGTGCTCGATACTTCCGGTCAATCCCGTCGTACCGAAGTCCTCGACCAGAAGGAGTTTGATTTGATGCTCTCTCAGTGGTTCCACAGCCCAACCTGCGGCTACGAGGTGGGGCTCGAGAGGAAGAAGGAGTTCGGCCAGTCTGGCCGAATCTCTGCCGGTTAGAACTTCAGTACGAAATCTGACCGTAACGGGTTCCTCCCCCGCGTTCGCGTCGGTCGAATTCTGAATGGCCTCGCGGACGAGCGCCTCTGCCAAACCGATCGCGTCATTGTTGAACTGGTCCCTCTGCGTGACGTCCTGTTCCTTCTCATCTGGCGAAATCGTGCCGAATCGCCATTGCGGATCGCTCATGTGTGCTCCAGTGCTATAGAAGCAGGGGCAACGGTCGGGATATGGCTGGGTCTCGACGCGTCTTTCACTTTCGAGGCGGTACAGATTACCGAAGACTATGGAATTGCGATTTGGGCCTTGTTCCGCCCGGTCAATTCTGCCGTCGCTTCTCCAGCAAGCTCAGAAACTGGCCTACCGTCAACAGATGCGGACGAATCGTCTTCGGGTATTTGGTGCGCAGTGATTTCGGTACGACAAGCCGTACGCCGGAAGCCACCATTTCGGCGTGTTGTCGTTCTGTAACACCCTCTTGGAGTGTAAGGAGGTGTTTCGCTGGTATGCGATCAGCCTCATTGCAGACCTGTCGCCAGCGGTCTCTGCACGTGGTCTTCGTGGCAAGCATCGTTAGTTGTTGAGATGGAAACGCAGGGTCTCGATAAGCCGCCTGCGAGGGGAATAGGAAGTCGGGCCGCTTGCCTCGATCGGACTCCACGTTGTACTCGAAGTCCTTGCCCTCTTGGAAACCCTCCTCGCTCAGAATCGCCTTCACTTGGAGCTCCAAGGACCTTCCGGAACGCGACTTCCGCCGCTGCAGAACTGTCTGCGCTTGGTCCACAAAGGCCGCCACGCTGCCGAAGCCGCGTTTGATGAGCGGCAGGACGATTGCCTCTTCAACGCTCAAGAACACATCATATTCGCAGGCCCGGCGCCGCAGTAAACGCGCATCGGGGTCCTTTTTTCCGACGGGCAGCAGTTCCAGCGTTTTCTCGATAACCTCAGCGCCACTCGGAAAGTCGGCCAACCATGCGTCTGGAATCTGGGACCGCGATAACCGGCACGTCTGAATGGCACTGCCCGGCCGCGGCTGGGTTACCGCTCCCGTTGAAGGTTCCCAGACAGCGCCGAGCCCCGGGTCGACAGGGCCCATGTAACCTTCAACTCTTTCCTCTTCTTCCAGCGTTGCACACAGCCAGATACTGCATATCGGAACAGACTGAGTTCGCGTGAACGCAAACAGCGTCAGCGCGCCCGTGTTTTCTGGGTCAAGAAGGGGCGACTGTGCACCGCCGAACCCGGTCAATCGAGTCTCATTGCGAGTCTGTCCGAAAAGCTTGTTGTTGTACCAAGTCGCCATCACCTGCCGCTCTTCTCCATGCGACTCGATACGCACAGGCAGCGCGAACTTGGGATTCTGTTCCTCCGGGCGGTTGATCTCTCGTAGCACCCGGAACAGGAACTGCTTCGGAAGATATGGCCCGGCCTGGTGGGCGTTCGTCAAGAGTGTGTCGTTTCCGGCGAGCCGCTTGGCAAAGACAACTGCGCCGTTCTCTGTGATCGCATCAATCCAGCGATCAAGCCGAGGAGAAATCATCTTCATCGTTCCGTAGAGATGCTAATGGTTCGAGCCCGCGTGGAGAGCCACAGGGCGACTTCTTGCGCCACGTCCTCCACGGTACGGCTTCCCCGTCCCCTAACGGCGCACTCCCAGATGTTGGCCTGTCGCCATCCCCTCTCGCGGAGGCGGGCGGCAACTTCCTGGTCGCGCTTTCGGTTCCTCTCTATTTTCGCCTTCCACCACTCGGTCCTTGTCCCCGGCAAGCGGAACAGATCGCAGTCGTGGCCATGCCAGAAGCAGCCGTGGACGAAGGCGACGGCTCTGTACCGCGGGAGGACTATGTCCGGCTTGCCGGGAAGGTCCTTAGAGTGGAGCCGATACCGAAAGCCAAGAGCAAACAGGGCCTTACGCAGCCGAATCTCCAGCTTTGTGTTCTTCCCCCGAATTCCCGCCATCATCTGGCTACGGGTCTTCGGATCGACTATGTCAGGCGACACGCTGATTGAAGTGCTTCTGCTCCTTTTGGATCCACGGCTCCATGTGAGCTGCAACCGTTTCCACGACTGGGACAACGACTGCATTTCCGAACTGCCGATACGCCTGCGTGTCGGACACCGGAATCTCGAAACGCGCGCGGCCGGGCCGATCAAATCCCATCAGGCGTGCACACTCTCTCGGGGTGAGGCGCCGGGGACGGCCATGTCCGGGCCGGCGAACCAGAATCTCGGAGCCGTCCTTGTAGTAGCGGGCTGAGAGCGTTCGGCTCACGTCTCCGCGCCCCACGAGTCCGAAACCGAACCCGTTACCTTGGCTCCGGTGTTTCTCGGCATAGCCTTGGAGATACGTCCACAGGTGCTCACTGAGCGTGTACTTGGACGAGACCGCGGCCTTCTCCCCCACGGTGTACGGCGGCTCCGGGAATTCCGTTCCGTCCGCTGGGTGTAGAACCGTCCGGAGCCGCGGACCTTCGTCGGGATTCGGGAGTGGGAGATCCGGGAAAGAGAAAGGAGCCTGTTCCCGGAAACCGACGATGAAGACCCGTTCCCGGTGTTGTGGAACGAAGGAACGAGCGTCGATGATCCGATAGTGAATCTGGTAGTCAAGATCCTCTTCAAGGATTTCACGGATGATGTTGAAAGTCCGGCCCCGATCGTGGCTGACCAGATTCCGGACGTTCTCCAGCAGGAACGCCTGAGGGCGATGGTGGCGGACGATCCGGGCAATGTCGAAGAACAGGGTCCCTTGGACCTCGCACCGGAAGCCGTGCGGCCGGTTCAGGGCGTTCTTCTTCGAGACGCCCGCGATCGAGAACGGCTGGCAGGGAAACCCGGCCAGCAGCACATCGTGGCTCGGGATGTCCTCTGTTGCGACCTCACGTATGTCGCCAACGATCGGATGATCGCAGCTGTGGTTAGCGGCATAGGTCTCCTGCGAGAAGCGGTTCCACTCGGAGGTGAAGACACAGCGGCCACCGATGGTCTCGAACCCGCGCCGCATCCCCCCGATCCCCGCGAACAGATCGATGAACCTGAAAGTGCCACTTTCCGGCGCGAGCGGGGGAGTCATCGCCTCACCCACGGCATCAGGAGCCCAGACCGGCGGACGGCCGGTGCGGCGCGCTGGCTGGAAGAGGGATCTTTGGGGCATGGCGAGGCTCCTCCGTTCCGGAAACCGCCAGAACTGGCAGGAACGGGAGCATCGCGTCCCAACATGCCGAATCCCGTCACCCCGCTCTTTTCGCCTTCCAGAACCCCACGCGCGCCGAGAAATCCCCTACGAACTGCGGTCGGCCCAAGGCTCGGAAGTGCCTTGTTGCCCTCCATTGAGACGTCGGCCAATTCGGCCATGCCTTAGTGTCCTATACACCATGACGACTGCCAAGTCCAGGGCGGAAATCACCGTAATCAAAGCCCCGTATCCCATTGTTTAATGGTCACTTACATTCGTGACCGAACTGGCGGGCACCGCTCTCCACCACCTGTGGGCTGCGCCCGCCGAGTAGACCAACCAGGTCGCGGCGATCGATCCGGGGGCGGACGGACGCGGGGATTCGCTGATCGCGGTCGAGGGCCGGCTCATCCCGATGGCGGTCACCGGCACCGGACCGGAGCGGATTCGCTGGCCGAACATGCTCGGGGGCCGGGTCGGCTGTCTCGCCGGAGCCGTCCAGAGCGCCGACTTCCCGCCGACCGACCAGAGGCGCGAGGTCCACGGCATCCTGCGGGAGCGGCTCGCGGTGCATCAGGCGGAGCTCCAGCGGATCCTCGAGAGCGAGCTTCCGGAGGCGAACCGCGCGCTCGAGGGCGAGGGTGTGCCCGGGGGTGGTCCGCGTCCCGCCGGGGAGTACCGGGCCGCAGTAGGCCTCCTGACGGCGGCGAGGGGGGCCGCCGGTCTTCAGACCGGCACCGCCGCCGTCAGGCGGCGTGAAGCACGACGCTTCAGTACCATGCGTTGGACACTGACCAAAGCCGCGATCGTCCCCACCGAACAGTGGAGCGGGGAACGCTGGAGGACCGCAAGTGATGGCTGATCAATGGAAGGAAATCGCCCGGCTCAAGTTCACGGGCGACGACTTCGACGACGGCATCCTCGACGTCCGCGCCCTCACGGAAATCCTCTGCTTCAGGAGCATTGTCCAGGCGACCGCCAGGGTGCTCTGGCTTGCCGCCAATCCCGGTCGGAAACAACTCCCCGACCACTTCGACGAGCGGATATTCCTCGGCTTTCGGACACTGCGCTCGGATAGCGTCGAAGTCCCCATCGAGGCACGGGTCGTCAACCCCGAGAAACTGCTGTTGTGGAACGATCAGGATCCGGCGAGCCTGGCGGCCAATCTGGCCTACGAGACATTTGACTCCGCAGGACGGCACCGTGACCTGCCGCAGCGATTCACCCGTCAACTGCTACCGGAGTACGCCAAGCTGGGACAGGGACTGCCGCATGGAGCCGGATTCGCCATCGCCGTTCCCACGAAACCTCCGATTCCGGTGACCCAGGCGGAAAGGGATTGGCTCTCCGATCGCCGGGAGCGGGACTACGAGGATCATCTCGATGTCGTTGGCCGAGTGTTGAGCGTCGATGTGGAAAGGAAGACTCTGGCCATACAGACGGATCAGGATCGACGAATCGAAATCGGGTATGAGCCGGACAGAGAACAGGAAGCCATCGGCGCCCTCAGCGCGTATGAGACCGCTCGAGTTCAACTGAGAGGCCGGTGCGTTCGGAAACCAGGCGGGGAGCTAAGGCAGGTGATTGCCGTCGAAGGACTCGACTTCTTCCCGGATGGTGAGCCGGAACGCGATCCAAATGCACCGAGCATCGAAGAGAAGATCCTGGAGATGTTCCGGGAAGTTCCTGAGGAGGAATGGGAACGAGTCCCTTCCGACCTGAGCACGCGCCTGGACTACTACCTCTATGGAGCAGATGATTCTTGAGAGCGGTATTCGTGGACGCCACGTACTGGATCGCGCTGGCGAATCGGAAGGACCGGCTGCACACGGCTGCAGTGTCCTTGGCCAGCGATGTGAGGCGCGCAAAGCGGTACACGACTCAGGAAGTCTTGGGCGAGGTGCTTACGAGTTTTTCGAGCCTGGGCGAAGGGATGCGGCAAAGGGCGATCAAGCTGGCGCGTGCGCTCGAGAGTGACTCAAGATCGTCATTCGCATCATGGACATCATGACCCATCGTGCCTCAACGCGTACCTTCGGCGGCTGGCGGGCGTTCCGACCCGCCCGGATTTGCCGAAGATCGGTGTGCTCCCGGCCGGTAACGCAGTGCGGGACGCGCAGGACTACGCCCTTTCGCCTCGCTCCGCTCGGCGGTACCGACCAGAGGACCGCTGCGGACCCCTCGTAAGTCATTGTTATTACGGACGATTATACACGTCCGCCGAAAACGGGGATCACGTCCGGGGACACTTCCCGAACCGCCCGGCAGTTCCGAATCAGAGAGGGCAACGGCGGGAACATCGAGCACTCTCGACCGTACCGTTCGGCGGGGTCCGGACCAGGAGCCGCACCGGGCGGAGCAGCGGCGGGAACGTACAACACCTTCGGACCGCTACCCGCCCCGCCGCGCCGGGACGGACCGCCGCCGTGAAGCGGCTGAGCTGACCTCGACGACGATCACGGTCCGTCGCCGGACCGGGAGCCGAGCGCCGCCGACCAGGATCGCCGGATAGCCAGAAGTCCCGGGCCAAGCGCGACTCTGCGGGGCCACCTTCGGGGCCACGGTTGGAGTAGCGGCGGTCAATCTCCCCTTCCGCTACGACTTCCGCTACCCCGTGATCGCCAACGTGGTTCACGAGAGCCGTTGGCGCCGTTGCGGTTGGTCGCCTGCTGGCGCATCCACTCTCCGCCTTTGGGGCGTAGAGTGGGGCTGGGAGCGACCCC
>JAJDVI010000085.1 GCA_022826195.1 Acidobacteriota bacterium
CTCCCCGTGTCGCTGCTGCCGGTCCGGGCGCTCGTGCCCGCGCCGCGCACGGTGACCGTCAGGCTGACCGTGACGTTGGTGTTGGCGCTTACCGTCGGGCGCGTCCAGGTCGGCGTGGCCGACGCGTCGTCGTGCAGCGCGCCGCCGCTCACGTCCCAGTCGTACTCCGGTGAACCGTCGTAGGCGCCGCCGGCGAGGGTCGCGCCGAGTTGCACCGCCGTGCCCTCGTCCCCGTCCGCTATGGCGTTGATCGACACCGACGGCGCGGACGCCGCCGGCGGTGTCACCGTGGTGTCGCGCACCAGCGCCGAACGGCTGGCGTCCGCGGTGTCGCTGGTGTTGTCGCGGGCGACCGTGCCGGTGCCGCGGGCGGTCACCGTCAGGCGCACGGTGTGGCTGGTGTTCGATGTCACCAACGGGCGGGTCCAGACCGGGGTGGCCGAGGCGGGGTCGTTGAGCGCGCCGCCGTCCGCCTGCCAGGCGTACTCGAGCGCGCCGTCGTAGGTGCCGCCCGACAAGGACGCGCCAAGGGTCACCGACGCGCCCTCGTCCCCCGCCGCGATGGCGTCGATCGAGACCGACGGCGCAGCCGCCGCCGGCAGCTGCGGGGCGTCGCGCACCAGCGCGCTGCGCGTGTCGCTGTCCCCGTCGCTCGTGCCGTCGCGGGCGTTCGTGCCCGTGCCCCGCACCGTCACCGTCAGGCGCACGGCGTAGCTCGTGTCCGCGCCCACCGACGGGCGCGTCCAGGTCGGCGCCGCCAGGGTGGCGTCGTCGAGCCGGCCGCCGTTCACGCGCCACGCGTACTCCGGCGCGCCGTCGTACGTCCCGCCCGCAAGCGTCGCGCCAAGCCGTACGGTCGTGCCCTCGTCGCCGGCGGGAACCGCGCCGATCGACACCGTCGGCGCCTCCGCCGCGGGAGTCGCGTCGCCGCCCTCCGACAGCACCAGGCTGTACGCGCCCCGCGTCCGCGGGTTGAACCCCTCCACCACCACGTAGTAGGTCCCGGCGTCCAGCCGGTCCGTCGTGAAGCGGAAGTTCTCGCCCTCGCCGTCGTCGTTCGAGTCAGCCAGCACGAAGCCGTGGATACCGTACTCCACCCACCCCCAGGTGTCCGTCGAGCCCGTCGTCTCCGCCGTGAACGACCCGGCTTCGTCGAGGTCGACGCGGAAGTAGTCCTGTTCGCCCGCGTCCAGGTAGCCGGCCGTCGTCGACGGGATGTCCACCCTCGTCGCCGTCGCCTGGTTGTCCCCGTGATCGTCCGCCGACGCGAATACCCGCGCGAACGTCAGAATCTCGCCCGAGCGGGTGCTCACGTACACGTGCTGGCCGTCCGGGCTCGCCGCCGCGCCCACCGGCGCGCCGCTCGCGGGCATCGTGCCGACGTACGACCCACCATCGGAACCCGACGACAGCACCGACCCCTCGCAGAACACGTCCACCGCCGGACCCGGGCGCAGCGCCGCGACGGCGCATCCGGCGAGGCCGTTCACCGTGTCAACCGGTGTCGTCGGCACCGCCCGCGACTCCCTGCGCAGCGCGACCCACCGCATGCCTTCGGAGCCCGCCGCCAGCAGCCGTTCCCCCGCCGCATCGTACGCCAGCGGCGATCCCGCAACCGCCACCCCCGTCGGCGTCGCCGCGAGCCGGCCCGTCCGACGATCCCTCCCGATCGCCAGCAGCCCTTCGTCGCCCACCGCGTACACCCGACCCGGGCGGCCGACCACGGCGCCGCGCATCCCCCAGACGGACGCCGCACCCGCAAAGGCCAGAGTCCCGTCCCGACCGACGGCGAAGGTATCCAGTCCGGCGATGCCCACGCGATGCACGAGGTCGCCCGCGGTATCGACCAGCAACCGGCCACACCCCCCCCCCGGTTCGCCGGCCACCTCCATGTCCAGGGCCGCGCCGCCATCGGCGGGGAACGACTGCCAATTGCCGCAATCGTGGGCGATCACGCGGTCCCGCGCTCCGTCCCACACCAGCGCCGCCGCGGCGAGGTCCGCGTCCACATGCCCAACGACCGCCAGCACGCCGGTCGCCGCGTCACGCTCGAACGCCGTCAGGCCGATGCCGGAGCCCAGGTACAGCCGGCCGCCGCCGAACGCCAGCCCACCGGGGCGGCGGATCGCCACCGGCACGCCGCGGGCATCCGGGCCACCGTCGACCAGCCGGCCCGAATGGCGCAGCCCCGACGGGCCCGCCACCTCCCGCCAGTGGAGCACAACGTCGCCGCCGGGACCGTCCAGGACACCCACCGACACCGGGTAGTCCGCACCCGCCCGCGCGCGGAAAAACGCTCCACCGCGTCCGGGGCGGCCTTGCCAACGGCTCGACGCCATGACCCGATGGGAGTCGGGATCGAGGACGGTCACTGCCCAAAGCGCGCCGGGACCCGGCACGGAAAGACCGTACCAACCGTCGGCCGGCGCCCGGAACGTCCGCCAGACGGCATCGCGGCCGACTACCTCCGTCCCGAGCTCCGTCCCGAGCTCCGTCCCGAACCCGGCGCCGAGCGACGGCCCACCGGCCGCGGACCGATCCGGCCCCGGCACCGTTCCGCGGGTGGCCGTCGCGGACGCCGCGTCGTCCGGGTCACGATCCCTCGGCGCCTCCGCCCGGGGCGCCGGTTCCGACGCTGCAAGGCCCTCGTCGGGGTCGAAAGCCAGCAACGCGGGAAGCAGCGCCAGCAGCGCACCGACCCCGATTCGTCGCATGGCTGCTGCCACGCTAGGACCGAGACATCACCGAGGTGACGGAAGAAGGCCGTTGCCCGTGCATGAGAGTTGTCCCATCAATGGCTTACGCCAACACAGAGGGAGATCAGCCTCTGGCCGCACAGTGTAACGCCGAACGGTCGGACTTCCAGTCCCTTTTGGCCGGCTTGGGCGTCGGTTGCGGGCGCTCGCATGACGAATGACCGGCACCGCTTTACACCGCCCGGGCGCGCCCTATAATTGGTCGGACCAATTTGGTCCGACCAACGCACCGGCATGGCCGCACAGCACGAAGTCATCGCCAACAGCCTGACGCGCGACATCCTCTCCGGCCGCTATCGCCCGGGCGAGCGGCTCCCCTCCGAACGGGACCTCGCCACGCGCTTCGATGTCAACCGGGGCGCGGTCCGGGAGGCCGTCAAGAGCCTGCAGCAGCTCGGCATCGTCGACGTCCAGCCGGGGGGCGCGCGCGTCGCATCCGTGGAGGAAGCGAGCTTCGAGGTGATCGGCAAGCTGCTCGAGGTCCACGACGTACCCGACCCGGACCTCGTGACGCAGGTGCTGCAGGTCATCGGGGCGTTGTTCAAGCTCGCCGCCGAGACCGCGATCGAGCAGGCGTCGGACGACGAACTCCAGAACATCGCATCGCATGCGCGCCGCATCCGCGACTCCGTGCGGAGCGCCGCCGGCGCCCACGGGGAGGACATGGTCGCGCGCTTCGAGCTGATGCGGGCGGTCATGGAAGTCTCCGGCAACCTGGCGACGCGCATCGTCTCCCGCGGGCTCCTGACCCAGGTGGCCAGGCGTGTCGGCAACCTCGTGGAGCACTACGAGGTGGTCGAGCCGGACCGGTACACCGCCGGCATGGCCGAGTTCGAACACGCACTGCTCGACCGTGACCGCGCCCGGCTGCGCGACAGCCTCGACGCGATCACGGATCTCAGCCGCGAAACCATTTTGCAGGCGATCGCGCGGGCGGGACCGCCGGCCCGCCGGGAGGCCTTCGCCCGATGAACAAGACCGTCCTGATCCCCTCCGTCGTCGTGGTGGTGTCGATCTTCGCCGCCCTCACGCTCATGGCCACGGCCCCCCGGCTCGAGCCCAACGCGCCGGAGCCGATCCCGCTCACGGTCCGCGTCACGACCGTGGCGCCGGCCCCGATCCGACTTGCGGTCGCTTCCCAGGGCACGGTCGGACCGAGCACCGAGAGCCAGCTGATTCCGGAAGTCTCCGGACGCGTCCTGTGGATGTCGCCGTCCCTCGTCGCCGGCGGTTACTTCGAGGCCGGCGACCCGCTGCTGCGGCTCGACGACGAGGATCTGGCCGCGGCCGTCGCCCGGGCCCGGGCCAACCTCACCCGCTCCGAAGCCGAACACCAGCATGCCCGCTTCGAGTACGGGCGCATCCGCAGCCTCGGCGAGCGGCAGTTGGCCAGCCGCTCGCAGATCGAGAACGGCCTGCGCGCCTACCGCATCGCCGCGGCGGCCCTGCAGGACGCGCGCCTGGCGCACGAGCAGGCCGCCCGGGATCTCGCCCGCGGCGAGGTCCGCGCCCCGTTCACCGGGCTGGTGCGATCGGAGCAGGTGGACCTCGGGCAGTTCGTGGCGCGCGGCGCGCCGATCGCGACGATCTACGCCACCGACGTCGTGGAAGTGCGGCTCCCCATCGCCGATCGGGAACTCGCCTTCCTGAACCTGCCGTTCGGGCACCGCGGCGCGCTGCCGGAACCCCTGCGGGCGCGCGTGACGCTGTCCGCCGACTACGGTGGACGACCGATCGCCTGGACGGGCCACCTCGTGCGCACCGAGGCGGAGATCGACATGAAGAGCCGCATGGTGCACGTCGTCGCCCGGGTCACCAACGCCGGCGCGTCCCCGCCGCTGCCGGTCGGCCTGTTCGTCAACGCCGACATCGAGGGGGTCGAGGCGACGGACATCGTGGACCTGCCGCGCAACGCGCTGCTCCGCGGCAACCGCGTGGTGATCGTCGACGAGGAAGACCGGCTCCAGTACCGGCAGATCGTCCCGTTGCGCCTGTACCGGGACCGCGTCCTGGTCGAGGACGGCCTGCGCGCCGGCGAGCGGGTCTGCGTCTCGCCCCTGCAGACCGTCATCGAAGGCATGCGGGTGCGGCCCATCGACGATGCGGCGGAGGCCGCCGCCCCCGAAGCGGGGGCGCCGGGCGGCACGCCGACGGCCGCCTAGCCCGCACTTACCCGAACGCCCGAGGGCACCATGCTGCGCGTGATCTCCTGGTTCAGCCACAACATCGTGGCCGCCAACCTGCTGATGACGATCCTCGTCATCGGTGGCGTCATGGCCCTGTTCACGGTGCACCAGGAAGAGTTCCCCAACATCGAGTTCGAGATGGTCAACGTCAGCGTGCCCTACCTCGGCGCGGCCCCCGAGGAGGCGGAACTCGGCGTGTGCGTGCGCATCGAAGAGGCCATCGAGGGCGTGGAGGGGATCGAGAAGGTCTATTCGACGGCCAGCGAAGGCGCCTGCGCCGTACGGGCGCAACTCTACGAAGGCGCCGACGAGGCCGCCGCCGTCAACGAGATCAAGAGCCAGGTGGACGGCATCTCCTCGTTCCCGGTGGAGACCGAGAAACCGATCGTCTCGGCGATGTCGTTCCGCCACAACGTCATGGAGATCGCCGTGGCGGGCGACGCCCCGGAACGCACGCTGAAGGAGATCGCCCGGGGGATCCGGGACGACATCGCGGCCCTCGACGGGATCTCCCAGGTCGACCTCATGTACACCCGGCCCTACGAGATCTCCGTGGAGGTCTCGGAGTACATGCTGCGCCGCCACGGCCTGACGCTCGACGACGTCGCGCATGCGCTGCGGCGGGCGTCCCTCGACATGCCCGGCGGCACGCTGCGGACCGAGGGCGGCGAGATCCTGCTGCGCACCAAGGGACAGGCCTATCTCGGGACCGAGTTCGAGGACCTCGTCGTACTGACGCGGGAGGACGGCACGCGCGTGTACCTCCGGGATGTCGCCCAGGTCCGGGACGGCTTCGCCGAAGGCGACCTGCTGGCGCTTTTCGACGGGCGGCCGGCCGCCATCGTCAAGGTCCTCCGGATCGGCAAGGAAGACATCATGGAGATGGCCGAGAAGGTGCGCGACTACGTCGCCGACGCCCGCCTGCGGATGCCCGACGGCATCGAGCTGGCGGTGTGGGCCGACGCCTCCAGGGACCTGCAGGAACGGGTGAGCACGCTGCTGCGCACCGCCGGTTCGGGCCTGGTGCTCGTGCTCGCGGTCCTCGCCCTCTTCCTGCGGTTCCGGCTGGCCATGTGGGTCGCCGTGGGCATTCCGATCGCCATGCTCGGCACGATCGCGCTCTTCCCCTTCTTCGACGTGTCCATCAGCACGATGACCGTGATGTCCTTCATCCTCGTGCTCGGCATCCTGGTCGACGACGCGATCGTCGTGGGGGAACGCGTGCACGCCCACGAGCAGCTCGGCAAGCCGCCCATCCAGGCCGCCGTCGAGGGCACCTGGGAGGTCGCCGTCCCCGTCATCTTCGGCGTGCTGACGACCGTCGCCGCGTTCCTGCCCCTGTTGATGGTGGCCGGCCGGATGTCCTCGTTCTTCGGCGTCATCGGGGTGGTCGTCATCATGGCGCTCGCGATGTCGATCGAGGAGAGCCAGTGGATCCTCCCGGCCCACCTCGCGCACCGCAAGCGCGACGAGTCGGGCCGCATGGCCGGCCGGTGGAACGCCATCCAGTCCCGTTTCTCCGGCGCGCTGATGCACTTCGCGGCGAACGGCTACGTCCGGTTCCTGCGCCGCGCATGCCGGTCTGAAGACCGGCGGTCCCGGGAAAGGGGCGATCCTGGCGTGGGTGGTTGCGTAAGATCACCGGTTCGGAGGTGTTCCCATGGAAGCGCAGACCCTCAATCAGCTTTTCGCCGCCGCCTGTGCGCGGCACAACAAGGACGACGCCATCCTCCACAAGGAGGGAGGGGAGTGGAAGAAGCTCTCGTCCGCGGCGTGGCTGGACGCCGCGCGGGATGCGGCGGTGGGCCTGTCGCTCCGCGGCGTGGAGAAGGGGGACCGGGTGGTGCTCCTGTCGGAGAACCGGCTGGAATGGTTCACCATCGAAGCGGGGCTCCAGATCCTGGGCGCCGTGACGGTCCCGATCTATCCCACCCTCACCGCGCAGCAGGCCGCCTACATCATCCGGGACTCGGGCGCGAGAGTGGTGATCGCCTCCTCGGCGGAACAGCAGGCCAAGATCGCGGAAGTCCGGGACTCGCTGCCGGCCGTCGAGATGGTCTTCACGCTCGACGCGCCGGTGGAGGGGTCGGGGGATCAGTCGTGGTCGAGGGTGATCGACGCCGGCAAGAGCTCGCGCGCGGTGGACTCCGGAGCGGCCGAGCGCCTCGCGGCGGCGGTTTCCGGTGACGACCTCGCCACCATCATCTACACCTCGGGAACCACCGGGAACCCGAAGGGGGTGATGCTCACGCAGCAGAACCTGGTGCAGAACACCCTCGTCTCCCACGAGGCGCTGACGCTGACGCCGGAGGACCGGGCGATCTCCGTGCTGCCCTACAGCCACGTGTTCGCCCGCATGGTGGCGCACTACCTCTACCCGCACGCCGGGGTCACGATCGCGATCGCGGAGAGCATGGACACCCTGGTCGAGAACATCGGGGAAGTCCATCCCACCGTGATGGCGTGCGTGCCTCGCTTCTACGAGAAGATGCGGGACAAGGTCCTCGAGTCGGCGGCCGCCGGGAGCCCCCTGAAGCAGAAGATCTTCAAATGGGCGTTCTCGGTCGGCTACGCGGTGGGCAAGCACCGCCAGGACGGCACCTCCGTGCCCGCGGGCCTGAAGTTCAAGTACGGACTGGCGACCAAGCTGGTCTTCAGCAAGCTCCACGCCCGCATGGGCGGGCGCATGGAGCTCTTCGTCTCCGGCGGAGCGGCGCTTCCCCGCGACGTCGCCGAGTTTTTCCTGGCCGCGGGCTGGGTGGTGATCGAGGGCTACGGCCTGACGGAGACCTCGCCGGTCATCACCGTGAACCGCCGGGAGCGCTTCCGGTTCGGAACGGTGGGGATTCCCGTGCGCGGCGTGGAGGTCAAGATCGCCGACGACGGGGAAATCCTCTGCCGCGGCCACAACGTGATGAAGGGGTACTTCGGCAACGAGGCGGCCACGCGCGAGGCGATCGTGGACGGCTGGTTCCACACCGGCGACGTCGGGGCCTTCGACGAGGACGGCTTCCTGCGGATCACCGACCGGAAGAAGGACCTGCTCGTCACCGCCGGCGGCAAGAACGTCGCGCCACAGCCGATCGAGGGAACCCTCAAGTCGAGCGTCTATATCGCCGAACTGGTGATGGTCGGGGACGGCAGACCCTACCTCTCGGCGCTGGTCGCGCCGGACTTCGAGCAGCTCGGGCGCTGGTGCGAGGGAGAGGGGATCGCCGCCGAAGGCCCCGAGGCGATGGCCGCCCACGAGCGCGTCCAGGCGCACCTCATGGCGGAGATCGGCCGGCTGAGCGAGGGGCTCGCGTCCTTCGAGCAGGTCAAGAAGATCGCCGTGGTGACGGCGGCCTTCACCATCGAGAGCGGGGAACTGACGCCCACCATGAAGGTGAAGCGCCGGGTGGTGGCGGAGCGGTACGCCGACCTGATCGAATCCCTCTACGGCTGACGGTTCCGTCCGGGACCCGGTGACCGACCCTTTCGAGACCGTCATCGGGCTTGAGGTACACGTCCAGCTCGATACCCGCACGAAGCTCTTCTGCGGTTGCCGGAACGAGTTCGGCTCACCCCCGAACACGCACCTCTGTCCGGTGTGCTACGGCCTCCCCGGAGCGCTTCCGGTGCCCAACCGGAGAGCGGTGGAACTCGCGGTGCTCGCGGGACTCGCCCTCGACTGCGAAGTCAACGAGGAGTCGGTCTTCGAGCGGAAGCACTACTTCTATCCGGACCTCCCCAAGGGCTACCAGATCACCCAGTACGAGTTTCCGCTGGCGGAGGCGGGGTCCGTCCGGGTCCGGCTGGAGGCGGGGCCCGACGGTGAGCCGGTGGACCGCGCGGTCGGCATCAACCGGATCCAGATCGAGGAGGACGCCGGCAAGCTGGTTCACGACGGGTTCCCGGGATCGGACCGGCGGAGCGGGGTGGACTTCAACCGCGCCGGCGTGCCGCTCATCGAGATCGTGAGCGACCCGGACATGCGCTCGGCGGCCGAGGCGGTCGCCTACGCCCGCGAGCTGAGGAGCCGGATCCTCTACTGCGGGGTGTCCGATGCGGACATGGAGAAGGGCAACCTGCGCATGGACGGCAACGTCTCGGTCCGGCGGCGAGGCGACCTCGACTACGGGGTCAAGGTCGAGCTGAAGAACCTGAACTCGTTCCGGTTCCTTCAGCGCGCGCTCGAATACGAGGAGCGGCGCCAGCGCGAAGTCCTCGGCGCCGGGGGGAAGGTCGTTCAGGAAACCCGCCTCTACGACGAGGCGCGTGGAGTGACCGAGCCGATGCGGAGCAAGGAGGAAGCCGAGGACTACCGCTACTTCCCGGACCCGGACCTTCCCCCGCTCCGGCTTCCGGAAGGACTGCTCGACGCGGCGCGGCGCGGGCTTCCGGAGTTCCCGGCCGCCCGCGCGGCGCGCTACCGGAGCGGGCACGGCATCGCCGCCGACCAGGCCGGCCGGATTGCCGCGCGCCGCGACCTGGCGGACTACTACGAGGCGACGGTGGCCGCGGCGACGGACGCCGGTTCTCCGGTCGTCGAGGCCGCCGCCGCGGCGGCGGGCTGGATCACCACCGAGGTCGTGTCCCGGGAAAAGCAGGACGGCCGGCTCGCGGCGCCTCCGGAGCGGCTCGGCGAGCTGGTCCATCTCCTGGCCGCGAAGGAGCTGCCGCGAAACGCCGCGCGGGAGGTCTTCCAGGCGATGTGCGACACCGGACGCACCGCGCGCGAGCTCATGGCGGAACTCGGATTCGCCGACCTGGCGGGGGGCTCCCGGCTGGACGAGATCGCCGCCCGGCTCGTCGCCGCCCACCCGGCGGACCGGGACGCCTACCGGGCGGGCAAGAAGAAGGTGATCGGCTTTTTCGTGGGACAGTTGATGCGCGAGCTCCGCGGCAAGGCGGATGCCCGCGAGGCCCGGGCCGCGCTCGAGAGGGCGCTCGACCGCGGCCCCGGAGAGTCCTGATCGCTCCGCCCGACAGCGTCCGCGTGGTGGCCGTCGCCGGGTGGACGTGCACCGGGAAGACCCGTTTCGCCCGGGCGCTGGCGGCGCGGTTTCCCGCCTGGCAGGCGGTCGTGCTGTCGCAGGACGACTACTACCGGGACACCTCCCACCTGCCCCGCAGCGAGCGCACGGCCGTCAACTACGACGAGCCGGAGTCGTACGACCTCGACCGCTTCGCCGAGCACCTCGAGGCGCTCCGCGCCGGTGGCTCCGTTCCGCGCTTCGCCTACGACTTCCGGACCGGCGCGCGCCGGGTGGCCGGATCGCTCGGTCCGACGCGGCTGGTGGTCGCGGAGGGTGTCCTCGCCCTCTGGGAGGCGCGGGTCCGGGAGGCGGCGAACCTCCGCATCCTGCTGGAGGGCGGCCTCGACGTGCTTCTCCGCCGGCGCATCGAACGGGACGGCGCGGAACGCGCCTATTCGCCGGCCGAGGTCCGGGAACGGTTCGAGAACATGGTGATCCCGGCGCAGCGGCGCTACCTCGGTGGCGCCGCGGACGCCGCCGACCTGATCTTCCCCGCGGACTGGGGCGATGAATGCGTGGACCGGGCCGCGGCTTGCGTGACGGGGGATACTTCCGGCCTTCACTCCGCCCCAACCAAAGGAACACGTCCGTGACCCCTCCTCCGATCCTGCGGGTCGGGCACAGCCCCGACCCGGACGACGCCTTCATGTTCTGCGCCCTCGCGAAGGGCGCGGTGCGCATCCGCGACTACCAGGTCGAGCATGTCCTCGAGGACATCGAGAGCCTGAACGACCGGGCGCTCGCCGGAGAGCTGCCGGTCACCGCGATCTCCGCCCACGCCTACCTCTCGGTGGCGGACCGCTACTGGATCATGGCCACCGGGGCCAGCATGGGAGAGGGCTACGGGCCGGTGGTGGTGAGCAAGAACGCGGGAAGGCTCGAGGACCTCGAAGGACGCCGGGTAGCCATCCCCGGCCCGCGGACCACGGCGGCGCTGCTGGCCCGCTGTTACATCGGGGAGTTCGAGCCCGTCATCGTGCCCTTCGACCAGATCTTCGAAACGGTCGAAGCGGGCCGAGCCGAGGCCGGCGTCGTCATCCACGAGGGACAGCTCACCTACGCGGCGCGCGGGTTCCACCTGCTCTCGGACTTCGGGGTTCGCTTCGAGGACGAGCACGGACTCCCGCTCCCGCTCGGGCTCGACGTGGTCCGCCGCGATCTCGGAAGGGACCTGGCGATCGAGGTGAACCGGGCGATGCGGGCCAGCATCGACTGGGCCTACGCCAACGAGGACGAGGCGCTCGACTACGCGCTGCTCTTCGGTCGCGGCCTCGAGCGCGAGCTGGGGCGGAAGTTCGTCAAGATGTACGTCTCGACGCTCACCCGCGACATGGGCGACTCCGGGGAGGCCGCGCTCCGGGTGCTCTTCTCCATGGCCGAGCGCGCCGGGGTGGTTCCCGAAGCCCCCGATTTCGAACTGATCCGCTGACGGTCGCGCTCCGATTACGCTACGGCGTCATGGATAGGGTCTTCGTCACGCACCGCCTGGCGGTCCGCATCTGCGCCGCCGCCGTGGCCATCGCGGTCTCCTGGGCCGCGGCCCCCGAAGCGTCTGCCGAGGAAGAGCGCTCCGGCTTCTACCTGCGGGGGGACCTGGGGGCGAATCTCGCGTCCGGCGTCGTGCTCCTCGGAAAGAGCAACGACCGGGCGAGCCGGTGCGACGAGTTCATCAACCCGCGCTACGCCGAGATCCCCGGCTGTACGGACCCGGACCGCGGCTCGGCGGCGGGCTGGCAGACGGCCTTCGATCCGGCCTACGGGACCCTCGCCGGCCTCGCGGTCGGCCACCGGGTCTCGGACTGGTTCCGGATGGAGGTGGAGACCTTCCACCGGGAGTCGGAGTACGACCAGACGTCCCCGGTGGCGAGCGCTACCGGGGACACCGCCGGCAAGCTGGAGGGCGAGATCGTGCGCGCCGAGGACCGGATCGGCAGCGTCTCCTCGCGCAACGTCTTCGTGAACCTGGTCTTCGACCTGCCGCTGGACGGCGCGCTGAAGCCGTTCGCCGGGCTGGGGGTGGGAGTCTCCTGGACGGAGCTGGACTACGGCGACCTGTGGGTGCGCAACGCGGACCCGGCGAAGATCGCGACCGCGTCGGGTCTGCCCAACGAGGAGGAAGTCCGGAGGAATCTCGCCGGCACGACCTCCAGCAAGCAGGGCGAGCTGAGCGACCGGCTCACGGCGTTCCAGGCCCTCGCCGGGGTGGATTGGGAGGTCAACGAAACCGCCTCCCTGGGAGTTCAGGCGCGCTATGTCCGTTCGGACCCCTTCGAGGACCGGACCTAGTGGGAACGCCTCCGCAGCCACGCCTCGCAGCTCCGTCTCGACGGCAGCGAGCCGGTGACCTTCCGCATCCGGACCGGGGAGAGCGTCGCTTACGCCGCGCTCAGCGCCTTCCTCAAGCTCCGGTTCTGAGCGAACAGGCGTCGCGCCGCCGGCGCGAGGCGGATTTGCAGGGCGAGGCCCGGAGCCACAACATTGTCCTGGCCGGTTCCGCGGGCCGGCGTCGCTATGCGGGAAGTTCTGATCGTGCTGCTTGCAGCGGGTTCCGTCACGGCTGCCGCGGCGGAAGATCCCTTCCGGCTCCTGGCGCTCGCGACCCGCTATGAGATCGGCGACGGGAACGAGATCCGGATCGTCTCCGACCGCATCATCCAGGGCGCCGGGGTCGAGGAGTACCGGTTCTCCCTCTCGCCGGCGAGCGCCGGCGCCGAGGCCGCCGCGGTGGATCGAGCCTCAGGCTCCGCGCTTTCGTCCACCGTGGTTGGTGACGGACTCCTGATTTCCCTGGGACGGAGGCTGGGAGCGCGGGCCGAGCGCCGGTTGCGGATCGAGGAGACCGCCGATCGGTCCCGCTACGTGCGGCCCCGGGGCGAAGGCCTGGTCTTCGAGCACGCGGTGCCCCCTGGCCGGATCACGGTGCTGCTGCCTCCGGGCGCCGTCCTCGGGAGCTCGAACGTCCCCGTCCAGACCGGCATCCAGGACGGACGGCTCAAGCTGGGAATCCTCCATCCCGGCGCGGAGCCGCTTCCCGTCCGGCTCGAAATCGAACCGGGCGACCCGGGCGAAACGCGCGTCAGCGAGGGGGACTTCCGCGCCGAAGACGAGCGGAACATCGTCTACTGGCTGGAGGACGCAGCGGAGAACCGGCTGCGCCTGGCTCTCGAACTGCTGCTCGATGCCCCGGGTCAGGCGCACGTGTTCTCGGTCTTGCTGCCGACCGATCGGATCCTCGATCCGGTGACCCTGGACGTGGACCGCGGGGTGGAACTCCCGACCCGGATCGTCTCCGCCGACGAGGCCGCCGCGATTCCATATGCCCCGACGCCCCTTCCCGACGACGCCAGGGTGCTGGTGGCCGATCTCGGTTACGCCGTTCCCGAAGGCGGCAACGCCCGGGTCCGGCTCTACCAGACCGCCATCAATCCCGGCTACGAGTTGCTTCCGGACGGGGATCTCCGGCTCCTGCGTTTTCTCGCCCGTCCCCGCACCCGGATCGTGCTGCCCGCCGCCTGGGATCTGACCTCGCTCGACCAGCCGGCCCTGCCAAGCCGTGATGGAGCCGGTCGGCTCGTCCTCGATTTCGTGCACGCCGGCGGCGACCGTCCCTCCCTCACCCTGACGGCGCGAAGACGACTCGAGTAGAGCTGGCGCCGGCGACGGCTGGGGGCCTGATCGCCGCGGAGCCCCACTAAGCTCCCCCGATGCTCCACCGGGCCCTGCGGATCGGGACTTTCGCGTTCCCGGTCTGGGTTCTCCTCGCGAGCCTCCTTGCGCTCTGGCGGCCGGAGATCTTCACCTGGTTCAGCGGCGGCCTGATCACCGTCGGGCTGGGGCTCATCATGCTGGGCATGGGGCTGACCCTGGAGGTGGACGACTTCCGGCGCGTCCTGCGGCGGCCAGCGCCCATCGGGCTGGGCGTGGTGCTCCAGTACGTCGTCATGCCCCTGATGGGCTGGACGGTGGCCTGGGCGCTCGACCTGCCGCGGGAGTTCGCGGTCGGGCTCATCCTCGTATCCTGTTGCCCCGGCGGGGTGGCCTCGAACGTCATCTCCTACCTGGCGCTTGCCGATGTCCCGCTCTCGGTCTCGATGACCGCGGTTTCGACGGGCTTTTCCGTGCTGATGACGCCGGCGCTCACCGCGATGCTGGCGAGCAGCCGCATCGACGTCCCGGCGGCCGGCCTGCTGCTCAGCACCGTGCAGGTGGTGATCCTGCCCGTGGCGGCCGGCCTCGTCCTGAGGCGCTACGCCAAGGGTCTCACCCGCGCGGTCCTCCCCTACGGCCCCTTCACGTCCGTGGTGCTCATCACCCTGATCGTGGCGTCGATCATCGGCTCGAGCCGGGCGATCATCCTCGAATCGGGCGATCTGCTGGTCGTTGCCGTGTTCGCGCTCCACGCCGGGGGCTTTTTCTTCGGCTACACCCTCACCCGGCTCGTTTCGCGCCGCATCCCGACCGCGCGAACCGTCTCCATCGAGGTCGGCATGCAGAACTCCGGCCTCGGGACGGTTCTCGCGCAGCAGAACTTCACGAGCCCGCTGGTCGCGGTTCCGAGCGCCATCTCGAGCCTCTTCCACTCGCTCATCGGCAGCGTGGTGGCGGGCGTCTGGCGGGCCAACGCGGTCCGTCAGGCGCCGCGCGGGGCGGACGCGGGGGCGCGTCCGGGGGTTTCGGTCCCGTAGGATTCGGGGGAAATGCTCCTCGTCTTCGACGTCGGCAACACCAAGACCGCCATCGGCCTTCACGACGGCGACGCCTGGGTGCGGGACTGGCGGATCTCCACCCAGGCCGAGCGCCTGGCGGACGAAACGGCCGCCTTGCTGGACAGCCTGCTTGCCGGGGCAGGCGTCTCGCGGCAGGACATCGACGGGCTGGCGGCGGCCAGCGTGGTCCCTTCGGCGACCGAGATCCTCCGGAACCTTGCGGAGCGCCACTTCGGGAGCCCGCTCTTCGTGCTGAACCACAAGACCGCCCGCGGGATCCGTCTCGCCGTGGACACTCCCGAGGAGACCGGCCCCGACCGCATCGCCAACACGGTGGCGGTCCATCATCTCTACGGGGTGGATGCCATCGTTCTGGATGCCGGAACGGCGCTCACGTTCGATGTGATCTCCCGGGAAGGGGAATACGGGGGGGGAGCCATCGCCCCCGGGCTCGGAGTCTCCGCCGAAGCGCTGGTGCGCCGGACGGCGCGGCTGCCCCGCGTCGAGCTGCGGCCGCCGAAGCGGGTGGTCGGGACGCACACGGTCGCGGCCATGCAGTCCGGTCTGGTCCACGGCTGGACCGGCATGGTGCGGGAGATGGTGCGGCTGCTGAAGGAGGAACTCGGCGGGAGCTACACGGTCATCGCGACCGGCGGCCTGGCCCAGCAGGTGGCGGACTGGACCGGCGTGGTGGACCTGGTGGACGAGCGCCTGACGCTGGAAGGCGTCCGGATCGTGGTGTCCCGGAGCGCCGCGTCTCCCGCATAGACTCCCGCGCCCATGATTCCGCTGACCGAAATCGAGGCGGCGCGCGCCCGGATTGCCCCCTACGCCGTCCGGACCCCGCTGGTGCGGCTGCCGGTCGAGGGCCCCGACGAGGTCTGGCTGAAGCTGGAGAACCTGCAGCCCTTCGCCTGCTTCAAGATCCGCGCCGCCGCCAACCTCTTCGGTTCGCTCAGCGACGCGGAACTCTCGCGCGGGGTCATGACCGCGAGCGCCGGGAACTGGGCCCAGGCGGCCGCGTTCATGGCGCGGGAGCGGGGCGTTCCCTGCACCGTCGTCGTCCCCGAGACCTCGCCGGAGAACAAGCGCCGGTCCATCGCCGCGCTCGGGGCGGAGATCGTGGTCCAGCCGTTCCCGGAGTGGTGGAAGGCGATCGTCACCCACACCCACCCGGGGCTCGACGCGCGCTTCGTCCACCCGGTCGAGGAAAGGGAGGTCATGGTGGGCAACGCCACCGCCGGCCTGGAGATCTTCGAGGACCTGCCGGACGTGGACGCCGTGCTGGTTCCGTTCGGGGGCGGCGGCCTGAGTTGCGGGATATCCAACGCCCTCCGCCTGAAAGGCTCCCGGGCCCGGGTTCACCCGGTCGAGGTCACCACCTCCGCCAAGGTCGCGGCCGCGGTCCGGCACGGATCACCCCAGTGGATCGACACCGAGCCCAGCTTCGTGGACGGGATCGGCGGAAACACGGTGCTGGATCCGATGTGGCCGCTCGTCCAGGAGTTCCTGGAAGAACCGCTCCTGGCCTCGCCCGACGAGATCGCCGAGGCGGTGCGCACCCTGGCGGCGCGAAGCCGGATCGTGGCCGAGGGCGCCGGCGCCAGCCCGGTGGCGGTGGCGCTTGCCGAGCGGGTGCCGCGGCGCCCGGGTGAGGAGGGGCGCAAGCTGCGCATCGTCTGCGTGGTCTCCGGCGGGAACATCGAGATGGACGTCTTCCGGCGCATCCTCGCCGGGGAGACCCCCACCTCGGCGCGCTGAGCGGACGAACACCGGGATACGTATCCTGTCTTGATGAGGATCACCGTGAGCGTGGAAGAAACGGTCCTACGGGCCGTGCGGAGCTATGCTGCCGCGCGTGGGTCTTCGGTTGACTCCCTCGTGCGCGAGTTTCTGGAAGGAATCGCGACTCAGGAGGACCGGACGCGCCGAGCGCGCAAGCGCATCCGCGAACTGAGCGCGCATTCCGCTGCCAGGATCGGCTCCCGCAGTTGGACGCGTGACGATCTCCTCGCGCGCTGAAGGTGTCGTGGACACGAGCGGCCAGGACTACGGTGGGGTCCGGGTGATGGATCCCTTTCTCAGTCGGTAGGCGGACTGCGCAAGCGCCCGGGGGGCGCCGTTTGGCGCCTCAGGCGGTGGCCGGCTCTTCTTCCCGGGCCAGGTCGCGCATCACCGTCTGGAGGATCCCGCCGTTCCGGTAGTAGTCCACTTCCACCGCCGAGTCGAGGCGGCAGCGCGCCTCGAACGAGCGCGATTCTCCGTTTCGGGTGGCGGTCACCGTGACCCGGGCGCCGGGTCCGAGACCGTTGCTCACGCCCTCGATGTCGAGGATCTCGTCGCCGGTCAACCCGAGGGACTCCGCGTTCTCGCCGTCCGGGAACTCGAGCGGCAGGACGCCCATGCCGACCAGGTTGCTGCGGTGGATGCGCTCGAAACTCTCGGCGATCACCGCCTTGACGCCCAGCAGCAGCGTTCCCTTGGCGGCCCAGTCGCGGGAGGACCCGGTCCCGTACTCCTTGCCGGCGAGGATCACGAGCGGGGTGCCCTCCTCGCGGTACCGCTTCGCGGCCTCGAAGATGGTGGTCTGCTCGCCCGACGGGTGGTGCACCGTGAAACCGCCCTCGGCGCCGCCGGCGAGCTGGTTGCGGAACCGGATGTTCGCGAAGGTGCCGCGGAGCATGATCCGGTCGTTGCCGCGGCGCGAGCCGTAGGAGTTGAAGTCGCCCCGCTCGATCCCGCGCTCCCGCAGCCAACCGCCGGCGGGCGAATCGAAGGCGATGGTCCCGGCGGGCGAGATGTGGTCGGTGGTGACCGAATCGCCGCACCGCACGAGCACCCGCGCTCCCCGGATATCGGCGGGGGGCGCCGGTTCGGCGGTCATCCCGGAGAAGAACGGCGGCTCCTGGATGTAGGTGGAGCTCTCGTCCCACGGGTAGATCTCGGAGGCGTCCACCGGGATCTCGTTCCAGGTGGGGTTCCCGTCCCAGACGTTCCCGTACATCCGGCGGAAGGTCTCCGGCCGGAGGGCCCGGTCGAGCGCGTCCCGGACGTCCTCGCTGCTCGGCCAGATATCGCGCAGGAACACCGGGTTCCCGTCGGCGCCGGTTCCGAGCGGGTCCTTCTCCAGATCGATGTCCACGGTGCCGGCGAGCGCATAGGCGACGACCAGCGGCGGAGACGCGAGGTAGTTGGCGCGCACGCTCGGGTGCACGCGGCCTTCGAAGTTGCGGTTCCCGGAGAGGACCGAAGCCGCCACCAGGTCAGCGCTCTCGATGGCCCGTTCCACCCTCTCGGGCAGCGGCCCGCTGTTCCCGATGCAGGTCGTGCACCCGTAGCCCACCAGGTGGAAGCCGAGATCCGCGAGCGGGCCCAGAAGTCCCGCGTCCCGCAGGTACTCGGTCACCGCCTTCGAACCCGGGGCGAGCGAGGTCTTGACGTGATCGGGGGTGGTGAGCCCGAGCCCGACCGCCCGCTGCGCGAGGAGACCCGCCGCGAGCATCACGCCCGGGTTCGAGGTGTTCGTGCAGGAGGTGATCGCCGCGATCACCACCGCGCCGTGGCCGAGGTTCCGGCCGTTCCCGGCGCTTGCCGTCCGCGCGAGCTGCGCGGACTCGAGCGCGAAGCCGCGCTCCGCCACCGGCGCGCTCAGGGACGCGCGGAAGGCGCGCTGCATGTCGGAGAGCGCCACCCGGTCCTGCGGGCGCTTCGGACCCGCGAGGCTTGGCTCCACCGTTCCCAGGTCGAGCTCGAGCACGTCGGTGTACTCGGGGTCCGCGGTCTCGTCGGTCCGGAAGAGGCCCTGGCGCTTGGTGTACGCCTCGACCCGGTCCACTTCCTCGTCGCTCCGGCCGGTGCGGCGGAGATAGGAGAGGGTCTCGGCATCCACCGGAAAGAAACCCATGGTGGCGCCGTATTCGGGCGCCATGTTGGCCACCGTGGCGCGGTCGGAGAGCGAGATCTCCGAGAGCCCTTCGCCGAAGAACTCCACAAAGCTCTCGACCACCCCGTGGGCGCGCAGCCGCTCGGTGATGGTGAGCACGAGGTCGGTTGCGGTGACCCCTTCCTGCAGGGCGCCGCTCAGACGGAAACCGACCACCTTCGGGGTGATCAGGTAGCACGGCTGGCCGAGCATGGCCGCCTCGGCCTCGATGCCGCCGACGCCCCAACCCAGGACTCCCAGGCCGTTGATCATGGTGGTGTGGGAATCGGTCCCGACCAGGGTGTCCGGAAGCAGCACCCGCTCGTCGCCCTCGCCGTCCTCCATGACCACCTTGGCCAGCAGTTCGAGGTTCACCTGGTGGACGATGCCGGTGGCGGGGGGGACGACCCGGAAGCGGGAGAACGCCTCCGCTCCCCAGCGGAGGAACCGGTAGCGCTCCTGGTTCCGTTCGAACTCGATGGCCGCGTTCTGGCGCGCCGCCATCGGGGTGCCGAAGGAATCGACCACCACCGAGTGGTCGATGACCAGGTCCACGGGCGCCTTCGGGTTGATCCGCGAGGGGTCGCCCCCCATCCGGGCCAGCGCCGACCGCATGGCGGCGAGGTCCACGAGCGCGGGAACCCCGGTGAAGTCCTGCAGGATGACGCGGGCCGGGCGGAACGGAACCTCGCGCCGGGCCGGCGCCTCGCCGTTCCAGGCCGCGAGGGCGGCCACGTCCTCTTCGCGAACCGTCCTTCCGTCCACCCCGCGGAGCAACGACTCGAGAAGGACCCGGATCGAGAACGGAAGCCGGGAAATGGACCCGAGTCCCGCGCGCTCGACCGCCTCGAGGGCGTAGACGTGCGCGTCCCCGCCGGCGGTGCGGTGTTTTTCCAGGGACCCGAAGGAGTTATGTAACATCGGCTGGCGCGAGGGGCGGTAAGGATAGCGAGGCGGCCCCTCCGGGGGCCACGATGAACGACGAAGCGACCATTGCTGCTGACGCGCCGCCGGCGCGGATCGATCTCGGTTTCCTGCTCGGTTTCGCGTTCCGGGATCCACGCGCGTTCCGCAAGTGGATGATCGGCTGCCTGGCGGTCCTGCTGATCCCGTTCCTCGGGTTCGGTCTGTTGTGGCTGCTCGGCTTCGCGGTGCAGACGGCGCGCGGCGCGCTCCGGGGAGAAGAGCACCCCATGCCCGGCTGGGACGCGGTGGCCAGCCAGCTCGCCGACGGCCTGCGCGTCGTGATGGTCGTCCTCGTCTATGCCGCCGTGGTGGCGGCCGTCGGGGGCGGGCTCTTCCTGGTGGGCACCCTGATCGGCCTGGTGGCGGTCGGGATCGCCGGCGGCATCTTCGCCGGGATCGCCGGCGCCGCGATGGAGAGCGGCGTCGCCCCCGACGTCTTTGGCCAGATCCTTCCCGAGATGGTCGCGGTCCCGGTCGCGGGAGCCGGCCTGATGGGAGCGGCCGCCGTTTTCGGCCTGGTCGTCACCGGCTGGTTCGTGGTGCTGCTGGCCGGGTTCGCCAAGGCGCTACTGCCCGCCGGACTGATGCAGCTCGCCGCTACCGGGAGGATCCGGCCGGCCCTTGGCTGGGTCCGGAACCTGCGCCGGATCCGCGCCCATCCCGGGACCTACATCCTGCTGCTGCTGATCCTCGTTCTCTTCGGAGTCCTCGCGAACCTCAGCCTCTCGCTCTTCCTGGTGGGCCTGGTGCCGGGACTCTTCTGGACCTGGACGGCTTCCGGCGCCGCGATCGGCCACGCGGGCCGCATCATGGGCGTCGAAGTGGAAGTCGCCGAAACCGCGGGCGACGGACTGCCGTTAGTTGAGGCTGAGGACACACCATGACCGAAGAACAACCCACCACCGCCGGCGCCGCCGTATCCGAGGGCCTGGACCTCGGCGCGATTCTGGGAGGTCCCTTCCGGGACCCCCGGGCCCTGCCCAAGTTCCTGGGCGGCTGCCTTGCCGTGATCGGCATCCTCTTCTTCGGTCTCGGCCTGCTGGCGCTGCTCGGCTTCGGCTTCCAGACCGCACAGCGCGCGCGGGCGGGCGAGGAGCATCCGATGCCCGAGTGGGGGGACATCGGGAGTTTGCTCGGTGACGGGCTTCGGGTGCTCGGGGTGGCGCTCGGCTACCTCCTGGCGCCGCTCGCGCTGTCCATCGTCGCCGCCGTCCTCAGCGTCATCCCGGTGCTCGGAGGGATCGCGGACTTCGTACTCGGTCCCGTGACGCTGCTGCTCGGCCTGCTCGCGGTGGTCCTGCTGCCCGTCGCCCTCGCGCAGATGGTGGCGAGCAACGAGATCGGCTCCGCGTTCCGGATCCAGGAGAACCTCCGGCTCATCCAGGCCCACCTCGGCACCTACGTCGTCTTCCTGCTGATCGTCATCCTGATCGAGATCCTGGAGGCCGCGAGCTTCGCCCTCTGCGGCATCGGGATCATTCCGGGACTGTTCTGGAGTCAGGCCGCCTTTGGAATCGGCCTCGGACAGAGCGCCCGCACGATGGGGATCTAAGGGCTGCCGTCCGAGAACCATCCCGAACCGTCTTCGTTAGGTTGAGTGGGGAAGGGAAACGGACCCGGCGACCCGGGAAGGAAAACGATGACCGAAGATCAACCAGTCCTGCCGACTGACGAGCCGCCGCCTCCGCCGCCGCCGCCCGCGCCGCCGGCCCCGGAGCGATTCGACCTCGGCGGCCTGTTCCGCTTTGCGTTCCGGGATCCGAAGGCGCTCTCCAAGTTCGTGATCGGCAGCCTCATGGTGGTGCTCATCCCGCTGTTCGGCCTGGGCCTGCTGGCCCTGCTCGGTTTCGGCGTTCGCACCGCGCGGGGCGCCCTGCGCGGCGACGAGCATCCAATGGCCGATTGGGATGACTTCGGAGGCGTGCTGCTGGACGGCATCAAGGTGGTCGGGGTGATCGCGGGCTACACGCTGGCGGCGGTCGTGATGGGGCTCGCCCTCGTGGCGATCGGCGTCTTCTGGGCACTCATCGGACAGTCCATGGGTTCTCCGGCGGTGGTGGCGACCTCGGTGATCGGGAGCCTGACTTCGATCTTCTTCCTCGTGTTCGCGGCGCTGATCGCCAAGGCGCTCATCCCGGCCGGGATCGTGCAACTGGCGGCGACCGGCCGGTTCACCGCGGCCTTCCGGCTGAACCAGAACGTCGGCCTGATCCGGGCCAACTTCGGCAACTACATCGTCCTGCTGCTGAGCCTGATCCTGTTCGCCTTCATGGCCGATCTCACGGTCCTCCTCTGCCTGGTCGGCGCCATCCCGGGCTACTTCTGGGGCATGACGGTCGCGGGAGCCGCGATCGGCCGCACCGGCCGCCTGATGGGCGTCCGGGAGGAACCGGCCTGACTCATCTTTAACAGTTTGGTTTTGGAACTCGTTGATATTCGTTGAGTTACGGTCCGTGCCGGGAGGCTGTGGCACCGCATTTCGCCGGGTTCCGGCGTGGCGGCTGGTGCGTTGTGTCATGAGGGATGGGCCGCGTTCGGCTCCGTCGGGTGGGGGAGTTGACGGATGACCGGAGGGACGCGGACGCCGACCGCGCGGAACACGCCGGCGGCCCTGTCGGTCATGCGGCTGCGCACCGCCAGGCGCTTGTGGTCCTGCTCGATTTCCGTTTCGGTGACCGCCCGGAGGTCCCGCGCGATGTCGTTCCAACTCTCCTGAAGCTCGGCCTGCTCCAGGCACTCGAAGAGCGCCTTGTGGAGGGTCAGGGCGAGGAAGGAACAGAACATGTGGCCTCGGATGGCGGCGTCGGTCTGGTGGAAGACCGGCCGGGTATCGAGGAGCGACTTGGCGGTCCGGAAGGTCCGCTCCACCATCCACAACTGCTTGTAGCGCAGCGCGACATCCTCCGCGTCGAGTTCGGTGTTGGTGCGCACCACCCAGATCCCGTCGTATTTCGGGGCCGCGGCGAGTTCTTCCCGGTCCAGCTCGTAGGCCCCCTTCCGGGCCTTGAGAAGGCGGGCGACCGATCGGTTCTTGAGCAGGTCCTTCGCGCCCTGGTCACGCAACATCGCCGGGAGCCTGGCCACCAGGTCGGCGCGGTTGGCCGCCTCCCGGCGCGCCTGTGCCGGGTTGCGGCAGACCACATACCGGGTGGAGACGACGCCGCCGTCCGGCTCCTCGGTCTTCACCACCACCTCCTTCACCTCCAGTTGCGGCTCCGGCTCCTTCATCTCTCCGTTCCGCTTCCTCTGCCGGGACGTCCACGCGACCACCCGGAACGGTTCCAGGTCCGTCAGCACCCGGTCCCTGACTTCCGCGGTCCGCCGCAACCCGGTGCCCAGGATGTACTCCCAGCCCATCGACTCCAGCTTCCCCACCACCTTCCGGCTGATCATCCCGGCGTCCGCCACCACGCACACCCGCAACATCCCGAAGCGCGCCTCGAGCCGCCGCGCCACCCGCGCCAGGGTGCTCACGTCGTTCGTATTGCCCGGCCACACCTCCGAGCACACCGGGCGCCCGTCGCGGTCCAGGACCATCCCCAACACCAACTGCTTGCACTCCGGGCGGTGGTCCTTGCTGAAGCCCCGCTCCCCGAGGTCCTTGCCCCCCTCCCCCGTGAAGAAGACCGAGGTGGTGTCGAAGAACACCAGCGCGTCCCGGGAGAACAGGGTGCGCCGCCGGGCGAAGAGCTGCTCCTCCAACAGATCCTTGACGCAGCGGGGGCCGACCTCCCCCTCCGGCTGCCCAGGCAGCGCCTCCCCCAGCCACGCCATGGCCCGGTAGAGATGGTGGAGCGGGATCTCGCCGACGCCCTCGACCCGGTAGTCCCGCTGCCAGCAACCGGCATCCCGGTCGGAGCCGGATTCGGTGTGGAAGAGGCGGTGGAGGACACTCAGGAACACCGCCCGCTCGACGTCAAAGCGGAACCGGCGGCCGCGGAGCGCGGCGCGCAGCACCTCCTGGCATCCGGTGGCCCGCCAGAGGCGGTCAAAGACCAGGCCGGGGCCGATGCTCCGGCTCTCGGCCCCGGCCCCGGGGGAACGGCCGCTGTCCTCGGCGAGGGCGATGACCTTCTCCGAGAAGCGGCAGGCGGAGCGGATGAGGCGGTCGAGAGCGCCGGAGGCGAGCAGCGTCTCGACCCTGCCGAGGCTGGCGACGACGCGCTGGCGGGTCTTGCCGCCCTCGCGGCGGTTCTCGACGATTTGCAGGTAGGTGTAGTTGCCGCTGGTCTTTTCGCGAACGAACACGGTGTCTCCTGTAGGCACCGCGTATTGTGACGGACTCGTGGCCAATATTCAATATGGCACAACGATAATCAGACCTATTCGATTCCCATATATGGCACCACGAATTCTCAAAAAGCCAACACGAGTTGTTGCCCCCCAACCGCTTTCGCGCGCCAACCGCCCGAAAACGACTCGAAACTGTTAAAGATGAGCCTGAGGGGCGCGACGGCTTGGAACGCCGGATTCAGCCGGCACGCGCGGCGTCGCGAACGGCTTCGCGCTATGCCTGCGGATGAAACGGGTTGAGCGTCCCGACGCCGAACTGTTCGAAGTCTCGGACATTGCGGGTCACCACGGTCAACCGGTGAACCGCGGCGGTCGCGGCGATCAACGCGTCCTGAACGAGCGTGTCCGATTTCCGGTGCATCAGACGAGCCCATTCGCGCAGCACCGGAGCGTCGAGGACCAGCACCTGGTAGCTGGCAATGACCTGGTCGAGCCATATCTCGAGTTCGCGAGCCTTGGTCCCATCCTGTTCCCGGGTGATCTCGATCCCGGCCTGGATTTCTCCGACGGTCACCGCCGAAAGAAGCAGTTTTTCCGCGGGTATGGGTCGAATCCAGCTCTCAACCGCCGGGTCAGGCCTTCTGCGGCGCAGTTCCGACACGACATTCGTGTCGAGCAGATACACCGAACTAACCGAGATGTGGCGGCGGGCGCCGGGCCAGTTCGCGCCGGGGTGGTGTCAGGAAGTCGGTGCGGGCGTCGGGTGCGAGAAGCAGCTGCTTCAAGTCGGGCTTGGTCATTCGCTCAAGGCGACGCCACTGCTCGACCGGCACCAGTACCGCAGCCTCGACTCCGCGCCGGGTTACGATCTGGGGACCTTCGTCCAGGCTCCGCTCCAGGAATTCACTGAATCGGGCCTTCGCCGTCTGAACCTGCCAGCGGTTGCTCATGGGGGCTTCGTCCTTAACTGACTAGACATAAGACTAGTCCATCTGCGCCGCGTGCGCAACGGGCCAGGATTGCCCCGACGGCCCGCCTCCTGAGGCGTGCGGACCAGTTACGATCGTGGTTCTCCAACTTGCTTGCAACTCATGGTACCTTGGGGGTTTATGGATTCGTCATCTCCCGCGTCCGAGACTCGGAGCACGCCTGACGAGGCGTCGCCCACGCTCGCCGGTCCGGCCCTCGGACCCGGCCTCGGGGAACGCCTGGTGGCGGTCCTCAGCCTCACGCCAGGAGCCTTCCGGGAGATTGCCGAGGCTCCCCGCACCTTCCAGAGTCTCGTCGTCGCCTCGCTCGGGATCGCGCTCGTGGGCAGCGTCGCGACGCTCGGCGCGTTCCTGACGCTCGTCTACCCCTTGGTGGTGCTCGTCTGGATCACCTTCCACTCCGTCCTGTCGCGGCTCCTTACCCAACTGTTCGCCAGGGAACCGCCCGCGGGAGGGTTGCCCTCCTACCCGGACTGGATCCGGGCGCAGTACTTCACCCTCAGCCCCTGGATCTTCGGGCTGGTGCCGCTCGTCGGCACGTTCGCCTGGATCTACTCGATGGTTCTGGAGATCCGCTCCATCATGGACATGGGCGGCTGTTCCGCCGGCCGGGGCATCGTGATCGTCCTCGTGACCAGCGTCGTTCGCGCCCTTCTCTTCGGACTCGTCGTCGCGGTCTCCGGGGCCGGAATCCTCAGCATGTTCGCCCTGGATTCCCTCCTGCCCTGGTAGCGGCCGGATTCAGGTCCCGGCGCGATCGTCCGGGGATGGAGAACCGGATTCCGGATTCCTCAGCCGACGCCGCCGCTCTTCGGCCGCCTTGAGCGTCCGCGGCCACTTCTTCCGGAGCAGCCGGGACATTGCCCGATCCGCCAGCAGCCGGCCGCCGGTCTGGCAGGCCGCGCAGTAGTTGAACTCGTTCTCGGCGCGGCGCACCCGCTGCACCGGGGATCCGCAGTCCGGACAGGGCTGGCCGAAGCGGCCGTGCACCGCCATGCCCTCGCGGAAGGCGGTGACGCCGGTGGGAAAGGCGCTGCCGCACTCTTCCCGGAGTCGCGCCGCCCACTCTGTCAGGACGGACTCCGCGGCGGCGTGGAGGCGGCTCATCTCCTCGTCGCTGAGACGGCCGGCACGCTTCGAGGGCGCGAGCCGGGCCCGGTGCAGAATCTCGTCCGAGTAGGCGTTGCCGATCCCGGCGAAGCGGGCCGGCTCGGTGAGCGCTCGCTTGATGGTGCTCGTCAGACCCGTGAGCCGGGCCGCGAACTCCTCAGGGGTGGACCCGGGAATCTCCAGCCCGCCGCGGTCGAGCGCTCGCAGGGCCTCCGGACCCTGGCCGACCCGGATGGAAGCCCGCTTCTTCGGGCTTCGTTCGACGAGCCGCAGCTTCCCGCCGCCTCCGGCTTCGAGGTCGAAACTCCAGACCGCCAGATTGCCGCGCGGGGACAGCCGCACCGGCTTGGTCGAACCGGAAATCGCGGTCCAGCGGAACCGTCCCGCGACCGCGAGGTGGACGGCGCAGAACAGCTCCTCCTCGAACTCCATGACGAGCTGTTTGCCGATCCGGCGGACGCCGGTCGCGACCCGTCCGAGCAGCGCCTCGGGAGGCGTCTCGACCGAGGCCAGAAGGTGCGGGGAGGCGATCCGGAACGCCGAGAGGCGTGCCCCGACGATCCGGCTCCCGATCGCGGAGCGGTACAGCTCGACATCGGGGAATTCGGGCACGGGCGATAGTCTCCCGTCCGGGGTTTGGGGTTGTCCAGCGGGCGGCGCGCCGCCGCCGCTGCCAGGTAGAGGAGATCAACGTGCCGAATCGCGCGCAGCAACGCTTTCAGAACCGGGTCGCCATCGTGACCGGCGCCTCCAGCGGGATCGGGCGGGCCACCGCCCTGGCTCTCGGCGGCGAGGGCGCGAAGGTAACCGTCACCGCCCGCCGGCCCGAGCGCCTCGGGGCATTGGCCCGCGAGATCGAGATGGCGGGCGGGGCGGCGCTGCCCCTGGCGGGCGACGTGACCGAAGCGGACTTCCGGTCACGGGTGGTGGAGGAGACGGTCGGGCGCTTCGGAGGGCTGGATCACCTCGTGAACTCGGCGGGGGTGATCGCGTTCGGCACCATCGAGAACACCGGCCTCGACGCCTGGCAGCGCATGTTCGCCCTGAACGTGGAGGCCGTCTTCGATCTGATGCGGCTCTCGGTGCCGCACCTGCTCGAGCGGAAGGGCAGCATCGTCAACGTCTCGAGCGTCAACGGCATCCGCTCGTTCCCGGGAGTGCTCGCCTACAACTCGAGCAAGGCCGCCCTCGACCAGCTGACGCGCTGCTCGGCCCTCGAACTCGCCGCGAAGGGGGTGCGCGTCAACTCCGTGAACCCCGGAGTCACGCGGACCGAACTCCATCTGGCCGGCGGGCTCGACGACGACCGCTACGCGGCCTTCGTGGAGCACAGCAAGACGACGCATCCCATCGGCCGCATCGGCAAGCCGGAAGAGGTCGCCGACCTCGCGTTGTTCCTGCTGTCGGACGACGCGGGCTTCTGCACCGGGGTCACGATCCCGGTGGACGGCGGCCGGCACCTCACCTGCGCGCGGTAGCCGGGCGGCGCGATCCTCGAGGCCTTCGCTTCTGCCGCCAGCGGGAATCGCATGAAACAAAATGGGAGGCCAATGCCCGTTTTGCTATGCAAAGTGGGGAATAAGCGTTCGCCGGCCGGATCTGCATCCTGCCGGGAGGACGCCCTCCCGCGTGGGAAGGCGCCCTCGTGGCGCGACTTCTAGAAGCGGAGCGTTCCCCGGAGCAGCATCGTCCGGGCGTTCTGCCGGCTTCTGAGCTGGAGGAAGTTCGAGCTGAACGCGCGGTTCGCGGAGCTGTAGGTGAACTGGTTGTGGTTGTGGGCGTCGAGCAGGTTGAACATCTGCGCCGTGACTTCGAGCTGCGCGGGCCCGAGGTCCACGATCTTGCCGAGCGAGAGCCCGACCGTGTGCACGGTGGGCGCCTGCGGCTGGAGTTCGCCCCGGTCCGCGCCGACGATGCGGTAGCGCGTGGAGAGCGGGTTCGTCTGGCCGTTGTTCGCCTGGCCCGGACCGTACTGGGTGACCTGCGGGTCGTCGGCGGCCAGCCGCGACAGTGGCGGGCCTGACCAGGGCCCGGCGTTCGCGGTGTAGCTGACGCCGCCGGTGACGTCGAAGGGCAACAGGTAGGTCAGCCCGCCGCGGACCGAGAACTGCCGCCAGGTCGGAGCGTAGGACAGCGCGTTGCTGCTGCGGAGCGAGTTGTGCTCGTTGTTGCCCCGCGGCATGTAGAGCGCCTTGTTGGAGTCGAACTTGTCGGGTTGGATGTAGCGCGCCGGGTCGTTCGGGTTCCAGTCGCCGCCGAAGCGCTGCCACTGCCGGTTGATGTTCAGGGTCGCGGACATTCGTTCGGTGCGCTTGGTGGTCGTGATCTCGAGCGCGGTATAGACGAGCTTGCTCCAGGAGTTGTTCGTCTGCTGGTACACGTTGCCGGCGTCGGGGTCCACGCGTCCGTACTGGAACTCGCCGCGGGGGAGCGTGGCGGGCGACGCGGCGGGCCAGAAGCCGTTCTGTTCGAGGAAGGCGTAGTTGTCGGTGTAGCGCCGGTGGACGACCGCGATGTCCATCGCGAGCTGCCCCGGGAACTGCCGGCGGACGCCGCCGATGAACTCGTCCACGAACGGCTGCCCGATGTCGGGATCGAAGAGGACGGTCGGGGGCAGTCCGGCGACCGGCGGGGTGAAGACGCGGTGGTCGGGGATGCCGTCCCCGTCGTGGTCGTACTCGTTGTATTCGCCGATCGTCGAGCCCGAATGACTGAACGTGACCTGGTCGCGTCCGTTCACCTGTTCGTGGACCCGGCCGTAGTTGCCGCGCAGCACCGTGCGTCCGTCGCCGGTGACCAGGTAGGAGAACCCGGCGCGGGGGCCGAGCGCGAGGGTGTCCATCCGGTCGATGTCGAGGATGCCGTCGTGGCGCGTCACCCAGTCGGCGCGCAGGCCGAGGTTCAGGGTGAGGCGGTCGGTCGGCCGCCAGCCGTCCTGAAGATAGACCGCGATGTCGCTGTCCCGGGCGTCACGGACCAGCAGCTCGCTCGCGGGCGCCGTCTCGGTGCCGTTCCAGCGGCGCCGGTACCAGACGGTGCGCACCGCCTGGGAGAGGTCCGACACCTGGTTGCCGTTCGCGTCCACCGGTGCGTGCCACTCCTGCCGCCAGGCGCCCGCCGGCGAATAGAGCCGCGTCTCCTCGTAGAGGTTCCAGGGGGCGGCGTAGACGCCGACGCCGATCTCGTGCGAGCCGGCGAAGTCGTCCACGTAGTGCGTCAGGTCGCCCCGGAGCAGCAGCAGCCGCGTTGGCCGGACCTGGCCCTGGTTCCCGTTGGCGCCGCCGCCGCCGGTGCCGAGCGCCGCGATGCGCCCGCCGTCCCCGGTCGTGCCGGAGGGGTTCACGGTGAAGCCGTCGTGGATCTCCACGTAGAGCGGAATCGAGCCGAGTTGCGGTTGGGCGTCCTGCAGAACCTCGCTCGCCTTGTTGTTCCAGGAGGCGAGGAACTGTCCGGTCGTGTTCGCCCCGAAGACCGAGGTCAGCTTCGCGCCGAACAGGTCGCCGCCCGTCTTCACCGTGAACCGCGGGGCGATGTCGTACTCCCGGTTCGAGGTGTTTTCGAGCTGGTCGCGCTGGTAGTAGGCGGAGAACTCGTGGCTCGGGTTCAGCCGCGCGGTCAGCTTGACGTAGGGCTGATGGCTCTGGGTGGTGTTCGGGAACGCGCTGTAGGTCGGCGCGTTGCCGAGTCCGCTGGCGAGCGCGATTCCGGAGAGCTGGGTGAGCCGGTCCACGTCCACCGCGCTCCGGCTGATCCGCGCCGCAAGGTCGGCGTAGCGGTAGGTGGCGAAGAACCACGCCCGGTCGCGCAGGATCGGCCCGCCGGCGGAGAAGTCGGCCTGCCGGACGAGGTGCGCGGTCGGGGTTCCCGCGCCCGCCACCACGTTGTCGGGCGGGTTGTACACGCCGAGCGCCTCGAACTGCGCCAGTTCGGAGGCGAACGGGCTGAAGTGGTCCGGGAGCTCGTTGTCGCCGAAGAACCCGCCGAGCCCGTCGTCGTCTCCGGTGCCCCAGTCGTACTCCTGGTGGTCGTAGGAGGCCGAGGCGGAGATGTCGTTGCCGCCGCTCCTGGTGACGATGTTGATGATGAGTCCGGTGCCGAGCGGATCCTTCGCTTCGGCGCCGCCGGTCTTCACCGAGGCGTCCTCGATCACGTCGGAGCCCATGCCGACGTAGGTGACCTGGGCGTCCTGGTAGCCCGCGGCCGCCATGCCTTCGAGCTGGATGACGTGGGCGAAGTGCTCGGTGGCGTGCCCGAAGTACACCATCCGGCCCGAACCGTCATCGAAGGGCCGGGCGTTGACCCCGGGGGTCATCTCGAGGAAGTCGCTCCAGTTGCCGCGCGCCTGGATCGGCAGGTCGCGCTGGAAGTCGCCCTCGATGGTCAGGATGTTGCCGGGGCGGGCGATCTCGAGCATCGGGGTCTCGGCGGTGACCGTGATGGTCTCCTCGAGTTCGCTGATGGACATCACCACGTCCACGCCGATGTTCGTGCTGGCGCGGACGACGACGCCCTCCTGCCGGTAGGTGGCGAACCCCTGGAGCGAGGCCTCGATGGTGAAGGCGCCCACCGGGAGGTTCAGCAGCCGGTAGGCGCCCTGGCTGTCGGTGACGGCGACCTCGGGGGCGATCAGCGCCGGGCTGGTGGCGGTGATCGTCACGCCGGGGAGGACGCCGCCCGAGTTGTCGGTGACCGTGCCGCGGATGCTGGAATCGCCGCCCTGGCCCAGCGCCACGGCCGGGACGGCGAGGGACGCTGCGAGCAGCAGCGCAGGTATGGACTTTCGCATGGTTTCTCCTTTTTGAAGTTGCGGAGTTCCTGTCTGGCGGCGCCGGACGATTCCGTCCGGCGGACGCCGCGCAAGAAAATGCAACTCCGTGGCCGCGCGTCCGAGCGCGGCCGGAGAGTCGCCCGGAGTCACTGCTTCCAAGGGCGCCGCCGCTCGCTGCGATACCGGCTCCGCTGGCCCCGATCCGCGGTCTCCAAGAAAACGGAGAAGCCGATTGTTGGATAAACCAAACTCCCCCGTCCCGCCTTCAATGTTCCGGACCGCCCGGGTCGGATTCGTGGAGGGAATGCCGGGAGTCGCAGAAGCCCCGGCTTTGCCGCCGCGGCCGCGTCCCGGCCTCGCAATCCGGCCGGCCGGAAGAGTCAGCTACCGGACATGGCCCGCGGCCCCCGGGACCGGCGTCGCCGCCGGCGGCTACCGTTCTAGCGGCGGCAGCCCCGATCGGGCGACGGCGGGCGCGTCAGGGGTTCCGGACCACGCGCAGGCTGACGTGGTCGCTGCGGTACACCGGCGGGTCGGCGAGGAACCGGAACGAGCAGGTCGCCCGGTCCGGGTTCACGTTCCAGCCCCCGCCGCGGAGGACGCGCTCGTTGCCGGAGGCGGGTCCCTGGGGATCCACCACCGGGGACTCCGGCCGCCGCACCTGGGCGGCGTAGTAGTCGGCGGAGGAGTAGTCCTGGACCCATTCCCAGTTGTTGCCGAGCATGTCGTGGAGCCCGAAGGGGTTCGCCGGGTAGCGGTCGATCGGGGTGATCAGGGTGTGTTCGTCCCGGGGCCAGGGGGCGCCCCCCGGACGCCAGGCGCCCGCGGTGTTCACGTTCGTCTGGTCGAAGTCGTCGCCCCACCAGTAGGTCGTCTGCGTGCCGCCGCGGCACGCGTACTCCCACTCGGCCTCGGTGGGGAGCCGCCAGGCCTGGCCGGTCTGCCGGCTGAGCCAGCGCGTGTAGGCGACGCCGTCGTTCCAGCTCACCTGGACCACGGGGTACCGGTCGGGTTCCGTGACCGTCGAGCCCGGTCCGTGGGGTTCCTTCCAGGTGAAGCCCGGGGAGTAGACGAAGCGGCCGTCCCGGAGGATCCGGCCGGTGCCGAACTTCTCCGCCTCGGTCTCGTAGCCGGTGTCCTCGACGAAGGCGGCGAACTCGGCGTGGGTGACCTCGTACTTCGAGATCCAGAAGTCCGAGACCTGGACGGCGTGGATCGGCTTCTCCTGGGGCGGGCCGGCCTGGGAGCCCATGAAGAAGACGCCGCCTTTGATTTCCACCATCTCGGGCATGGGGATGTCCTGGGCGGGGGCGGTGGTGGCGAGGAGGAGGGTGAGGAAGGCGGTTGGGAGTTTCATGGGTGGGGGTGAAAGGCCATCGTTCTGGATTGGCGTTGCGACGTGCGCGGTGCGGAGCACCGCGCGTGCCGGTCTGGAGACCGGCGTTCCAGGCGCCATCAGTAGCCGATGGCGTAGGCGGCGCGGCGGGGGTCGGCGCCCGCCGTCATGGTGCCGGCCGCGAGATCCATGAGGATGCCGTTGTTGCTGCCGAGGGCGTAGCCGCCGGTGAGTTCGGCCCGGTGGCCCATCCCGAGGAGCGCCTCGACCACTCCCGGCGTCACCCGGTTCTCCACCCGCACCAGGATGTCGGCGCCCGGGCTGTAGAAGTTGGGGTCGGCGAACAGGCTGAGCCGCGGGGCGGCCACCGCCTCCTGGATGTTCAGGCCGAAGTCGAGGATGTTCAGCAGCACCTGGAACTGGGTCTGGCCGATGGTCTCGCCGCCGGGCGTCCCCAGCGCGAGCAGGAACTCGCCGTCCTTCAGGACGATGATCGGCGAGTTGTTCAGGATCGGGATCTGGCCGCCGCGGGCGTAGTTCGGGTGGTCCGGATGCGGGGCGGTGGAGCCGATCCGGGTTCCGTTGTTGAAGGTGAGGCCGGTGCCTCCGACCACTACCGCGGTGCCGAACATGCCGCCGTGCGTCGGGGTGCAGGCCACCGCGTTGCCGGCCGCGTCCACCACCGAGAAGCTGGTGGTGCTGCCGGCGAAGGACCGGCTGGCTGCCGGGTCCGACGCGGAAAGGACACCGGGCGCCGCATCCGTGGCGGTAGCGCCGGGTGGGACGCCGCCTTCGGGGTAGGCGATCGCGGTCCGCTCGTTCATGAGGGCGCGCCGCGTCTCGGCGTACTCCTTGGAGAGGAGTCCCTCGAGCGGGACCTCGAACTTCGCCTGATCCGCGACGTAGCGGTAGACGTCGGACTTGGCGACCTTGATCGACTCGATCACGAGATGGAGCGTCTCGGCCGAATTCTGGCCCAGTGCGGCGATGTCGAAGCCCTCGATCAGGTTGAGCTGCATCAGTACTTCCATGCCGCCCCGCGAGGTCGGCGGGCTGGAGTAGACGTCGTATCCCCGGTAGTTGGTGTGGAGGGGCTCCTTCCACATGGGCTCGTAGGCGGCGAAGTCCTCGAGCGTGAACGGGCCGTCGTTCTCCGCGTAGAAGCGGGCCATCTCCTCGGCGATGTCTCCGCGGTAGAAGCGGTCGAAGGCGGCGTCGAGGGCTTCCGAGCGGCCCTGTCCGGCGCGCCGGGCCGCCTGCTCCGCCTCGACGAGTTTCTCGAGCGTCCGGGCGAGGTCGGGCATCTTGAAGAGCTCGCCCGTCTCCGGCACGCGGCCCTCGGGCAGGAACATCCGCACGCTGGTAGGGAAGCGCTCGAAGTCCTCCCGCGAGAGTGCGATCGCCCGTGACACCGACTCCTCGATGGGATGGCCGTTCTTCGCGTAGTCGATCGCGGGCGCCAGCACCTCTTCGAGGCTCATGGTGCCGTGGCGGTCGAGCATCGAGATCCAGGCGCCGAAGAGGCCCGGAACGACTCCGGCGTTGATGCCCTTGTTCAGCTGGTCGGGAGTGAGGTCCTGGGCGCGGAGCGCACCCGGCGCCGCGCCGGTGGCGCTCAGGGAGTGGACCGTCCCGGCCACCTGGTCGAAGTAGGTCAGGAAGCCGTTCCCCGCCGCGCCGGACATCTGGGGGCGGACGACGTTCAGGACTGCGAGCACCGCGACCGAGGCGTCGATCGCGTTGCCGCCCTTCATCAGGGTCTGGATGCCCGCCATGGTCGCCAGCGGGTGCCCCGCGGTCACCAGGCCGTGGACCCCCGGCACCACCGGGCGGTCCTGGCTCCGCATCTCGCCGACCCGGATGGGGTGGGCGCTCTCCTGGGCGATGGACGGCGCCGCGAGGCTCACCGACAGAGCTGCCGCGAGGAGCGGCAGCGGGACGCTTCGAAACCGGAAACTGTTCATGGTTGTCTCCTCACCGGCGGCTAGTCCCGCCGGTACACCTTGCCGTCCTTGACCACCAGTACGGGGTCGTCCAGCGCCGTGATACTGAACCGCGGGTCCCCTCTGAGCACCACGATGTCGGCGATCTTGCCAGCCTCGATGGTGCCCAGATCGTTCGCCAGTCCGAGGATCCGGGCGTTGATCCGGGTCGCCGCCACGATGGCCTCCATGGGCGTCATGCCCAGGTCGACGTGGGCCTTGAGCTCCCGCCAGAGGGCCTCGGTATGGAAGTTCATCGGCGTCCCGGAATCGGTCCCCATGCCCATCACCGCTCCGGCCTCGATCCACTGTCCGAGGGAGGCGTCGCCGAAGAACATCTGGCGGGCGGTTGTCTGGAAGTAGGGAAGCGTGTGGAAGTTCTCGAAGCTGCGCTGCAGTTCGTCGTACATGGCCGCCGGCAGGTCCTCCCGGAGCCGCGGGTCCTGGAGCCGCTCCGGAAACTCCACGGTGGCCGGGAACACCCACACCCGGTGGGCGCCGGTGATCACCACGGGACGGCCCGCGACCACGATGTCGCGCAGCAGGTCTTCCTCGTAGGGCGGCGTGCCCGCCGATCCCGCGTGGGTGAGGACGTCGATGCCCGCCTCCAGGGCGTTCCGGACATCGTCCGGCGCGTAGACATGCGCGTGGACCCGCAGTCCGTGGCGGTGCGCGGTGTCGGCGACCGCCTGGTAGTCCTCGCGGGTGAGCCCGACCCAGGCCTTGATGACGTCCACGCCCGCTTCCGCGAGCCGCTCGACCGCGGCCGAAGCCTCTTCCGGTGAGCCGATGCCGATCTGGTAGTTCTCGGGCCAGAAACTCACCCGGCGGGTGATCCACGGGCCGGCCATCAGCAGGCGGGCGCCGGGGACCTCGCCGCGGGCGATGCGGTCGCGCACCGCGAGGCTGGCTTCGAGCGGCGCCCCGAGGTCCACCGCGGTGGTCACCCCGGCGAGCAGGAGCTGCTTCGCCGAGATTTCCATGACGTCCTCGATGTCCACGCCCTCCTCGTCGATCCAGGAGAACCAGCGGCCGTACTCGCCGTGGCCGAGGACCGCGAGGTGGGCGTGGAGGTCCATCATCCCCGGGATCATCACCCGCCCGCTGGTGTCCACGACCTCGGTGTCCGGCGGAATCTCCACTTCCGCGGCCCGGCCCACCGCGACGATGCGGTCGCCCTCGATCAGCACCGCGGCGTGGTGCAGCGGGGGCACGTCGTAGCCGTCGAGCAGCATGCCGCCGACCAGCGCCAACCGGTCCTGCGCCGCAGCGCTGGCCGCGAGCAGCAGCGCGGCGATCAGGTGGAAGCCGGACCGGATCGGCGAGGGCATGCCCCTTCCGTGACTAGTCTCCGAACGCGCGGCGGATTCCCTCGATCGCGGCTTCCCGGCCCCTGGTGAACCGCAGAATCCCCTCGAAGACCAACCCGACGGCGAGCGCCATGATCGCCCCGCCCACCAATAGCAGGACGAGGTTGCCGGACTCCGCGTAGAGCCGAATGTTGTAGATCATGGCGGCGATTGTGATGCCGACCATGAACACCATCGGGAAGAGCGCGAAGGCGAACGGCTTCTTGCGGAAGTAGAGGTAGAGGGTGACCGACAGCAGGGTCAGTCCCGCCATGATCTGGTTCGTGGTCCCGAAGAGCGCCCAGAGCGCGGTGCCCGCGGGCACCATCTCTCCGGTGCCCGACGGGACCTTCATCAGCGCGAAGAAGCCGATGATCCCGACGGCGAGCAGGGAGGCCACCTGGCGGTTCCCGAGGACCGGAACCTTGATGCTCTCCGAGATCTCCTCGATGTTGTAGCGGAGGATCCGGGTTGCCGAATCGAGGGTGGTGAGCGCGAAGGAGACCGCCACCAGCGCCACGAAGGCCTTCCCCAACTCCACCGGGATCCCGATGGTGACCAGGAAGTTGGCGGCTCCCGTGATGTAGGCGTCCAGTTTCTGGGCCAGGCCGTTCGCGGCGTTCCAGTCCGCGTAGTGCTGGTGCCACAGGTCGCTGCTCGCGAACCCCGCGGTGCAGGCGAGCACGGCCGAAAGCCCGAGCAGGCTCTCGGCGATCATCCCTCCGTAGCCGATGAGGGGCGCGTCGCTCTCCTTGTTGATCTGCTTTGACGTGGTGCCCGAGGACACGAGCGCGTGGAATCCGGACACCGCGCCGCAGGCGATCACGACGAAGACGAACGGGAAGATGGGCGGGGCGCCGCTGGGATCGGGGTTGTAGGCGGGGGCCGCGAACTCGGGGTTCTGGATCACGAAGGAGACGAAGATCCCGATCAGCCCGACGTAGAGCAGGATGGAGTTCAGGAAGTCGCGCGGCTGGAGCAGCAGCCAGACGGGCAGGACCGAAGCGCAGAACGCGTAGACCAGCAGCACGTAGCTCCAGGCCGTCGTGGAGAGGTCCGGCGTCGGGATCACCGCCATCCCCAGCCAGATGCTCACGAACAGGAGCGTGGCGCCCACCGGCACGAGGTAGCGGAGCGGGACGCCCTTCCGGTAGGAGAGGTACCCGATGGCGATCGCGAGCACCATCACCGCGGTGCTCGGGGCCACCGCCTCGGGATAGAAGATGCTCGAGAAGAGCTGCGCGACGACCTGGACGAAGACGCCCATCGCGAGCCCGACCAGGAAGACGATCAGGGCGTGGAAGAGGTACTTGGCGCGTCGGCCGATGATGTCCTCGGCGATCCGGCCGACGGACCTGCCCTTCGCCCGAATGCTGATGCAGAGCGCCGAGAAGTCGTGCACCGCGCCCACCAGCAGGGTGCCGACGACCACCCAGATCATCGCGGGGACCCAGCCCCAGATCACGGCGATGGCGGGACCGAGCATGGGGGCGAGGCCCGCGATGGAGGCGTAGTGGTGACCGAAGAGGACCGGCTTGGAGGTCGGGACGTAGTCGTGCCCGTCCTTCAATTCGTGCGCGGGAGTGGGCCGCGAATCGTCCAGCTCGAAGGAGCGGCGGGCGATGCGCCGTCCGTAGTAGCGGTACCCGACGACGTAGAGCCCGAAGCAGACGAGCGTCGCGACCAGTGGGCTCATCCGTGTCCTCCCTTTCGCTCCCGGCGCGGTAGCCGGCCGAACATAACAAAGGAAGGTCGCATTCCGGAAGGAATTTCGCGGCCGGAAGGACCCCCGCTGGTAGCATCGCAGCCCCCCGGAGGACGATCACGATGCGCAGCGAGATGGTTTCCTTTGCCGCGAACGGCGGTTCCGCGGACGGCTACCTCGCGGTGCCGGACAACCCGGGGCCCGGTGTCCTGGTCATCCAGGAGTGGTGGGGTCTGGTGGGACACATCAAGGAGGTCGCCGACCGTTTCGCGGAGGCCGGATTCACGGCGCTCGCCCCCGATCTGTTCCACGGGGAGCAGACGACCTCGCCGGACGAGGCCGGCAAGCTGTTCATGGCGCTCGAGGTCGATCGGGCCGAGCAGGACCTGCGGGGCGCCGCGGACCACCTGGCGACGGTTGCTTCCGGCGACTCCGTCGGGGTGGTGGGTTTCTGCATGGGCGGCCAGCTCGCGCTCTACGCCGCCAGCAAGTCGCCGCGCATCGGCGCCTGCGTCGACTTCTACGGCGTCCACCCGAACGTGCACCCGGACTACGCCGCGATCCGCTGTCCGGTGCTCGGGCTCTTCGCCGAGAACGACGGCTTCGTGAACGCCGAGGCCGTCGCCAACCTGGACGCCTCGCTCACCGGTGCGGGCGTCGCTCACGACTTCCACACCTATCCGGGAACCGACCACGCGTTCTTCAACGACGGCCGTCCGGAGGTGTACGACGCCGACGCGGCGGCGGACGCCTGGGACCGGGTGGTCCGGTTGTTCCGCCGGAGTCTCTGAGTCAGGCCGGCTCCGCCCCGCTCCGGGGCGGGGGTTTGCCCGCCCTGGTCCCCGCGTCCTTCACCCGCCGGGTGAAGGCCATCATCATCCTGGTCTCCCGCTCGGTGAGGCCGGCGCGCCCGAAGAGCTCGCGCCACTCGGCGAAGCGCGCCTCCGGTTTCTCCGGCGGCAGGAATCCGACCGCCAGCATGGCGTCGCGCAGGGTGAGGAGCGCCCGCTCCGACTGTTCCGCGGTGGCCCGCTGCACGGGCTCTTCGGGCGGGGGGCCGCTCGCCAGAAAGATCTCGTAGGCGGCGATCATCGCCGCCTGGGCGAGGTTCAGGGAGGGCTGGCGGGGCGAGCTGGGAATCCGCACCTGGCGCTGACACAGCGAGCGCTCTTCCAGGGTCAAACCGCTCGACTCGTTGCCGAAGACGACCGCGACCTCGGCGTGGGACCCGATGGCCGCGATTTCGCCCGCGAGTTCCCGCGGGGTCAGGTGCCGGATCGCTTCCCGGCCCCGGCCGCTCAGTCCGGCCACCAGCCGGCAGCCGCCGACCGCGTCGGCCAGCGTTGGGAAGACGGCCGCCTGCTCGAGCACTTCTTCGGCCTGCCAGGCCATGCGGAAGGCCCCGACCGTCCGCCAGTCCCCGGGCTCCACCAGCCGCAGGCCGGCCAGCCCGGTGTTGCCGATCACCCGGGCGACGGCCCCGATGTTCTCCGGACGCCGGGGCCGCACGAGGACGAGGTGCACCTGGGCCATGAAACCCTGCCTATCGTAGGGGTGCTCCCTGCCGGGCAAAGATCGGAGCGGATTGCGACAAGACCCAATTACGGACTATATTTGGTCCTAGCGGGGGTGACTCCATGTTCCTGTCCGACCGGATCAAGCCGATCAGCTATCTCAAGGCCCAGGCGGCCGAGATCATCCGCACGCTCGGGGATCATCAGCAGCCGCTCATCATCACGCAGAACGGCGAAGCCAAGGCGGTGCTGCAGGATATTGGGAGCTATGAGCAAATGCAGGAGACCCTGGCCTTGCTCAGGATGCTGGCGCTCGGGGACCGTCAGATCGAAGCCGGCAGTACGCAGCCCGCCGCCGAGGTGATTGCGCGGCTCCGGGAGCGCCATCGGGCAGACTGATGCCTTTCGCCGTCCGGCTGAGCCATGACGCCGTGCGGGATCTGGAAGACATCTGCGACTACGTGGCCCGGGCGGACGGGCGGAGCCGGGCCCAGCATGTGCTGACGCGCATCGAGGAGGCCGTCGCGGCGCTGTCCGAGTTCCCGGACCGTGGCAGTTTCCCGCGCGAACTGCTGGATTTCGGGATACGCCAGTACCGCGAAGTGCTGTTCAAACCCTATCGAGTGGTTTACCGGGTCGTGGACGACCGCGTCCACGTGTTGCTGATCGCCGACGGGAGGCGGAACATGCGCACCTTGTTGCTGCGGCGTTTGCTTCGAGCCGACGCCTCGGCGCCGTGACCAGCGACGTCGCATCCCCTGGCTTCCCCTCCCAAGTGTCCGACCGCGGCCCCTTCCACGATCTGAAACCGGTCGGAGATGAGGGCGCGTTCAGCGTCCCGCTCAGGAAGTGGCGCGAACTCCTCTTCGTCGGCGCCATGCGCGAGACCGGGGACGGGCTCTACGTCCGCGACCCGGCCCGGCCCCTGCCTCCGATGCGGCAGCCCGAGTACCTCGCGCCGGGCCAGCGCTTCCGGGCCGAGCGGTTGCCCGATCCGCGAGCGGGCAGGGCGGATCCGCTCAATCCCCGGATCCGCGACCGCAGCCGGGTGCTGCTGACGCCGGTGGATTAGCGATCGGTCAGCTCTGCAGGGTCGCCGGGACCTCGTCGAGCGGCACGGTGCGCTGCTCGCCGCTCTCGAGGTTGCGCACGGTGCAGCGGTCGCCGTCGAGTTCCTGCTCGCCGAGGATCAGCGCGAACCGAACGCCGGCGGCCGCCGCGCGCCCGAGCTGCTTCCCCAGTTTCAGGGAGTCCACCTGGACGTCGAGCCGCACTCCGGCCGCGCGCAGGGTGCGGGCGACCCGGAGGGTGTCGCGGACGGCGATTCCCGGGAGGGGACAGAGCATCGCCTGCGGCGCCGCCCCCTCGGACGAAAACGCGCCGCCCTCCTCGAGCAGCATCAGGATGCGTTCCATGCCCAGCGAGAACCCCACCGCCGGGGTGGCCCTCCCGCTGAACATCCCGACGAGTCCGTCGTAGCGGCCGCCCCCGGCCAGCGACCCGGCGCCTCCCGCCGCGACCACTTCGAAGATGGGTCCCGTGTAGTAGCTCAGGCCGCGCGCCAGGCTGGGAGCGAAACGGACCGGAGCTGCCTCTCCCAGCGCGCCGTCGAGCGCATCGAACAGCTCGACGAGTTCCGCAGCGGCGCCTCTCCCGGGCCCTTCGGGCAGCGACCGCCCGAGATCGCGGAGCCGGTCCAGATCGCCCTCCCGGTCTTCCGCGGCGCCCGGCACCAGCTCGAGGAGCCGCCGGGCCCGGTCCGGCCCCACTTCGGCGAGGCCGCCGAGCTCGCTCGCTACCGCGTCCCGGCCGATCTTGCCCATCTTGTCGAGCACCACGAGCGTCTCCTGCTCGGACGGAGCGGGGATGCCGCTGGCCGCGATCAGCGCCCGCAGCAGCTCGCGGTGGTTCAGCAGGATGGTGAAGTCCGAAAAGCCGAGCGCCGCCAGCGCCGCGTGCAGGACCACCAGCGTTTCCGCATCGGCGACCGGGGAACTGCTGCCGACGATGTCGGCGTCGCACTGGGTGAACTCCCGGAAACGCCCGCGCTGGGCCCGGTCCGCCCGCCAGACCGACTGGATCTGGTAGCGGCGGAACACCGGCGGCAGTTGGGCGCGGTACTCCGCGGTGACCCGGGCGAGCGGCACCGTGAGGTCGTAGCGGAGTCCGAGGTCGGACAGGTCTGCCGGCTCCACCGGCTCCCGGCCGAGCGCCCGCGCCAGCCGCTCGCCCCGGTGGAGCACCCGGTAGATGAGCTGGTCGCCCTCCTCGCCGTACTTCCCCAGCAGCGTCGAGAGCCGCTCCATCGCCGGCGTCTCGAGGGGCACGAAGCCGTGCGCGGCGAACGCGGCCTCGACGCGGCGGAACGCCTCGCGGCGGGTCAGGGCGGCGGCGGGAAGGTGGTCCCGCATCCCGCTGACCGGCTTGGTGGGCGCTTTCCCCATGGACGGCGGGGAGCATACTGGCGGCCAACCGCGGTCGGGTTAGCCCGGCCGGTCCGGATGCGCCACAATGCGGGCCGATAGCTGGCCGGAGGGTTGGCAGGAGGTCGTCATGCGTCGCTTTCGAAACGTAACCATCGTTCTTTCCCTGGTTCTGCTGCTGGCGGGCGCCGCGGCCCTGGCCGTCGCCCAGGATGAGCAGACCTGGGCGGCGCACGTCACCGACGACATGTGCGCCAAGGAGCACATGATGGACGGGATGACCGATCCGGAATGCGCCATTGCGTGCGTCGAGATGGGGGCGGCGCTCGCGCTCTTCGTGGAAGCGGACGATGCCGTGTACGCGGTGGACGACCAGGCGAAGGTGGGGGATTTCGCGGGTCAGGACGTCACGGTTACCGGCGTCCTCAGCGAGGACGGGACCACGGTGACCGTCCATTCCATCGAAGCGCGCTGACCCCCTGGACGTTCTTCCCCGCGCGGTTTTCACGGGGCGGCCGGGTTTCACCGTGCTAGACTTGCTTTCCGGATTCGCTGGGGGATGACGCGGCGCCACTGGCAGCGCGTTCCCCACCCACTGTGACCCGGTCAAAACTCACGGCGGTTTCGCTCCGCAACTGACGACCGGCGTTCCCGGGGACTCCGATCCGCGGACCGGTGAGGCCGGTTCTGCGCGCCTTGAGGTGCGCCGGCCCGATTTCGCCGTCGAGGCTGTCGCTCGGCGACCCTCGCCAGTGCCGGCACCGTCCGCTTTCCGGAGCTGTCGAATCAGAGGCTCCTGCCCATGCCGGATCTGCACCCAGCGGCCCCGCCCAAGCAGACAACAGTCGACCGAAAGCCCCACCACCTGGCGAAGACGCCCCCAGACTCTCAGGAAACGCCCATGCCCGACGCGCCCGTCGCCGCCGCGAACGAGGAAGTCGCGGTGGTGGAACCAGTTCCCCCGGCCGGCGAAAAGCAACGCGAACCGCAAGCCAGGGAACCGGAAATCCCTCGCATCGAGATCACCGGCCTGCTGGACATCGGGCCTCGCGACAGCGGTCATCTGCGGCTTCTCGCCAACAACTTCCTGCCCCGGGCCACGGATGTCCGGGTCCCGTTCGGCCTGATCGACCGTTACAAGCTCCGCGAGGGGCACATGATCCTCGGCTACCACGGTCCGCCGAGGCGCGGCCGCCGGCGCGGCGGGCCGCCGCGCGCGGAACTGCACACCGTTCTCGAAGTCAACGGCTACCCCGTCGAGGCGCTGCCTCCCCGGCGGAACTACGCGGATCTGGTCAGCGAGCATCCGGCTCCCCGGATCGAACTGGCGCGGACCGAGCCGGCCCCGCTGTCGCTTCGGGTGGTCGACCTCATCTCTCCGGTGGGGAGGGGTCAACGCGGCCTTATCGTCGCGGCCCCCAAGACCGGCAAGACGATCCTGCTCGAGCAGATCGGCGCCTCCATCTCGGACCACTACCCGGGCATCCACCTCATCATCCTGCTGATCGACGAACGCCCCGAGGAGGTGACCCACATGCGGCGTTCGGTCCCGAAGGCCGAGGTTGTCGCCTCGACCGCCGACAGCGGCAGCGCGGACCACGTGCGGGTCGCCCGGATCGTGCTGGAGCAGGCCCGCCGGCTCGTGGAGATGAAGGAGGACGTGGTCATCCTGCTCGACTCGATCACCCGCCTGGGACGGGCGGCGAACCGGGAAATGCGCGGCAAGGGCCGCACCATGAGCGGCGGGATCGACTCGCGCGCGCTCGAGTTCCCCCGTCAGTTCTTCGGCGCGGCGCGCAAGATCGAAGACGGCGGCAGCCTGACCATCCTCGGGACGGCGCTGGTGGATACCGGAAGCCAGATGGACGAGGTCATCTTCCAGGAGTTCAAGGGCACCGGCAACATGGAACTGGTGCTGGACCGGAAGCTGGCGGAGTCGCGGATCTTTCCCGCGATCGACATTCACCAGTCCGGAACCCGCCGGGAGGAGCTGCTCCTTTCGCCCGAAGAACTGCCGAAGACCCATCTGCTGCGCCGCGCGCTCGCGGGCCTGAAGCCGATGGAGGCCATGTCGCTGCTCCTCGGCCGGATGGAGCGGACGAAGAACAACGCCGACATGCTGGCGTCGATCCGGGTCTCCTGAGGTTCTGCGAATCGGAGCCGGAACGAACGGCGTTCATTGCTAGAATCCCGCGTTTCTCCGGGCAGACATCTCATGTACGCAATCATCGAAAGCGGCGGCAAGCAGCACCGCGCCGAGCCCGGACAGCGCCTCGCGCTCGAGAAGCTCGACGCCCGCGACGGCGAGACCGTCTCGTTCGACCGCGTGCTCATGGTGCGGGACCCGGAGGGCGGCGAGTGCCGCATCGGTACTCCCTATCTGCCGGAAACGACCGTCTCGGCGACAGTGCTGGCGCACTACCGCGATCCCAAGGTGCTGGTGTTCAAGCGCAAGCGCCGGAAGGGCTACCGGAAGAAGCAGGGACACCGGCAGGCTCGCGTGCAGGTCCGGGTGGAGGCCATCCACGAGGGGACCGCGGACGCCGCCGCCAGCTCGGCCGCAGCGGAGTAGATCGGTCACGACACGAGAAGCGGCAGAAACACTCGGGAGGTCAACGTGGCGCACAAGAAGGGTCAGGGAAGCTCCAGGAACGGGCGCGACAGCCACTCGAAGCGGCTCGGCGTCAAGCGTTTCGCCGGTGAACGGGTATCGGGCGGGACCATCCTGGTCCGCCAGCGCGGCACCCGCTTCAAGCCGGGCGCGGGCGTGGGGCGCGGAAACGACGACACCCTCTTCGCCAAGGTGGGCGGGGTCGTGCAGTTCTGGAACCGCGGGCGGCTCGGCCGGTTCATCTCGATCGCCGCGGACTGATTCCACCGGTCGGATCACCAGCGGCCGGACCCCGACCGGCGTTCCCGGTTGGTCGCGTCATGCTCGTTGACGAGGTCGTTCTCAAGCTTTCCGGAGGGCGCGGCGGCAACGGGGCCCTCAGCTTCCGCCGGGAGAAGTTCGTTCCCCGCGGCGGACCCGACGGCGGCAACGGCGGGCGCGGGGGGAGCGTCGTGCTGGTCGCGGACCGGGGACGCCACACGCTGGCGGCGTACCGCTACCGGCCCAGCTACCGGGCGGACGCCGGCGGACACGGGTCGGGCAACAATCGGCAGGGCCGCTCGGGGCAGGACCTGCTGCTGCGGGTGCCAGCGGGTACGGCGGCCTATGACGATGAGTCGGGCGCGCTCCTCGGGGATCTGGTGGAAGACGGGAACTCCCTCACGGTGGCGCCCGGCGGCCGCGGCGGCCGGGGGAACGCGGTCTTCCGGACGCCGACCAACCAGGCGCCCCGGCGCACCGAACCCGGAGAGTCCGGGGTCGCGCGGACTGTCCGGCTCGAGCTGCGGCTCCTCGCGGACGTGGGCCTGGTCGGCTTCCCGAACGCCGGCAAGTCGTCCTTCATCGCCCGGGTGAGCGCCGCGAAGCCCCGCATCGCGGACTACCCGTTCACGACGCTGAGCCCGAACCTGGGACTGGTACGGCTCGGCGACGACGCCGAGTTCGTGGTTGCGGACCTCCCCGGCCTGATTCCCGGGGCCAGCCGGGGCGCCGGATTGGGGACCCGGTTCCTGAAGCACCTGTCGCGGACCGCGTTCCTGGTTTATTTCATCGACCTCTCGGAGTCGTCGGGCCGTGTCCCGAAGGCCGATCTCGAGGTGCTCCGGCAGGAAGTGACGCTCTACGGCGGCAGCCTGCCGGGGAAACCGGCCATGGTGGTGGGCAACAAGACGGACATCCTGACCGATGAGGCCCGTCTCGAAGCGCTCTCCGCTGCGGCGGCGGCAGGCGGCCTGCCCTTCTTCGCGGTCTCGGCGGCGACCGGGGACGGCTGCGCGGACCTCGTCGCCGAACTCGGCGCCCGGGTGGCGGGCGCCGGGAGGAGCGGCGCGTGACGCACGGGGCGGTCCGGCGGCCCGGGGTGATCGCAGTCTTCGGCGGGACGTTCGATCCCCCGCACTGGGGGCACGTGCGCGCCGCCGAGGCCGTCCGGGACCGGGTGGGGGTGGAAGCGGTATGGCTGGTGCCGGCGCGGATTCCGCCGCACCGGGCGACGCCCCGCCTCCCGGCGGAGGAGAGGCTCGGGCTCGTGGAGGAGGCCGTCGCGGGCCGGGAACGACTGTTCGCGAGCCCCGTGGAGCTCGAGCGCGAGGGACCGTCGTTCACCATCGACACCCTCGACGGGTTGGCGGCCGGGCGAGACCGGCCGGCCGGCGGGGCGGCGGTGCTGTTCGTGGTCGGGTCCGACGCCTTTCGGGAGATCCGGACCTGGAGCCGCTACGAGCGCCTCCTGGACCGGCACCCGGTCCTGGTCCATCGCCGGGCCGGGTGCGCGATCGCGGAGGCGGTGATGGTGCTGCCGCGCCGATTCCGAACCCGGGTGACCGCCGGTCTGTCAGCGCCGTTGATCCCCCCGCGTATCCTCACCCTGGACATTGACCTTCCCGACCCCCAGTCCTACCGGATCCGAGAACTCCTGAAGCAGCAGACGCCAATCGATCACCTCGTTCCCCCGCGGGTCGCCGCCCGCATCGCCGAAAGGGGTCTCTATCGTTGAGCCAGCCGGTTCCGAAACTCTCCGCCGAGTCCTGCGCCCGGTTCTCCGCCGAGGTCGCGCAGCTCGAAAAAGCCGAAGACGTGGTGGTTCTCGACCTCCGCGGCCTTGCCGGCTTTACCGATTTCTTCGTCATCGCGACGGCCGCCAGCGAGCGCCGCCGCAAGACGATCGTGGATGCCGTGGAACTCCGTGTCCGGGAGCGGGTAGGCCGCAAACCCATCCATCTCGAGGGGTATCCGGCGGCCGGCTGGCTGCTCGCCGACTACGTGGACTTCGTCGTTCACGTGTTCTCGCCGGAGAGCCGCGAGCTGTATCAGCTCGAGAAGCTCTGGGGCGACGCCGCCCGCTGGTATCCGGAGCCGTCCGGCGCGGGCGCCGCCGCCCCTTCGGGTACGCCATAGAATCGGACCGGCGAGAAGAATCCGATGGGCATTCGCACCCTGCTGTTCGTAGTCGCGGTCCTGCTGACCGCGGGCCTGCTGCTGGTCGTCGTGGCGTCCAACGCGCAGTTCGTGACCGTCACCCTGCCGTTCTTCCTGCCGATCCGGGTGGAACTGTGGAAGGTCATGTTCGCCGGCGTCGGCCTCGGGGCCGCGGTCGCCCTGGCCTTCGATCTGGCGGGCCGGGTCCGGCGTCTCGTTCGTGAACGGCGTCTCCGGCGCGGACGCCAGGATCTCGAGGAGGGTGAGCGGCTGTACCTCGACGGGCTCGACGAAATGGCCTCCGGCCGCTGGCCGCAGGCCCTCCTCAGTTTCGAGGCGGCGCAGGAGTACGCGGGCGCCGATCCCAAGACACTCCGCCGCAAGGCCGAATGCCTGATGCAGCTCGGCCGGCCCGGGGAAGCGGCCGAGGCGCTGGAGCAGGCGCTGGGCGAAGATCGTGGAAACCACGACGTGTCCTACGCGCTGGCGGAGGCCCGGCAGGCGATGGGAGAGCGGGAGCAGGCGCGGGCGCTGCTGGAAAAGACCATTTCCGAGGATCCCGAAGCTCCGACGCCGGCCCTCGCCCGGCTTCGCGACCTGCTGGTGGAGGCGGGCGAGAACCGCGCCGCCCTGTCCGTCCAGCAGCGGCTCGTCACGCACGTCGCCCCCTCCGCCCGCGCTGCCGAAGATCAGCGGACCCTGTCGCTCCGTCACGGATACGGCAAGGAGCTTCTCGAGGCGGGCGAGCCGGCCGAGGCGGCGCGGGTGTTCCGGCCGATCCTGGAGGAGGACCCGGGGGCGGTGCCCGCGTGGGTGCGTCTCGGGGAGGCCTACCTCGCGGGCGGCAACGAGAGGGCGGCGGTCGATACCTGGGAAAAGGCCTTCGAACAGACCGGGGCCACGGCGCCGCTTTCGGCGCTCCAGGACTACTACCTCGACCGGACCTGTCCGGAGGACGCGATCTCGGTGTGGAAGCGGGCGATCGGCGCCGCCGAAAGCCCCGCCGAGAGCCAGTACCTCCTGGGAAAGCTCTACGACCGGCTCTACATGCTGGACGACGCCCTCAAGACGTTCGCCAACCTGCCCCGGACGGCCGCTCCGGCGCTGGGCGCCCGTCTTTCCCGCATCCTCGAGGGCCGCGGCGACCTCGCCGAAGCCGTGATCCGGGCCCGCGAGGTGATTGCCGCCGCGCCGTCCCTGTCGGCCGAGTACTGCTGCTCCGCGTGCGGCACCCGGTTCCCGGACTGGAGCGACAGTTGCGCGGAGTGCGGAACCTACGGAGGGGTCCGGCTGGACGTGGAGCAGGTCCGGCCCGTCCCGGTGGGCGGCGACGCGTCGACGCCGGTCGTCTGACGGCAGACGGCCGGGCGCGGTACCGATAGAGTTTTCGCCCGCGTGGCTCGATCCCTCCCCCAGCTCGGCGGTGTCCTGCCCGCCCCGCGGAGTTTCGGGATCACGAGGCGCCGGGATTCCTGGTGGGTCACGCCGACCGCGACCTTCGTCGGCCTTGGCGCGTTCGTCGTCTATTCCACCTGGGCGGTCTTCGCCCATCACGGCGCGGAGTTCGGCAACTACGTGTCCCCGATCCACGTGCCGGTGCTCTTCGGCGACACCGCGCTCGCCTGGTTCGGGCCGCAGCCCGCGTCGTGGCCGGCGCTGCTGCCCTGGGCGCCCGGGGTCTTCCTGTTCTGGGCTCCGGCGGGGCTGCGGCTCACCTGCTACTACTACCGGGGCTCCTACTACAAGGCCTTCTGGGCCAGCCCGCCTTCGTGCACGGTGGGCAAACCGTGGAACACCTACCGGGGCGAGAACAGCTTCCCGCTCATCCTCCAGAACGTCCATCGCTACTTCCTCTACATCGCTCTGGTCTGGATCGGACTCCACTGCTACTACACCTGGGGAGCGACCCGGTTCGCGGATGCCGCCACCGGCGAGGTCTCCTTCGGCATCGGGGTGGGGACGCTGGTGATGGCGCTGAACACGGTGCTGCTCGCGGGCTACACCCTCGGATGCCATTCGCTGCGTCATCTGGCGGGCGGGTTCCTGAACCGGCTCTCGGGGCGCCCGCTCCGCCGGTGCGCCTACGAATGCACGGGCTGGTTCAACCTGCGCCACATGAACTTTGCGTGGGCCAGCCTGGTCTGGGTGATGGCCACCGACATCTACGTCCGGCTGTGCGCCGCCGGGGTCGTCACGGACTTCCGGATCCTGTAAGGCGTTTCTCCGGACGGTGGTCCCGCGCTCCCGTGGCCGCCAGCGCCGGGTGCTGAACTCCAGGGCCCCCGCGCGACGCCCGTCCGCTCGCGCGCCGGACCGCTTCACGTCCCGGTGGAGGCGCGCGTTCGGGCAACTCGTCTTCCCGCAGGACTGCTGCCTCTGCGAGCGGACGCTCGAGGACCCCCTGCGCAGCCCGGTCTGTCCCGAGTGCGCGGCCGGGCTCTGCCCCCTGGTTGTCCCCACCTGTCCCCGGTGCGGCCTGTTCCTGGCGCCCTCCGTGACGCCCGGACTCTGCGGCGAATGCCGGGCGCGCCGGCGGCCCTTCCGGGTGGCGGTGGCGGCCGCGCCGTACGAGGGCGCGTTCCGGCGCGCCCTGCTGGAACTCAAGTTCCGGCGGCGGGAGGTACTCGCCGAGCTCCTGGCGCGGCCCGCCATCTCGGCCTTCCGCCGTGCGTCGGTGGATCACGGCGCCCGCGCCGCGGGAGAGTTTCCCGCCGCGGTCGTCGCCGTTCCGGTGCCGTTCTGGCGGGGACGGCGCCGTGGTTTCAACCAGGCCGAGCTGCTGGCCCGGCCGGTCGCCCGGGAGTTCGGGATTCCGCTGGTCCGCGGGGTACTGCGCCGGCGGTCCCGGCCACCGCAGACGCTGGTGAGCCCGAGCGCCCGCCGCCGCAACGTGCGGGGAGCGTTCCGCGCGGGGCCGCTGCCCGAGCGGCTCGCCGGCCGGCCCCTGCTGCTGGTGGACGACGTGTTCACCACCGGAAGCACCGTGGAAGCGGCGGTGCGGGCGCTGCTCCGCGCCGGCGCCGGGCCGGTCGACGTTCTGACCGTGGCCCGCGCCCCAAGCAGCCGGTGAACAAGGTGGCGCGGCGTTCGGCTGACGATGCATCGCGTCTGACCGCGCCTCTGCGAGGCGCTCGTCGTTGCGCTTCGGTCGAAAGAGCGCTGCGATTCCTCCCTCGCGCGCCTTGTCAGCCGCGCGCCTCGCCACCCTCGGCGCTCACGCCACCTTGTCCACCGGCCGCTCGCTAGAATTCGCCCGGCCGTCCACGGGACTGTCCCCTTCACTGCTATGGAAACCACGCGGCGCGGCGCGCTCGCGCTCACGGCCCTTGCCTGCCTGGCCCTTTCGACCGCTCCCGCGGGCTCCTGGGGACCGGAAGGTCACCGGGAGATCGGCGAGAAGGCGATCGACTCCCTGCGCGATCCGCTGAAGGACTTCTTCGAGGATCGCGAGGAGACCTTCTACGAGTTGCTCGACGATCCGGCGCGCAGCCGGAATACGGCGCACTTCTTTCTCGAGCGGTACGACGAGTTCCCGTTCTGGGACGTGCCGGCCACGCGGGAGCTGGCGCTGAGGCGCTTCTCCGAGGAAGAGATCGCGGAGAGCGGGGACGGCCTCTGGCGGCTCCTCGAGGCGTACGACGCGCTGGTCGAGGCGTTCGAGGAGGCCGACTTCGATCTCGTGCTCGAGCGGGCCAGCGACGTCGCCTGGCTGGTCGGCGAAGTCGGGGTGCCCCCGAACACCTCGGCGGCCGGCGACGGGCAGGCCACCCAGCAGGACGGCCTGGCCCGCCGCTACGACACCCAGCTCATCGAGATCTTCGCCGACGAGTTGCGGGTGCGCGACGGGGCTGCCGTGTATCTCGACCGGCCGCACGAGTTCATCCGGTCCCTGCCGCTCAAGGCGCACATCTGGGTGGACAACATCAACTTCACCGATTCCATGTCGCGCCGCGGCGTGGCCGGCTACGACCGGTTCTACATGGACGGTATGTGGAACGAACTTGGTGGGTTGACCGGGGCGTTGATGACCGACGCGGCGCGCGACACCGCGAGCCTCTGGTACACGGCCTGGGTGGCGGCCGGACGCCCCGAGGTTCCGGAAACCTGAGCAGACTCTGACCGAGCTCACGCCCCTCAGCCCGACCCCGGTTGTCCCCGGTTCCAGCGAGGGACCCGAAGCGGAGGACCTTCGCAATTCCCAGGACATCGCGACCATCACGGCCTTGCGGGCCGGCGAACTGGACCCCGACACCGCGTGGTCCGACCTCATCGGCCGGCATCGCCGGAGGCTCTTCTCCCTCGCATACCGCTTTACCGGCCGGTACCAGGAGGCGGAAGAACTGACCCAGGAGATCATCGTCCGGGTCTACCGGCAACTGGACCGTTTCGATCCGCGGGCCCACTTCGCCGTGTGGCTCAACTCGGTCGCCCGCAACTACTGCATCGACCACTACCGGACGAAGGTCCGCGAGCGCCAGCGGCTCATCCCGGAGGAGGCGCCGCTCGAACGGACGCCGGGGAACGCGCTTCTCGGCCCGGACCGCCTGCTGGAGCAGCGCGAGGCGCGGGCCAGCCTGATTCGGGCACTCGACGGCCTGTCTCCCAAGCTCCGGGAAGTCGTGCAGCTCCGGTTCTTTCAGGAGTTGCCGTACGAGGAAATCTGTGAGCGCCTCGGGGTCCCCGAAGGCACCGTCAAGAGCCGCATTCACCGGGGGCGCGCCGAGTTGAAGCGCCTCCTCGTCGCCGCCCGGGACACTCCCGGCCGGCCACCCGGCGCCACCGCCGGGCGGAGATCCATGTCATGAAGGTCAGCACCCGCACGCACGACGGCGCCGTAGTGGTTCGCGTCGACGTCGCACGCCTTGTCTACGCCACCCTCGATTCCTTCGTGGATCAGGTCGGCCCCTACCTCGAAGCGGACCGGCCCGCGGTGGTCTTCGATCTTTCCCCGGTGAACTATCTGGACTCCGCCGCGATCGGATGCCTCATGGACCTCTACCGGCGCGCCTCCGCAAAGGAGGGCCGGATCGCCCTTGCCGGGGTCCTCGAACGCGTGGAGCGGATGCTCCGGATGACGGGCGCCCACGAGTTCATTCCGATCTACGGATCGGCGGAGGACGCGGCGCGCGAGCTCGGGGGAAGCTCAGGGGGGAACGAGTGATGCGATCCATTCGAATGCAGGGCGGCCGCGAGATCGAGCTGGACGGCGATCTGCTCGCGATTCTGGAGGCGCTCTACCGCGAGGTCTCGGTGCGTAGCGAGTTCCGCAACACTTACGAGGCCATGACCCGCGAGATCAGCCACCTGGTGGACGAAATGGACGCCGGCGAGCGCCGCAGCTACCTGATAGAAAGCCTGTTCCTGAACGTCGTCCGTTACGAGAACGAGCGGCTGGCGGCGTTCCTCAAGATGGTCGAGACCCAGGATCAGGAGGACTGACCGGTTGAAGCTACGTCTTGTCCCGGTGAGCCTGGTCGCCGCGTTCCTCGTCGGGTCGCTCTCCGCCGCGTCGGGGAACGCGGTCCAGCGGGGCCCGCGGCTCGAGATCGAGCCCGGGGAGTGGGACTTCGGACGGGCGGCGCCCGGAGAGGTGCTGGTCCACGAGTTCGCGCTGAACAACACCGGCAGCCGGGATCTCGAGATCGGCCGCATCGCGTCCGCGTGCGCCTGCGCCGCCGCGGTGACCGACCGCACGGTCATCCCGCCGGGAGAGTCCGGGACGCTCCGGGTGACCCTCGAGACCCGACGCTACCGGGGCGTGCTCGAACGCTGGCTGACCATCCGTTCCAACGACTCGCGGAGCAGGACGCGGCTCAAGGTACGGGTCTATGTCGAAGACGTGCCCTGACTGGCCGGTCTCCGGCGCTCGTCCGATCCCGGTTCTCAGCGTCCGACGGCGATCAGGTACAACCAGTTCACCAGCAGGATGACGACGACCGCGCGGAAGATGAGCCGCTGGCGCTCCGGAGTGAGCCACGGAGGCGTTCGGCCGAGGACCAGCGCGGCCCCGCTGGTGAGCATCCCGGCGTGGAGCACGGTGACCGCGGGATTCCAGGCGAAGGCTTCCAGCAGTGACCCCTGTCCGAGCGCGGCGGTGGCGCGGACCCCGCCGCAGAAGGGGCAGGGCAGTCCGGAGAGCGCCTTGACGCCGCAGAGGGTGACGTCGGGAGCCAGATCGCGGAGCAGGGCGGCGGCGCCCAGGCTGACCAACGACAGCGCAAGGAGCGCCAGGCCCTGATGCCGGTTGCTGCGCACGGCGCCCATTGTCTCCCTTCCGAACCCGGCTGCCCGCGGGCCGGGCGCTGACCCGTGGCGCGATCCGGAAAGCGCCCCCTGCCGCTCGGGACGGATAACGGGACGAACGGAGTCCCGGCGCCGCTCGGAGAGGTCGTCCAGGACCGCTACCGGACCTACGCGCTGTCGGTCATCGGCAGCCGGGCGCTGCCCGACGTGCGGGACGGCCTCAAACCCGTGCAGCGGCGCATCCTGACCACCATGTGGCGCCAGGGGCTCCGCGCCGACGGCCGTTTCCGCAAGTGCGCCAAGGTGGTCGGAGACGTGATGGGGGGCTACCACCCGCACGGCGACGCCGCCATCTACGAGGCGCTGGTGCGGATGGCCCAGCCCTTCGCGTCCCGGCTGCCGCTGATCGAGGGCGCGGGCAACTTCGGGTCGCTCGACGGCGATCCGGCGGCCGCCATGCGGTACACCGAGTGCCGGCTCGCCGAGGCCGCGGAGGACGTGCTCGGGGAGATCGGGCTGAACACCGTCCCCCATCGTCCGACCTATGACGGGACCCGCACCGAGCCGGTCGTCCTGCCGACCCGGCTGCCGCTGCTGCTCGTGAACGGATCCACGGGGATCGCGGTCGGGGTCGCCACCAGCATTCCGCCCCACAATCTCTTCGAGGTCGTGGAGGCGCTGATCCGGCTGCTCGACGATCCGTCGCTTGGCTCCCGCGAGCTGGCGGAGACGGTCAGGGGGCCGGACTTCCCGACCGGCGGGGAGATCCTCGACCCTCCCGAGCGACTCGCCGGGATCTACGAGGAGGGAAAGGGATCGATTCGCGTCCGCGGGACCGTCAAGGACGGCGGGACGCGGCGCCACCTCCGCACGCTGTTCATCACCTCGGTTCCCTACGGGGTGAACAAGGCGCAGCTCGTCCAGCGCCTCGGCGAGATCGTGGCCGACCGGTCGCTTCCGGCGCTGCTGGACGTGAGCGATCTCTCGACGGACGACGTGCAGATCCGGCTCGAGGTGCGGAAGGACGTCGATCAGGACAAGGTCCTCGCCTTCCTCTACAAGCGCACGCCGCTCCAGTCCTCGGTATCCGTGGACCTGACGTGTCTGCGTTTCGACCGCTCCGAAGGGGGGATCCCCGAGAGAGTCGGCCTGCGCACCCTGCTGCAGGATTTCCTGGACTTCCGGCGCGAGGTGGTGCGGCGCCGTCTCGAGGACGAGCGACGCAAGCTGGAGGGCAGGCTCCACATCCTCGAAGGGTTCGCGCGGGTCTTCGACGCCCTCGACCGGATCCTCGAGATCGTGCGCGCTTCCGACGGCAAGGCGGACGCGGCGGCGAAGATCATGGCCGAGCTGCCCCTCGACCGGGAGCAGACCGACGCGGTGCTCGAGCTGAGAATCTACCGATTGGCGCGGCTCGAGATCCAGGTCATTCTCGAGGAGGCGAAGCAGCGGAAGAAGCGCCTCCGCGAGGTGAAGCGGCTGCTGGGCAGCGAGGAGGCGATCACGGGGTTGATCCGGGAGGAACTCGCGGAAATCCGCGACCGGCCCTGGATCGAGGCGGAACGCCGCACGGAATTCGCGGCGTCGGACGAGGTGGCCGAGTTCGCGGAGGAGGATTTCATCCTGGCCGAGGACACCACCCTGGTCCTCACCCGCGACGGCTGGATCAAGCGCCAGCGCGAAATCCGCGAACTGGACAAGCTGCGGCTCCGCGAGGGCGACGAGGTCATCGCGCTCCAGCCGGGCAGCACCCGCGCGCCGTTCATCCTCTTCTCGTCCCGGGGAACCGCCTTCACCGCCCGGCTTGCGGACGTGTCGGCGACGACGGGGTACGGAGACCCGGTGCAGAAGATGTTCGCGCTCCGGGACGGCGAGCAGATCGTGAGCCTGCTCGGCCTCGATGCCCGGGGGCTCGACGGCGCGGTCTCGACCCGGGGCGGGGGGGTGCCGGAGCGGCACGCCATCGCGCTCACGAAGAGCGGCTACGCCCTCCGGTTCAGCCTCGAGGACTTTCTCCAGCCCTCGAAACGCAACGGCCGCCGCTTCGCGCGGCTGAAGGAGGGCGATGAGATCATCGGGGCCGAGCTCACCACCGGCGAGGACACGCTCATCCTGGCGACCCGCGACGGCCGGGCGCTCCTTTGCGATGTCGAAGAGATCAACGTGCTTTCGGGCGCCGGGCTCGGCGTGAAGGCGATCAACCTCGGGCCCGGAGACCGGGTGATCGGGTTCCGCGTCGCCCGGCGCAAGGAACCGCTCGTGGTCGCGACGCGCGGGGGAGGCACGCGCCTGATCGCCCGGGGCGACAAGTTCAAGGTGGGCGCCCGCGGCCGCCGGGGGCAGCTCGTGAACAAGGCGGGCTTCGAGAGGGTCAGGATCGAAATCTCCCTGCCCCAGCCGCTGAAGGGACCGCCGTGAGCAACGGGCAGAAATACACCGCCCGCGACATCACGGTCCTCGAGGGCCTGGCGCCGGTGCGGAAGCGCCCTGCGATGTACATCGGGGGGACCGATGTCGAGGGGCTCCACCACCTGGTCTGGGAAATCCTCGACAACAGCGTGGACGAGGCGATGAACGGGCATGCGTCGCGGATCGACGTGATCCTGAAGCGCGACGGATCCGTCACGGTGCAGGACAACGGCCGCGGGATTCCCGTGGACGTTCACAAGCCCTCGGGCAAGCCGGCGCTGGAGGTGATCCTCACCACGCTGCACGCCGGGGGAAAGTTCGACCGGGGCGCCTACCACGCCTCCGGCGGGCTGCACGGGGTCGGGGCGTCGGTGGTGAACGCGCTGAGCGCCTCGCTGACGGCGAAGGTCCGGCGGAACCGCCGGCAGTGGGAGATGCGTTTTCGCCGTGGCAAGCCCCTCGGCAAGATGAAGGAAACCGGGTCGGGGAAGGGGAACGGCACGGAGATCACCTTCCAGCCCGATCCCCAGATCTTCCCGGAGCCGAAACTGGATGCGGAGCGGATCGCCGCCCGGATGACCGAGACCAGCTATCTCCACAAGGGTCTTCAACTTACGTTCACGGACGAGGCGTCCGGGAAACAGGAGGAGTGGAAGCAGGCGCGCGGCCTCCCGGACTACTTCGACGCGGTGATCGGGGACCGGAAGCTGACCCTGGCCCACGAGGCCGCCTTCGAGCTCGCGCGCGATCCACTGAACGGCGACGGGCGTCTCGAAATGGTGCTCGGCTGGACCGAGGCTCCGCGCGAGGAGTTCCGCAGCTACGTCAACGGGATCCCGACCGGATCCGGGGGGTCGCACGAGACAGGTCTTCGTGACGGGCTGGCGAAGGCGGTCCGGAACTACCTCGAAACCCATTCGCTGATCCCGCGGGGCGTGACGATCGCCGCGGAGGACATCCGCGAGGGGGTCCTCGCGATCCTGAGCGTGTTCCTCGAGGACCCGCAGTTCCAGGGACAGACGAAGGACCGGCTCAACAATCCCGAGGTGCGGGCGCCGGTGGACACCGCCGTCCGGATCGAACTCGAGCGCTGGCTGAACCAGTCACCGACCGCCGCGGAGCGCATCGCCAACCGGGTGGTGCTCGCCGCCCGGGCGCGCGAGGCGTCCCGCGCCGCCTCGGCGGCGGTCTCCCGAAAGAGCGAGACCCGGACCCGCAGCGTGTTGCCGGGCAAGCTGAGCGACTGCGCTTCGCGGAACGCCGACGAGACCGAGATCTTCATCGTGGAGGGCGACTCGGCGGGCGGGTCGGCGAAACAGGGACGGGACCGGATGCGCCAGGCGGTGCTGCCGCTCCGGGGCAAGATCCTGAACGCGGCGCAGGCCACCCGCGCCAAGGTCGCGGAGAACGCGGAACTCCGGGACATTGCGCTGGCGCTCGGCTGCGGCACCGGCGACGACTGCGATCCGGAGAAGCTTCGCTACCGCCGGGTGGTGCTGCTCGCGGACGCCGACGCCGACGGCCACCACATCACCACCCTGCTGCTCGCCTACTTCGTGAAGTTCATGTGGAAGCTGCTGGAAGCGGGACGGGTCTTCGTCGCCCAGCCGCCGCTCTACCGGGTCGACCTGGGGGGCAAGTCGCACTGGGCGCGGGACGAGGCCGACAAGGAGGCCATCCTCCGCCGGTCCACCGGCGGGAAGTCCCCGACGATCACCCGCTTCAAGGGCCTCGGCGAGATGCAGCCCAAGGTCCTCTGGGACACGACGCTGAACCCCGACACCCGCAGCCTGCTGCGCGTCGAGATCCCCGATCGCCCCGCGGCGGACAACTTCATCGTCAACCTGATGGGCAAGGACCCCGCCGAACGCCGCCTCCTCATCCGCGACGGCGCCCCCGACCCGGCGGCGCTGGATCTGTAGGGGCCCCGGGACCGCCGGTCTTCAGACCGGCACCCGCGGCGCTCCGCGCCGCGCACGTCGCAACCTCACCCATCCTCACGTCGCACTCGGCTTGACTCAGTACCATCCCGCGCTGTGCGCGCCGGAATCGTCGGCTTCGCCGCTTCCGGCAAGAAGACCCTCTTTTCGCTCCTGACCCGGATGGCCCAGGCGGGCTATGCCGCGGGCGCCCGGCGGGGGGTGCTGGCGGTCCCGGACGAACGCCTCGAGATCGTCGGGCGGCTCCACAAGTCCAGGAAGCTCACGCCCGCCACCATCGAGGTGGTGCTCATCCCGGCTCTCCGGCGGGGTGCGCGGGGCCAGACCGAGAACCTGGCGGCGCTCCGGGACGTGGACGCCATCGTGCATGTGGCGCGGGCCTTTGAGGATCCGATCGTTCCGTCCCCCTTCGATTCGGTGGACCCGGGGCGGGACGCCTCGAATCTGGAGCTGGAGTTGTTGCTCACGGATCTCGCGGTGCTCGAGAAACGAATCAAGCGACTCGACTACGACCGGGCGCGCGGCATTCCCGAACCCGTGCGCGGGGAGCGCGACCTGCTGGACCGGGCGCGGCGGGAAGTCGAGCAGGAGGTGCCGCTGCGGGAGGCCTTGAGCGTCGAAGACCGGAGACGCCTCGTGGGGTACGGGCTGATGAGCGCGAAGCCGCACCTCGTGGTTCTCAACGCCGGGGAAGACGACGCGGGCAGGGATCCGGGGAGTTGGCCAGGTCTCGAGCAACTGTCGCGCCGCCCGGAGACCCGGCTCGCCACCATTTCCGCCCGGATCGAGGCGGAGATCGCAGAGCTGCCCGACGAGGACGCGGCGGAGTTCCGGCGCGATCTGGGAGTCGAGGCGGGGGCGGCCAAACGGATCATCCGGGCCATCTTCGAGTTGATGGACTACGCCACCTTCTACACGGCCGCCGAGAACGAGGCCCGCGCCTGGCTGTTCCGCCGGGACACGCGCGCCCAGGAGGTCGCCGGCGGGATCCACTCGGACATGGAGCGCGGATTCATCCGGGCGGAGGTCGTTTCCTACGACGCGTTGGTGGAATTGGGGTCGTGGGATGCGGCGCGGAAGCAGGGGGCGCTGCGACTGGAGGGGAAGGACTATCCGGTGCAGGACGGGGATGTGGTGTTGATCCGGTTCAACGTGGGGTAGGGGAGCGGAGTACTTCTGGGGGGCAGGGTGCCGTTCCGCTGCGCTGCGCGCAGCGGGCGCCGGCTGAAGCCGGCGTTCCAAGCCGTACGTGCCACTTTCGCTCTTGAGCTCTGCGCCGAGGGGACGGCCACCTTTCCGGGTGGGGTTGTGGCGTGCGTGGCGCGGAGCGCCGCGGTGCCGGTCTGGAGACCGGCGTTCCAAGCCGTCGTGCCCCTTTCGCTCTTGAACTGTACGCCGAGGCGGGAACCACTTTTCCGGGTGGGGTTTTGACGTGCGAGGCGCGCAGCGCCGCGCGTTGTTTTCCTTGTGGAAATTAGTGGGTGAAAGTGGTTAAATAGGGCGAACCTTCCTTCTCATTCAGTTCTTGGATCCACGCTCAGGTCTTGGAGTGGGCAGGGAGGCAGACCCACCCGCCCCCAAGCCCCTCAGATCCCGTGTTTCGCGGCAACCACCCCGCCACCGTGGACGCCAAGGGGAGGTTGAAGGTTCCGGCCGCGTTCCTTGCCACGCTGAAGAAGTTCGGCACGCAGGTCTTCGTGACCAGTTTCAAGGGCGATTGCGTCGCCATCTTCCCCATGACGGTCTGGGAAGAGATCGAGTCCCGGAATCTGGCCCGCGGTGAACTGGACCCGAACCGGCGGAAATTCCTGAAGGTCACCAGCTACTACGGACAGGTCGCCGAACTGGACGCCCAGAATCGGCTCCTGCTCCCGCAGCAGACCCGGACCAAAGCCAACACCGTGGGCAAGGTGGACGTGCTGGGGCACGGGCGCTATCTCCATGTGTGGGATCACGAGCGCCTCGACGCCGACATCGAGGCTGATCCGATCACCGACGATGAGTTGGCTGCCCTGGCGGAGGAGGAAATCTGACGGCGGATTCCGGCAGCCATGTTTGCTCAGCCCTCCCCCGCTCCCCGTTCGGCGCCGCCCCGCTTCCCGCTCCGGTTTCTCCGGGCGCAACGCTCCTCGTGGACCCGTCCTGAAATGGACGCGCCGCCGATGCCGAAGCCGCCCATCCACGTCCCCGTCCTGCGGGACACCGTCGTGCGCTGGCTGGCTCCCCGCTCCGGCGGGCGGTACCTCGACGGCACGTTCGGGCGCGGCGGGCATACGGAAGCGATTCTCGCGGCCGATCCCGGGGCCCTCGTGCTCGGGCTGGACAAGGACCCGGAGGCGGCGCCGGCCGCCGCCGCGCTCGCCGCCCGCGAGTCCCGCTTCCGCTTCCTGGCGGCCGATTTCGCCGACCTCGGGCCGGCCCTCGACACGGTGGGCTGGGACCGGGTGGACGGCATCCTCCTCGATCTCGGACTCTCCAGCCCGCAGCTCGAGACGCCGGAACGCGGTTTCGCGCTCCGGCACGACGGCCCGCTGGACATGCGCTACGACCCCGGCTCGGGGGAGACGGCGTCCGAGTTGCTCGACCGCCTCGACGAACGGGAGATCGCCGATCTGCTGTTCGGGATCGGGGAGCGGCGGTCCCGCGCCATCGCCCGGCGGATCGCCGCCCGCCGTCCGCTTCGCACCACCGGAGACCTGCGCGCCGCCGTGGTCGCCGCCGTCGGGCCGCGCCGGGGACGGATCGACCCCGCTACCCGGACCTTTCTCGCGGTGCGCTCCGCGGTGAATCGCGAGCCGCAGGCCCTCGCCGCCGCGCTTCACGAGGCGCCCGCCCGGCTCCTTTCGGGAAGCGCCCTGGCGGTCATCTCCTACCACTCCGGGGAAGACCGTCCGGTCAAGCACGCCTTCCGCCGGCTCGCCAGCCAGTCCGAATTCGAGGTGGGCACGCGGCGGCCCATTCGGCCCGACGAAGACGAACGGGAGGCGAATCGCCGGTCCCGGAGCGCCTGCCTGCGGATTCTGCGCCGGGTCGGCGCGAGCGGGTCCGGAGCGGCCCGCCAGGAGGAGTCCTCGCGATGACTCCGGAGCACTTCGAAGTCAACTACCGCCCGGACAACCAGTGGCTGCACCGGAAGCTCGACCGCAAGCGGTACGCGCAGCTTCTCCTCTATCTCGTGATCGGGATCTTCGCGCTGGCGGCCGCGGTCGCCGCCACCTGGCCGCACCTCGAGGCCGTTCGGCTCGGCTACCGCGTCGAAGAACTCCGCCTCGAGCGGGATCAACTGGAAAAGGACATCGAGCGCTACCGGCTCGAGCTGAGCGAGCTCACCGACCCGGGTGAGGTCGAGCGGGCGGCCCGCGAAACGTACGGGCTGGAGCCCGCCGGGGAGCGGGTGATTCTCGAAACTCCCGACGCCCCGGCAGCCGTCCCCGGGGAAACCGGGAGTCCGGCGACGCGATGAGCCCCGCGCGCAAGAGACCGGGGTCGGGCGGGCGGACGCCTCCTCCCAACAGCCTCTTCCCCGATCTGCCGGCGCCGCTCCTCAAGGCGGCCGCCCAACGGCCTTCGCGCCGGGGGCCGCGCCGCGAAATCGGGCCGGCCGCGGCGCCCGAGTCGCCGCCGGCGCCGGACGACACCCGATCACGCGAGGACCGGGGCCGGGCGGCACTGCGCCGGCGGGTGATGGTGGGGGTGATCCTGATCGGGGTCTGGGGGGCGCTGATCCTCGGCCAGCTCGTCCAGATCCAGGTGCTCGACCACGAGACCATGGTGCGGCGCGCCGACCGCCAGCATTCCCACGAACTCACCATCCCGCCGTTCCGGGGGAGGATCTACGACCGCAACGGAAGGCCGCTGGCGCTGACCGCCGCGGTGGACTCGGTGTACGTGGTTCCGCCCGACTACCCCGCCGCCACGATCCCGGCAGCGGCGGAGCGTCTGGCGGCGTGTCTCGAAGTGCCCGTGGCGCTCGTGGAGCAGCGGCTGGGACGCGACTCGCGTTTCTCCTGGCTCAAGCGCAAGGCCGCCGCGGAGCAGGTCGCCTGCGCGCTGGAGACCGGGCTTCCCGTCGGCACGATCGAGGAGTTCGGCCGTTTCTATCCCGGTGGGGAACTCGCCGCCCACGTTCTGGGTTTCGTGGGGGCCGACGGCGACGGGCTGGGCGGCATCGAATTCGCCCTCGACGGGGTCCTGCGCGGAGAGCCGGGCCGGCGCACCGTCTGGACCGACGGCCGGCGCACCGGCCGGGGAAGCCGGGTGGTGCGCGAATCGCGTCCGGGAGCCGACATCGAGCTGACGATCGATTCCTACCTGCAGGCCGTGGCCGAAGAGGAACTCGCGCGGGCCCTCGTCGAGACGCCCGCGGCGTCGGGAGCCGTGATCCTGATCGAGCCTCAGACCGGCGACGTGCTGGCCATGGCCGGCGCGCCGTCCTTCGACCCCAACCGGGCCCGCGAGTTTCCGCTGGCGGCGCTGGCCAACCGGAGCATCACGGATCCCTACGAGCCGGGATCGGTCTTCAAGATCTTTACCGCGGCGGCGGCGCTCGAGGAGGGCGTGACCGACGAGGAAGAGGAGTTCGAGACCTTCGACGGCAGCTACCGCATCGGCCGGCGCATCGTCCGGGACTGGAAGCCGCTCGGGCCGCTCACCTTCGCCGGCGTCATCCAGCAATCCTCCAACATCGGCACCCTGCAGGTCGCCGACCGGCTCGGCTCTGAGACCTTGCACGGGTATCTGCATGCCTTCGGGTTCGGGGAACCCACCGGGTTGCCCCTCGGCGCGGAGAGTCGCGGCATCGTTCCCGAGAGGGGCGTCTGGCGGCCGATCCGCCTCGCGACCGTCTCCTTCGGTCACGGGATCGCGGTCACGCCGGTCCAGCTCATCCGGGGGGTGAACACCATCGCGACGGGGGGAGTCCGGCAGCCCCTCCGCCTGATCCGGGGGGTCAGCGGGGAGGTCCAACCCCCGGATGACGGCGTGCAGGTCATCAGCCCGATGACGGCCGCCAGGGTAGGGCAGCTGCTCGCCGGCGCCGTGCTGGAGGGAACCGGCGCCAACGCGGCCGTGGACGGTTTCTCGATCGCGGGGAAGACGGGGACCGCCCAGAAGGCGATGCCGGGCGGCTACTCGGAGACCGACTACACCGCCTCCTTCGCCGGCTTCGCGCCCGCCAGCAATCCGCTGTTCACCGGGGTGGTGATCCTCGACGTCCAGAGGCCCAACCACAGCGGGACGGGGGCCGCGACCGTCTTCGGAAGAATCGCCGACCGGGTGCTCTGGCGGCACCGGCGGACCGGGTGGGGAACGGAGCGCCTGGTCAGTTCGGGGAGGACGGTCCGCCAGCTCGTCCGCAGGTGGCGCGGCCGGTCCGCGTCCGCGATGCCGCGCCCCCAGGCCCCGGCGGGATCCGGGTCCCCGGCGCGCGACCTCGTTGCCTCGCGGGTGAGGATGGAGGAGGTCTCCGGTCCGGCGACCTCCGGGACGACGCTGATCGCCGGGGCCGCGGGGACCCCCGCGGGGCTCCCCGAGGGGCCGCTCGGGTCCGCGACTCCGGGACTCCCTCCGTCAGACACGTCCGAATCTCCGGAGGCCGGCGTCGCCACGGCCGGCCAGGCGATGGGAACCCCGGCCCCCCGGGAACCGTCTTCCGAAGAGCCGGGGAGCCGACCGCAATGAGCCCTGCCGCCATTCCCTCCCGCCGGCTGCGAGACCTTCTCGACGGCCTGGACGCGGAGCTGTCGGCCGGCGCCGGCGATCTCCCGATTCGGGGCGTCACCTGCGATTCGCGGGCGGTCGAGCCCGGGAGTCTCTTCGTCGCCGTGCCCGGCGGGCGCTTCGACGGCCATGACTTCGTGCCGGCCGCGGCGGCCGCGGGGGCGGCGGCGGCGCTGGTCGAGACGCCGCCGCCGGACCCGGGGATCCCCTTCGCGCGGGTACGCGATTCCCGCCGGGCCGCCGGACCGGTGGCGGCCGCCTTCCACGGCCGCCCCTCCGACGCGATGCGGCTCGTCGGGGTGACCGGGACCAACGGGAAGACCACGGTCGCCTGGCTGCTCGACGCCTTCTTCCGGCAGGAGACCTCCGGCGGCCTCTACTGCGGGACGGTGGCGCACCGCGCGCACGCCGCCGGCCGCCTCCTCGAACCCGCCGCGGCGGGCCTCACCACCCGGGAGGCTCCCGACTTCCAGGCCCTGCTGGCGCTCGCGCACGCGGCCGGCTGCCGCTTCGGCGCGGTCGAGTGCTCCTCGCACGGCCTCCGGCAGGGACGGCTGGCAGGGACGGCCTTCGAAGTGGCGGTCTTCACCAACCTCACGCGCGACCACCTCGACTTCCACGGCGGGTTCGATTCCTACTTCCGGGCGAAGCGGGAGCTGTTCACGGAGCTGCTCCGCCCGGGCGGCACCGCCGTCATCGGGTGGGACGACCCGTTCGGCGTGCGGCTCGCGGCGGAGCTGGGGGAACTGCGTCCCGACGTGCGGGTCGTGGGCTTCGGCTCCGACCCCGGGGCCACGATCCGTCTGTCGGCGATCCGTTCCGACCTGTCCGGGACGCGCGTCGCGCTGGGCGGCCCGGCGGGATCCGCCGAGATCTCGAGCCCCCTGCTCGGGCACTTCAGCGGCCTGAACCTGGCGGCGGCGTGGGGAGCCCTCACCGCGCTCGGGTTCGACGGGGCCCGGGCGGCCGAGGTCCTCGCCGGGGCCGCTCCGCCCCCGGGCCGGATGGAACGGGTCGCAGCGCCGCGAAGAGGCCGCCGGGGCGGGAAGCCGGCGGTGCTGGTGGACTACGCCCACACGCCGGATGCGCTGGCCCGCGCCCTGGCGGCCGCCCGCTGCCTCGTGGGCGGCGGCCGGCTGCACGTGGTCTTCGGCTGCGGCGGCGAACGCGACCGGGGCAACCGGCCGCTCATGGGAGACGCCGCCGCCCGGCTCGCCGACCGCGTCGTGCTGACCTCCGACAACCCGCGCGGGGAGGAACCCGGCGCGATCATCGACGAGATCCGGGTGGGCGCCGAGAATCCGGCGCTGGGCGCCGAGGTCCTGACCGAACCGGACCGCCGGCGCGCCATCGAAGCGGCGGTGGCGGTGGCCGGCCCGCGGGACCTCGTGCTGGTGGCGGGCAAGGGGCACGAGACCCACCAGCAGTTCGGGGACACCCGGATTGCCTTCGATGACCGGCAGGTCGCGGCCGGCGCGCTGGAAGTCCCGCTCTCATGAGGCTCCACGGCGAAGCGGCGGCCCGGGCGATGGGGGGCGCCCTCGAAGGCGCCGCCGGGATGTTCACCGGGGTCTCGATCGACTCGCGGACGCTCGCTCCGGGAGACCTGTTCTTCGCGATCCGGGGCCCGCGCTTCGACGGCCACGCGTTCGTTCCGGACGCCTTCCGCGCGGGAGCGGCCGGCGTGGTGGTCGAGAGCGCCTACGACCGGCGGGAGGAAACCCCCGGAGGGTTCCTGATCCGGGTGGCCGACCCGACCGCGGCGCTCGGCGCCCTCGCCCGCGAGCAGCGGCTCGAGAGCGGCGCCCGGATCGTGGCGATCACCGGAAGTCTCGGCAAGACGACCACCAAGGAGGCGGCGGCCGCCGCCATCGGTGTGGAGCGCTCCGTCTTCCGGTCGCGGGGGAACCTGAACAACCAATGGGGCCTTCCCCTCTCGCTGCTCGCCCGCGAGGACGAGGAAGTGGGTGTCGTCGAACTCGGGATGTCCGCTCCGGGGGAGATCCGCACGCTCACCGAGATCGCGGCGCCCGACTGCGGCGTCCTGACCACCATCGCGGAGGCGCATCTCGAGTACTTCGGATCGCTGGACGCCATCGCCGCCGCCAAGGGAGAGCTCTTCGAGGCCCTCCCGGCGGACGCGACCGCGGTCGTGAACGCCGACGACGACCTCGTCCGCGCCCAGGCCGGCCGTTTCTCCGGCCGGCGCGTGACCTACGGCTTCGCCGAGGGGGTCGATGTGCGGGGTTCGGGCTACGCGGCGCGTCCCTCCGGCCTCGTCTTCGAGGTCAGCGCCTTCGGCGGCCCCGCCGTGTCGGTTTCGTGCGGCCTCGCCGGACGTCACAACGCGGGCAACGTGCTCGCCGGGCTGGCCGCGGCGACGGTCCTCGACGTGCCGATCGAGCACGCGGCCCGGGGCGTGGCCGACCTCGCTCCGCTTCCGGGCCGGGGGACGAAGGTGCGGCTTCGCGGCGGCGCGGTGGCGCTTGACGAGACCTACAACTCCAGCCCCCGCGCGCTGCGCGCGGTGCTGCGCGAGTTCGCCGCCCTCCCCGCCGGGCGGCGGATCGTGGTCGTGGGGGACATGCGGGAACTCGGCGAGGACGCCGAGCCGCTCCATCGCGCCTGCGGGCGACTGGCGGGCACCCTGCCGCTGGACCTGATCGTCGGGGTGGGCCCCCTGGGACGGGCGTTCGCCGAGGCGGCCGCCCCCGGACCGAAGAGCCGCGCCGCCGACGGTCCCGAGGAGGCGGCGGCGCTCCTCGAAGGCGTCCTCCGCTCGGGCGACCTGGTGCTGTTCAAGGCCTCCCGGGCGGTCGGACTCGATGCCGCGCTCAACCGGCTGCGGATCCGCGGCGGGGAAGACGTCCCGTCCGGAGGAGACGCCTGATGCTCGGCGACCTGCTCTTCTCGCTCGCGGACGAGATCGGCGTCTTCAACGTCTTCCGCTACGTCTCGGTCCGCACCGCGGCGGCGGCGGCCACCGCGATCGTCCTCTCGCTCGGCCTCGGCCCGTTCGTGATCGCCCGCCTCTCCCGGCTCCGGGTGGGGGAGCAGATCCGGGCGGACGGTCCGGCGCACCAGCACAAGGCCGGCACGCCCACCATGGGCGGGGTCCTGATCCTCGGAACCGTGGTCCTTTCCACCCTGCTCTGGGCGGACCTGAGCAACGTCCTCGTCTGGGTCGCCGTGCTCACCATGACCGCCTACGGGACGCTGGGGTTCGTGGACGACTGGAAGAAGCTGCGGCGCGCGGACGGGATCGGCCTGAGTGTCCGCGCGAAGTTCGGCGTCCAGCTCCTGCTCGGGCTGCTGGCAGGGGGTTTCCTTCTCTGGTACGCCGGCAGCGGCGAGTTCACCACCCGCGTGGTGTTCCCCTTCTTCAAGGAGTTCCAGCCCGAACTCGGACTGCTGTTCGTGCCGGCGGCCATGGTGGTGCTTCTCGCGTCCTCGAACGCGGTCAACCTCACCGACGGGCTCGACGGCCTCGCGGCGGGCTGCGTGCTGGTGGCGGCCGCGGTGTACACCGCGCTCACCTACCTCTCCGGGCATGCCGAGTTCTCGGCGTATCTCGACATCCTCTACGTCCCCGGCGCCTCCGAGGTCACCATCTTCGGGGCGGCGATCACGGGGGCCGCGCTCGGGTTCCTGTGGTTCAACGCCCATCCCGCGCGCGTCTTCATGGGCGACGTGGGATCGCTCGCCCTCGGGGCGGGGATCGGAATGCAGGCGCTCCTGATCCGGCAGGAGATCCTGCTGGTGATCGTCGGCGGCGTGTTCGTGCTCGAGACGCTCTCGGTGATCCTGCAGGTCGCCGCGTTCAAGCTCACCGGCCGCCGCCTCTTCCGGATGGCGCCGCTCCACCACCACTTCGAACTCGCGGGCTGGAAGGAGACGCAGGTGAGCGTCCGGTTCTGGATCCTGGCCGTCCTCTGCGCGCTCGCCACCCTCACCACCCTCAAGCTGCGATGACCGATGGCGGAACTCCCAGACATCCCGGGACCGGACGTTCTGGTGCTGGGCGCCGGCGCGAGCGGTCAGGCGGCGGCCCGCTGGCTCTCCCGCCGCGGCCGGCGGGTGCTGGTCGCGGACTCCCGGCCGGAGGCGGAGATCCCCGCGCTCTCCACGCTGCGGACGCTCGGGGCGCGCGTTCATTGCGGGGGCCATCCCCCGTCGCTGCTGGCCGGCATGACGCTCGTGGTGACGAGTCCGGGAGTGCCGCCCGCCACCGGCATCCTGAAGGCCGCGCGGCGGGAGCGGATTCCGGTCTGGGGGGAACTCGAACTCGGGTACCGGGCGCTCGGGGAACCCGCGGACCGGCTGGTGGCGGTGACCGGCACCAAGGGCAAGTCCACCGTGGTGACGCTGCTCGCCGACGCGCTGCGCGTCCAGGGCACGCCGGCCCGGGCCTGCGGGAACCTGGGGGAACCGCTCACCGCGCTCGCGGAGTCCTTCGGCCCGGGCGAGGTCGCGGTGGTCGAGGCCTCGAGCTTCCAGTTGGCGACGATCGTCCGCTTCCGGGCGCGCATCGCCGTGATGCTGGAGGTGGGCCAGGACCATCTCGACTGGCATCCGGATCTCGCGGACTACCGCCGGTCCAAGGCCCGTCTCTTCGAGAACCAGACGGCTTCCGACTGGGCCGTCTTCGACGGGGGTGACGCGGTGGCTTCCGGTCTCGCGACGAGCGGCGCCCGCCGGAGCGGCGCCGGGCTGCTGCCGTTCGGCGGGCCCGCCGGCGCGCACGATCCGGAGGTGCTCCTCGACGCCGGGCGGATCGTGCGGCGCGACGGGGAGGCCACCCGCGTCCTCGCCAGCCTCGCGGCGCTCCGCCTTCCGGGGCGGCACCAGCACCGGAACCTCGCGGCCGCGGCCGCGGCCGGCGCCCTGCTCGGCGTCGGCCGGGACGCGCTGGAAGCGGCGGCGGCCGGCTTCTCCGGCCTCCCGCACGCGCTCGAGGAAGCCGGCTCGGTGGCGGGCGTCCGGTTCGTCAACGACTCCCGCGCCACGAACCTCCAGGCGACCCGCGCCGCGCTCGAAGCGCTCTCCCCGGAGGCGGGCGGTGGCATCCAGCTCATCCTGGGCGGGATCCTCAAGGGCGGCCGGTTCGCCGACCTCGAGGGATCGCTGGGCGCGGTGCGGGGGATCCAGGCGATCGGGCGGACGAGAGACCGGATCGCCGCCGAGATCCGGAGCGTGCCGGTGGAGGTCCGGGACACCCTCGAGGAGGCGGTGGAACACGCGCTCTCGCGTGCGGGCCGGGGCGGGATCGTCCTGCTCTCTCCCGGTTGTTCCAGCTTCGACCTGTTCGAGAACTACGGGGACCGGGGACGGAGATTCCGCGCCGCGGTCGAACGTCTCCGGGAGGCTGCGGGAGGTGGGCGGTAATGGCGCGGCGCATGGCCCCCGACCGGCCCCTGTTCCTGCTGACGCTCGCGCTGCTCGTCTTCGGGCTGGTGATGCTCTACAGCGCCTCGGCCATCGTGGCGGACGCCAGCGACCGCAGTCCTTCGTACTTCCTGGGACGCCAGGCGGTGTGGGCGGCGCTCGGTTGTCTGGCGATGATCGCCGTGGCCCGGTCGGACTACCGGCAGCTCAATCGGCCGGCCGTCGTGTGGGCGGTCTACGGGCTGCTCATCGTTTCGCTTTTCGCCGCCCTGCTCTCCCCCGCCATCAACGGCGTGAACCGGTGGGTGCATTTCGCCGGATTCACCCTGCAGCCCTCGGAGCCGGCGCGGCTCGGGCTGGTCGTGGCGCTCGCCCACCTGATGGCCGCCCGGAGCGCCGATTCCTTCCGCACCCTGCTGTTGCCGCTCGTCGCTACGGGTTTTCTCGCGGGGCTCATCTACCTGCAGCCCGATCTCGGGACCGCCACCCTGCTGGTGCTGGTGGGGGCCTCGGTGATCTTCCTGGGGGGCGCGCGCCTGAAGCACCTGGCGGGCCTGGCCGCGGTGGGGGTTCCGCTGTTTGCCGCCGGGGTGCTGGCGGCGGACTACCGGATCGCCCGCATCCTCACCTTCCTCGATCCCTTCGGCGATCCGCTGGGCGACGGCTTCCAGTTGAGCCAGTCGCTCATCGCGCTGGGCAGCGGGGGCCTGACCGGAGTCGGCTTCGCCGCCAGCCGCCAGAAGCTGCTCTACCTGCCCGAACCTCACTCCGACTTCGTCTTCTCGGTGGTCGGCGAGGAACTGGGCTTCATCGGGGCGGGACTGGTGGTCGTCTTCTTCCTCCTGTTCACCGTCCGGGGGCTCGTGGTCTCGAGCCGCGCTCCCGATCGCTTCGGCATGCTGCTCGGGGCCGGGGCCACGCTGACCATCGCCCTCCAGGCCTTCCTGCACTTCAGCGTCGCGACCGCGATCCTTCCCACCACCGGGCTCCCGCTCCCGTTCGTTTCCGCCGGAGGCTCCTCGCTCATCACCACGCTGGTGGCGGCGGGCCTGGTGCTTTCGGTCTCCCAGAGGGTGCCGTGAAGCGCCTTCTCATCGCCGCCGCCGGCAGTGGCGGGCACATCTACCCGGGCCTCGCCGTGGCCGGCGCCTTCGCCGACCAGGGACCCGCCGAAATCCGCTTCGTGGGTACGGCGAAGGGGCTCGAGGGGCGCCTCGTGCCGCGGCACGGGTTCCCGCTCGATCTCGTGGAGGTGCCGCCCATCCGCGGCCGGTCGCCCCTCGTCCTGCCCCGTACCGCGGTCCGGCTGCTCCGCTCGCTGGGCCAGATGCGCCGGCTCCTGAAGGCGTTCCGCGCCGACGCGGTGTTCGGAACCGGCGGCTCGGTCTCCGGAGTGGCGGTGTTCGCCGCCCGGCTCCTCGGCATCCCGTCGCTGATCCTGGAGCCCAATGCGGAGCCTGGTTTCGCCACCCGGTGGAGCGCTCCCTTCGCCACCGAGGTCGCCGTCGCCTGGGAGGGCACCCGCCGGTACTTCCGGCGCCGGGCGCTGCTCGCCGGAGTCCCCGTCCGCCCGGAGTTCTTCGGGCTGGCGCCGGCCCCCGGGAACAACGGGACCGTGTCCGTGCTCGTCACCGGCGGCAGCCAGGGAGCTTCCCGGCTGAACCGGCTGGTGACGGCGGCGCTGCCGGAGCTTCGCGCCTGGGGCGGCGAGTTGCGGATCACCCATCAGACCGGCCCCGCCGAGGAAACGCGGGTCCGCGAGGCGTATCGCGAGGCGGGGCTCGGCGCGGATGTCGTGGCGTATCTCGACGACATGCCCCGGGCGATGGCCGCCGCGGACCTGGTGGTCGGCCGGGCGGGGGCCATCACCTGCGCCGAACTCGCCGCCGCCGGCCGGCCGGGCGTCCTGGTGCCGGCGCCGGTCGCGGGCGGCCACCAGCGGCAGAACGCCGCCGCGCTCGCCGAGGCGGGGGCGGCGCTCACCGTGGACGAGGGCGCCTCGGGCGCGGAGTTCGCCAGCGTGCTCTTCTCCCTCCTGGACGACCCCTCCCGGCGGGAGGAAATGGCGGGCGCGGCCCGCCGCCTGGTGCGCGACCGTCCGGCGGAGCGGCTCGCCGCCCGGCTTCACGACCTTGCCGGAGGTCCGGCATGAACGGCCGGGCGCCGAGGCTCTCCCCCACCGGGGCGGGGGGCGGGCTCCTGTTCTCCAAACGGACCCGGGTGCACTTCGTGGGCATCGGCGGCGTCGGGATGAGCGGCATCGCGGAGGTGCTGCTGAATCTCGGGTACCCGGTGAGCGGTTCCGACCTCCGGGTCGGCGCCAACGTCCGCCGGCTGGCCGAACTCGGCGCCATCGTGTTCGAGGGACACGCCGCCGACCAGGTCCACAGCGCCGACGTGGTGGTCATCTCCTCCGCGGTGCCGGCCGGCAACCCCGAGGTGGCGGCGGCCCGGGAGCGGCAACTCCCCATCATCCCCCGCGCCGAGATGCTCGCCGAGCTGATGCGGATGAAGTTCGCGGTGGCGGTGGCGGGGTCGCACGGCAAGACCACGACGACCTCGATGACCTCCGTGCTGCTCGATCACGCGGGCCTCGATCCGACGACCGTGATCGGCGGCCGGGTCGCGACGATCGGCGGAGGGGCGCGCGTCGGGAAGTCCGAGATCCTGGTGGCGGAGGCCGACGAGTCCGACCGCACCTTCCTGCGGCTGCTCCCGGTGCTGGCGGTGGTTACCGGCATCGACCGCGAGCACCTCGACGCCTACGAAGGGATGGAGGACCTCCTCGACTCCTTCCTGCGCTTCATCAACATGACCCCGTTCTACGGGGGAGCGATCGTCTGCATCGACTGCGAGAACGTGCGCTCCCTGCTGCCGCGCGTTCGCCGGCGGGTCGTCACCTACGGGCTCGCCGCGGATGCCGAGATTTCGGCCGAAGGGATCTCCATCTCCGAGGAAGGGACCCGTTACGAGCTGCGGATCCGGGGCGGCCTGGCCGGCGCCGTCCACCTGAAGCAGCCGGGCCGCACCGCGGTCCTGAACAGCCTGGCCGCCGCCGCCGTCGGGCTCGAGTTCGGCCTCGGAACTCCGGCGATCCGCAACGGCCTCGAGGCCTTCACCGGGGTCGAACGCCGGTTCGAGCGGCGCGGCACGGTGGGCGGGGTGCGGATCGTGGACGACTACGCCCACCACCCGAGCGAGATCCGGGAGACGCTCGAGGCCGCGCGGGCGGCGTTCGGCGCCCGCACGGTGGCGGTCTTCCAGCCGCACCGCTACACCCGGGTGCGCGACCTGCACGACGAGTTCTGCCGGGCGTTCGCCGGCGCGGACGTCGTCGTGGTCACGGACGTCTACCCGGCGGGCGAGGAGGCGATTCCGGGAGTGGACGGCGAAGCGCTTGCCGGGGGCATCCGGGGTACGGGGCACCCCGATGTCCGTTACCTCGGCTCCCTGGACGACGTGGCGAGCCGGCTGGCTCCCGAACTGCGGGCCGGCGACGTGGTCCTGACGCTGGGGGCGGGCAGCATCACCCGGTTGCCCGACCTGCTCGAGGAGGTGCTCCGTGAAAGGGTGGCGTGATCGGCTGGCGGGACGCCGGGCGGATTCGTTGCCCATCGAACTCCCGCCGCGCGGCGACCAGGAGGCGTGGCGCCGCCCGGTGGACGGAGAGCCGCGCCTGGTGGCGCCGCCGGCGCCGAGAACCCCGCTGCCGCGGCGGGCCGCCCGCATCCTGATCGGGTCGGTGGGCCTGGCGCTGGCCGCCGGAGTCGTGGTCGGAAGGATGACCGCCGCGGAGAGCGTCGGGGCGTCGGCCGAGAGCGTCCCGGCCGAACTCCGGATCCGCGGAGCGGGTCATCTGAACCGGTCGCCGGGAGCCGCCAGCCTGAGGCCCGCGGGGCTGCTCGCGGATGCGGCGGTCATCCGCGAGCAGTTGCTCGCGACGGGAATCCCGCGGCGCGTCTCGGTGGAGCGGCTGCTGCCCGCCGGCGTCCTGGTGGATGTCGAGGAAAAGCGGGCCGTGGCGCTCCTCGACTGGGAGCCCCCCGCTGCCCTCGCCGACGACGGGACGGTGCTCGGGCCGGCCAGCGCCGCCGATTTCGTGTGGGCGGGCGCGGCGGACCTGGTGCTGATCCGGGGCGCCGGCCGCGGCCACCCCGATTTCGAGGCGCGCGCGGCGCTTGCCGGCCGGCTGGCGGCGGTGCTGTCCCGCCGGCCGGAACTGGACCGGCTCGTTTCGGAGGTGGACGTGAGCGGCGGTCCCCACCGCGTGCAGGTGGTGCTGAGGTCGGCGGCGGTCCCGATCCTGCTGAACGAACGGGACTTCCCGGAAGGCCTGGCGCGCGCCGCGGCGCTCCTGCCCGACCTGGTCGCGCGCTGGCCCGGTCTCACGCGGGTCGATGCCCGGATCCCGGACCGGTTCCTCGTCCGCGCCGAGCCGGCGGCGGACCCCGCAGAGCTGCCCGGCGGGCCCGCGGGAGGAGCGGCGGAATGACGAGGCCCACGGATCTGCTCTGCGGCATCGACATCGGATCCGACCTGGTGCGCACCGTGCTCGCCCGCCAGCCCGAGGCTCCCGCCGGAACCGAGGAAGGCATGGGGCTCGAGGTGCTGGCGGTCGGGCAGGCCGAGTCGCGGAACTCCGTCCAGTACGGCGAGGTCGTGCGGCTGGGCGGGGTCACCGAAGCCGTGCGGCAGGCGGTCGAGGAGGTCGAACAGGCCGCCGGCGTGGAGGTCGGGTCGGCCTTCGTCTCGGTAGGCAGCCGTACCCGCCGCAGCATCAACTCGTCCGGCGCGATCTCGATCCTGACGCCGCAGCACCGCATCGCGGAGTCCGACGTCTACCGGGCGGTCATGGCGGCCGTGCCCAGGGACGGCGGCACGGCGTGGCTCCGCCCCCCGTATGAACTGCTGCACGCCCTCCCCCAGGAGTTCTGGGTGGACGACCTCGATTCCACCGACAACCCGACGGGCTGGACCGGCGAGAAGATCGAATCGCACGTGCACCTCGTCAGTTGTCCCGCCGCCACCCTCCACCGCATCGAGGAGGCGGTGAACGCCGCCGGCATCCGCATCGAGCGCCTGGTGGCCGCCCCGCTGGCCGCCGGCTACGGCGTCCTCACCGGGGAAGAGCGGCAGGACGGCGTCGTCCTGCTCGACATCGGCGCCATGACGACCGAAATCGCGGTGTTCCGGCACGGAGCGCTGCGGCACTCGGACCTGATGCCGAGCGGCGGCCGGGCCTACACCCGCGATCTCGCTCTCGGACTCAAGACCTCCCACGCGCACGCGGAGCAGGCCAAGCGCCGCTACGGCGTCGCCCTCGCGGAGAAGGTGCCCGAGGACGATCACTTCGAAATCCACGTCTCGGGCGGCGGCTACCCCAAGCAGTGGCGCCGCCGGCTGCTGGCCGACGTCCTGCAGCGGCGGGCGGAGAGCGATCTCACCAAGATCCGTGACCAGTTGGGCATCGTGCTCCGGGACGTCCCCCGGACCATGGTGCTCACCGGCGGCGGAGCGAACCTCGACGGGCTGAGCGACGTGACGCGACTCGTCTTCGGGGCGTACGTCGAGAGCCGCGGGCCCCAGGGACTGAGCGGCCGGCGCGACCTGGCGGCGCGCCCGGACTTCGGCTGCGCGATGGGCCTTTGCCGTTACGGCCTCGTGCATCGCCAGCGCACCCCCGCGGCCAGGCCCCGGTCCGCGCTCTCGGAAATGGGCCGCGCCATCGGCAACGGCCTGCGGCGGGTCGCCGGTCACCTCCGGAGAGCCCAATGACCACTTTTCCCCCAACACCCCCACCCAAAGGAGTGATCCCATGATCTTCTTCGCCGAAGAACCAGCGCCGAAGGCCAGCGATCCCGAAGCCGGCACCACGGAAACGGGCAAGGTTGCCGCGACCCCGGACACGCCGGAAGCGGCAGCGGAATCGGCCCCCGCGGCGCAGCCGGCGCTCTTCGCCAGCGCGGACGCCGCCCCGCAGGGGTCCGGCGCCCCGGAGGCCGCGTCCGCGGAAGCCGCGGGTCCCGAGCCCGTGGAGCCGCCGGCGGCGGCCGGGGAACCGGTGGCCGCGGCCGAGCAACCGGCGGCGAAGAAGAAGGCTGCCGCCGCCCCCGCCGTTCCGGCCGCCCCGGCGGCCGGGCCGCAGTTCACGGCGCCCGACGAGGTGACGGAGAAACGGGCCGTCATCAAGGTCATCGGCGTTGGCGGCGGCGGCGGCAATGCCGTCAACCGGATGATCGAGGCGGGCGTCAGCGGCGTCGACTTCATCGCCGCGAATACCGACGCCCAGGTGCTCGAGCTCGCGAAGGCGCCCGTGAAGATCCAGTTGGGCATGGAGCGGACCGGCGGGCTCGGCTGCGGCGGCGATCCGGAGGTGGGACGGCTGGCGGCGCAGGACGACATGGATCGTCTCATCGACGTCCTGGCGGGCGCCGACATGATCTTCATCACCGTAGGTGAGGGCGGGGGTACCGGTACCGGCGCGGCGCCGGTGATCGCGTGCGTCGCCCAGGAGATCAAGGCCCTCTGCATCGCGGTGGCGACCAAGCCGATGAGCGTCGAGGGGAAGCGGCGCCGGACGACGGCCAACGACGGGATCCGCGAACTCCGCGAGTTCGTGGACACCCTGATCTGCGTTCCGAACGACCGGGTCGTCGAGGTGTACGGGAACCTCAAGATCCGGGACGCGTTCCGCAGCGCGGACGACGTGGTGCGGCAGGCGGTTCAGGGGATCTCGGACCTGATCCAGGTCCCGGGGGAGATCAACCTCGACTTCGCCGACGTGCGCTCCGCCATGCGGCTCCGTGGAGACGCGGTCATGGGCATCGGGCAGGCCTCGGGTGAGGACCGGGTCGAGCAGGCCACCGAAGCGGCCATCTCTTCGCCGCTGCTCGAGGACACCTCGATTCAGGGCGCGACGAGCATCATCGTCAACGTCACGGGCGGCGAGAGTCTGACGCTCAACGAGGTGCAGCGCGCCGTCCAGGTCGTTCGCGACGCCGTGGCCGCCGAGGCGGCCGGGGCCTACGGATCGGCCGATCCCGAACCTGGAGACAACATCCTGATCGGGACGGCGCTCGATCCGAGGATGGACGAGACGGGCGAGATCAAGGTGACGGTCGTCGCGACCGGGTTCCCCGACCGGAACCGGGCGAACGCGACCCCCAACGACTTCGCGAACTACACCACCCGCGCGACCGGCACGTTCGGCGCGCGGGGCGTAGCGCCCTCGGCGGGCGGGTCCGGGCCGGCGGGGCCGGCCGACCGGGCCGGCGGGCGCGTCGGCCGAACCATCCCGAAGCTGGACACCTTCCCCAAGATCGCCGAATCCGACGCGAACCGCGTGGAGGCGAAGGCGAACGGGGGCGGGACGGACCAGGGCGGCGCCGACGTCTTCGGTTCCGGCTCGCGGCCGGTGATCGACGAGCCGATGTCCCTTTCCGAGGACCCGGGGGACGACCGCTGGGGCGATCTCGAAACGCCCCCGTACCTGAACCGCCGCGGCTAAAGGGGGTGACGCGCCGGCCCGCGGAACCGCGCAACGCACCTGCTCCGGATGGCGCCTCCGGCTGGGAACGCCGGTCTTCAGATCAGACCGGCACGCGCGGTGCGGAGTACCGCGCACGGCGCGGCCTTACTTGCCCTCGCGGCCTGAGAAGGGGCGCCAACACGGCGGCCGGCGTTGACCCCCTTCCGCTTCCCCGACCCACCCGCCGGCTTCCGCTGGCAGCCGCTCGGCCCCGGCGAACCGCTCGAAGCGCTCGCCTCCCGCCGCTTCCCGGCCCGCCACGGCTTCACCTGCCGGGTCCGGACCCGGCAGGCGGACGCTCCGCCCCTCGGCGTCCGCGACAGTCTGGAAGCCGATCTGGACCTCCTCGAACGCGCCGCCGGCGTTCAGGCCGTGCACGCCCTGCGGCAGGTCCACGGCAACGATGTGCAGGTGCTCCGTCGCGCTGCGCGGCCGGACGCGCCGGCCGCCGGCGACGCGCTGGCAACCCTCATCCCCCGGACCGCCGTGGCGATCAAGGCCGCCGACTGCGTCCCGGTGCTCCTGACGGACCCGGTCTCCGGCGCGGTGGCCGGGGCTCACGCCGGTTGGCGCGGCACCCTGGTGCGGGTGGTCGAAGCAGCCGTCCGCGCGCTGGCTGCGGAAGCCGGTGCTCCCCCTTCGCGGCTCAGGGCCGTCATCGGCCCCGCGATCCGCGCCTGCTGCTTCGAGGTCGGACCCGAGGTGGTCTCCGCGTTCCGCGAGAAGGGACACGACGTGGACGGGTTTGCCCTCCCGCCACGGGCTGCCGGACGCCCCCACCTCGACCTGGTGCTCGCGAACCGCCTCCAACTCCTCACGGCGGGCCTGCCGGAGGACGGCATCGAGGACGCGGGGCTCTGCACCCGGTGCCAGCCGGCGTTCCACTCCTACCGGCGGGAGGGCCCGACCGTGGGACGCAACTGGTCGGTGGTCGTGGCCGGGCGGTAGCCTCGCTCGTCCGGTCGTTCGCAATCGAGGCGGCACGCCATGGCGGCTTCCGCCGACTGATAGGTCGTACCTATCACGTCGATAGACACAATGTCTTGGACGAATCAGCCGTCCGGCTTCAGACTGGTAGCACTCGAACCAGACTCGGAGCCGGGCCCGGGGAGCCGAAAGCGGCCCCGCGACTGCCCGACTGCCCACTCATCCGGAGACAGAACAAATGCTCAAGCGCTCGTTAGCCACATCCGTCCTGCTGGCCGTTGCCATCGGCCTCGTCGCGCCGCCCCACCCGGCCGTTGCCCAGGAGCAGGCGCCGACCAACGCGGACTGGTGGCCCAATCGGCTGGACCTCGGTCCGCTGCGGCTCAACTCCCCGGGTTCCAGCCCGCTGGGTGACGATTTCGACTACGGCAAGGCGTTCGAGAGCCTCGACCTCGACGCCCTCAAGGCCGAGTTGACCGAGTTGATGACCACCTCCCAGGACTGGTGGCCCGCCGACTTCGGCCACTACGGACCGTTCTTCATCCGGATGGCCTGGCACAGCGCCGGAACGTACCGGGAGATGGACGGCCGGGGCGGCGCCGACGGCGGCCAGCAGCGGTTCGCGCCGTTGAACAGCTGGCCCGACAACGCGAACCTCGACAAGGCGCACCGGCTGCTCTGGCCGATCAAGGCGAAGTACGGCCGGGCGATCTCGTGGGCGGACCTGATCGTCCTCGCCGGCACCGTCGCCATGGAGTCCATGGGCTTCGAGACGCTCGGCTTCGCCGGGGGCCGCGAGGACGACTGGGCGGCCCTCGAGGTGAACTGGGGTCCCGAGGGCGAGTGGCTCGGCGCGGACCGCCGCGACGGCGACGGGGACCTGAATCCTCCCCTCGGCGCCACCCAGATGGGCCTGATCTACGTGAATCCCCAGGGGCCGGGAGGGAACCCGGACCCCCAGGCGGCCGCCGACGCGATCCGCGAGGCGTTCGGCCGGATGGCCATGACCGACGAGGAAACGGCCGCGCTGATCGCCGGCGGACACACCTTCGGGAAGGCCCACGGCGCCGCGCCGGCGGACGGGAACGTGGGCGTCGAGCCGGAGGGCGGCGCCATCGAGGCGCAGGGATTCGGCTGGGAGAACACCTACGGCGAGGGGCACGGCAAGGACACGATCACGAGCGGCCTCGAAGGCGCCTGGACCAGCAGTCCCGCCCGCTGGACGAACAACTTCCTCCAGAACCTGTACCGGTTCGAGTGGGTCCAGACGACGAGTCCCGGGGGCGCCATCCAGTGGATTCCCGAGGGCGGCGCCGGCGCGAACCTGGTGCCGGACGCGCACGACGCGTCGCTCCGCCACGCCCCGATCATGCTCACCACCGACCTCGCGCTGAAGGTGGACCCGATCTACCGCGAATTGACGTCGCGCTGGCTCGAAAACCCCGACGAGTTCGAGGACGCTTTCGCCCGCGCCTGGTTCAAGCTCACCCACCGCGACCTGGGACCCGTCGCCCGGTATCGCGGCGACCTCGCGCCGGACCAGGTCTTCACCTGGCAGGACCCCGTTCCCGCGGTGGACCACACCCTGATCGACGCGCAGGACGCCCAGGTCCTGAAGGCCGACATTCTGGGCGCCGGTCTTTCGAGTGCGGAGCTGGTGCGCGCCGCCTGGGCCTCGGCCTCCACCTTCCGCGCCACGGACATGCGGGGCGGCGCCAACGGCGCCCGGGTCCGGCTGGCCCCCCAGAAGGACTGGGCCGCCAACGACCCGCAGGAGCTGGCCCGGGTGATCGGGGTTCTCGAGGGGATCCAGCGCGACTTCAATGGGGCCCAATCGGGTGACAAGCGGGTTTCGCTCGCCGACCTGATCGTTCTGGGCGGGGCCGCGGGCATCGAACTCGCCGCCGAGCGCGGCGGCGTGCGGGTGCGGGTCCCCTTCGAGCCGGGCCGCACCGACGCCTCCGAGGCCCAGACCGACATCCACGCGTTCAACCTGCTGGAGCCCCGGGCGGACGGTTTCCGGAACCACCTCGCGAGCGGCAATGTGCGGACCCCGGCCGAGCTGCTGGTGGAAAAGGCGTCGCTCCTCAACCTGACCATTCCCGAGATGTCGGTGCTGGTCGGAGGGATGCGAGCCCTCGACGCCAACGCCGGCGGCGCGCCCCACGGCGTGTTCACGGATCGGCCCGGCGCGCTGAGCAACGACTTCTTCGTGAACCTGATCGACATGTCCACCACCTGGTCCGAGTCCGGCACGCCGGGGGTGTACGAGGGTCGCGACCGCGCGAGCGGCGAACTCCGGTGGACCGCCACCGGCGTGGACCTGATCTTCGGATCGAACTCCGAGTTGCGGGCCGTTTCCGAGTTCTATGCGGCCGGCGATGCGGGCGAGCAGTTCGTCCACGACTTCGTGGCGGCGTGGGCGAAGGTGATGACCCTCGACCGCTTCGACCTCGACCGGTAGCCAGGACCGGAAGGGACGGCGGCGGCGCCCTCCGCGCCGCCGTTCCCTTACGTCTTGCGGACCGCGCGCCGCACGGTCCGCGCGACCTCCCGCATGGCCTCGGCGGCCGCCGACTGCCGGCGCCAGGCGAGGATGACCGTGCGGTGCGGGACCGGCTGGGTCACCGGCTGCGTCCGGAGATCCGACCGCGGCGTCTCGGCCCGCACCGCCAGGCGAGGGAGGAGGGTGATCCCCATGCCCGCGGCGACCATCTGCACCAGGGTCGGCAGGCTCGTCGCGCGCACGCTGAGTTCCTCGACGCCGCGCCGGCTGCAGAATTCGATGACCTGGTCCCGGAAGCAGTGGCCCTCGTCGAGCAGGAGGATGCGCTCGCCCCGCAGGCGGCGGAAGGGAACGGGCGACGACGCCCGGCCAAGAGGATGGTCCGCCGGCGTCGCGAGAACGAACGGGTCGTTTTCGATGGTCTCGTAGTCGAGGTCCTCGACCCCGGCTTCCAGAGCGAGGAACCCGCCGTCGAGTTTTCCCTGGCGGATCCGGCGAACCAGGGCGCCGGTCTTCTCTTCCAGCCACGTCAGCGTGAGGCGCGGATGCTCCTCCCGCAGCACACGGGTGGCGGCCGGGAGCAGGTAGGGCCCGATGGTGGGGATCGCGCCGATCCGAAGCGTTCGGGCCAGAGGATCCAGGAACTGGCCTGCGGCGCTCTGTACGTCGTCCACATCCGCGAGAACGCGCCGCATGCGTTGGATGAGTTCCGCACCCGCCGTCGTGATCAACACGCCGCGGCGATCCCGCTCGAACAGCTGCACCCCGAGCGCTTCCTCGAGTTCCCGGATCTGCGCGCTGAGGGAAGGCTGGGACACATGGCAGTGCTCCGCCGCCCGGCGAAAGCTGGACGCATCGGCGACCGCGACCGCGTACTGGATCTGCCGCAGGGTGAAGCTGCTGGGTTTCATCGGGTGATAGGGAAGAACTATCACAGAAGCGCCGTGCGCGGCGCGCCGGTTCTCCCGGTGGGGGTGCCGCGCGTGCCGGCTGAAGCCGGCGTTCCAGGCCGGCGTGCCCGGCGCTACGCCACCAGGCGGTCGGCCTTGGCGAGCTGGTCCTTGAGGAGGCTGTCCTTCATCCCGGTGTCCATGAAGCTCCAGGGGAGTTCCTCGTCGAGGTCCCGCTGCCGGTAGAGGTAGGCGTCCAGCGAGAGCCCGGCGTCCTTGAGGCTGCGGTTCAGGCCGCGGCCCTCGGCGAGCGCGAGGATCACCGGGGCGAGGCGGCGGTCGCCGAGCGCGAGGAGCGCCTGGAGCCGCTCCATGCGCGGGGACTTGCAGTGCGCCTCGACGCCGGAGAGGGCGCCCAGTTCGCGCTGCAGGTAGCGGATCCGGGAACTCAGGACCGGCAGCGGCGCCATGGGCCGCCACTGGAACGGCGTGCCCGGCTTCGGGATGAAGGGGTTGACGCTCGCGATGGTGCGGCCCCCGCGCCGCTTCGCCCGCACCAGGTCCCGGATGCGGCGCACGAGGGGCACGATGGCCTCCACGTCGGTATCGGTCTCGCCCGGGAGCCCCACCATCAGGTAGAGCTTCAGGTTCTCGACCCCGGCGTCGAGCAGAACCTGCGTCTTGTCGCAGATCTCGTCGTTGGTCACCCGCTTGTGGATGGCCTTGCGCAGCCGGTCCGTCCCCACCTCCGGCGCGATGGCGACGGTCCGCTCCCCGCTCTCCGCGAGCGGCCGGGCGAACTCGTCCCGCACGTCCTCGAAGCGGATCGACGAGACGCTGACCCGGAACCCCTGGTCGCGGAGGTCCGAGACCAGCGGGACGATCTCCCGGTGCGCCCCCACCGCGGTCGAGACCAGCCCGATGCGGTCGGTGTGGGGGCGCGCGGTACGGGCGAGCGCCAGCAGCCGCTCCACCTCGAAGGACCGCTTCGGCAGGTAGTTGTAGCCGGCCCAGCAGAACCGGCAGAGCGTGGGGCAACCGCGCGACACCTCGACCAGGAACTTGTCCGACATCTCGGTGTCCCGGGTGAGGATGTAGGTGGCGGGAGGCGGGAACCGGGCGTCCTTGCCCATGCGGGCCCGCACCACCGGGTGTCCGTCGTGGATCCGGCGATGGAGCACGCGGCCGTCGGGCGCGTATTCGACCTCGTGGGTGGCGGGCACGTAGAACCCGGACTCCCCGGCGAGACCCCGGAGGCGCTGCTCGCGGGTCTCGGCCTGCAGGACGTCGGTGAGAGCCGGGAGCAGCGCCTCCGCTTCGCCCACGCCGAACGCGTCCACGAACGGGGCGAGCGGCTCCGGATTCAGGAAGGTGACCGGACCGCCGGCGATCACCAGCGGATCCCGGGCGGTCCGGTCCGCCGCCAGCGCGGGGATCCCCGCGAGCTGCAGCATCTCGACCAGATGGACCAGATCGGGTTCGAAGGTGATCGAGAACGCCACCACGTCGAAGCTGCGGACCGGGCTGCCGGTCTCGAGCGTGCGCAGGGCGAGTCCGGTCCTCCGGTACTCGTCCATTTCGGCCCGGTCGGGAAGGAAGAACCGCTCGCTCACCGTGTCGGGCAGGAGGTGGAAGAAGCGGTGCACCGCCTGGAAGCCCACGTTGGACATCCCGAGCGCGTAGCGGTTCGGATAACCGACGGCGATCCGGAGCCCGCCCGCGCCGGACGCCACCGGAACCGGGAAGCCGGTGTCCGGCCCCTCGAGCCAGGTTTCCCGGGCGCGCCGTCGCTCGGCCCGCTCGTGGAGGACTCGGCTCATGCCGACTTCGAAACCGGTTCCGCTTCGAAGAACAGGATGCGGGCGCAGGTTTCGCAGGCGTGGATCGAGTGATCCGCGTGGATTTCCTCGAGGAGTTGAGGCCGGAGGCGCACGTTGCACGCCGAGCAGCGCTCGTCCCTGATGGGGGCCACGGCCACGCCGTGCCGGGCTCCCCGGATCCGCTCGTAGCGGGCCGCGATCTCCTCGGAGAGCGCGGCGAAGGAAGCCGCCCGCCGCTGCCGGAGCTGGTCGCGCCTTGCTTCCTCCTTCCGGGCCTGGGCCCGGATTTCGGTCTTCTGCGCTTCCAGCACGGTGCTGCGCTCGTCGAAGGTCCGCTTGCGCTCGGCGAGCTTCGCCTCCAGCTCGTCGGCCTTCTCCATCAGGGCGAGGATCCGGTCCTCGATCGTCCCGATCCTGGCCTTCGTGCTGGCGATCTGTTTCTGGAGTCCCTTGTATTCCTCGTTGCTGCGGGCCCCGAGCAACTGGTCGCCGTACTTCTCCACGCTCGCCTCGGCCTCTTCGAGTTCGGTCTCGGCGTGGCGGCGCTCGGCCGCGGTCTGGCGGAGTTCCTCCTCCACCGCCTGGACGTGCGATCGCGCCGCCTCGATCTCCGCGTCGATTCCCTCGAGAGCGCCCGGCACCCGTGCGAGTTCGCGATCGCAGGCCGCGAGCCGTATATCGAAGCCCTGAACTTCCCGGAGCGTCGCCAGCTCGGGAAGCATGGGCTCAAGCGTCCCCGGGAGGAGCGCTGCGGGCAACTCGGGGCCGGCGGAGGAGCCAGCCGGGCACGGTGCTGAAACTCCGGCCGGTGGGCCCACCAGGACTTGAACCTGGGACCAACCGGTTATGAGCCGGCCGCTCTGACCACTGAGCTATGGGCCCGGCCTGACGAGGGGACCCGGCGCCGCTCATTCCGAAAACTGCCGCAGTTTGCGGGCGCGCGCCGGGTGGCGCAGCTTGCGGATGGACTTGGTCTCGATCTGCCGAATGCGCTCGCGGGTCACCTCGAACTGCTTGCCCACCTCCTCCAGGGTCTTCTCCTGGAGGCCGCCGAGGCCGAACCGGCTCTCGAGGACCGCTTCTTCCCGGGGAGTGAGGGTCTTCAGGACGGCTTCGATGGTTTCCTGAAGCCGCTTGTTGATCACCAGATCCTGCGGCGAAGGGGCGTTCGGATCCTTGATGAAGTCGCCGAGATGCCCGTCGTCGTCCTCGCCGATCGGGGTCTCCAGCGAGATCGGTTCCTGGGCGATCTTCATGACCTTCCGGACCTTGGACGGAGTCATCCCCATCCGGTCCGCGATCTCTTCCTGGCGCGGTTCCCGGCCGAGTTCCTGTACCAGGCTTCGCTGGGTCCGGTGCAGCTTGTTGATGGTCTCGTGCATGTGCACGGGGATGCGGATCGTCCGGGCCTGGTCGGCGATCGCCCGGGTGATGGCCTGGCGGATCCACCAGGTCGCGTAGGTCGAGAACTTGTAGCCGCGCCGGTACTCGAACTTGTCCACCGCCTTCATCAGGCCGATGTTGCCCTCCTGGATGAGATCGAGGAACTGGAGCCCGCGGTTCGTGTACTTCTTGGCGATCGAGACCACGAGCCGCAGGTTCGCCTGCACGAGGTCCTGCTTGGCGAGCTGGGCGCGTTCCTCCCCGAGGTCGATGTTCTCGACGGCGTCCTCGAGTTCGGGCCGCACTTCGAGGCGCGCCGACTTGATCTTCTTGGCGGTGCCGAACTCGGGCATGACGTGGCCGGCGCGGTCGAGCGCCTCCTGGGCCTCGCGCTGGCGCCCCATCACCTCGCGCCGGAGCGACGTCTTGGCCTCAGGGGTCGTGTCCCGGGAGGCGTCGATTTCCTTGCGGAGAACGGCGCAGATCTCGATCTCGTGGCTCGCCCGGCGCGCTTCGATCGCGAGGCCCTTCAGTTCCTCCATCCAGCGGCTCAGCAGGCCGTCGGTCGGACGCATGGTCCAGATGACGTGGCTCATCTCGATCCGCGTCCGCGCCGCGGCGTTGGCCCGGCGGCGGTAGGCGCGGGTGTGGCGGGGCACGTTGCGGAGGAGCGACACCCGCCTCCGGTACAGCTTGTAGAGGGATTCGAGCCGGCCCAGGGCGGCGAGAATCCGCTCCCGGTGCTGGTCGTGGCGGATGGTGGTCCCGCCCTCGGCAACCTCGAAGTTCTCCCGGAGCTGCATCGTGTCCGCCTCGATCTGCGGCCGGAAGTCAACGAGCAGTTGATTGATGATGTAGAGCCGCCGGGTGATGGCGCGTTTCGAGCGGTTCTTGCCGCGCTCGATGCGTTTGGAGATACGGACCTCTCCCTCCCGGTCGAGCAGGGGAACGACACCCATCTCGCGGAGGTACATCCGGACCGGGTCGTTGGTTCGCTCGATGGCGCTCGGCGTCAGGTCGAGGGTGGCGCCTTCGGTGTCGCGGGACTTTTCGTACGCCTCCTCGGACTCGAAGAGCGGGATGCCCCACTCCGTCAGGCTCTCCAGGAACTCCTCGGGCGGGTCGTCGCCCCAGGCGTCCTGGACCTCTTCGGTCAGCAGATAACCGCGGTCCTTGCCGAGCGCGACGAGCGCCTTGACTTCATCGGTCTGGGCTTCGACTCCGAAGTCACGGAGCAGCTCCAGGTCGTACCCGGGGGTTTCCGCCTGTTCCATCGTTGATCCTCCGGGGGAGTCCTCTGAACCGGCGCCTAACAGGCCGTCCGGGATCTCGGCTCCGCGCGGGAAAGGTGGTCGGCCGGCGAACTGGCGTTCACCGGCCCGGTCATTCGGTTCGCCGCGCCCCGGTACAGACGGATTCCACAAACTCTCCAGAATGGCAATTCCCGGCGGGAACGGACAGCGGGGGCGGGCAAGTTCGGATCGGTCCGGCGTTCAGCCCGCTCGTTCGCCGGCCGGGCGACGCCAAACAGCAACCCGGCACTCTAGCATGGGATGGGGCTTCCGGACCCGCCGCCGAAGGTCAGGCGCCGCGACCCGGCGGCGGCGAACCGCGCCGCAGCCGGTCGATCTCCTCGCTGATCCGCTGCAGTTCCGTGAGGGCGGCGAGCGCTTCGTCGCCCCCGGCGCGGACGACGCCGCGGAGCCTTGCCTGCCGGTCGCGCATCCTCGGCAGCCGCAGTGCGTCGAGGCAATCCCCGGGGCTCTGCTTCTCCATGTTGAGACTCACCGGGTGCTCCAGGATCTCGATCAGGAGCTGCTGTCCGTCGGTGGGTTCGCCGGCGAGCAACTCCTGGATCCGGTCCGCGAGTCGCGGGCCACCCCCCTCGGCGGCCTGCTTCAGGTCGAGCAGCAGGTCCGAACTGACGAACCCCTCGAGATCCTCGGGTTCCGCCGCCCCAAGGACCGTGGCTGCCTTGTCGGGTCGGGCGTCCGCCCAGCGGATCAGATCGCGTTCGGCCGGGGTGGGTGAGCGCCGGGGCGCGGGGGGGTCGGAGCCATCGGCGGATCCGTCGCTCGTTCGCACTGGTCTCCTGTCGGTGGGCTGGCTCTGGAGCCGCTCCATCTCCTGCCAGGCGCTCTCCAGCGAGAAACCGAGCGATCCCGCGGCGTCGGTGAGCCATTCCTCGCGTTCCAGCCGGTTCGGAGCGCGGGCGATGATCTCGAGGACTTCCCGGACTGCGGCGGCGCCTCCGCCACCGGAGCGGGCCCGCGGCCGGGCCTCTTCGACCAGGAACTCCACGAACGCCGGAGCCGTGCGGATCGCCTCCCGGAATGCGTCCGCGCCGTCTTCGCGGATGATGTCGTCCGGGTCGCGACCCCCGGAGAGGGGCGCCACCCGCACCCGGAGCTGGGCCTCGAGCAGGATGGGAAGGCTCGCGAGGGTGGCGCGCCTTCCCCCGGCGTCGGCGTCGAAGGCGAGGACGACGTCGCGGGTCTGGGCCGCGAGGAGCTTCGCGTGATCGGGCGTGAGGGCCGTGCCGCAGACGGCGACGGCGCCGCCGATCCCCGCCTGCCACGCCGAGAGGCAGTCGAAGTAGCCCTCGAACAGGATGGCGGAGCGTTCCCGGCGGATGGTGCTCCGCGCCCGGTGCAGTCCGTAGAGGACGGAGCGCTTCCGGTAGATGGGGCTGTCGGGGCTGTTGATGTACTTCGGTTCGGACCCGTCGAGGCTCCGGCCCGCGAAGCCGGCCGCGCGTCCCTGGCTGTCGAAGATGGGAACGATCAGGCGGTTCCGGAAGAAGTCGAGGTGTCCGCCGCGCTGCGACTCGCGGGCGAGACCCGCTTCGACCAGGGTGGCCCGGTCGATGCCGGACTTCGCGAGGCTGGTCGTGAGGTCGTCCCAGCGGTCCGGGGCGAACCCGAGGCCGTACTCGGCGATCGTGTCCTCCCCGAGTCCGCGCTTCCTGAGATAGGCGCGCGCCGGGTATCCGGCCTCGCTCCGCAGCGCCCGCTGGTAGAAGTCGAGCGCCTTCCGGTTGGCGCCCCGGAGCCGTTCGTCGCGCGAGAACTTCTTCGGATCGGTCTCGGGGATCGGGATTCCGGCGCGCCGCGCCAGTTGGTGGAGGGCTTCCACGAAGGACAGCCCCTCGCGCTTCATCAGGAACCCGAAGACGTCCCCGCTCTCCTTGCAGCCGAAACAGTGGAAGAAACCCCGCTCCGCGTTGACGTGGAAGGAGGGGGCGGTCTCGTTGTGGAACGGGCAGAGCCCCGTGAACCGGCCGGTCCCCGCGGGACGAAGCGCGACCGCCTCCCCGATGACGTCGACGATGTCGTTCGAGTCCCGGACCTGATCCCGGAACGCCTCCCGTCCGGTCATTTCGTCAGGTCACCTCCAGCGGGTCCGGGTCATGCTCCGGGAAGGCCGAGGGCAGCCAGACGATCAAAGTCCGTGTCCGCCGATTCGAGCGCAACACCGTGGCGGTGGGCACAGGCGGCGATCGCGATATCCGGTGCGGGGACGGTCACGCCCCGGGAGCGCGCCCGACGCGCAATCCCGCAGGCGGTGTCCCACACCTCGTCATCCATCGGCAGGGACAAGAGCACGTCCTCGAACCGGCGCAGCACCTGCTGCTCGCGCTCCCCGCGGGCGCCGTTCCAGAGTTCCAGTCGCACGATGGGACACCAGCAGGCCTCTCCGGCACGCAGCGCAGCTTCGACCCGCCGCCGGGCGTCGGCATCGCCCTGAGGCCTGAGCAGGTGGATCCAGGACGAGCTGTCAATCAGAATCAATGGACTTTTCCCGGCGCCACCGCTCGGCCCGCAGCTCTTCCACCGTCATCAGGTCGGGGCAGGTGCCGGCATACTGGATGAGTTCGGCCATGCGACGGCGCTGGTTGAAGTCGGCCAACGCAGTGACTACCGCTTCCCGTTTGGTCTTCGCTCGAGTGAACCGGAGGGCATCCGTTAGCTCCTCTTCGGGAATATCAATTGTGGTTTTCATGAATCCAATTGTAACCCATAAGGATTCCTTCGTACTCTGATCTTGCGTATTCCGCGCCTGATCGGCGGACGTGCCACACTCCCCGGCCGATGAATGACGAGACCCTGCGCCGCCTGCTGGACGGCGTTGCGGCGGGCGACGTGACGCCCGGCGAGGCGGCGCGGCGGTTGCGCTTTCCGTTCGAAACCATCGGCGAGGACGGCGAGACGCCCTTCGCGCGCCTCGACCACCACCGGGAACTCCGGCGCGGCTTCCCCGAGGTGGTGCTGGCGGAAGGAAAGACTGCCGAGCAGGTGGTGGAGATCGTTCGCGCGCTCCGGGAGACCGCCGGTCAGACGCTCGTCACCCGAGCGGCCCTCGAGACCGCGAAGGCCGTCCGGGAGGCGGTCCCGGACGCGGTCTGGCATGCCGAGGCGCGGGCCATCGTGGTCTCGCGAACGGCCCCCGAGCCGACGGGCGCCCGCATCGGAGTGGTGTCGGCCGGAACCTCCGACATCCCGGTGGCCGAGGAAGCCGCGCTGACGGCGGAACTCATGGGCGCCGAAGTCCGGCGGACCTTCGACATCGGCGTCGCGGGCATCCAGCGGCTGCTCACCGAGGCCGCGACCTTCCGCTCGCTCCACGCGATGGTGGTGGTCGCCGGCATGGAGGCGGCGCTCGCGCCGGTGGTGGCGGGCCTCGCGCCGTGCCCGATCGTCGCGGTCCCCACGTCCACGGGCTACGGGGCTTCGTGGGGAGGGCTCACGGCGCTGCTCTCCCTGCTCAACAGCTGCGCCCCCGGGGTCACCGTGGTCAACATCGACAACGGGTTCGGCGCCGGCTACGCCGCGGCGCTCTCGGTGGCGCATTTCCGGCGGCTCGAGGCCGAAGGCGAACCCCCGTCCGGCGGCTGACCGCGCCTGCCGAAGACCAGGGCGGCGAGCGGCACCGGCAGGTACTCCGCGATCCGGACCCAGGCGGGGAGCGTCCAGTCGAGCCCCGGCGGAGTCGTCCAGTAGGCGTGATAGCTGAACGCGACGGTCAGCGTCATCGCGAGCCCGGCGGCCAGCAGGCCGCGCCGTTCGGGGTTCACGACCAGGAAGGGAAGCGTCCAGAGGAGATACCAGGGGTGCGCCACCGGGGACAGCAGGAACGCGGCGCCCGCCAGCAGCGCGAGGGAGAGCCCGGGAGGATGCCGCCGGATCACCAGCACCGCCGCCAGGGCGATCAGGGCGGCGAAGGCGATCGGGCGGGCGGCGCCCCCCAGCACCGCGTCCAGCGGTGAAAAGAGGCTGTCGTTGAAGCGCCAGTGACGCGCGTAGTGCCAGAGGCTGAATCCGAACTCCTGGAACCGGACCACGAAGCCGTCGGCCAGCCGCGCCGGGGTGAGGAAGGGCGCCAGGGTGACGAGGACGATCCCGGCGGCGGCGGCGAGCGCGGTCCGTTGGCGACGCCGGTCCCGGACCCGGCGCAGCAGGAACGGGAGGAGCACGAAACCGGCGAACTTGGTCATCCCCGAGAGGGCCGCCAGTGCCGCCGCGCCGGCCGCGCGGCCGCGTTCGAGCGCCAGCAGCGCCAGGAAGAGGAACGCTACGGCCAGGGCGTCGCCGTGGCCGCTACCGGCGATCTCGGTGAGGGGAAGGGGATTCCAGGCGTAGGCGGCCGCCAGGAGGGGGTTCTGCCCACGGCTGGCGAGCAGTGCGATCAGGGCGGCGATCAGGGCGGCCTCGGCGAGCACGAGCGCCGCCTTCAGGGCCGTCACGCTCGGCGAGATCCATCCCACCCCGGCCCCGACGAGCTGGGCGAAGGGCGGGTAGATGGCGGGCAGCTTCCAGTAGCCGACCCGCTCCCGGAGTTCCGGATGCGCTGCCGCGAGTGCGGCGAGGCCCGGATCGTCGGGCGGTTGCGCCCACGGGTCCTTCCCGTCGAGCACCACCTGGCCCTCCCACGCCATGCGGTACGCGTCGCCCGACAGCGCGGGCGTCGTGGGCAGCAGCAGGACCCGGCTCAGCGCCGCCGCCGCCAGCAAGATCGCGAGCTGCCGGCGGCCCGGGTGGAGGGTCCCGCGGAGCGCCGGAACGACGACCAGCAGCAGCGGGACGAAGAGCAGCGCGTGGGTTCCGATGTGCCACCAGAAGCCCGCGGCGGTCTCGAGCACGGCGGCGAGGACGCCCGCCAGGAGTACATGGAGTCCGCCGAGTGCGGCCAGGGAGCGCCAACTCACGCCGCGGGGAGTGTGTACGAACGCCCGGGCGGAACCAGGGGCCGTCGCCGGCGCGGGCCGGCGCACGACGCTCGGCGGAGTCACAATGCACCGGCTTGCCCTTCGCCGACGCCGTGCTGACGGCCTATTTCGTCGTCCTGCTGCTGCTGTCGGTCTATGGCTCCCACCGGTACGTGCTGGTCTACCGGCTGTCCCGCCATGCGGCCCGCTCCGCGGCGGCGGCGGAGCGGCTGCGGGCCCGCGGCGCCCCGCTCCTCGAACGCGACCCGCCGCGGGTGCTCCTCCAGCTCCCGGTGTTCAACGAGCGCTACGTCGTGGAACGGCTGATCCGGGCGGCGGCGGCGCTGGACTATCCCCGGTCGCGGCTCACCGTGCAGCTGCTCGATGACTCCACCGACGACACCGGACGGATCGCCGACCCGGTCGTGGAGGAGTGCGCCGCCGCCGGGCTCGACATTCGCCGGATCCACCGGACGGACCGCCGCGGTTTCAAGGCGGGGGCCCTCCAGGCGGGCCTCGCCGCCTCCGACGCGCCCTTCGTGGCCATCTTCGACGCCGACTTCGTCCCCGAACCCGACTTCCTGCGGAGGACGCTCCCCTACCTGCTCGCCGACGGGCGGACCGGCCTCGTGCAGGCCCGCTGGGACCACCTGAACCGCGACTACTCGCTCCTCACCGATGTGCAGGCCATCCTGCTGGACGGCCACTTCATGGCCGAGCACGGCGGACGCCACGTCGCGGGGTGCTTCTTCAACTTCAACGGAACGGCGGGGATCTGGCGGCGGGCGGCGATCGAGGACGCCGGAGGCTGGGAGGGCGACACCCTCACCGAGGACCTCGACCTCTCCTACCGGGCCCAGCTCCGGGACTGGAAGTTCGTTTTCGTGCCCGAGATCGCGGCCCCGGCCGAACTCCCGGTCTCCATGAACGCCTTCAAGTCGCAGCAGCGCCGCTGGGCCCAGGGATCGCTCCAGACCGCCCGGAAGCTGCTGCCGCAGATCCTGGCGTCGCCGCTCCCGCTGCGCGTTCGGGCGGAAGCCTTCTTCCACCTCACGAGCAACCTCGCCTATCCGCTGATGGCGGTCCTGAGCCTGCTGATGACGCCGGTGCTCTTCGCCCGGGTGAGCACCGGACTCCGGGAGATGGCGCTCCTCGACATTCCCATCTTCGCCGCCGCCACCCTCTCGGTGGTGTCCTTCTACGCGTTTTCCCAGAGCCGCCTGCTGCGGCTCCAGGCGCCGGACGAGCGCCAGGGCCTCTGGCGCCGGGCGCGGAACATTCCGGCGGCGCTCGCGGTGGGCATCGGAATCTCGTTCAGCAACGCCTCCGCGGTCCTGTCCGGCGTGCTCGGCCACCGCACGCCCTTCGTCCGGACGCCAAAATACGGGATTGCCGGAGCGGCCGGCCGGTGGCGTCAGAAGAGCTACCGCATGCCGGCCGGCGCCATCCCGGCGCTGGAGTTCGGCCTGGGAGTCGTGATGGCGGGCGCCACTTTCTACGCCGTGGCCGAGGGGGTCGCCGCCTCCGCGCCGTTCCTGCTCCTGTTTGCCGCGGGCTACCTCTACGTCGGGGGCCGCTCGCTCCTCGAGGCGCGTCGCGCCGCCGCGGGAGGCTGAATGAACAGGCTCTCCGAACGCGCGCTGTTCTTCGGCGCGGGACTGGCGTTCGGGATCCTGGTCGGATTCCTCGTCTCCGGCTCGCCGGGACCGCCGGCGCCGGCCGCGCCGCCTCCGGCGCCCGTTCCGGAGACGGCTTCGGCTCCGGTCCCCGAGCCGCGCCCGGTGGACCCGGAGGTGCTCGAAACGCTGCTGGCCGCGGTCGAGGCGAATCCGGAGGACCCGGCGGCGCGGGCCGGCGTCGGCGACCTGCACCTCGACGCGCTGGACTTCGGGGAAGCGGTGTACTGGCTGCGGCAGGCGCGCAACCTCGATCCGTCGGATCTCGACATCCGCGCCCGCCTCGCCTTCGCGCAACTCGGCGCCGGCGATGTCGCCGGAGCGGTCGCCGGCTACGAAGCCGTGCTCGCCGAGGACCCGGAGCACTTCGAGAGCCTGCTCGCGCTGGGCCGCGTCCGCCTCTTCGTGGAGCAGGACCTGGCCGCCGGGATCGAGTTCTGGGAGCGCGCCATCGCGGCGCGGCCGGATTCGCCCGAGGCGGCGGCGCTCCGGGCCCAGATCGATTCGCTCCGGACCGCGCATCCGTAGGGCCGCGGCCTGCTTCCGGGCCGGCGGCTGACTAAGATCAAAGCGCCGTGATCGTGCGTTTCCTGCAGATCCTCCTCGCCTTCGTGGTGGTCCGGATCCTGTGGGGCCTCGTTCGATCGCTCTTCGGAAAGCCCGCGAATCCGCCGCGGGCGGCGCCTCCCGGAAGGACCGAAGAGCGCGGCCGGGTCGTGGCGTGCGAGCGCTGCGACCTCCACGTCCCGGAGGAACGGGCCGTGGTCAGGGACGGCCGGACGTTCTGCTCGGACGCTTGTGCCGTGTCTGAGTCCCAAGGCTGACCGGATTGGCCTGAAGTTGAAAATATAGATTTACACGTTGTAAAATGTCCGCTGTCATGACGCAGCGCTCTCCATCAGCAAATCAGGGTCCGGCGATCCATGCCGAGGTCTTGTCGGCGGCCCGCCGCCTCAGTCGCGCCGGAGACTGGACTTTCAGGCTCGGCGATGTCGTGCGAGCCTTGCCGCACCTGAACCAGCGTTCCGTCCGGACGCACGTTGCGAGCCGTTGCTGTGTGAATGCTCCCCGGCACCACGCCCACCGCTGGCCGTACTTCCGCCGCGTCGGCCGCGGCCGCTACCTGATCGAGCTTGCGTTCCGCGAGCCGCCCCCTCGTCCGGCGGAGACCGACGAAGACCTCGTCCTCAGCGATCGCGTTGCGGAACCGGGTTTCACGTACGGCGCGCCAGCGCGAGTCCCCCGATCAACGATTCATGCCGTGATTGCGAAGAGCGAGGCATGGTTCGTCGCGGAGTGCCTGGAGGTGGCGGTGGTCACGCAAGGTAGAACGCTGGATGAAACGCTCGCCAACCTTCGAGAGGCGCTTGAGCTTCACCTTGACCAGGACGAACTGGCACGTCTCGGCCTTGCGAGCGCGCCGCGTCTTGTCGTCAGCCACGAGACGACTGCCTTCGCGGCCTGATGCCCCGCCTCCGGCGTCTCGGCTCGCGGGAGGTGTTGAAGATCCTGGGTGAACAGGGGTTCGGGGTCACCAAGATTCGTGGCAGCCACGCCAAGGTTGTTCGCGTCCTCCCATCCGGAGGACGGCAGGTTCTCACGGTGCCACTGCATCCGGAGCTGGCTCCCGGTACGCTGCACGCCCTGTATCGCCAAGCGTCCCGTTTCATCTCGGCCGCTCACTTGCACGACGGGTTCTTCTCGGACTGACGCATCCTGACCTGACCCGTTCGCCCACGTGATCTCGCTGTCTGACCGTACGGCATGTTTCGGTAGCCGCCTCCGGGAGCGCGCCCCGTTGGCGGCGCTTCTGGTCTTGCTTCCGCCGCATTCGGCGCCGGCCTCCCAGATGGCACTTCACGATGTCGCAGCCGAAGCGGGCGTCTCCTTCCAGCACGACCGGGGCGCGCGCGGCGACTGGCACCCCGTGGAGACGATGGGGTCCGGGGTCGCCGTGCTCGACTACGACGGCGACGGGGCGCCCGACCTCTTCTTCGTGCAGGGCGGCGAGGTTCCGGGGACGGGCCGGCCGCCGGGACGCGTGGGCGCGCTCTACCGCAACGAGGGGGCCGGGCGCTTTCGGGACGTGAGCGGGCCGGCCGGGTTCGGCGCGCCCGCGCCGGTGGAAGGGCACGGGATGGGCGCGGTCGCCGCCGACATCGACAACGACGGGGACGCCGACCTGCTGATCACCCGCGCGGGAACGGACCTGCTCTACGAGAACCGGGGAGACGGGACCTTCGGGCTTCGCGACGCGGGACTGAATGCCGCGGGCTGGAGCGCGAGCGCCGCCTTTTCCGACCTCGACGGCGACGGCGACCTCGATCTGTTCATCACCCATTACCTCGACTGGTCCCCGGCGAACAACCCGGTGTGCGCCCGGACGATCGCCGGCGAGCCGGTGCGCTCCTACTGCCTCCCCGACGCCTTCTCGGGAGTGCCGGACCTGCTCTACGAGAACCGCGGTGACGGGACGTTCGCCGACGTGACCGAGGCCGCCGGGGTGGGCCTCCGGACCGGCAAGGGGCTCGGGGTCCTCGCCGCCGACCTGATCGGCGACCCGCTTCCCGACCTCTACGTGGCGAACGACACGGTGCCCAACTTCCTGTTCGAGAACCTCGGGGGGCTCCGGTTCCGCGAACGGGGTCTCCCCGCCGGCGTCGCCTACGACGGAGACGGGAACGCGCTCGCCGGCATGGGGATCGCCGCCGCGGATGTCGAGTCCGACGGGGACCTCGACCTGTTCGTCACCAACTTCCAGGGGGAGGCGAACAACCTCTACGTGTCGGACCGGCACGGCGTGTTCCGCGACGTCTCCTTCCTTTCCGGGGTGGGGCGTCCGTCGCTCGCCTGGCTGGGCTTCGGCGCTGTCTTCGCCGACCTCGACAACGACGGCGCGCCCGACCTCTGCGTCACCAACGGCCACGTCCTCGACAACGCGCCGGTCCTTTTTCCCGGAACGGACTACCGCCAGCGGGACGTCTGTTTCCACAACCTGGGCGGTTCGTTCGAGCCGGTGGTGCTGGAGATGCCCCCGGCGGTGGGCCGGGGCCTGGTGACGATCGATTTCGACCGGGACGGCCTCCTCGACCTCGCGGTATCCCGATCGGGCGGAACGGCGGCGCTCCTCAGGAACGGCGGGGCGGCGGCGCCCCGGACGGTGCTGCGGTTGGTCGGACGGGCGTCCAACCGCGACGGCGTCGGCGCCGAGGTGGTGGTGGAGCGGGACGGACGGCCGGGCCGGTCGGTGGTCACCGCCGGGTCGAGCTACCTCTCGTCCGGCGCCCGGGAGGTGTGGATCGGGCTCCTGCCGGGAGTTCCCGATTCGGTTAGGGTGCGCTGGCCGACGGGGGCCGAACAGCCGGTTCCGGTGGACGGACCGGGGTTGTTCCTCGTCGTCGAAGAAGGCAACTAGGGAGAAGCGATGCGCTCGAGGCGACTCATCCAGGCGGTGGACCTGCACGCCGCCGGCGAGCCCGGACGGGTCATCGTCGGCGGCGTCCTCGACGTGCCGGGCGAGACGATGTTCCGGAAGATGCAGTACCTGGAGCGCCACGCCGACGGACTCCGGAAGCTCATGCTCCGGGAGCCCCGGGGGTACCCGGCCGCGAACTGCAACCTGGTGCTGCCTCCGACGCACCCCGACGCCGACGCGGGGTTCGTGATCATGGAGCAGACCGAGTACCCGCCCATGTCGGGAACGAACACCATCTGCACGGTCACCGCGCTCATCGAGACCGGGATGGTGGCGGCGGTCGAGCCGGTGACCGAACTCACCCTGGACACGCCGGCCGGACTCATCCAGGTGCAGGCCAGCGTGGAGGGCGGGAAGGTCACCCGGGTGACCTTCGAGAACGTGCCCGCCTTTCCCGTCCACCTCGGGGCCAAGGTCGAGGTGCCCACCTTCGGGGAGGTCGAGGTGGACGTGTCCTGGGGCGGGATGTTCTACGCGATCGCCGACGCCGCCCGCTTCGGACTCCGGATCGTCCCGGAACACGGGCGGGAACTCGCCCGGGTGGGGGCGATGGTGAAGCAGGCGGCGCGCGAGCAGCTCGCGGCGGTGCACCCCGGGAACCCCGAGATCCGGCAGGCGAGCATCGGGCAGCTCACCGGGCCCTTCGACCGGGAAACGCGCACCGCCGCGAACGCTGTGTCGGTCGCGGTGGGTGATCTCGACTGGGACCGCCCGGAGACCTGGACCGGGGCGCTTGACCGTTCGCCCTGCGGGACGGGCACCTCGGCCCGGATGGCGGCGCTCCACGCGCGCGGCCTGCTCGGGATCGGCGAGGACTTCCACCACCTCGGCCCCGTCGGCACCGAGTTCATCGGGCGGCTGATCCGCACCACCACGGTGGGCGGGGTGCCGGCGGTGGTGCCGACGATCAGCGGGACCGCCTGGATCACCGGGACGGCGCAGTATTCCGTGGACCCGGGGGATCCCTTCCCGGAGGGATTCACGGTCGGGGACATCTGGTAGCGGGTTCGTCAAGCATCGCGTCCCAGGTCTTGCGCGCGGTGAGGCGGCATGGCGTCGCGACGTGCGCGGCGCGCCAGTTCTCCCGGTGGGGGGCGCCGCGCGTGCCGGTCTGGAGACCGGCGTTCCCTGGGACCCGGGGGATCCCTTTCCGGAGGGATTCACGGTCGGCGACATCTGGTAGCGGCGCCGCGGACCGGGGTCCCGGTGGGAACGAGGGCGTTCCCGGAATAAAATCGCCTGTTGCCCATCGCGGCAACAGCAGGAGGGCTCTCCACAGCCATGGTAAAGATGACTCGTTCTTCTGCCGGCAGGCGTTCTGACCGGCTGGTGCTCCTTGGCGCGCTCGCGTGCGCCGGGATTCTGCTCGCCGGGTCCGCCCAGGCGCAGGATCCGGTGGAACTCGTGGTGGATCCGCCGGAACTGACGCTCGAGGTCGGCACGACCGCGCAGCTCGACGCGACCGTCCGGGACGCGGCCGGCAACGAACTCGAGCGCGGGGTGGTCTTCTTCTCCCGGGCCCGGCGCTACGTCGGGGTGAACCCGGCGGGGATGGTGGAGGCCCACCGTCCCGGCGAGCACACCCTGATCGCCATGGTCCCGGCGGACCCGGGCGCCATGGACCGGCGCGCCGAGCCGGCGCTGATGGTCGAGATTCCGGTGACGGTGCCGTGGCCGCCGCTCGCGAGCGTCGCGATCGGGGAGCTTCCCGGCAACCTCTACGCCGGCACCTCGCTGCGGGTCACCGCGACCGCCACCGACACCTCCGGCGCCGAGCGCAAGCCCGACTTCGCCTGGTCGTCGAGCGATTCCGGTGTGGCGACGGTGAGCCCCCACGGCGTCCTGATGCTCCACGGCGAGGGCTCCGCGACGATCTCCGCGAGCGCCGAATCCGCGAGCGGCGACGTCACGGTCCGGGTGAGCGCCAATCCGGCGGTCCGCCTCGAGGTCTCCGCGGCCGAAGAAGAGGTCCGCACCGGCGACGTGGTCTGGTTCGAAGCCCGCGCCCTCGACGCCGGCGGGAACGAGGTCCCGGACTTCCCCATCCAGTACGCCGTCTCCAGCCGCACGCCGGACACCCTGGTGGCGCCCGGCGCGGCCGCCTTCGTGGAGCCGGACGGCGCCTTCGTGGCGGAACGGCCGGGGCTCCACACGGTGGTAGCGGCCGGCGGCTCCCTCACCGCGCGCGAGACGATCCGCGCCGTCTCCCGCAACATCAGGAAGGACTGGGAGATCGTGGGCCGGGGTCCGGTGCGCGACCGGCACACCTCGGACCTGTGGGTCTGGGAGGGCCTCGACGGCCGCGACTACGCGATCACCGGCACCTGGGGCGCCGACGGGCACGCCTACTTCTGGGACGTGACCGATCCGTCGAGCATCCACCTGGTGGACACCGTCCGGGTGGACGCCCGCACCGTGAACGACGTGAAGGTCTCCCCCGACGGGAAGTTCGCGGTCATCAGCCGCGAAGGCGCCTCGAACCGGCGGAACGGGCTGGTGGTCCTCGACGTGGCCAACCCCACCGACGGGGTGAAGATCCTGGCGCGCTACGACGACCAGATGACCGGCGGCGTCCACAACACGTTCGTCGCCGAGAACCACATCCTCGCGCTGTCCGCCGGGCGGCGTTACGACATCCTGAACGCCGAGGACCCGGAGAACCCCTACCGGGTGGGCCGCTTCGAACTCGATACCCCTGGCCACGGCATCCACGACGTCTGGGTCCAGGACGGCGTCGCCTGGTCCTCGAACTGGATGGACGGGGTGGTCGCGGTGGACATCGGCGGCGGCGGCAAGGGCGGCGCCCCCAACAACCCCGTGATGATGGGCAGCTTCCGGTACCCGAACGGCTGGAACCACGCCGGCTTCCCCTACCGGAGCCAGTCCACCGGCAAGATGCTGGTCTTCGCCGGCGACGAGAACTTCCCCTGGGGCTTCGACCCCGAGGGCAAGCTCCCGGACCGGGCCGCCGGCTGGGTCCACATCGCCGAATGGGATGAGGACGGCGGAATCGGCCGGGAGGTGGCGCGCTACCAGGTGCCCGAGGCCGGCACGCACAACCTCTGGATCGAGGACGACATCATGTATGTCGGCTACTACAACGGCGGGCTCCGGGTGGTGGACGTCTCCGGCGAGCTGCGCGGCGACCTCTACCAGCAGGGCCGCGAGATCTCGTTCTTCGAGCCCGCCGATCCCGACGGCTTCAAGCCGAACGCTCCGTTCGTCTGGGGCCCGCAGCCGTTCAAGGGCACCATCTTCTTCACCGACTTCAACTCGGGCCTCTGGGCCGTCCGGCTCGTGGATCCCGAGACCCCGCGCAACATGGGGGAACCCAACTGATGTCTTCCCGCTCCCGCTTCCTGGCGTCCGTCCTGCTCCTGGGCCTGTCCCTCGCCCCGCTGGCGGCCGCCGAAGATCCCGAGCCGCCGCGGCGCAACTACTTCGTCTACGTCTGCGCCGAGTCGGATGACACCGTGCACCTGCTCCGCTACGGGCCGAGCGGTTTCGAGGAGCTCGACGAGATCACGGTCGGCAGCTTCCCGACGGAGACCGAGGGCCCGCACGGGATCAACATCTCGCCCGACGGCCGGCACTGGTTCCTCTCCATCGCCCATGGCATGCCGTTCGGCGCGGTGCACAAGTACGAGACCGGGACCAACGAGTGGCTCGGGGACGCCACCCTCGGCATGTTCCCGGCGACGATGGACGTCTCGCCGAGCACCGGGCTGCTCTACGTCGTCAACTTCAACCTCCACGGCGACCACGTCCCGAGCACCATCTCGGTGGTGGAGACCGGGACCATGATCGAGGTGGCCACCATCGACACCGGCGTCATGCCCCACGGGGCGCGGATGAACGCGAAGGGCGACCGGCTCTACTCGGTGAACATGATGGACGACGAGCTCGTCGAGGTGGACGCCATGCGCTTCGAGATCGCCCGGCGCCTCTATCTGGGGACCGACCCGCATGCCGGACACGCCGGCATGGACCACGGCGACATGGGCGGCATGCGCGCGCCGGTCGTCAAGCCGACCTGGGCGACCAAGCCCTCGCCCGCCGGCAAGGTGTACGTGGCCGGGAACGGCGACAGCGCCATCTACGAGGTGGACCTCGAGGGCTGGGAGGTCTCCCGGCGGTTCGACGCCGGACCGGGCGAGAACCCCTACAACCTTGAGATCACCTCGGATGGCGGCGTGCTGGTCGCCACCTACAAGTCCGGCAAGAAGGTCGGCTTCTGGAACCTGGAGAGCGGCGAGCTGATCGCCGCCCCCGAGACCACGCGGCGCGTGCCGCACGGCGTGGTGGTGTCCGACGACGACCGCTACGCGATCGTGACCCTCGAAGGGGTCGGCGGCGAACCGGGGACGGTCGAGGTCTATGACATCGCCACCGCCCAGCGGGTCTCCGAGATCGACGTCGGCAAGCAGGCCGGCGGCATCATCTACTGGAAGGGCGAGCCGTAAGCCCGGAGGAACCGACGATGAAGCATGCGAACCCCTGGGCGCGGCTGCTGATCGCGCTCGGTGTCATGGTGGCGCTGGTCCCGGGACTGGCGCTCGCCCAGGAAGAGGAGGCCGACCCCGGCCCGCAGCCCGCCGAACTGATCGTCACGCCGGCGGAACTCGAACTCGAGGTCGGCGACGCGCTGACGCTCGAGGCCGAGGTGCGGGACTCCGAGGGCAACCCGCTGGACCGCCAGGTGGTGTTCTATTCGCGCCGCCGGCGCGCGGTCGGCGTCAACCCGGCGGGGATCGTCGAGGCCTACCGGCCCGGCGAGCACACCCTGATCGCCATGGTCCCGAAGGACCCGGAGGACCTCCACCGGCGGGCCGAGCCCGCGGTCACGGTGGAGATCCCGGTGACCATCCCGAACCCCCCGGTGGCGACCGTCGAGGTCGCGAACCTGCCGGGCCACCTCTACGCCGGGACCGAGATCGGCCTGCGCCCGAGGGTCACCGACATCTCGGGGGCGGTCCGGCACGACGTCGAAGTCGGCTGGAGCAGCGCGGACCCGTCCGTCGCGAGCGTGGACGCTCTCGGGACGCTCACCCTGGTGAGCGCCGGGCGGACGACGCTGACGGTGTCGGCCGAGGAGGCGTCGAGCGACGCCGCCATCGAGGTGCTCGCCAACCCGGTGGCCTCGATCACGCTGAGCGGAGCGCCGGACGAGCCGGTGCGGACGGGCGACGTGGTGTTCTTCGAGGCGAAGGTGACGGACGCCTCCGGGAACGCGGTGCCCGACTATCCGTTGCAGTTCGCCACCCTCGGGATGCCGGCGGACGGCATCGTGGCGCCGGGCGCCATCGGCCAGGTCGATGATGAGGGCGCCTTCGTGGCGGAGCGGTCGGGAACCCATACGGTGATCGTGGACGGGTTCACGCACTCGGCAACCGCGACGGTCGCCGTCGTCTCCCGGAACGTGCGGAAGGACGTCGAGGTCGTGGGACGCGGCCCGGTCCGCGACCGGCGCACCTCGGACCTCTGGGTCTGGGAGGGCACCGACGGGCGTGACTACGCCGTCACTGGCACCCACAGCGCCGACGGCCACGCCTACTTCTGGGACGTCACCGATCCCGCGGCGATCTCGCTGATCGACACGGTCCGGGTGGACGCCCGGACGGTGAACGACGTCAAGGTCTCGGAGGACGGGAAGTTCTGCGTGATCAGCCGCGAAGGCGCGTCGAACCGGAAGAACGGCCTGGTGATCCTCGACGTCAGCGACCTGGCGAACGGCATCGAGGTGATCGCCCGCTACGACGACCAGCTCAGCGGCGGGGTCCACAACGTCTTCATCGCCGAGGACCACATCTACGCGCTCTCGGCGGGCCGGCGCTACGACATCCTGAACGCCGAGGACCCGACGAACCCCTACCGGGTGGGCCGCTTCGAGTTGGACACCCCGGGCCATTCGATCCACGACGTGTGGGTCGCGGACGGGATCGCCTACTCGTCCAACTGGAACGACGGGATCGTGGCGGTGGACGTGGGCGGCGGCGGCCAGGGCGGCGCGCCGAACAACCCGGTGATGCTGGGCAGCACCCCGTACCCGAGCGGCTGGAACCACGCGGCCTACCCCTACCGCAGCAAGTCCACCGGCAAGTTCCTGATGATCGGCGGCGACGAGGCATTCCCCTACCAGTTGATGGAGGGGCCGCGGGCCCGGCGCCGGGCCGCCGGCTGGATCCACATCTTCGAGTGGGACGAGTGGGACAGCCCCCGCGAGGTGGCCCGCTACCAGGTGCCGGAGGCCGGAACGCACAACCTCTGGGTGGAGGACGACATCCTCTACATCGCCTACTACAACGGCGGCCTGCGGGTGGTGGACATCTCCGGCGAGATGCGCGGCGACCTCTACCGGCAGGGCCGGGAGATCGCCTCGTTCCGCCCGTACGATCCCGAGACCGTCAAGCCGAACTCTCCTTTCGTCTGGGGACCGCAGCCCTACAAGGGCCACATCTACATCGCCGACAACACCTCGGGGCTCTGGGCCCTGAAGCTCGTTGACGCGAAGCCCGTAAACCTGGGCGAGCCCCACTGACAGCGCGACCGACTCTCCGCACAGGCCACCAACCATGAATCGAACACTGCACTTCCGCACCGCTCCCCTCGCGGCTGCCGCCCTTCTCCTCCTCGCCTTCCCGGCGTTCGCCCAGGAAGAGGGGGAGGCGGAAGAGGGCCCGGAGCCCACAGAGCTCATCATCACGCCGTCCGAGGTCGAACTCGAGGTCGGCGACTCGCTGACGCTCCAGTCCGAGGTCCGCGACGCCGAGGGCAACCCGATGGACCGCACGGTGGTGTTCTTCTCGCGCCGCCGGCGCTCGGTGGGCGTGAACCCGGCGGGCATCGTCGAGGCCTACCGCCCCGGCGACCACACCCTGATCGCGATGGTGCCGAAGGATCCCGAGGACACCTCCCGGCGCGCCGAGCCGGCCGTCATGGTCGAGATCCCGGTGACCATCCCCAATCCCCCGGTGGCCACCGTCGAGGTGGTGAACCTCCCGGGCCACCTCTACGCGGGGACCGAGATCGGCCTCCGCTCCCTGGTGACCGACATCTCGGGCGCCGTCCGCAACGACGTGGAGGTGGGCTGGAGCAGCGCCGACCCGTCGGTGGCGAGCGTGGATGCTCTCGGAGTGCTCACCCTGATGGGCCCGGGCATGACCAGCGTCACCGTTTCCGCCGAGGAAGCCTCGAGCGACGTCGCGATCGAGGTGCTCGCCAACCCGGCGAACTCCATCTCGCTGAGCGGAGCGCCGGATGATGCGGTGCGGACCGGTGACGTGGTGTTCTTCACCGCGACGGCGATGGACGCTTCGGGGAACGCGGTGCCCGACTACCCGGTGCAGTTCGCGACCTTCGGAGTCCCCACCGACGGGATCGTGGCTCCGGGCGCCATCGGGCAGGTGGACGAGGACGGCGCCTTCGTGGCGGAGCGCACCGGCACCCACACGGTGATCGCCGACGGCTTCACGACCTCCGCCAGCGCGACGGTGGCGGTGGTGCCGAGGAACGTCCGCAAGGATGTGGAAGTGGTCGGGCAGGGACCCGTCCGCGACCGGCGCACCTCGGATCTCTGGGTCTGGGAGGGCGTTGACGGCCGCGACTACGCGGTCACCGGCACCCACAGCGCGGACGGCCACGCCTACTTCTGGGACGTGACCGATCCCTCGGCGATCGCCCTGATCGACACGGTGCGGGTGGACGCCCGGACCGTGAACGACGTGAAGGTCTCCGAAGACGGGATGTTCTGCGTGATCAGCCGCGAGGGGGCCTCCAACCGGAAGAACGGCCTGGTGATCCTCGACGTCAGCGATCCGCTGAACGGCGTCTCGGTGATCGCCCGCTACGACGACCAGCTCAGCGGCGGGGTCCACAACGTCTTCATCGCCGAGGACCACGTCTACGCGCTCTCCGCGGGACGCCGCTACGACATCCTGAACGCGGAGGATCCGACGAACCCCTACCGGGTGGGACGCTTCGAGCTGGACACGCCGGGCCATTCCATCCACGACGTGTGGGTCCACGAGGGCATCGCCTATTCGTCCAACTGGAGCGACGGCGTGGTCGCCGTGGACGTCGGCGGCGGCGGCATGGGCGGGGCGCCGAACAACCCCGTGATGCTCGGCAAGACGCCCTATCCGAGCGGCTGGAACCACGCGGCGTATCCCTACCGCAGCCAGTCCACGGGCAAGTTCCTGATGATCGGCGGCGACGAGGCGTTCCCGTACCAGACGATGCGCGCGGAACGCACCCCGGGCCGCGCGGCCGGCTGGATCCACATCTTCGAGTGGGACGACTGGGAGAACGCCCGCGAGGTGGCCCGCTACCAGGTGCCGGAGGCCGGGACCCACAACCTCTGGGTGGAGGACGACATCCTCTACATCGCCTACTACAACGGCGGCCTCCGGGTGGTCGACATCTCCGGCGAACTGCGCGGCGACCTCTACCGGCAGGGCCGCGAGATCGCCATGTTCCGCCCGTTCGACCCCGAGAGCCGGATCCCGAACGCTCCGATGGTTTGGGGACCGCAGCCCTACAAGGGCAACATCTTCCTCAGCGACATGAACTCCGGCCTCTGGGCCGTCAAGCTCGTCGACCCGGAGCCGATCAACCTCGGCGAACCGGAGTAGGGGGAGACCCGGGACCGCCGGTCTTCAGACCGGCACGCGGCCCGCAGGACCGCCGCAGACCCCTCGTAAGTCGTTGTTATTGCGGGCGAGTATACACGATCCCCGAAAACGGGGGTCACGTCTGGGGCCACTTCCTCAACGGCCCGGCAGTCCCGA
>JAJDVI010000050.1 GCA_022826195.1 Acidobacteriota bacterium
CCGCAGGGGCGGGCCCCGGGTCCGGCGGCGGGTCGGCGGGGTTGCGGCCGGCGGGGTTGCGGCCGGCGGGCTTGCCGGTGGGACGGTGGTGCGGGGGCTGCGCCGCTGCCGGCCTCGCGGCCGGGCGCTCTTCGTGATGCATCATGGGAACCTCTCCAGATCCCTAGACGCAGATCGGCCCGGAATCTTCCCGCTCCGGAGCGCGATGTGGAAAAGTCGAAGCGAAGCGGCATTCGGCGGCCTCCGGAGAGGCTGGGCGCCGGTGTAGAATCGCGCCCCTCTCGGACAGGCGCGTAGCTCAGGGGGAGAGCGCTACCTTGACGCGGTAGAAGTCGGCGGTTCAAATCCGCCCGCGCCTACCATTCCTCCGTTCCCGGGACACCGCGGCCTCACGGGGCCCCTTCCTGGGCCTTCCCGCGGCAGGAGGGTGCCCTCGCTGGCGCGCAGCATCGACGGGTGGCGCCCGCCGGGCCTTGTGCGGCGTCTCCGGCCGGGATAAAAAGACAGCGTGCCTTCTTCGATCCGACTCCGCCTCCCCGACGGGGAGGAGGTGCAGCTTCCGGCGGGAGCGCCGCTTTCGGGGGTGGCCCCGGCCGCGGCGGTCGCCGCCACCGTGGACGGCCGGGAAGTGGACCTCTCCCACTGTCCCGGTGCGGATGCGGAGGTGCGGTTCCTGACCCCGAAGGACTCCGACGGGCTTCACGTGTTCCGCCACAGTTCGGCGCACCTGCTCGCCGCCGCCGTCAAGGATTTGTTCCCCGATGCCCGTTACGGGATCGGCCCCCCCATCGAGGACGGGTTCTTCTACGACTTTCAGGTCGAGGAGCCGTTCTCTCCCGAGGATCTCGGCCGCATCGAGGCGCGGATGCGCGAACTCGTGAAGCAGCGGGTGCCCTTCGAACGCGAGATCCTCGACAAGGACGATGCCCTGCGGATCTTCGAGGAACAGGGTGAGCTGCTGAAGGTGGAGCTGGTCCGCGAGAAGGGGGGAGAGCGGGTCTCCTGTTACCGGGTAGGGAACTTCTTCGATTTCTGCGAGGGCCCTCACGTGCCGCACACGGGGGTGATCCGGGCGCTCAAGGTGCTTTCGAGCTCCAATGCCTACTGGAAGGGGGACGCGCGCGGCGCCCCCATGCAGCGGATCTACGCGACGAGCTTCACCGACCGGAAGGAGATGGCGGCCCACCTGTCCCGTCTCGAGGAGGCGAAGCGGCGCGATCACCGGCGGATCGGCCGCGACCAGCGGCTCTTCCTGATTCTCCCGGAGGCCCCGGGGCAGGTGTTCTGGCTGCCTGCCGGGATGGGCGTGGTGAACCGGCTGCTCGATTCCATGCGGGAGAAGCTGGACCGCCGGTTCTACCAGGAGATCCGGACGCCGCTGATCCTGAACGAGTCCGTCTGGGCCCGGAGCGGCCATCTCGACCACTACCGGGACAACATGTTCTTCATCGAGTCCGACGAGAACCGTTTCGGCGTCAAGCCCATGAACTGCCCGGGGGCGGCGCTGGTCTACCGTTCGGACATCCGTTCGTACCGGGATCTGCCCCTCCGGCTCTCGGAGTTCGGCCATTGCCACCGGTTCGAGCCGTCGGGGGTTCTCTCGGGCCTGACCCGGGTACGGGCCTTCACCCAGGACGACGCGCACGTCTACTGCCGGCTCGATCAGGTCAAGGCCGAGGTCCGCGATCTCGTGGACCTGGTGAAGGAGGTCTACGGCGAGTTCGGCTTCGAGGACATCCAGATCGAGCTCTCGACCCGTCCCGAGAAGTCGGTGGGGAGCCCCGAGACCTGGGAACGGGCGGAAGCGGCGCTCGCGGAAGCCCTCGCCGAATCCGGAGACGACTGGGTGGTGAACCCGGGAGACGGCGCGTTCTACGGGCCCAAGATCGACTTCCACGTCCGTGACGCGCTCCGCCGCAGCCATCAGTGCGCGACCATCCAGCTCGACTTTTCCCAGGCGCCCGCATTCGATCTCCACTACGCGACGGAAGACGGTGGGCGGGAACGCCCGGTGGTGATTCACCGGGCGATCCTCGGTTCCGTGGAGCGCTTTTTCGCGCTGCTGCTCGAGCACACCGGTGGGGCCCTTCCGGTCTGGATCGCCCCGGTCCAGGCGGTGCTGATCCCCATCGCCGACCGGCATCAGGCGCAGGCGGCGGAGGTGGCCGCGGCCCTCCGGGAGCGGGGCTTCCGGATCGCGGTCGACGACCGCCGCGAGAAGATGGGCTACAAGATTCGCGAGGCGGAGGTGGGGCGGGTTCCCTTCATGGTGGTGCTCGGGGACCGGGAGGTGGAAGAAGGCACCCTCGCCGTGCGGACCCGGGGCCGCCGGGGACAGGAAACCCTGACGGCCGCCGCGCTCGGCGAACGTCTCGACGAGCTCACCCGGAACCGGTCCCTCACCCCGTGAAGGGACCGGCAGCCTGCGTCGGAAACCCGTTGCGCGCGGGCGGTCGCTGGCGAACCGGGCCCGAAGTGGCGATAATCCGCCGACCCGCCCGCGGTGCGGAGGTGATCCATCGATAGTTCTCTCAGGGTAAACGACAGAATCCGAGCTCCCATCGTCCTGGTGATCGGCGAGGACGGCGAGAAACTTGGAGATTTCGCCTTGATGGACGCCCGGCGGCTGGCCGCCGACCGGGGGCTCGATCTCGTCGAGATCGTGCCGAACCGGATGCCTCCGGTCTGCAAGATCATGAACTACGGCCGGTTCGTGTACCAGCAGAGCAAGAAATCCCAGGATTCCAAGCGACACCAGAAACAGAACCAGGTCAAGGAGGTCAAGTTCCGCATCATCATCGGAGAGCACGACCGCGCCACGAAGATGAAGCAGATTGAGCGTTTCCTCCATGAAGGTCACAAGGTCAAGGCCACGATCTGGTTCAAGCGGGCGCGCGAGCGCAGTCGCCGGGAACTCGGGGACCGCATTCTCGACGAGGTCACCGCGCAACTCGCCGAGATCGCGACCGTCGAATCCCGGTCGAGCGTGGTCGGCAACCAGATGAGCATGATCCTCGCCCCCACCCGCCGCCTGCTCGAAGCGCTCCGGGTCGAACGCGCCGGAAAAGCGGGGTCGGAGGACGACGCTCACGCGCCCCGCGTCCGCCGGGCCCAGCGCAACGAAACCAGTTGACCCACAGGAACCATCATGAAACTGAAGATGAAGACCCACCGCGGAGCCGCGAAGCGGTTCCGCAAGACCGCCAGCGGCCGCGTCCGCCGCCGCTGCGCCTACCACAGCCACATTCTCACCAAGAAGTCCGCGAAGCGCCGCCGCCGCCTGCGCAGCGGGGCCTGGGTGTTCGAGGGCGAAGCCAAGATGATCGCCCGGATCATCGGTTGACGGCGGGGGCTCGTTCCGCCACCGCAACCAGACAGTTGGAGAAGACACGATGTCCCGAGTGAAACGCGGGACCCACCGGCGGGACCGGCGCCGGCGGGTTCTCAAACAGACCCGAGGCTACCGCGGGATGCGCGGCAAGCTCTACCGGCACGCGATGCAGGCGCTCGACCGCGCCCTTTCCTACGCCTACCGCGACCGCCGCACCCGGAAGCGTGATTTCCGCCGCCTCTGGGTCACCCGGATCAGCGCGGCGTCCCGGGAGCGGGGGCTCCCGTACGCACAGTTCGCGCATGGCCTGTCGCTGGCGGGCGTCGGGGTGAACCGGAAACAACTGGCGGAGCTGGCGGTGCACGATCCGGGAGCGTTCGACTCGCTGGTGGACCGGGCGCGGGAGGCGCTCTCGGCCGCGTCCGCTCCCGAATAGGGACGTTCATGTCCGATCCGGCCGCCGCCGTCAGGGACCTGCTCGGGGACATCGAGCGGGCGGAGTCCGCATTCGAGAGGGTCAGCGGTCGAATCGCCGAGGCGACGGACGCCAGCGTTCGGGAGGCTCGGCGGGAGCGGGACGCGCTGCGGGATGCGGAGCAGGAGGCCAGGGCGCGCGCGGAGCGGGCCGAGCGGGCGGCAGGCATGCTCCGTGACGAACGCGAGGTGATCCGGAAGGCGCTCCGCGCCGTCACCGGGGAAGACGCCCCGGGCGCACCCGGGCGGCAATGAGCGAAACCGTCGAAGTCGAAGTTGCCGGACGCTCGTACCGGCTGCGTTCCGACAAGGGGGGAGCCGACCTCGCGGCGGTCGCCCGGCTCGTGAACGAACGGATCGGAGAGATCCTCCAGGCGGCGCCGCACCTCGAAAAGGAAGAGGTCGCGATCCTTGCGGCGCTCAACATGGGCGATGAGCTGCTTCGGCAGCGAGCCGCCAGCGAGGCCGGCCCGGCGGAAATCGAGGAAGCGGTGGCTGCCGTGCGGGGCCGGCTTTCCGAGCTGGTCCGGCGCATGGAACAAACGACCTCTTCGCCGGACTGACGCCGTTTCGTGGCGGCTGCCGGCTCGCGCCCCGCCGGTGACGCACGAGGCGCCGCCGTGACCGGGGAGGCGGGAGGTCCCCGGCGCCGGCCGGCGGGCGCCGTTTCCCTTCCGGAGCCGTCCACCGGAGAGGACCGGTTGCTCCGGCGCATCCTGGACGTCCTCCCGGCATTCCCGGGAGCGGGAGCCCGGGAGCCGGGCCTGATCCTGGGACCGGGAGACGACGCGGCGGCGTTCGCCTGGCCCGGTGGCGGCGTCCTCCTGCTGACGACGGATGCGGCCGAGGAAGGCGTTCACTTCGACCGCCGCCTGCATGCGCCGCGCGCGATCGGGCGCCGGGCAGTCGCCGCCGCGGCGAGCGACATCGCGGCGATGGGCGGCCGTCCCGTCGGCACGCTCATCTCTCTCGTAACCCCGCCAGCCGACGAGGGGATCGCGGCCGGGATCTCCGAGGCCGCGGCCGAGCGGGCCGCGGAACTCGGAGCGCCGCTGGTGGGAGGCAACATCGCCGCCGGCGAACGGATCGGGCTCCACGTCACGGTCGCCGGCGCCGGGACTCCCGGCGCCCCGCTGCTCCGGCGCTCGGGAGCGAAACCGGGGGACGGGCTCTTCGTCACCGGAAGCCTGGGCGGGGCGGCGCTCGGCCTGTCCCTGTTGCGGCGGCGGCAGGAAGGAGGAACAACCTCCTTCGATCCGGAAGAGGAGGCGCTGGTGGCCCGGCAACTGGACCCGGCGCCCCGCCTCGAGGCGGGCGCGGCCCTCGCGGGCGTGGCGCACGCCGGGATGGACATCTCGGACGGGCTGGCCCTCGACCTCCACCGCCTGGCCGCCGCCAGCGGGGTCGGGGCGTTGCTCGAGGAGACCCGGGTGCCGCTCGCCGGCAAGGGCGCCGGGGCCCTCGAGGCGGCGCTCTTCGGAGGCGAGGACTACGAACTGCTGATCGCGGGGCCGCCGCAGCAGGTGAGCGCCGCGGCGGGAAGGCCGGGCATTCCGCTGACCCGGGTGGGACGCGTCACCGGCGCGGCCGAGGGCATCCGGATCGAGCGAGCGGACGGGGCGGCCGAGCCGCTGCCGCGCCGCGGTTGGGACTCGTGGACCGCCGGCCGGCGGAATCCGGAATAGTTACGCGGCCACGGCAGCGCCCGCCGAGAGCAGCGCGGCCTCCTGCCAGGGAGGCGCCATCAGCTCGACGCCGAACGGCAGGCCGTCCCGGGTTCCGGCGGGGACCGCGAGGGCGGGAAGCCCGGCGAGGGAAGCCAGGATGGTGAACCGGTCCCCGTCGTAGTCTTCGCCCGCTTCGACCGGATCGGACAGCCTCCGGGGCGCCGTCCTGGCAACGGGGATGAGCAGGAACTCGCCGCGCTCGAAGTGGCCGAGCAGCCGCTTCCGGATCGCTTTCCGCGCCGCGGTGGCGGCCGCATAGATGGCGTCCCGGTAGCCCTGCGAGAGAACCGTCGTGCCCAGCAGGATCCGCAGGCGCACCTCGTCGCCGAATCCGCCCGTCCGGCTGGCGCGTATCGCCGCGGCGAGGGTTCCGTCACCCTCCAGACGGCTGCCGTAGCGCATGCCGTCGAAGCGGGCCAGGTTCGAGCTGGCTTCCGCGCAGGCCAGGACGTAGTAGGCCGAGATCGTGGTGACCGCTTCCGGCAGTTGGAAGCGGTGGATCGTCGATCCCCCCGCTTCGAACCGGCGGAGCACCCGGTGGAACGCCTCTCGCGACGGGGAGTCCAGGATGGCGAGGTCCTCGTCGCTGCACGCCACGACGGTGCGGGGAAAGGCGGGACGGGCGGCGGCCGCCGCGAAATCCGGCACCTCCCGATCGACGCTCGTCGCATCGCGGGGGTCGGCCCCGGCGATGACCGAAAGGACCCGCCCGAGACCCTCGGGATGCGCCGCGAGGCAGCCGACCTGATCGAAGGAGGATGCGTAGGCGGTGATCCCGAAACGGGAGACGCGCCCGTAAGTGGGACGGATTCCGAAGATGCCGGTGTGCGCCGCCGGGAGGCGGACCGAGCCGCCGGTATCGGTTCCGAGAGCTGCCGGAACCGCGCCGGAGGCGACGGCCGCCGCCGGACCTCCGGACGATCCGCCGACGATGCGCTCGGGGTCCGCCGGGTTCCGGGTCGGGCCCCGGAACCCGCTCGTGGTGGCGGAACCCATGCCGAATTCGTCGAGGTTCGTGGTGCCGAGAATGACGGCGCCGGCGCCCCGGAGGCGTTCCACCACGGTGGCGTCGTAGGGCGCCCGATAGGCGCCGAGGACGGCGGATCCGGACGTGGACGGCAACCCGCGGACCGCGATGTTGTCCTTCACCGCGACCGGGAGTCCGAAGAGGGGTCCCCGGGCGGCCGGTGGCTGCCGCTCGAGCCTCCGGGCGGCCGCGGTGGCGCCGTCCCGGTCGAGATGCAGGAACGCGTGGATCCCCTGGTCGACGTCCGCGGCGTGGTCGAGCGCGGTCGCGGTCGCCCCCGGCAGGTCGAGGCCGCGGGGTGGAAGCGGGATGCCGGACGGGTCTGCCCCGGCGGGCGTCACGACCCCCCTCCGAGTACCCGCGGAACCTGGACGAAACGCTCGCCGCGCTCGGGAGCGAGTTCGAAGGCCGCGCCGTCCGGAAGACCCTCCCGCGGTTCGTCGGGGCGCAGGGGACAGGCGGCTTCCCTGGCGGAAGAATCTCCGGATTGCGGGTTGCCCTCACTTCTGGCGGTCTCCACGACCTGCAGCGTGTAGGTCCCGAGCACCTTGCGCGCGGCCTGAAAGTTCCGGGTTCGGATCTCCCCTTCGGGCGGCGCGACCGACGCCAGCGCAGCTACCCGGAAGAACTCGTCGCTGTTGATTCCGTCTGCCACCCGCCGCCTCTCACCAGCTCGGGAAGCGGCGAGTATAGTCGCGGCCGTGCGGGGTCCCGGCGGCATCAGCAGCACTCTGAATGCCGTTGCCGTTGTGTCCCTGACGGGGCTTCTCGCCTGTACCGCGGACCCGGCGCCGGCGACGGGAGAGGACTCTCCGGCCGAGTCCTTCGTCTTTCCCGCCGAGTTCGAACCGCATCGCGCCCTCTGGATGGCGTGGCCGACCTACGAGAACAAGCGGGGACTCCCGACGGAGCCGCTCCTCATCGAGATCATTCGCGCCACCGAGGGCAGGGTGGCCATCGACCTCCTGGCCCAGGACGACGACGAAGCGGCAGCCATCCGCGAGCGCTTTCGCCGCGAGGGGGTGCCGGACGGCCACGTGACCATCCACGCCGTGCCGCACGGCGATGTCTGGATGCGGGACATGGGACCGATCTTCCTGCGGGGTGATCGGGGCGGTCTCCGGGTGGTCGATTTCGGATTCAACATGTGGGGTTACGAGTCTCCGGACAGTCCGAACTCCCGGCTTGAAGAAGCGGTGGACCGCCACGTCGCGGAGCTGCTCGGTCTGGAGGTGGAAAAGTCGACGCTGATCAGCGAGGGCGGCTCCCGCGAGTTCAACGGCAGGGGCGTGATGCTCGCGGTGGAGGCGGTGGAGTTGCAGCGCAACCCCGGATGGACGCTCGAAGCCATGGATGAGGAGTTCCGGCGCACCCTGGGAGTTTCCAAGGTCATCTGGCTCGCCGAAGGCATGGCGGAGGATGAACTCACGTTCCGGGGACGGCTCCCCGGCGGTGTCTACACCGTCATCACCACGGGCGGGCACGTGGATGAGTTCGCCCGCTTCGCGGACCCGGAAACCATCCTGCTCGCGGAAATCACCGAAGAGGAGCGCCGCACGGACCCGATCGCGGCGATCAGCCATGAACGGCTGGAGGAGAGTTTCCGGAGGCTCAGCGCCGCGACGGATCAGGACGGGAACCCCTTCCGCATCGTGCGCGTACCCGCGCCGGACTCGCTCTTCGACACGATGCGGGCCGGGGACGGGGTGTTCGACTACATCCAGCCCCTCGAATACGAGGACGGATCCTCCATCGCGCCGGACGACGAGATCAGGGTCGTCGCCGCGGCGAGCTACCTGAACTTCCAGGTGACGAACGGCCTCGTGCTGGCCCAGAAGTACTGGAAGCCCGGCATGCCGGAAAGCCTGCGGGAAAAGGACGAACGGGCGGTCGCCATCCTTCGCGAGGTCTTTCCCGGCCGCGAAGTGGTGCCTCTCGACGCCATGGCCGTCAACCTCGGCGGCGGCGGAATCCACTGCATCCTCCAGCAGGAGCCCCGTCGAGCGGTCCGGTAGCGGGGGTGCGACGGGACCTGCGGTGAGTACTCCAGCGCCATCTGCGCGGACTGGGTCGCACGCCCGCCACCCTCCGATGTCCACTCTGAACGGCCGGTGACTTCACTCTCGTGAGCGGCGCGGAGGGTTGGGGCGCCCTCAGCCTCGTTCCCAGCTTCGCGGTCCTGGGGCTGGCGGTATGGACTCGCCGGCCGCTGGAAGCCCTGATCTTCGGGTCGCTGCTCGGCCACCTCATGCTTTCGCGGGGAGGCTTCCTCGGCGCCTTTCTGGAGAACGCCCAGTCGGTGATGGCGGAGCCGGCGAGCGTCTGGGTCGTCCTGGTGGTGATGCTCTTCGGGGCCCTCATCGGCATCCTGGCCCGCGCCGGAGGATCGAAGGCGTTCGGGGAGGCGCTCTCCCGGCGGCTCCGCACCCGCCGCGGGGTCCTGCTGGGCGCCTTCGGCCTCGGCGTCGTGACCTTCGTCGACGACTATCTGAACGCGTTGGCGGTGGGGGCCGCGTTTCGGGGAGCGGCGGACCGGATGGGCATCTCGCGGGCCCGGCTCGCCTACGTGGTGGACAGCACGGCCGCGCCCATCTGCGTGCTGATTCCCGCTTCGACGTGGACGGTCTTCATCGCCGGGCTCTTCGAGGCGAACGGACTCGCCGAGGCGGGTGGCGGCATCGGTCTCTACGTCTCCCTGATCCCGTATCTCCTCTATCCCTGGTTCGCGATCCTGCTGGTGTTCGCGGTGATCCTGGGGGCGGTCCGCGATCTGGGGCCGATGGCGGACGCCGAGCGCGAACTCCGTTCGGGAGCGGCTCCGGCGACCGCGGCCCTCGACGAGAGCCTCGAACCGGCCACGACCGGGGCCCCGGCGCGTCCCGGCCTGCGGGCCCCGGCCTTCCTGGTCCCGATCCTGGTCCTGCCGGCCGCCACGGTGGCGCTCGGCGGGGACGCGCTCTTCGGCGTGGTGGCGGCACTGGCCGTCGCCCTGGCGCTGACGGCGTTCGTGCGGCCGGCCGGTGGCCTGGGGCCCGTCGCCGACGGAGCGTTCCTGGGGATGGAGAAGATGGTCTATCCCCTGGGGATCGTGCTGGTCTCCTTCATCCTGCGGGACGTGAACGCCGCGCTGGGGCTGACCGAATTCGTGATCGGCAGCGTGCAGCCGATCGCGAGCGCCTGGATGCTGCCGGCGCTCGTGTTCGTCACCCTCTCCGGAGTGGCGTTCGCCACCGGTTCGTTCTGGGGGGCCTACACGGTCAGCTTGCCGGTGGTGGTCGGCCTGGCGACCGAATTGGGCGCTCCGCTGCCGCTGACGCTCGGCGCGCTGGTTTCGGCGGGGGCCTTCGGCTCCCACGCCTGCTTCTACGGTGACGCCACGGTGCTCGCCGCGCGGAGCGCGGGGTGTTCCATCATGGAGCACGTCAGGACGCAGTTCCCCTACGCCCTCATCGGCGCGGGGGCCGCACTCGCCGGATTCACGCTGCTCGGCCTGGTGGCCGGTTAGCCCACCGTTTTCCGGCTCTGCGGCGTCAAGTCCGGCCCGCCGCCTTGCCGGAGGGCCCGCGCACGGCAGAATTAACCCATGCCCGCTGACCCGCAGCCAACCGGCCGCCCCCGGCTCGCCCTGATCCAGCGGGCGATCGAGCCCGATCGGGACGCCGCCCACCGGGGCGCGGTCGAGGCCGTTCGCGCCGCGGCGGCGGGCGGCGCGCAGATCGTCGCGCTGCCCGAGCTGTACGACCTCCCGTACTTTCCCCGGCAGGTCGCGGTGGAGGGCTGGCGGCTGGCGGAGCGGCAGCCCTCGGACCGGGTCCGGGAGCTCGGCCGGCTCGCCGCCGAACTCGGCATCGTGCTCGTCGTGCCGGTCTTCGAGGAAGCGGCCCCGGGAGTGCTCTTCAACGCCGCGGTGCTCTACGACGCGGACGGCAGCCAACTGGGCTTGTACCGCAAGAATCACATTCCGGACGGGCCCGGCTACCACGAGAAGTACTACTTCACGCCCGGCGATACCGGTTATCCCGTCTGGGAGACGGCCTACGGACGCATCGGGGTCGGTGTCTGCTGGGACTCATGGTTCCCCGAGACGGCGCGCCTCCTCGCGCTCGGCGGCGCCGACCTGCTGCTCTTCCCCACCGCGATCGGCAGCGAACCGGATCGCCCGGAGTACTCGTCGGAAGATGCCTGGCGGACGGTCATGCGCGGCCACGCGATCGCGAACGGTGTCTTCGTCGGGGCCCCGAACCGGGTGGGCGTCGAGGGTCCCATGACCTACTACGGCGGAAGTTTCGTGTGCGATCCCTTCGGCGAAGTGGTCGCCCGCGCCGGAGCGGGCCCCGACATCGTGTTCGCCGATCTCGATTTCGGCAGGAACCGGGAACTGCGGGAACTGCTCCAGTTCTTCCGGGACCGGCGGACCGACACCTACGGCGGCCTGTTGCGGGTCGCGCCGGACTCCGGGAAAGCGCGTTAGACGTGGAAAACCCTCGCGTCCGCGAGCAGGTGTTCCTGACCCTCGCCGCGGTCTTCATCGCGGCGCTCATCGCCTGCAACCTGATCTTCCGGAAGTTCTTCGTCTGGGAGATCCCCGCGCTCGGCCTGATCGGCCTGGAGCCGCGGATGGAACTCTCGGTGGGGATCCTGGCGTATCCGGTCACCTTCATCTGTACGGACGTGCTGTCGGAGTTCTATGGCCGCCGGCGGGTGAGCCAACTGGTCACGGCCGGGTTCTTTGCGAGCGTCTTCGTGGTGGGGCTGGTGATGCTCTCCAACTGGGTGCCGGCGGCGGGCTGGAGCGCCGTGGACGACGCCACGTTCGACCTGGTCTTCGGGATTCAGGGGGTTGCGGTCGCGGCTTCCATGTGCGCCTACCTGGGGGCCCAGTACCTCGACATCCGGCTGTTTCACTACTGGAAACGCCGGACCCACGGACGCCATCTGTGGCTTCGGAACAACGCCTCCACGTTCACCTCGCAACTCGTGGACACGATCCTCGTGACCACCATCCTCTCCTTGCTCGGGGCAAGCGAGATCACCCCGGAGCGGCTGCCGATCCTGATCGCCAATGGCGTGGTGTTCAAGTGGTTCGTCGCCGTCGTGGACACCCCGCTCGTCTACGGGGCGGTGTGGTTCATGCGAAACCGGCTCGGGATCGAGGAGGCTCCGGCGGACGACCGGCCGGCGCGAACGCGGATCCTCTGACGGCCGGCGCCGGCCGCGCCCCCGCGCCCGGCGGTCAGTTCGCGAACGTGGTGCGGATGGCCGCCCGGACGTGGTCGTTCAGGGCCGGAAGCCCGCCCGGATCGGGCCCGCCTCCCTCGGCGCGGTCGGCGCGCCCGCCGGCGCGCCCCCCGATGGCCCCCGCCGCTTCCCGGAGCAGCCGGTCGGCCGGCAGCCGCTCGGCGATGTCGGGCGAGACCCCCAGGATGACGGCGGCGCGCCCGTCCCGGACCGCGGCGGAGACCGCGACCCAGGGGCGGCCGTCCTGCCGGTCGCGGAACGCATCCATGAGCCGGCGGTGCTCGTTCTTCGAAACCCCGTCGAAGGGCGGCGGCATCCAGACCAGAATGCCCGCGATGGTCTCGGTCTCGGCCGGGGCGCCGGATCGCGCAGCCGGCGCTCCGCCGCCGCCGAGCGCGAGACGGTCCTGGAGCCGTTCCACCTCGCGTTCCATGCGCCTCAGGTCGGAGCGCATCTTCTCCACTTTCTGCGCCACGTCCTCGGCGCGGGTATTCGCCGCCCGGCCGATGTCGCCGAGCAGACGCCGTCCGCGGACCACGTGTTCGATGGCAGGCCGGCCGGTGAGCGCCTCGACCCGGCGGACTCCGGCGGACACCGACTCCTCGGAGACGATGACGAACAGCCCCGCCTGGCCGGTCGCCCCCAGGTGCGTGCCGCCGCAGAGTTCGATGCTGAACTCGGGCACCTCGATGACGCGGACCTCGGTGCCGTACTTGTCCCCGAAGAACGCGAGGGCCCCGCGGGAGAGGGCGGCGTCGAGGGACATCACGCTCGCGAGCACTTCCCGGTCGGCCCGGACCTGCTCGTTCACCCGGCCTTCGATGGTCTCGATCTCGGTCGGAGTGAGCGCCGCGAAGTGGGTGAAGTCGAACCGCAGCCGGTCCGGGGCGACGAGCGAGCCGGCCTGTTTCACGTGCGGCCCGAGCGTGTCGCGGAGCGCCGCGTGGAGGAGATGGGTCATGGTGTGGTGCTCCGCCGCGCTCCGGCGGCGGGTCCGGTCCACGAAGGCCTCGACCGGTTCCCCGGCGCCGATGGAGCCCTCCCGCACGCGGACCGAGTGCACCACCAGGCCGTCGCGGCTCTGGGCGTCCACCACCTCGGCCACCCCACCGGCCGACCGGAGCAGCCCGTGGTCCCCGATCTGTCCGCCGCCCTCCGGATAGAACGGCGTCCGGTCGAGAATCAGCTCTCCCGCCGCGCCTTCGGCAAGCGCCGGGACGGGCGCCGGAGCTTCTCCCTCCCCGGTGGCGAGCGTCGCGAGCACCCGGCACCCGTCCGCTTCGGTGCCGTCGTAGCCCACGAAACGGGTCGGCTCGGCGCCCGCGAGGTCGCGGTAGGCGGTGGAGGCGGCCGCGGGCTTGCCCTTCCACGAACGGCGCGCGCGTTCGCGCTGCTCGCGCATCCGGGCCTCGAACGCCTCGTGGTCCACCGACATCCCGTGTTCCCGGGCGACTTCGTCCACGAGATCGAGCGGCAGCCCGAAGGTGTCGTAGAGGCGGAAGGCGTCGTCCCCGGGCACTTCGGCGGCCTGGCGCACCGAGTCCCGGGCGAGCACCCGGTCGAGCTGGCTCATCGCGGTCGAGAGCGTTCCCGAGAAACGCTCTTCCTCGAACGCCGCGACCCGCAGGATCAGGTCCCGGGAGAGGCCCAGTTCCGGCCACGCGTCCTCCATCCCGGTGATGGCGAGCCCGGTGATTTCGGGCAGGACCGGTTCCGGCATTCCCGCCTTGCGCCCGAAGCGCAGCGCCCGGCGGATGATCTTGCGCAGTACGTAGCCCCGGCCTTCGTTTGCCGGGAGGACGCCGTCCGCGATCAGGAACGCGGTGGCGCGGGCGTGGTCCGCGATGACCCGCGCCGCCGTGCGCACCGTCGCGGGGTCCGCCTCGCCGGAGGCGCGGTCCCGGACGGCGCCGATGAGCGGGGCGAAGAGGTCGGTGCCGTAGTTCGAGTCCACCCCGGAAACCACCGCGGCGAGGCGCTCCAGTCCCATTCCGGTGTCCACCGAAGGCGCGGGCAGCGGGCTCAGCACCCCCGCCTCGTCGCGGTCGAACTGCATGAACACCAGGTTCCAGATCTCGAGATGGCGGTCGTCCCCGCGGTACTCGGGACCCTGGTCGTAGTGGATCTCCGAGCAGGGGCCGCACGGCCCGGTATCCCCCATCGACCAGAAGTTCTCGGCGGCCGGAAGCGAGGCGATCCGGTCCTCGGGAAGGTACGCCTCCCAGATTTCCCGGGCCTCGTCGTCCGCGGGGGTGTTCTCGTCACCCGCGAAGACGGACGCGGAAAGCCGCCCCGGATCGAGTCCCAGGTCCCGGGTCAGGAACTCCCAGGCGAGCGCGACGGCCTCCTCCTTGAAGTAGTCCCCGAAGGAGAAGTTCCCCAGCATCTCGAAGAAGGTGTGATGCCGGGCGGTCAGGCCCACGTTTTCGAGGTCGTTGTGCTTGCCCCCGGCGCGGACGCATTTCTGCACGCTGACCGCGCGGGGTCTCGGCGGCGTTTCGCGTCCCAGAAAGTAGTTCTTGAACTGGTTCATCCCGGCGTTCGCGAACAGCAGCGTCGGGTCGTCCCGCGGAACGAGCGGCGAGCTCTTGACCACCAGGTGATCCCGCGCGGCGAAGAAATCGAGAAAGGCCCGCCGCAACTCGGCCCCGGTGCCCGGCAGCGAGGTCATGTCTCGAGTTCCGGGCCGCGCTCCTGCCCGAGCGGCCGTTCGTCCGAGAGCACCGCGTGGCGGGCGGCTTCCCCGGAGTAGCCCCGCGCGACCAGGCGCCGGAACAGGCGGCCGGCCTCCTTCCGCCGCTCCGCGGCCGATGCCGCGCCGTCCCTCCCGCCAGCGCGGGAGGCGGCCGGCGACGGCTGCAGCCGCCGGAGCGCGATCACCGCGCGCTCATCCTCCGCGCCGTCGGGAAACTCCGCCCTCACGGCCTCGAGCGCCAGCGTTTCGGGGATCCGGCGCCGCCGCAGGTGCGCCCGGACCTTGAGCGGGCCCTGGTGCCTGCTCCGCGCCTGGGTCCGGGCGACCGCCTCCGCCAGCGAGCGGTCATCGAGGTAGCGGCGTTCGCGCAGCCGGGAGATGGTCTCCTCGACCTCGGGTTCGCCGAACTCGCGCGCCAGGAGCTTCATCCGGACCTCTCCCTCGCTGAGATCCCGCCGCGCCAGCAGGCCGATGGCGGCGCCCCACGCCGTGGTTCGGCGCGGAGAAGAGTTCGCGGTCCGGGACATGGGCGGGAGAGTAACGCGGGTTTTTCACTACCGGGGTGTGGACCGGGGGGAGTGGTCGCGAGACGACGCCAGGCTGCCGCTCCGTCTACGTCAGGCGCCGCAGTGCGCGCAGTGCGTCGCGTCCGGATGACGGCGGCGGCCGCAGTTCCAGCAGTTGCGCGGGGGTCGCGCCGCGTCCTGGATGCGGTCGATGACCGCCTGCCGCTCCTCGGGCGGCGGGCCGAACGAAACCAGCTCGCGCAGGTCACTGAGCATGTTCTCGGCGGTGGGGTAGCGGTTCGAGACCCGCGGGGCGAGCGCCTTCGCCACCACCGCGTCGAGGTCCGCGGAGATCGAGGAGTTGTGCCGCCCGGGATGCTCGTTGCCCCCCGCCTCGACGAGGGTCCGCTGGCGCTCCGGGTCGGGGTCCTGGTAGGGCAGGCTGCCGGTGAGCATCTGGTAGAGCACCACTCCGGCCGCATACACGTCGGAGGCGAAGACCGCCTCGGCGTGGAACTGTTCGGGCGCCAGGTAGTACGGATTGCCGATCCGCCGGGCGCCGTGTTCGGCGACGTTCACGGTCCGGGCCATCCCGAAGTCCGTGATCTTGGCGACCTCGCCGGAAAGCAGGATGTTGTCCGCGCTGATGTCGCCGTGGAGCAGTTTGCGGTCGTGGGCGTGGGCCAGTCCGGAGAGCACCTGGCGGATGATTCGCATGGAGACGGCCGCCGGGAGGGGGGCCTCGTCGTCCAGGCGGCGGGCGAGGGACTGCCCCTCCACCCATTCCATGACGACGAACAGGGTGTCCTCGTCCTCGTTGCAGGCGAGCAGGCGCACGATGTTCGGATGTTCGAGCGCGGCCAGCAGGCGTGACTCGCGCAGGATCGCTTCCCGTCCGGCCGGGGATTGGTCGTGGGGCACCTTGATGGCCCGGAGTTGCTCCAGGAATACGTCCCGGACGAGATAGACCGCCCCGAACGTCCCGCGGCCGATGCTTTTCTGGATCTCGTAGTTTCCGATCCGCTGTCCGAGCAGAAACATCGGATTCGATGCTACTCCTCCTGCCGGAGCAGGAGGGCGGCCGCCAGCACCGCGGCGGTTCCGGTCCGCAGAATCCGCTCCCCGAGGTCGAGGCGCCGGAATCCGCGGCGATGGGCGTCCTCGAGCTCCCGGGCCGAGAAACCGCCTTCGGGTCCGATGGCGAGGAGGCGATCACCGGCCACCCGGGCACCGGGTGCTGCCGGCGGGATCGCCCGCGCGGTGGGAGGCGAGGCGATCCAGCGATCGGGCGCCAGGTTCCCCCGAAGCCAGTCGTCGAACGCGGCCGGCGCGGCCACCGCGGGTACCGTGGCGCGCCCCGACTGACGCGTTCCGGACAGGGCGGCGGCGCGCCAGCGGGCGAGCCGGCCGGCGGCGGCGCGTCCCTCCGAGTACTCGGTGGTCAGGGGGACAATCGCGCCGGCGCCGATTTCGGCGAGTTGGCGGATGACGGCGGTCAGGCCGTCTCCCTTGGGGACCGCCACGCCGACCGCGAGGCGAATCGCCGGTTCCCGCGCCGGGAGCGCCGCGCCGCGTTCCACGAGGCAGCGCGCCTCCGCGTCCACTTTCAGGAAGCGGGCCGCATACGCGTTGCCCTTGCCATTGAAGACCTCGATGTCCGCGCCCGGGCGAAGACGCAGCACCCGGAGCAGGTGGTGTGTTTCCGCCGCGTCAAGCCGCAGATCGCGGCAACGCGCGGCGTGCGGGGCCAGGAAACGGCGAGCGGCGCCCATGGTCAGGCCGCGGCGCCTGCCGCCCGGTTCCGGTCCCCGGGCGGCACCCGGCGCTCCAGGGCGGCCGCTACCCAGGTGTCGCCCGCGGGCGACTCGGGAAGCTCCAGCCGGATCTCCGCGATCCGGAGTTCCTCGCGGGGGAGTCCGCCAAGGACGCGGGACGCCTCCCCGTGGAGAAAGCCCGAGACCAGGGCCCGTCCCCCCGGCCGCAGCCAGTGTCCGGCGAAGCTCCAGAAGTCCCCGAGGGCGTCCGCGGACAGGTTGGCCAGGATCACGTGGAAACCCGCCGGGACGAGCGCGCGCAGTTCCGCCGCCAGCGCCGGATCGCGATAGTCGCCCTCACGAAAGCGGATTGTGCCGGCTACCCGGTTCGCGGCGGCGGTCTCCCCGGCGCACCGGACCGCCACGGGGTCGAGGTCCACCGCCACCACGGGCCGGGCGCCGAGCAGCGCCGCCGCGACCGCCAGGATCCCCGAGCCGGTCCCGATGTCGAGAACCCGCATCCGGGAACGGCGGGACCGGAGATGCGCCTCCAGGCACTCCAGGACCATCCGCGTCGTGGGGTGCACGCCGGTGCCGAAGGCGGGCCCGGGAGTGAGCAACAGGGATCGGAACTCCGGTGCCGGCAGAACGTGCGGCGGGTGGATGAAGAACCCTCCGGCCCGGACTCCGCGGAAGAACCCCCGGTAGGGAGCGGTCCAGTCGCGCGGAGGTTCCGGGGGTGGGAGGCGGAAGGTGTCGCCCGGGGGCGCCGGATCTTCGGTCGCGGCCCCTCCCGTCCGGGCACGGACGAGTTCCCGCAACGTCGCGGCGACCCGGGTGCGGGCGTCCTCCGAGCCGAACCAGAGACGGATCCGCTCTCCGGGCGGAGGCAGGTCGAAGGCGCCGAGGAAGGCGTCCTCGCTCGCAACGACGCCCTCCCAGCCGACCCGGCACAGGGCGCCGTGCAGGTCGAGCGGATAGGTGGTTCTTCCCGGGTGACCGCCTTTCGCGGGAGCCGGGGAACCGGCCGCGCTGGGCTCCCGGGCGTTCGTCGCTGGAGACCCGGTCAGGAAAAGATGCGGTCGAAGAACGACGACCGTGACTTGCCCGCGCCGTCGCCGTTCGCTTCGGCGTCGCCCCGGACACCCGGCGGGCCGGCGTCGGGAACCCGGCCGGACGGACCCTGGGAGGCCTCGGGTGGCGGGTCGATCTCTGCGGCGAGGGCCTCGACCGCGGCCCGCGACCGTTCGCTCAGTTTTCGCGGCACCTCGACCAGGATCCGCACCAGGTGGCTGCCGCGGCCCCGGCTCCGGAGGGCAGGGAACCCCTTGTTCCGCAGGCGGAGGATCGTGTGCGGCTGGGTGCCCGTGGGAATGCGCAGCGTTTCCTCTCCCCAGATGGTGGCCACCGGAATCTCGGTGCCCAGCACTGCCTGGGGAAAGCTGATGGTGGCTTCACCGAGCACGTCGCTGTCTTCGCGGCGCAGCCCCCGGCGGGGCCGGACGTGGACCCGCACGTAGAGATCGCCGGGGGGGCCGCCCCGGGCGCCGGGTTCCCCCTCGCCGGGGACGCGCAGCTGGTTCCCATCGGCGATCCCGGCGGGGAGCCGAACGGTGATCTCCCGTTCGCGCGGCGTCCTCCCGTTGCCGGCGCACTCCCGGCACGGGTCGCGCACGATCTTTCCGGCTCCGCCACAGCCGGAACACGTGCGGCTCATGACCATGAAACCGCGGGAGAAAGTCTCCTGGCCGCGCCCGCCGCACCGGCCGCAGAGGATCGGCTGCTTGCCGGCCTCGACGCCGCTTCCCCGGCAGGAATCGCAGGGTTCCGCGCGTGAGACGAGGACCCGCTTGCGGCCCTCTTCCTTCGGCTCGTCGAAATCGATGCTCAGCTCGTACTGGATGTCGCGTCCGCGCGCGGGCCCGTGCCGGTCTCCACCCCCGAACATGTCCCCGAACACGTCGAAGACGCTGCCGCGGAACAGGTCCTGGAAGTCCGCGAAGATCTCGCTGTTCACCGGCTGCCCGGCGCCGCCGACTCCGGCGTGGCCGAAACGGTCGTAGCGGGACCGCTTCTCGGCATCGCCGAGGACGCCATAAGCCTCGGAGGCCTCCTTGAACTGGTCCTCCGCGGACTTGTCGCCGGGGTTGCGATCGGGGTGGTAGCGGACCGCGAGCTTGCGATAGGCCTTCTTGATTTCGTCCGAACTCGCGTCCCGGCCGACGCCGAGGACGTCGTAGTAGTCGCGCTGGGCGGTGCCGGGCATGGATGGGTCAGGCGGGCAGCGGCTCGGCGGCGGATCCCGGCGCCGCGGGATCCCGGGCCGATTCGTCGTCCCCCCCGCCGTTCGCGTCCTTTCCGTCCTCTTCGCTGTCCTCGGGAACTTCCGCCGGCTCCGGAGGAGCGCCCGCCACGATCACGGTGGCCGGGCGGATCACGCGGCCGTCGAGGAGGTATCCCCGGCGCAGCACTTCGGCTACCTCGCCCTCGCGCTGCCCCGGCCCGGCCGGAATCTCCTGCACCGCCTCGTGGACGCGGGGATCGAAGGCCGCGCCGTCCGCTTCGATCTCGAGCAGTCCCTGACGCTTCAGCGTGTCCTGGAACCGGCGCAGCACCAGGTGGATCCCTTCGGAAAGCCCCCGCACCACGTTCCCGGCCGCCTCGTGCCCGCCGTCGCCGTCCCAGCGCTCGGTGGTCCTGTCCACCTCGAGGGCGGCGCGGTGGAGGTCGTCCAGCACGGGCAGCAGAGCGGAGCAGACCTCTTCGGTGGCGCGGGACCGGAACTCGGCCCGTTCGTTCCTGGCTCTCCGGCGCACGTTCGCGAGATCCGCCTGCGCCCGTCGCGCCAGGTCCTTCGCGTCGGTGAGTTCGTGGCTGAGGACGGCGATCCGGTCCTGCAGCTCCTCGACTCCGGAGGGCTCCTCCGTCTCCGGCAAACCCGCGGAATCCCCGTCTGCGGCGCCATTCGCCCCGGGGTCCTCCACAAGTGGCTCGGTCGGTTCTCCCTGTGGGGAATCGTTCATCAATCGCTCCTGGAGATCGGTTGGAAACGTGAACATCACCCTAGCACGGGACGAATCCAGTCCCGGCGGAACGAGGCGTCGAGGGCGATGGCCACTGCTTCCACGGAGGGCGGCGCGTCCCGCGGTTCCACGGCCGGGAGTTCGGTGAGGCCGACCGCGTCGACGGGAGAGTCGGCCGGAAGCCCGGCCAGCGCATTCGTGAGGGCGCGGTCCACCGTCCAGGGGATCGAGCCGTGCTGGAGAAAAGCACCCCGCCGCCACCGCTGTGCGCCGGCCACGAGCTTGCGGCCCCGCACGGTGATCTCATGGCCGGTAGCGACGGCATGACAGGGGAGCCGGGGGGACGCGGTGTCCCGGGGCAGGGCGCCGGCCGGCGGGGGATCGAGGTGCACGAAGCGGGAAAGGGCGCTCCAGATGGAGCCCATGACCCGGAAGTACGCGGTCCGGACTCCGGTAGCCCGGCCGCGGGGCGCCGCGAAGGCATAGGTGAGTTCGTCCGGCAGGTGGAGAAGCGCCCGGCCTCCGGTGGGACGGCGCACCCACGGGATTCCGAAGGTCGCGAGCGCCTCCGGGTCGGTGGCGGCGCCGGCGGTCTGTCCGTGTCCGAGGGTGAGCGTCGGACGGGACCAGCGGTAGAGGCGCAGTGCCGGAGGCGCTCCCGCCGCGGCTTCCTCGAGGAGCGTCTGGTCCCGCCGCATGTTCGCCCGCCCGTCGCCGGGGGTTGCCCAGTCCGCGAACAGGCGCAGCTCTCCGCCCCACGCGGAAGCGCCGGCGCTCACCCTTTCCGCCTGCCGCCCGGTCCCCTGCCGGCGGGTCACGCAACCAGTTCTTCGAGTGGCTGGTATCTCCGACCCTGCGATTCGGCGACCGGCCCGCAGGTGAGGCGGCCCGCATGGGTGTTCACGCCGGGCCGCAGGCAGCGGTCCCGCCGCACCGCCTCCTCGAAGCCGTAGTTGGCGATCGTGAGCGCATACTCCAGCGTCACGTTGGTGAGAGCGTAGGTGGACGTTCGCGGCATGGCGCCCGGCATGTTCGCGACGCAGTAGTGGACCACCCCGTCCACCACGAAGGTGGGCTTCGAGTGGGTCGTGGGCCGCGTGGTCTCGCAGCACCCGCCCTGATCCACCGCTACGTCCACGATGACCGCGCCCTCGCGCATCGCGGCAACCATCGCCCGGGTGATGATGCGCGGCGCCGCGGCGCCGGGGACGAGGACCGCCCCGACGACCAGGTCCGCCTCGGCGAGCGAGGACGCCAGGGTGACCGCGCTCGATTTCAGCGTCGTGACCCGGCTGCCGAAGATGTCGTCCAGGTAGCGCATGCGCGCCGCGCTCTTTTCCAGGATGGTGACCTCGGCCCCGATCCCCACCGCGAGTTTGGCGGCGTTGAGCCCCACGACACCCCCGCCGACGATGACCGCGCGCCCCCGCGGCACCCCGGGGACCCCGCCGAGCAGGATTCCCGACCCGCCGCAGGAACGGTGCAGGTGGTGCGCGCCTTCCTGAATCGCCATGCGGCCCGCTACTTCGCTCATCGGGGTGAGGAGCGGCAGGCTGCCGTCGGGCGCGGTGATGGTTTCGTAGGCGATGGCGGTGACTCCCCGGGACAGCAGCCCCTCGGTCAGGTCGGGGAGCGGCGCCAGGTGGAGATAGGTGTAGAGAATCTGCCCTTCGCGAAGCAGTTCCACTTCCTCGGGCTGCACCTCCTTCACCTTGATCAGGAGATCGCAGGTTGCGAAGACCTCGTCGCGGGTATCCACGATCCGCGCTCCCGCCGCGGCGAACTCGTCATCGGAGATCAGACTGCCGTTCCCGGCTCCCGACTCGACGAGGACCTCGTGCCCGGCGGCGACCAGGGTGTCGACGCCCCCCGGGACCAGTCCGACCCGGTTCTCGCTGTCCTTGATCTCCCGAACCGTCCCGATCCTCATTCAGCCGTCTCGCCCTTCGGGGCTGTCTTCCGCGGCGCCGGTTCCAGGTTTGCTGCGGGTCCGCACCGTCCCCTCGAAGGTGGCGCCCGCGTGGACGACCACCGTGCCGGCCAGGATTCCTCCGGTAAGCACGCCCGATGCCCCGATTTCCGCCTTCTCCACCGCCTCCACGTCGCCGGTCACCAGGCCATGAATGGTGACGTTCCGGGCCAGGATGTCGGCCTCGACCTGGCCGCCCTCCGGAATCACGACCGCGGCGGTGCTTTCCACGGAGCCCTTCAGACGACCCTGGATGCAGATGTCCTCCCGGGTCGTGATCTTTCCCTCGACGAGGGTGTCCTGCCCGATCCAGGTCGAGCGGGCGCCCCGTTCGGGGGCGGGAGGCGTTTCGGTCATGAATGCCTCGTCTTCATGGGTGCGACGGAATAGGGCCATGGGGCGGAGCGGATGGAGGAAACAGGATGGAGCGGGCGACGGGGCTCGAACCCGCGACACCGAGCTTGGGAAGCTCGTACTCTGCCAACTGAGATACGCCCGCCCGGGGGCCGCAGATTCTACTCGGCGCGGACGGCCGGTGGCGGAGCTTCCCGCTCCGTGGTGCGGGCGCGTGGGGTTGCGCCCGGCGCGACGCGGAGCGCCGCTCGCGCCGGTCCGGCGACCGGGGCCCCGGACGCCGCGGCAGTCTCAACGAAGGCGCTCCAGCAGCGCCAGGAGTTCGTCGCGGCGGGTCTCGGCCAGTCCCTCACGGTACGCCTCCAGGGTCAGCCGCATCACGGGTTCGGTGTTCGACGGCCGGAGCGTGAAACGCCAGTCCGGAAAATCGATCGCGAGCCCGTCCAGCGTGCTCACCTTGCCGCCCGGGAAGCTCTCGCGCACCATGCGGAAGGCGGCGGCCGGATCGGAAACCGCCCGGCTCTCCTCGTCCACCGTGAAGTAGCGGCGGCGCAGGTTCCCCGCCAGTTCGGAGAGCGGCCTTCCCGAGTCCCGGATCCTCTCGATCATCAGCAGGATGGGCAGCAGGGCGTTGTCCGCGTAGCCGGCGGCCCGAAAGAAGAAGTGACCGCTGAGCTCGCCGCCGAATCGCGCGTCCTCCTGCCGCATCCGCCGCTTCAGATAGGCGTGTCCCACCCGGCCGGCGCGCGGCAGCCCCCCCGCCCGCGTCACTTCGTCCGGCACCGCCCGTGACGAGCGCAGGTCGAAGACGATCGGCGTACCCGGTTCCTTGGCGATCTCGGCCGGAGCCAGCAGGGCCGTCGCGAAGTCCCCCGGGATGTGCAGTCCCTGGTCGTCCACGAAGACGCAGCGGTCCGCGTCCCCGTCCCAGAGGACACCGAAGTCGGCTCCCTCGTCGAGGACCCGGCGCGCGAGAGGCTCCCGGTTTCGCGGAACGAGCGGGTTGGCGCCGCGGTTCGGGAAGGCGCCGTCCGGCCGGAACTGCACCGCGACGAACTCGCCGGGGACCGCGGAGAAGACCTCGCCCGCCATGAGTCCCCCCATGCCGTTCCCGGCGTCGAGGACCACGCGCAGCGCCGGGAGGGAGCGGAAATCCACGACGCTCGCCAGAAACGCCCGGTAGTCGGCGGCGATTTCGCGCGGCGCTCCGGTTTCCGGGGCGGGCGGCGGGTCCTCCGGCGGATCGGAAGCCTCTTCCACCAGCCGGCGCACCTCCGGCAGCCCGTTCTCCTGGAACACGGGCGCCGCATCGCGCTCGACGAGCTTGATGCCGTTGTCTCCCGGAGGGTTGTGCGAAGCCGTGATCACCGCTCCCCCGTCCAGCCGGTCATGGCGGACGGCGAACCACATCGCGTCGGTCGGCAACATCCCGTAGTCGAGGACTTCGACGTTCGGCCCGGCGAGACCGGCGGCGAAGGCCCCGGCGAGGGCCGGGCTGGTAAGCCGGGCGTCGCGGGCGATGCCGATGCGCCCGCCCCCGAGCCAGGTGGCGAAGGCGCGGCCGACCCGCCAGGCCAGGGCGGGAGACAGCGGCGCCGGCGCCGCTCCGCGGACGTCGTAGGCCTTGAAGAGCCCGGCTTCGCCGACGCTCAGTCGTCGGGCCATGGAACGGTGCTGTGAGCGGCGACGGTGCTCTTGTCACCGAGGACCGCCCCCGAGAGCCGCGCTCCCGGGCCGACGAAACTGCTGACGCCCAGAATCGCTCCCGACACCGCGGCCTCCTCGCTGATGCGGGTGTGGGCCCACAGGATCGAGTCCTCCACGCGGGCGCCGCGCTCGACCCGCACGTGTCGCCCAAGCACCGCGTAGGGACCGATCTCGGCGTCTTCGCGCACCTGTGCTTCGGGTCCCACCAGGGAGGGCCCCAGGAGGCGGGCGCGCGGGTGGACGGAAGCGGTTTCGTCCACGATGACTCCCCCGGGGTTGGGCCGCCCGACTCCCGGAATCCGGATCTTGCCGTCGAGGGCGTCCCGGTGGGCCAGCCGGTAGCGCGAGGGCACGCCGATGTCCGCGAAGTAGCCCTCGTGCCGGTGCGCCGAGACCGGACGGCCGGCCGCCACCACCGCCGGAAAGACCTCGTGTTCCAGCGAGGACGCTCCCCGGTCGGGGATGAACTCGAAGATGGCCGGATCCATGACGTAGGCGCCGATGCTGATCTCGCCCGGCTCCGGCGACTCCGGCTTCTCACGGAAGCTGACGACGCGGCGCGGCCCGCCGGCCCGCGACCCCCGGGTCCCGACCAGCCCGTAGGGAGACGCGTCGTCCACCCGGGTCAACGCGAGCGTGAGCGCGGCGCCGGCGGACTCGTGGGTCCCGACGAGCGCCCGAATGTCGAGGTCGGTCAGCGCGTCGCCGTTCAGGCACACGAAGGGTTCGGAGAGCAGGGACCTCGCGTGTCCGACGGCGCCCCCGGTGCCGAGCGGCTTCGGTTCCACCGAGTACCGGAGCGACACGCCGAACGCGCTCCCGTCACCGAAGGTGGCCTCGACCTGCCGGGGGAGCGAGGCCAGGCAGAGAATGACGTCGGTGATTCCGGCCCGGCGGAGCAGCTCGAACTGGGTGGTGAGGAAGGGGCGGGCAAGGAGCGGGACGACCGCCTTGGGACGGCGGAACGTGAGAGGACGCAGCCGTAGCGCCTTTCCCCCGATGAGAATGACCGCCTTCATCGAACAGCCCGACAGGATACTCCCCCCGGCGGGGGAACAACCCGCTGCTGATAGCATCTCCGGTCCGCGCCGGGGGGCGCAGGGAACTCCTTCGAACGTGTGCCGGAGATGAGCGTGGCGAACCGCCTTACGCTACTGCGGATTCTGCTCACGCCACTGGTGGCGGTGGCCCTGCTGGCCTCGTTTCCCGGCTGGCCGCTGGTGAGCGCCGGTCTGGTGGCCGGCGGCGCGCTGACCGATCTGCTCGACGGACACATTGCCCGCCGCCGCAACCAGATCACCGCGCTGGGGACGCTGCTGGATCCGATCGCGGACAAGTTCTTCATTTCCACGATCTTCATCTGCCTGGTGGCTCGGGGGCTCTGTCCCGCCTGGGTCGCGATCGTGATCGTCGGGCGGGAGTTCGCGGTGACGGCGCTTCGGATGGTCGCGCTCCAGCGGGGGAGCAGCGTGCCGGTCAGTCTGCTGGGGAAGATCAAGATGCACGCGCAGGTGTACGCCGCCCTCCTGGTTCTAGGCGGGGCCTTCTACGAGGCCCTGGCGCCCTTCGGCGTGTTGGGCCTCTGGGTCGCCGCCTTCCTCACCGCGTGGTCCGGCTTCTCCTACTTCGCCGGAGCGCGGAGCGTCGCGCTCTCCGGCTGAGCGGCCCGCCGGCGCGGTGCGTCCGCTTCCGCGCCGCCTGGTGCACGCCCTGCCCGAAGTGTTCCTGGGCGCGGACGCCTTGGCCCGCCTGGACGGATCCCGCGGTCTCCTCTACGGGGAGAAGCGCCACCGGCAGGTGGATGTCCTGGGCTTCGAGCCCGCAACGGAGGCGGGGCGCGGGCCGGCCGCGCTCGAGGCCGTGGTGGGGTGCCGGCTCGACCGGTCCGGGATTCAGGGATGGCGCGTCGTCGGGGTGGCGGTGCAACCGGCCGACCTCGAAGGTGGCGGGAAGGCGCTGCTGGCAGGCCTCGTGGCGGGTGACGTGGTGATCGCCGCCGGCGTCCCCGCCGCCGCTCCCGGGGGGCGGCCGGCGCTCAGGATCCTGGTCCATCGGGGAGACTGCCTGGCGGAGGTACGGAGTCCATCCGGATCCTGAGACGCCGCCGGTGGGGGTCCGCTGGAAGGCGAACCGCCGGTTGTCAGGTGCGCGCGAGGATCTCGCGGATCCGCTGGCGCGCCGCTTCCGTGTAGGGGCTCTCCGCGTGTTCTTCGACGATTTTCTGGTAGTGGACCAGCGCCTCCTGTTCCCGTCCACACTCGGTGAGCGCGCGGCCCAGCCGGTCACGGACCTCGGCGAGACGGTCGAAGTCGGGGTAGTTCGCCAGGATCTCCTCGAGCCGGGGAATGGCGCCCCGGCACCAGTTCCGGTGGTCCTGGTAGAACTCGGCCTTCAGCAGTACGGAGGTGGCGAGGTCGTTCCTGCACTCCACGAGATGGCCCCGCGCCTCCTCGGCATACCGGGAGTTGGGGTACAGCTCGAGCAGCTTCTCGAACTCGGTCGCCGCCAGCTCGGTGTCTTCCTGATCCCGGTCCGCGCTGCGGCGCCGCTTGAAATGTCCGAACGCGATCTGGAACTGCGCGTAGTCCGCCCGCGGGTGATTCGGGAAGAACGTCAGGTAGTCCCGGTACTCGGTGGCCGCGAGCAGCGCGTTCTGGGCGCCGCGCTGGTTGTTGTAGGTGTCTGCGATCCCCAGGCGCGCGTCACCGGCGAACTGGCTGCGCGGGTAGCTGTCGAGCAACTGGCGAAACCAGGTGCGCGCCGTTTCCCAGTCACGGTCCTCCAGGCTCTGCTGTCCGAGCGCCAGCATCCGCCGGTCGGCCTGCGCTCCGGTCGGGACCTCCGCCAGCGGTCCGGAACTGCACGCCAGACCCGCCAGGACGACGGCTCCCGCCAGGGCGGCGGACAGGAAGGTCCGGCGGTTGAAACCGGCGGGGTCAGGAACCATGCACGAGAGCGGAAAGGCCGCAGCCGACGAAATGCTAGCGCCTGACCGGAACGTCGTCAGGGATGCTCCGTTCCAAGGCATCCCGAACCGCTCCGGGGAGTCGGCGGGGGCGGCCGTCGGGCCCTACCGCCGCATGCCGGGTCTCGGCGGTCGCCACCAGTTTGCCGTCCGCCGGACGCACCACGCGGTACTCGAACCCGATCCCGGCACGCCGGTACCGGTAGGCAGCGGCCTCGACCATCAGCTCGTCGTCGTAGTGCGTGGCGTGCAGGTAGCGACAACGCACCTCGATGACCGGCAGGTGGACGCCGCCCGCCTCCAGTTCCCGGTACGACACGGCGTGTTCCCTGAGCCAACGGGTCCGCGCCACCTCGAGCCAGGGAAGGTAGGCGCCGTGATACCCGACGCCCATCTGGTCGGTCTCGGCGTAGCGGACGCGGATCGAGACGCAGGTGGGGGAGGCAGCCGGAGGGGACGAACTCCCGGCGGCCGGCGGGGAGTCCGAATCGGTCAAGGGCGCCGGCCGGGCCGCACGCCGGTTCTCGCCGCGCGACGGGTCACGCCGCGAGCATCTCCCGAACCGCCGCCGCGGGATCGGCGGCGCCGAAGACCGCCGATCCCGCCACCAGCACGTCCGCACCCGCGTCGCGGGCCGCCGCGACCCGGGAGGCGTTGATCCCGCCGTCCACCACGATCTGGAGGGACGGGTTGCATCGCTCCGCAAGCCTCCGGACCTGGCGGACGCGGTCCATGCTGCCCTCGATGAAGCGCTGCCCGCCCCAGCCGGGGTTGACCGACATGACGATCGCATAGTCCACGGCCGCGAGCGCCTCGTCGAGCGATGACAGCGGCGAGAGCGGGTTGATGGCCAGTCCGGGCCGGACGTCGAGGGAACGGAGGTCGGAGATCGTCTTGTGGAGATGGGGCACGGCTTCGGGATGCACCGCGATCGCGTCCGCCCCCGCTTCCGCGTAGGCCCCGATGTGTTCGGGGGCGTTGTCGATCATCAGGTGGGCGTCGAGCGGCAGGTCCGTGCAGCGCCGCACCGCGGCCACCAGCATCGGCCCGAAGGTCAGGTTGGGGACGTAGTGCCCATCCATGACGTCGAGGTGCAGCCCGTGCGCTCCGGCCTCCTCCACCGTCCGGATCTCCTCCGCCAGACGCGTGAAGTCGGCGGAGAGAAGCGAAGGAGTCAGCCGCATCCGAATCCGCGACTCTACCGGCTCAGGGTCAGCACGATCCGGTCCGCGCGGCTTACCTTGGCGCCGGCGGCGGGCACCTGGTCCACCACGATCCCCGCCGGAACCCCCCGGTAGGGGACGCTCCGGACATCGCGCACCCGGACGGCGCTCCGGCTCAGGTCGTCGGCGATCTCCCCGTAGCGGCGGCCGATGAAATCCGGCATGACGAAGGACTCGGGTTCCGATCCGGCGGAGAGGAGCACCGAAACCGAGGTGTCGGGAACCGTCTCGCTGTAGGCCACGGGGGACTGGGCGATCACCCGGCCGGCGAGGTAGGTGTCGCTCTCCACCTCGGCCACCCGGCCCACGGTCAGCTCGGCGGCTTCGAGCTGCCGGCGGGCCTCGGTGAGCGTGCTGCCCTCGAGCCGCGGGACGACCCGGCGGGTGGGCCCGAGGCTGCGGAACACTTGAACGGAACGCCCGCGCTTGAAGAACGCTCCCGGCGACGGCTCCTGGAACACGATGCGTCCCTCCGGAACGTGGTCGTCGAAGCGGGCCTGGCCCTCCGCGAGCCGCAGCCCCACGCTGCCGAGCACCGCTTCGGCGGCCGCCACTTCGAGGCCGGTGAGATCCGGAACGGTGGGGTCCGCGGCAGAGGACGCCACCAGGAAGGTCGCCGCGGCCGCGAAGGCGAAGGTGGCGCCGAGCAGCAACCCGGTCACGAGGTAGTAGAGGCCCCGCGACAGCCGCGACGGGGAGGGATTCCCGCCGCGCGCCCAGCGGATCCGGAGATTGCCCAAGGTGGTGCCCCGGCGGAAGTGTAGTGTCGTCCGGGGTCGGCTGGCCGGCCCGGGCGCCGGCCTTCCCTCAGCCGTGGGTGCGCTGCAGGAGCGCCGCGAAGTAGCCGTCGGTTCCGTGGTCTTCGGGGGCGACGCGGAGTGCGCCCCGCTCGTCGACGAGCGGGGCGAGCGCTTCGGGCAGGCGGTCCGCGAGGGAAAGCTGCCGGAGGCCGGGCCTCGCCGCGAGCAGGCCGCGCACCGCCTCGGCCGTTTCCTCCGGCTCGAGCGAACAGGCCGAGTAGAGCAGCATGCCGCCGGAACCGAGAAGGTCCGCCGCGGCCCGGGCGATGCGGCCCGCGGCCTCCGCGAGTTCACGGATTCGCGCCGGAGAGGCGGTCCACTTGATGTCGGGATTCCGCGCCAGGGTCCCGAGGCCGCTGCAGGGAACGTCCAGGAGGATCCGGTCGAACGTCGCCGCCGCGAAGGGGGGGCGGGCCGCGTCGGCGGCCAGCCGCAGCACGTTGCCGGGTGCGAGGCGCCGGAGGGTGGAGTCCAGGAGATCCACCCGCGCCGGCCGGAGGTCGCCGGCGATGAGCGGCCGCGGTTCGATCCGGTCGGCGAGGATGGCGGCTTTTCCTCCGGGGGCGGCGCAGGCATCGAGGCACCGGCGGGCCCCGGCCACGGGCAGCAGCCAGGCCACGAGCTGCGACCCCGCATCCTGAAGGTGGATCGCGCCCTCCCGGTGCAGCGGCGACTCCAGGGGGTTTCCCCGGGTCACCCGGAGGCAGCGGGGGGCGATCGGAAAACGCTCGGTCTCCACGCCGTCCTGCGCGAGCCGCTCCCGGACCTCCTCGAGCCCCAGCCGCCGGCTGACGCGCAGAAAGACCGCCGGGAGGCGGTTGCCGGCTTCCAGCCTCCGCCGGGCGCCCTCGGTTCCGAGCTGCCGGAGACAGCGGTCCACCATCCAGTCCGGATACGACAGGCCGGCGCGCAGGTAGAGGTCCCGGTCCCCGCCCGGGCGGGGCCACGGGTGGTCGGCCCTGAGATAGGCGCGGAGGACGGCGTTGACGAGACCGGCCGCCCCGGGCCGGGCGGACGCGGCGGCGAGGGACACGGACTCGTGGACCGCGGCGCTGGCCGGCACCCGGTCCAGGTAGCGAAGCTGGTAGAGGCCGAGGCGGAGCGCGGTGCGCACCGGGAGATCGAGTCTGCCGACCGGCCGGCGCGAGTAGGCGTCGAGGGCGTAGTCGAGGGCCCGCCGCCGGCGCAGGACGCCGAAGACGAGTTCTCGCGCGAGCGCCCGGTCGCGGTCGTTCGGGGGCTGCCCCTCGGCGTCCTCGAGGCGGGCGATCAGGGCATCGGGGCGGGGGGGACGGGGCCGCTCCCGGGTGGGCTCCAGCCGCAGGAGAACCGCGAACGCGGCTCGCCGGGCAGGGGATGCCGGGCGCGAGGGCGGGGCGGGGCGCTTTCCGGCGCGCCGGCCCGCTTTTCCGCGGGGCGCTCCGGGCATCTCAGGGGGAGGCCGCGACGGCCGCCGCGAGCGCCAGCGGATCGTCGGTGAGGATGCCGTCCACGCCCAGCGCCAGCAGGCGCCGCATGTCGTCGGCCCGGTTCACCGTCCAGACGAACACCGGAAGGCCGGCCTGACGCGCCGAGCGCAGGAGCTGCGGCGTCACCACCCGGACGGGACCGCTGGTTTCGCTGACGAGCAGCGCGTCGAACGGAGGGTCGTAGAGGCCGGCGAGGCGCCCCAGGGACAGGACCAGGAAGACCACCACCTCCCCGAAGGAGCCTCCGGTGGCGACGGAGGGGCAGGCGCTGCGGAACCGCTCGAGGGATTCGCCGCCGAAAGCCGCCACCAGGGTCCGGTGTTCGCGCCCCGCTTCCCGGATCGCCCGGCACAGCGGCTCGGCCGTGTCGAGCGTCTTCATCTCCACGACGAAGGGAAGATCCGGGTGGGCGGCCTGCACCTCGTCGAAGGTCGGTATCGCGAGGCGCTCGCCGCGATGGGGAAAGTCCCCGTCCGTCGTCCGGAAGCGGTAGCCGGCGTTCAGGGAGCGCAGTTCCTCGAAACGCAGTTCCCCGACCGCGCCGCTCCCGTCGGTGGTGCGGTCCACCGTGCGATCGTGGATCACCACGAGCGCGCCGTCGGCGCTCAGCCGGACGTCCATTTCGAGAACGTCTGCGCCCGCCCGGGCCGCCGCCCCGAACGCCGCCAGGGTGGCCTCGGGAGCCAGCATCCCGCCGCCCCGATGCGCGACGTTCCGGACCGGGGCCGTGAAGAAATCATGCGTCGGCCGGGGAGGGCGCGTGCTCGCCACCAGCACCAGCACGCCGTAGGTGGCGGCCACGACCCCCAGGGTGGCGGCCAGGAAGAACGCGGCGCGTCGGAGCCGGGTGCGCATCGTCATCCGTTCTCCGTCAGCCCGGCCGCTTCGGCGGCGGTGACGAAACGTCCGGCGGGCGGGACGGCGTTCCCCTGCAGGAACGGCGCGATGGGGAGCCGGCGGCGTCCCGCGGCCTGGACCTCGAGCGGGAGCAGCGCGGTGCCGCCGCCGCAGGCCACGACGAGGCGGGGCGCGCGCCGGCTCCCCGCGATCCGGAAGGATCCCGGGGGTTGACCCTGCTCCGCTGAACCGTCGGCCGCTGCGGCGCGGTGGATCCGGAGCGGGGTGCCCGCCCCGGCGCTTCCGCCCCGGACGGCCGTGAAGGCCACCGGCGCGGGGGAGAAGGCGCGCACCCGGTTCGCCAGCGCGGGGGCTTCCAGCTCCCAGTCCAGCGCCGCATGCAACTTCCGGACCCGGGGCGCGAGCGTGGCCGCGTCGTCGTCCTGGCGGCGCGGCGCGATCCGTCCGGCGGCGAGTCCGGAGAGGGTCTCGATCAGGAGGTCGGCGCCCAGGGGAGCGAGCCGGGCCAGGAGTTCGCCCGCGGTCTCGTCATCGCCGATGTCCGTTTCCCGCTGGAGCAGGATCGGCCCGGTGTCGAGTCCGGCGTCCATGAGCATCGTCGTGACGCCGGTTTGCCGGTAGCCGCGGGCCACCGCCCAGATTGCCGGGGCGGCGCCGCGGAGTTCGGGAAGCAGGGAGGCGTGGACGTTGACGGCCCCGAGCCGCGGCGCGGCGAGCAGGCGGGCGGGAAGGATCTGGCCGTAGTCGGCGACGGCGAGGACATCGGGCGCGAGATCCGCGATCGCCTCCCAGGCGCTGCGGCGGCGGATCCGTTCCGGTTGCCGGACCGGGATTCCGAGTTCCAGCGCCAGGTGGTGGATCCGGCTGCGGCGCGGGCGGTGGCTCCGGCCCGCCGGCCGGTCGGGCTGGGTGACCGCCGCGAGTACCTCGTGCCGGGCGTGCAGCGCGGAGAGCACCGGCACGGCAAAGCCGGAGGTCCCCAGGAAGACCACGCGGAGGCCTTCCACCGGGTCGCCGGGCGCTACCAGTCGCCGCGACGCATGCGGCGGCGCAGTTTGCGAACGATGAGATCCCGCTTGAGGACTCCGAGCCGGTCCAGGAAGAGGCGGCCGTTGAGGTGATCCACCTCGTGGGCGAACGCTCGCGCCAGCAGTCCTTCCCCCTCCATCTCGTAGTGCGAACCGTCGAGCCGCTGGCCGCGGACGCGGACCCACTGGGCCCGGCGGGTCACCCCCGAGTACCCCGGCACCGAGAGGCATCCTTCCTCTTCGGACTGGCTCCCCCTGGACTCGAGGATCTCCGGGTTGGCCATCACGATCAGCTCGCCGTCCTTTTCGCCGACCGTGATGTCGATGACCATCAGTCGGACTCCGACTCCGATCTGGGGTGCGGCAAGACCGACACCGGGAGCCGCGTACATCGTCGCCACCATGTCGTCCACCAGTTCCTGCCAGTTCCGGCTGAAGTCCTCGATGGGTTCGGACGGACTCATGAGGGTGGAAGCGCCGTAGCGCAGGATCGGACGGACAGGCAAAACGGCTCGCGATTGTAGCCGTGGAGCGCGGCCGGTCCCGAAGTAGAATCGGGCCCGGAGGGGATCGAGAATGAGGAAAAGGATCAAGGCCGGGGCCCTGCTGCTCGCAGGAGTTGCGCTCGCCGCATCGGTCGGTTGGACCGCTGCCGCGCCCGACGTCGCCGAGGAGATGATCGATCGGGCGCGGCACTTCCTGATGTCGCTCGACGAAGGTCAGCGAGCCCGGGCGAAGTTCGCGTTCGATGACGAGGAGCGGCTCAACTGGCACTTCATTCCGCGGGACCGGGAGGGCGTGCCGTACGGGGACTTCACCCCTCCCCAGCGCCGGCTCGCCGACCGCCTGCTCGGCACCGTGCTGAGCCACGACGGGATCAGCAAGGCGCTCGGCATCATGTACCTCGAGCAGATCCTCTACGAGCGCGAAGGCCGGGACATTCGCGATTCCGACCGCTACCACTTCACCGTCTTCGACGAGCCGTCGGACTCGGCTCCCTGGGGTTGGCGCGTCGAGGGGCACCACCTGTCGCTGAACGTCACGCTCAGGGGCGATGAGGTGGTCGCGGCGCCGGCGTTCATGGGCAGCAATCCGGCGATCGTCGACGAAGGCCGGCACACGGGGCTCGAGGTGCTCGCGGCGGAACAGACGGTTGCGAGGGAGCTGCTCGCGCTCTTCGCCGGCGAGGCGCGCGGGCAGGTCATCTTCGACGCCGAGGCGCCGCCCGACATCCTGACCGGCACGGACCGGGTCGCCGATCCGGGAGAGCCGCTCGGGCTCGCGATCGGAAACATGACGGGCGGGCAGCGCGACAAGGTCGTCGAGCTGATCCAGGTCTACCTGGACCGGATGCGGCTCGATCTCGCGAAGGCGGAGTTCGACCGGATCACGGCGGCCGGCCTCGGCGACATCCACTTCGCCTGGGCCGGGAGCGCCGCGCCCGGCGAGCCGCACTACTACCGCATCCACGGCCCCACCTTCCTCATCGAGTACGACAACACCCAGAACGGCGCGAACCACATCCACTCGGTCTGGCGCGACCTCACCGGAGACTTCGGCAGGGACCTCCTCGCCGAGCACTACGAGGACGCGCACCCCCACTAGACACGGCTCGGGGCGCTCTCCCGCGCGATGGCGCCCACGGCCTGGAACGGCGGCCTCCAGACCGCCCTGGTGGCGCGCCCCGCTGGGAGCGCCGGTCTTCAGACCGGCACGCGCGGCGCTCCGCGCCGCGCACGGCGTGACCCCCATGCAGCCCCACGGTGCGGACGACTCTCAGTTATCGACCGGAGCTTCCGTCGCCCCTTCCTATACTCCGGGCAACGTCATGGACCCCGCTTCAGAGCCACGCACTCCGGCACGGGAGACCGCCGGAGACCGCCGGTTCGAGGGCCGGGTGGTCGGGATGCACTGCGCCGGTTGCGTCGCGAGCATCGAGAAGGCGGTCGGGGACCTTCCGGGGGTCGAGCGGGCGGAGGTGAGCCTGCTCACCGGCGATCTTTCGGTGAGCCTCACGGACGCGCGGCCCGTGGACTCCGGCCTCGCGGCGGATGTTGCGGGAGCGGTGGAGTCCGCCGGTCCCTATCGGGTCGAGACGGCCTCGCCGGCCGCCGCCGCGCCGCCCGAGGAGTCTGCCGCCGGCTCCCGTTGGCGCGACGGATTCCTTCCGGTTGCCGGGGCCCTCGCGCTCGCCGGCGCGGCGATGGGGGTCGCGATGAGCGGCTTCGGGGCCTCCACCGCGGGGCGCTTCGCCCAGTGCGCGCTGGCGACTCCCGTTTGCCTGTTCTTCGGCTGGCCTTTTGTCAAGGCGCTCGGGACCTCGCTCCGTCACTGGACGTTCGGCATGGACAGCCTGATCGGGCTCGGCGCCGGGGCCGCGTACGCCTCCTCCGTGGTGGCGCTCGCGGCGGGCGGTGCGGGGATGCTGTTCTTCGATACCGCCGCGCTCATCGTCGCGATCGTCCGCCTCGGCCGCTGGCTCGAGGACCGTGCCCGGGGACGCGCCACCGATGCCCTGACCGAGCTGCTGGCCTTTGCTCCCGACCGGGCGCGCGTGGTGCGGGACGGCGTTGAGCGCCTCGTGCCGGTGGCCGAAGTGCGCCGGGGCGAGCACGTTCGCGTGCGCCCCGGCGAGCGCGTGCCGCTCGACGGGAGGATCGTGCGGGGCGGCGCGGCGATGGATGAGTCGCTCCTGACCGGGGAGAGCGTGCCGGTCGAACGGACGGTCTCCGACGGGGTCGTGGCAGGGGCGATGAACCTCACCGGAGCCGCGGAGATCGAGGTGACCCGTCCCGCCGCCGACAGCACGGTGTCCCGGATCGCCGCGGCGGTCCGGAAGGCGCAGACGGAGAAGATCCCCATCCAGCGGACCGCGGACCGGGTGGCGGGGGTCTTCGTCCCCGCCGTCATGGCGGCGGCCGTCCTGACCATCGCCGCCTGGCTGCTGGGGGACGGCGCGCTCGACTTTGCGCTGGCGCGCGGGGTGGCGGTGCTGGTGGTGGCCTGTCCCTGCGCCATCGGACTGGCGGCGCCGATCGCGGTCCTGGTGGCCACCGGGCGGAGCGCCCGACAAGGGATCCTGTTCCGCTCCGGCGGGGCGCTGGAGGCCTTGGCGGGGGTGCGCGCGGTAGCGCTCGACAAGACCGGAACCGTGACGACCGGTACCCCGGTGGTCGTGGCGGCGGAACCCGCGCCGGGCTGGAGCCGGGAGGAACTGCTCCGGCTGGCGGCCTCGGCGGAACAGGGATCCGAACATCCGCTCGGCGTCGCGCTCGTCGCCTACGCCCGCGGGACCGCGATGGACCTCCGGACGCCGGAGCGCTTCGAGGCGCTCCCGGGACGCGGCGTCACGGCCACGTTCGGCGGAGGGAACCGCGCGTGGGTGGGCAGCGAGCGGCTGCTCCGGGAACGGGGCCTGACGGTCCCCGAGGATCCCGGCGGGAGCGGCGCCTCCGGCTGGTTGCGGGTGGTCTCGAAATCGGACGGCGGGACCGAGTTCGCCGGGAGCATCGGGTTCCGGGACCGGCCGCGCCCGGAGGCGGCGGACCTCGTCCGGAGTCTCGACGACGACGGGCTGGCGGTGTCCCTGGTCTCGGGCGACGAAGCTGGGGCGGTCGCGGCCACCGCTTCGGAGATCGGCGTCCGCCACGTCGAGGGAGGACTCCTTCCGGACCAGAAGCTCTCCGCCGTGGACCGCCTGCGGGAACGCTACGGCCGGGTGGCGATGGTCGGCGACGGGATCAACGACGCCCCGGCGCTCGCCCGCGCCGACGTGGGAATCGCGCTCGCCCAGGGTACCGAGATCGCGCGGGAGGCCGCCGAAGTGACCCTGATGCGCCCGGATCTGCGCCTGGTGAGCGTCGCGGTGCGCCTCGCGCGCCGTTCACTCCGGATCATCCGCCAGAACCTCTTCTGGGCCTTCATCTACAACGTGGCGGCCCTGCCGCTCGCCGCGGGAGTTCTCTATCCGGCGACCGGCCTGCTGTTACCGCCGGAAGCGGCCGCCGCGGCCATGGCGCTCTCCTCGCTCACGGTGGTCGGGAACGCGCTTCGCCTGAAGTTCGACGCCTGAGTCCTGCCTACTGCGGCAGGTTCGTAGTCCGGATTCCGCCGGAAACCCACCGCGATCTCGTGATCAGGGCCGCTGAAGAAGGGGTGAGCCTCAACCGGCTGGTGAGTCTCCGGCTGGCGAAACCGCGCTAGCGCCGAGGCGGGCGCCGTTCGCGGGACCGGGACCGGGACCGGGGGCGATCCCGTCCCTCCTCGAGGGACGGCGCCCGTGCGATGACCTTCCGGGCGAGCCCGTCGATTCGCTTCAGCGTCTCCACCGCCGGCGCGGCGAGCGCCGGCCCGGCGGCCCGGGCGCGCTCCAGGATCCGGGTAGCCGCCTGCGCGTCTTCCCGGAGGACGGCGCCTCGGTCGGCGGCCCTACCGGCCTGCAGTGTGCGCTTCAGGTGCTCCGCGAAGTCGATCACACCGCCCTCCGACGACACGGGGGCGCGGGGCCGGGCGAGTGCCTCCATCTCGGCGAGGAGTTCCGCGAGCCGCGAACCGAGCTGTTCCTGGTCGAGGCGCGTCCCCGCGAAGGAGTCGGGATCCTTCTCGAACGCCTCCCGGAGGCAACCGAAGACGGCGCCTTCGGTTTCGCGGCCGAGGCGGTCGGCCGACCGGCGAATGCGGCGGTACTCGTCCCACAGCGCGAGGGCGGCGTCGCGCCGTTCCTCGGCCGGCTGGGCCGCGAGTTCGGTGATGCGGGCGCGGAGGCCGGCCTCGGCTTCGCTCGGCGGGTGGTCTTCCGGACCGCCGCGGGCCGGCCTGTCGTCTCCCGCCGCTTCCCGCAGGCGGTCCCGCGCCCCGTCGCAGGCGCCCCGGAACTCTTCCCAGAGGCGGTCGCCCTCCTTGCGGGGGACGGGAGGCGACTCCTTCCACTCCCGCATCAGGTCGCGGACCGCGTTCCGGACCGCCTCGGCATCGGTCTGGTCGAACAGCGCCTTCGCCCGGGCGATCAGTTCCTCCCGGATCGGAATGTTGGGAGCGAGCTCTTCGTAACGCTTCTTCCTGACCGCCTTCAGTTCGGCGAAATAGCGGTCGTTCGCGGCGCGGAACCGCTTCCACAGCCGCTCCGAGCGCTTGCCGAGACCCCGGGCGCGCTGGCGCCATTCGGGCATCAGCGCGCGGATCTCGGCGGCCCGCCGGCCGTCGGCGCTCTCCGCGATCTCCTCCGCCTTTTCGACGAGTGCGCGAAGCCCGTCCAACTTCTCGCCGAGTTCGCGCTCGGCGGCCTCCCGGAGCGGGCCGATCCGTTCGAGAACGGCCTCCCGGACCTTGCCCCATTCTTCCCAGAGTTCCTGGCCCCGATCGCGTCCGGTGTGGCGAGCCTTGTGCCAGGCGCGTTCGAGCGCGGCGAGTTCGCGGTCCACCCGCTGGAGGTCCTCGACCTCGGCGAGGGCCCGGGCCCGGCGAATGAGCTCCGCCTGTTCTTCCAGATTGGACCAGTGACGCCACTCGCGAACTTCCCGGGCCTCCCGCAGCCGCGGCATCAGCGCGGCCTGGAGCCGCTGGAACCGGGTCTGCCGCTCCGCTCCCACCCGGCGCCAGAGCGAGGCGTCGTTCCGGAGCGTCCCGAGCTCGCGAAGGGCGGCCTCTCCCGCTTCGAGGGGGAACGGGTCGGACGATTCGAGCGCGGCGAGGCGTTCCTCCAGTCCGGTGATCCGGTCCTCGGCCTTCCGGGCCTGGTTCTCGCGCGCCGATTCGGCGGCGTCGAGTGCGGTCCCCGCGTCCCGGACCGCGGTCCGGAACCGCGCGGCGTCGGGGGTCTCGGATGGCTCGAGGCGATCGAAGCGGCGTCCGAGGCGGGTCAGCTCCCGGCGGGCCTGGGCGATCTCGGGGCCGGAGGGATGCTGGCCGAGGGACTTGGCCAGGGCAACGGCGTGATCCGCCAGCTCGGCGACCTGGAACTCCCGGATGCGAGCCTTCTTCCGCTCGAGCGCCCGTCCCCTCGCGCCTTCCGCCGCGGCGCGCAGCCGGGCGTGCATCTCGTGAGTGGCCGGCAACTCCTCCAGGAGCTTCCGGCACTCGCGTTCGGCGGTCTCCACCTCGGGCAGGCCGAGGGCGGTTTCCGCGTCTTCCAACCGGCTGAGAATCTCCCGGGCTTCCGGCGGCGGATCCGGCGGGGGCGCGGCCGGCTCGGTGGGCGGGCGTCCCCCGGCGTCGGGGGGCGGGGCCGCTTCCTCGGGATAGGCAAGGCGAAGCCGGCGTTCGTCACGCGATCCGCCGCCGTCGAGGCTGGCGCGCAACGTATCGAGCCGCGCGCCAAGTTCGTCGGCGACCGGCCCGGAGGCGATCACGGCGTCGGCCTCCGCCAGCAGGCTCGCCCGGTGCGCCGGACTGGCCGGGTCGGCCTCGGCGAGGCGCTCGAGGAGGCCGGCGAGCGTCCGCTCCCGCAACTGCACCCGTTCCGGATGATCGGCGGGCAGCCGTTCCTCGGCCCGGCGCCGGGCCAGCCGGCGCACGCTCTTCGAGTTGCTGCCGGTCGCCGCGGTGAGCAACAGCTCCGGATCCTCGAGACGGCGGACCGCAGCCTGGGCGCTTTCACGGTCGTCCGCCGCCACTGCTACCTGCAGGAGGCCGGACGGGCTGGAGATGGCCTCGAGGGCGTGGCTTCGGAGAGCGGGTTCCGTGGCTCGCCCGGCGACCGTCGCGAGGGCCGCATCCCGGTCGGCGGCTTCGGTGGGAACGGCGGTCAGGCGCGCGAGCGCCTCCGCGCGGATCGCTTCGAAGTGCGCCCGGCAGGCGACCTCGGCGACGGCGCGCAGCGGGGTCAGCAGCCCGAGCGCCCGCCGTGACTCCTGCTCGTCCCGGTCGTCGGCGGCGATCTTGACGAGGAGCGCCTCGCTCCGGGACCGGGCCAGCTTGCGGGCGGCTTCATCGCCGGCGTCGCCGGTCAGTTCCAGTAGCACCCGGGGCGCCTCGAGGCGGCGCACCGCCTCCTTGCGCACGCGGGCGTCCGGATCGGAGCGCGCGAGGTCCGCGAGGGTGCCGGTGTCCTCGGGAGGGTGTTTCTGGACCGCCTTGAGGCGTACGGCGGCGTCGCGGCTCCTGATCGGCGAGGCGAATCGTTCCAGAACGGACATGGTCGGGGAGGCGCGAGAATATAGAGGCTTGGAACGGAAAACGTCAGGAGGGAGTTTCGCCGCACCCGGAGGTTCGAGCCCGGACCGGGGGACGCGGGCGCGAGGAGCGCCCGGGAGTCCCGGCGTGCCGCGGGCGTGTGGAAAAGTAGGCTTCGCTCCTTGAAGACCCGCCCGGAGACGTCGTCGCTCATCTGGCCGGGCACGGTGCTGGGCACGCTGATCGGGCTCGGGTTGCTCGACCAGCAGGTGATCAACCCGCTGATCGCGGCCCTCGCGGGAGGCCTCGGGGTCGGGGTCGCGGACGTCGGCCTCGCCATCTCGGCGTACTCCTTCGCGGCCGCCCTCGCGGCGCTGGTCATGGGGCCGCTCGCGGACGCGCGCGGACGCCGCCCCTTCCTGCTCCTCGGGGCCACCCTGATGCTGGCGTCCGCCGGGGTGATCTCGCTGCTGCCCCACTACGCCGCCTTCGTGCTGGCGCGGATCGCCGCCGGGTTCGCCGGCGGCACCATCGCGGCGCTGGCCGTGGCCTGGGTCGCCGACCTGGCGCCGTACCGGCGCCGCGGCAAGGTGATGGCCTTCCTCATGGGGGGAGCGATGGGGGCGGCCATCCTGGGACAGGTCGGGGCGGCCTTCGCCGCCGGCCGTTTCGGACACCAGGCCGTCTACGGGGCGCTCGCGTTCCTTGCCGCCCTGACGCTGGCGCTGCTCTTCGCACTCCCCGAAGCGCGGCCGCGGGAGACGGTTCCCGGGCCGCTCGGGCGCAAGCTGGCCGGCCACCTGGAGTTCCTGGGGAGTCCGGTGCACCGGACGGCGGCGTTCGCCGCGTTCTGCATGTCCGGAAGCCTGGTCGGCATCTCCGCCTATGCCTCGGGATGGCTGCAGGAGGTGCGGGGGTTTTCGCTGGAAGCGGTCGGGGTTCTCTACGGAGGACTCGGCGCCGCGATCATGGCCGCGCAACTCATCGCCGGGCCGCTCGCCGACCGCCTGGGCAAGCGCCGCTTCATCGTGCTGGTTTCCGGCGTCACCGCGGCCCTGACCCCGGTCCTGCCGTGGCTCGCGGGCGCCCCGCTGGTCGTGGCCCTGCTGGTGTTCGGGTGTCTCGCGGTGGCCCGGATCGCGGCGTTCACCGCTCTTCGCAGCGAGCTGGTGCCGAAGAACCGCCGCGCTAGCTTCCTGGGGTTCTCGAACGTGTTCTCGCAACTCGGTATCGCGGGGGCGGTCGCGGCCGGAGGGCTGCTGTATCCGTACGGGTTCGAAGCGGTCTGCTGGCTGATGGCCGGTCTCGGCGTCCTGGCGCTGGTGCTGATCATCCGGGTCCCCGAGCCCGGGTCCACCGCGGGGGCGGCGTCCGGGAACGGATGACCCCCGCCGGGAACCGCCGCCGGAGGGCGCGGCGCATCCTGTACGGGGTGGGGGCCGCGGTCCTGCTGGCCGCCCTGTCCCTCCCCACCGCGGTGGGGGTGCTCCTCGCCAGTTTCTCGGGGACGCGTCCCCAGGACCTCGAGGATCGGGCGGCGCCCGGGGACTACGGACTCTCCTACCGGACCGTCCTGCTCCGGAGCGAGGACGGAGTGCGGCTTGGATCCTGGCTCCTGAAGGCCCCGGACCCCGCCGGGTGTTCCGTGGTGCTCGCCCACGGACTCTTCCGGTCGCGCCGCGAGGTGCTGGGCCGCGCGGCGTACCTCGCGGCCCACGGCTGCCATGCCCTGACGCTGGACCTCAGGCGCCACGGTGACAGCGGTGGAAGCCGCACTAGCCTCGGTTATCTGGAGGGGCTCGACGTGTTGGCGGGGGCCCGTTTCCTCCGGCGGGAGTTCCCGGAGAACCGCCTCTATCTTCTCGGGGTCTCGATGGGCGGGGCGGCGGCGGCCCGCGCGGGCGCCGCGCTGGCGGCTGACGTCGCCGGGGTCGTGCTCGACAGTACCTTCAGGAACGTCCCCGAGGTGGTCGACCGCTACGCGGCCCTCCTGGTGGGCCTGCCCCCTTTCCCGGCCGGCGACCTCACCCTGCTGGGGCTCGAACTCACCGCCGGTTTCGATCCGCGGGAGATGGACGTGGAGCGGTTCTCCGCGCGTCTCGGGGAGGCGGGGGTCCCGGTCCTGGTGATTGCCGGCGATGCGGACCGGCGAGCGCCGCTCGCGGCGCAGACCGCCGTCTTCCGGGCGAACGGTCACCCGGAGAGCCGGATGGTTGTCGTCGAGGGCGCGACCCACGGGCGGCCGTGCCTCCGGGAGCCGCGTACGTGCGAGGCGGCGCTGGCGGAATTCCTGGCTCTTCCCCCGGAGGACGCCGGCAGGCCGGCGAAACTGCTCTACGATCCCGGGCCATGAGGGCAAACGGCGCCTCCGACCTGAACCTCGAGCGGAGCGTTCACCGTCTCGTCCACGAAGCGGCGCGCGCTCTCCAGCTCCCGGAGGGACTCCTCCAGCAGATCTGCGTCACGGACTCGATCTACTACACGCGGTTTCCGGTCAAGTTCGGGGACCGGGTGGAGGTCTTCTCCGGTTGGCGGGCGGAACACAGCCATCACCGCCACCCGCTGAAGGGGGGGATCCGCTACAGCCCGCTGGTGAACCAGCAGGAGATCAGCGCCCTCTCGGCGCTCATGACCTACAAGTGCGCGATCGTGAACGTGCCCTTCGGCGGGTCGAAGGGCGGCATCGCGTTCGATCCGCGCCGCTACAGCGCGGAGCAGGTGGAACGCATCACCCGGCGCTACACGGCGGAGCTGATCCGCAAGAACTTCATCGGGCCCGGGGTCAACGTCCCGGCGCCCGACCTCGGGACCGGAGCGCGCGAGATGGCCTGGATCGCGGACACCTACGACGCGATGCACCCGGGCGGGATCGACAACTTCGCCAGCGTGACCGGCAAGCCGGTCACCCAGGGGGGCATTCGCGGGCGGGAGGACGCCACCGGACGGGGAGTCGTGCTCGGCCTCGCGCGCGGACTCGAGTTCGTGGAGGACTTTCCCGGCGGCGGGCTGACCCGCGGCCTGCCGGGCAAACGGATCGCCATCCAGGGATTCGGGAACGTCGGTTTCCACACGGCCGACATCCTCGTCCGCCGCGGCGCGAAGGTCATCGCCATCGGCGAATGGGACGTCACCATCGTGGCGCGTTCCGGGTCGGGTATTTCGGTGGCGGACCTCCTGGAGTGGCGGCGGGAACACGGCACCATCAAGGGATTCCCCGACGCCGAGGAGGAACTGCCTCCCGAAGCGATCCTGAGCGTGGAGTGCGACGTCCTGATCCCGGCAGCGGTGGAGAACGTGATCCACGGGGACACCGCGCCGCTGGTGAACGCGAAGCTGGTCGCCGAAGCGGCGAACGGACCCACCACCCCGGAAGGCGACCGTATCCTCCGGGAACGCGGCATCCCGGTGATTCCCGACGTGTACCTGAACGCCGGGGGGGTGGTGGTCTCCTACTTCGAATGGGCGCGGAATCTCTCCCACATGCGTTTCGGGCTGCTCGAGAAGCGGCTCGAGATCGCGAACACGAACGCGCTGCTGAATGCCGCCGAGACGCTCGCCGGCAAGCGGTTGAGCGTGGAGATGCGGCAGAACCTGGTCACCCAGTCCGACGAGAAGGAACTCGTGGTGAGCGGGCTCGAGGAGAAGATGACACAGGCCTACGACGAGATCCGGGACGCGCGCGCCCGGTTCCCGGAGTGCGGCACCCTCCGGACCGCGGCCTACGTGGTGGCGCTCGAGAAGATCCGCCGCTCCTACGAGGAACTCGGGATATTCCCCTGACTCGGCCGCGCCCCGAGCGTTTCCTCCTCCGATGACGATCGCCAATCAGCTCACCGTTCTCCGGCTGTTGCTGGCCCCGGTGGTGGTCATCTGCATCCTCTACGGGCGCTTCGGGCTCGCGCTCGGAGCGCTCGTGCTGGCCGGCCTGACGGACATGATGGACGGGCCGCTCGCCCGCCGCCGCGGCGAGCACAGCGACCTCGGGGCGCTCCTCGACCCGCTCGCCGACAAGGTGCTGATCGTGTCGGCGGTGGTGACCCTCGCCGCACCCATCGAGGCCGTCTCGGTGCGCATTCCGGCCTGGGTCGCGATCCTGGTGCTGTCCCGCGACGCCACGATCCTGTTCGTGGCCGGCGCCTACAACCTGGCGGTCAAGCGGCGCAACTTCACCCCCAGCCGGCTCGGGAAGGCCGCGACCGTGATCAACGTGGTGGGAATCCTCTGGTTCCTGGTCGCCAACCTGCTGGAACTGGACAGCCTCGTCACCCCGCTGCTGCTGGCGGCGATGGTGACCCTCACGGTGATCACCTCGCTCCAGTATCTCTGGCGGGTGCGCCTGCTCTAGCGACCGCCTGGACCCCCACCAGGAGAACTGGGCCGGCTTCAGCCGGCACGGCGGCCGCGGAATTGCGGGAGGAAACCGAGGGCGGCCAGCCCGGCGCCGGCCAGGCGGAGCACGGGGTCCGGGAGGAGCAGGAGGAGCGCTGCCGCGGCCAGCAGCAGCCGGATGGGCCAGGAGACCGCGCGAACGCCGTGTCCGTAGAGTGCGAGCGCGAGCGCGGCCATCGCGACGAGGCCGCCTGCGAACGCGATCCCCTGTGCCGGGCCCAGGGGCTCCCCCGCGCCGGGAAGCAGCGGGGTGTAGGCCATGAGCAGCGGAACCATGAAGAGCCCGGCGGCCAGCCGCACCGCCTGGAAGGCGGTCGGCATGGGCCGGCCGCCCGCCACGCCCGCTCCGGCGAAGGCCGCGAGCGCGATGGGAGGGGTCACGTTGGACGTTTGCGAAAGCCAGAAGAGGATGAGGTGGGCGGTCAGCAACGGCACTCCGAGCCCGGTGAGGGCGGGGGCGGCGACCACGGCAACGACGATGTAGGCGGCGGTTACCGGCAGGCCCATCCCGAGCACCAGCGCGACCAGCGCGGACAGCCCCAGGGCAGGGAGGAGGGCTCCCTGGGAGGCGCTGAGCAGGAGTTCGGCGAACTGCAGCCCCACGCCGGTCTGTCCGATGACTCCGACGACGATCCCCGCCGCCGCGCAGGCGAGGGACACCGGGACCGCGGTCACGGCGCCCTGCGCCAGCCCCTCGAGGAGCTGCCTGGGCCCCACCCGGGTGCGGCGCCGGAGCGCGCCGGCCACCACCACCGCGAGGCACCCCGCGGCCCCCACCAGCGGCGGCGAGTAGTTCATGAGGAGCAGCGCCACGACGACGGCGACGGCGGCGAGGAAGTGGGCCCCCTCGGCGAGCGTGGCGAGGATTCGGGGCCGCGAGGGCATGGCCTCGATCCCGCGCCGGACCGCGAGTCCGTGGACGAAGAAAAGGGTTCCGGCAAAGAACAGCACCGCCGGGAGGAGCGACACGAGGACGATCCGGGGATAGGGAGTGTTCGTGAGCTCCGCCATCAGGAACGCGCCCGCCCCCATGATCGGCGGCATCAGTTGGCCCCCCGTGGAGGCGGCGGCTTCGATGCCCCCGGCCTCCTCGCGCGAGAAGCCGAGGCGCTTCATCATCGGGATGGTGAGAGCGCCGGTGGTCACGGTGTTGGCGATGGCGGAGCCGGAGACCGAGCCGAGCGCCGCCGAGGCCACCACCGCCGCCTTCGCCGGCCCGCCCCGCGCCCGGCCGGCGGCGGCGAAGGCGAGGTTGATGAAGAACCGGCCCCCGCCGGTGCATTCGAGCAGGGCGCCGAAGAGGACGAAGACGAACACCGTGCTGCTCGCCACCCCGATCGGCAGGCCGAAGAGCCCCGCGCCGGTGAATACCTCGAAACGGACGATCCGCTCGAGTTCGAAGCCGCGGTGCGCCAGGATGCCGGGGAGCGAGGCCCCGAACGCGTTGTAGGCGAGGAAGACGACGACCACCGAGGTCATCACCGCGCCCACCCGGCGGCGGGTGGCCTCCAGCAGCAGCGCGATCAGGGCGACCCCGGCGGCCAGGTCGGCCGCGTTCAGCCCGTAGAGGATGTGGTCGATCCCCTGCCGGTCGAAACGGATGACCATGACCCCGGCGGCCACGGAAAGCGCGGCCAGCAGGAGATCGGCGGCGCGCGCCCGCCGGGGACCACCGGCGGCGCTGGCCAGAAAACCGAGCGCGAGAATCCAGGTCAGATGGATGGGCCGCATCCAGGTGGCCCCGAGGGCGCCGAAGACGGCCTGCCAGAGTTGAAACAGGGAGAGGGCGGCTCCGGTCAGCAGGACCGGGAGCGAGAGGGCGGGCCGCGGCTCTTCCGGAAGCGCGACGGTCCCGGCCGGACCGGGCGGGCTCTTCAGGGCAGGCTCCCCGGCGCTCCGCCGCCGCGCGCCCGCGCTTCCTCGTAGAAGGCTCTCGCTCCCGGATGGAGCGGGAGACTCCCGACGTCCCCGAGACTGTCGACCTGGATGAAGTCCGCGTTCCGGGTGACCGAGCGGAACTCGTCGCGGCCCGCCAGGACCGATGCGGTCAGCCGTTTCGCGAGATCCGCCGGCAGGTCGCGGTGCACGAAGAGGATGTTCCAGAGCGAGGGAGCCAGCGTCGGCGCGTCCACCCCGCGGTAGACCCCGGGCGGGACCTCGATTCCCTGGTACGCGCTGTTGGCCGTCTCGACCGCGGCGATCTCCTGCGGGGTGAACGGCACCAGCACCAGCTCGCGAGTGAGTCCCAGTTCCACCACCGACGACACTCCCAGGCCCGCGGCCAGGAACACCGCGTCCACGGTTCCGTCCTTGAGGCCGTTGATGCTCTGGCTGTAGTTCATCTGGCGCACCCGGAACTCGTCTTCGGCGATGCCCACCGCGCGCAGCACGTTGCGGGCGGTCACCTCGTTCCCGGACCCCGGGGGCCCGAGCGATACCCGTTTCCCGCGCAGGTCGGCCACCGAGTGCACGTCCCGGCCGGCGACGCTCAGCAGGTGGACGATGTTCGGATAGACGCGGCCGAGAACCGCGAGCGGGAGCGGCTCCGGGAAGCGCCCGGTTCCCCGGAACGCGTCGGCGACCGCGTCCGCCTGGCCGAAGCCGATGTCGCTCTCGCCCTTGGCGACCTGTATCAGGTTCGTCACCGAACCGGCGCTGACCTCCGCCTTGACGACAAGACCGGGAAGGTCGCGCGTCCAACGGCTCGCCAGCGCGCCGCCGAGCGGGTAGTAGACGCCCGCCGTGGTCCCGGTGGCGAGCGCCAGGGGCCGCGGCCGCTCCTCGCCGCACCCGCAGAGGAGGGCCATTCCCGCCGCGCTGGCGGCGAGGCGCAGCGAACGGCGCCGGCTGGGAACCACGGTGAACGAAGTCTATGGTCGGGGCGCGGAGCCCGGGGCGCGGCCTGCGCTCAGGACTCCCCGGAGGACTCGCCCGGCTCGTCCTCGCGGGCGCTCGCCGCGGGATCCAGCCGGCGCCGGAGGCGGTACACGAGGTCGAGCGCCTCCCGGGGGCTGAGCTGGTCCGGATCGCAGGACCGCACGGCGTCGGCCACCTGGCTCTCGGCCGGTTCGAGCAGGGAGTAAGGCCCGCCGGGTTCGGGCGCGGGCAGCCGGGCTCCCCGTCCGTCGAGGCCCCCGGTGAGGCCCTCCAGGACCTCGTGCGCCCGCTGCACCACCGGGCGCGGGACCCCGGCGAGGCGGGCCACCTCGATGCCGTAGCTGCGGTTCGTTCCCCCGGGCGCCACCCGGTGCAGGAAAACGATCTCGTTCCGATGTTCCCGCGCCTCGACGTGGAAGTTGACGACCCCGTCCTCGGCGCTCGCCAGCGCGGTCAACTCGTGGTAATGCGTTGCGAAGAGCGTCTTCATCCGCAGGCCGGCGTTCCTGGCGATGTGCTCGACGATGGCCCAGGCCAGCGAGAGCCCGTCGTAGGTCGCGGTGCCGCGGCCCACTTCGTCGAGCAGCACGAGGCTGCGGCTGGTGGCGTGGTTGAGGATATAGGCCGTTTCCTCCATCTCGGTGAGGAACGTGGACCGGCCGCGCGAGAGGTCGTCGGAGGCCCCGACGCGCGCAAACACCCGGTCCACCACGGGGAGGCGGGCGGATTCCGCGGGGACGAAGGAGCCCATCTGCGCCATCACCGCGTGGAGCGCCGTCTGACGCAGGAAGGTGGACTTCCCTCCCATGTTGGGTCCGGTCAGGATCATCAGGAACCGGTCCTCCCCGAGGCCGAGGTCGTTGGGGACGAACTCTTCGGCGGACAGGGCTTCGACCACCGGGTGTCTCCCGGCGCGCACCTCGATCTCGAACCCCTCGTGCACCTCGGGCTTCACGTACCGATGGGTGACGGCGGTCTGCGCGAGGCCCGTGGCGACGTCCGCTTCCGCGAGGGCGCCCGCCATTTCGAGGATTTCACGGGCGGCCTCCCCGACCTCGTCCTCGAGGACCCGGAAGAGCGAGGCCTCGAGTTCGGCGATCTTCTCGTCCGCCTGCGCCACCCGCGCCTCGAACTCCTTCAACTCCTCCGTGACGTAGCGTTCCGCATTCACCAGCGTCTGCCGGCGCACGTAGTCCGGCGGAACCCGGCCGGCCTGCGCCTTGGGGACTTCGATCGTGTAGCCGAACACCTGGTTGTGCCGGATCCTGAGGGCGGAGATCCCGGTGCGCTGCTTTTCGCTGGTCTCCATGTTGCGGATGCACTCGCGGCCGCGGAAGCGGAGCCGCCGCAGTTCGTCGAGTTCCGGCGAGAACCCCTCCCGGATCACGCCGCCGTCGCGCGCCAGCACCGGGGCCTCCGGCGATACCGTCGCCTGAATCCGTTCGAGCAGTTGGGGAAGTTCCCGGATCCGGCTCCGGATCTTCCGGACGCTGGGCGCCTCGACGGGTTCGAGGGCGGTCCGCACCGCGGCAGCGGCCCGGAGCCCGTCGGCGACCCGGAGGTACTCGCGGGGGCCGGCGATCCGGAGCGCCGCGCGGGAGGCGAGCCGCTCGAGGTCGGGAGCGCCGGCCAGCGCTCCGGCGACTTCGTGCCGCAGCTTCCGGTCACGCGCGAACGCGTCCACCGCGAGGTGACGTTCGCGGATCCGCTCCGGATCGAGCAGCGGGTGGGCGAGGCGCCGGCGCAGCAGGCGGGCCCCCATCGCGGTGGCCGTCCGGTCGAGGGTGTCGACGAGGGTGGCGCCGGGAGGAGCTCCCGAATCGGCCGACAGCGACCGGAAGAGTTCCAGGTTCCGCTGGGTCAGGTGGTCGATCTGCATGCGCCCCGACGTGTCGAGACGCTTGAGACTGCCGAGGTGGTGAAGCTGACCGCGCTGGGTCTCCGCCAGGTAGCTGAGGGCGGCGCCCGCCGCAGCGGCGGCGGCCGGGGTTTCCTCGATGCCGAACGATGCGAGCGAGAGCGTCCCGAAGTGGCGGCGCAGGGTGTCGCGGGCATGTTCGAACTCGAACCACAGGTCGGGGCGCACCGTGAGCAGCGGCAGATCTCCGAGCGCCGGCAGGAGGTCCCGGGGCGGGGCGCTCTCCGCCATCAGCAGTTCGCGGGGGCGGAAGCCGGCCATCGCTTCGGCGCACTCGCGCTGGCGGCTGTCTCCGGAGAACTCGGCGGCGGTGAACTCCCCGGTGGAGAGGTCGACCCACGCGGCGCCGAGGCGAGGACGGCTCCGGGTTCCGGACTCGGCCACCACCATCAGGTACGCGGCCTCCGACCCCGCCAGATAGGCCGGTTCGAGATACGTCGAAGGGGTGGCGACCCGCACGATCTCCCGCCGCACGGGTCCCTTGGAGAGGCCGGGCGGCTCCACCTGCTCGCAGACCGCGACCCGGAAACCGGCGCGGACGAGTCGGGTGATGTACCCCTCGGCGGCGTGGTACGGAACCCCCGCCATGGGGATGGCTTTGCCTTCGGCATCGTTCTGCCGGGACGTGACGGCAATCTCCAGGACTTCGCCGGCCGTCCTGGCGTCCTCGAAGAACACCTCGTAGAAGTCACCCATGCGAAAGAACAGCATGGCGTCGCCGGCCTCCCGCTTGAGGTCGAGGTACTGCTGCATCGCGGGTGAGACGCCGCGTCCTCTCGGCTTCGGGCGCCCCGGGCGGGCAGCGGTCCCGGCTGGCGGCGGCTGAACTTCGGGGAAGAGCCGCGGGGCCGTGGTCACGCGGCGATTGTGTCTCGGAGCCGGCCCTCCCGGGAAGGGGCAAGAAGAGGGGAGTCGCTTTCGCGCGATGGCGGCCGGAGCCCCCCGCTCCGCATAGGATTCCGGTCGCCTTGCGAGAGTGGGATCCCGAGTCCGTGGCGGCCGCACCGATCACGGGGCCGGTGCTGGCGCTGGATACGACCGGCACGCTGGGCAGCGTCGCGCTGGGGCTGGCCGGCCTGGGCGGCGCCGTGACCGCGGAGTCCGTCGAGACGTTCGAACCCTCGAACCGCCATTCGCGGAGCCTCCTGCCGGCGATCCACCGCGTCCTGGCGCAGGCGGGGTTCGAGGCCTCGGACCTCTCCCTGCTGGTGGCGACCCGGGGGCCCGGTTCGTTCACCGGTCTCCGGATCGGGCTCGCCACCGCGCAGGGGTTCGCGCTGGCTGCCGGAATCCCGGCCGCCGGGGTCTCGAGCCTCGATGCGGCCGCCCTGGCGGACGCGGCCGCGGGCGATTCTCCGGTCCGCCGGCTGGTCGTGGTGGACGCGCTACGGGGTGAACTCTTCGCCGCCCTCTACGACGGGGCCGGTCCCGATGCCCTCGTCCGGGGGCCGTGCCGGCTGCCGCCGGAGAACGCCGCGGCCCGGGCCGGAGAGCACGGCGCCGCGCGGATCTGCGGACCGGCGGTGCTGCGCTATCGCGACGCCATCGGCCGGGGGAGCCCGGACCTCGAGGTCGTGGAAGCCCGGCGGGCGCTCGCGCCGGCCGCGCTCCGTCTCGGGCTTGAGGCGGCGCGCCGCGGGGAAACCACGCTGGAGCCGCTCTATCTCCGGGAACCGGATATCCACGGCCGTTCCGTTACGCTATAGATACAAACAACCTGTGGACAGAGTCACGCGGCCCTCATCGTTGCGTTTCGGTGGGAGCGCACTCCGGCCGGATTGGCCAACCGGGGCTCCTCCCGCGAGCCCCACCCGCGCCGGGGCGACCGGCGCTTTCGGGGCTGGTGTCGCTTTCTCCACGGGCGACGCAGCGACGTTTGTCCGAAGCGGTTCCGGACCGACGGTCCGGAGGGCTTTCTGGAGGCCTTCATGAAACACGAAGATCAGATCGAGACCGATACCCGCGCGCCCGCCGCCCCGCAACCGGCGGCCTCACCCGCGGCGGCGCCCGATCTCGAGGAATTGGTCCGGCGACACCGCGAGCTCGACGAAAAGCTCGAGGAACTCACCAAGTACGGCCACCTCTCACCTCTCCAGCAGCACGAAGCCGCGGTGATGAAGAAGCGCAAACTGGCCCTGAAGGACCGGATCGCGGCGCTCGCCGCCTCGTCGTGACGGCCCGGAACGACCGGCTCGCCTGAGCTGACGCACGACGCGGCTCTCCGCCGCGGAGCCGAATGAGACTGCCGATCGCCCCGGAGGGCAGGGTGTTCGTGGCGGTTCCGCTCGTCCTGGCGGTCCTCGCGCTGGCCATCGCCGGCGACGGCGGCGGGGTCTTCGGCTGGCTGGGCTGGACGCTGCTCGCCGGAGCCGCTTTCGCCGCGTTCTTCTTCCGGGACCCGGAGCGCCGCGCGGCGGGCGAGGCGGCGGCGATCCTGGCTCCGGCCGACGGCCGGGTCACCGAAGCCGGACCCGCGGCTGAAGGCGAGCCGGGAACGCAGCGGGTGAGCATTTTCCTGTCGATCTTCGACGTCCACATCAACCGGGCGCCGGCGGCGGGGGAAGTGCGGGCCGTGCGCTATCGTCAGGGCGCGTTCCGGGCGGCCTTCCGGAAAGACGCCGCCGAGCGGAACGAGCGGAACGAGTTGGAGATGACGACCGAACGGGGCACGATCCGGATCCGTCAGATCGCCGGAGTCGTCGCCCGGCGCATCGTCTGCCGGGTCGGAGCCGGCGACCGCCTCGCCCGGGGTGAGCGGTTCGGACTCATCCGTTTCGGATCGAGGACCGACCTGCTCCTGCCGGCGGGCGTCACCCTCGCCGTCCGACCCGGCGATCGGGTGCGCGGCGGGCTGACCGTCATCGGGACGTGGGAATGAAGCGCCAGCAACTCCGGACCCGCCGGGGAGTGTTCCTGCTTCCGGCGGTCTTCACCGTCGGCAACATCTTCCTGGGGTTCTTCTCCATCGTGCAGAGCTTCCGGGGAGAGTTCGCGAGCGCCGGACTCATCATCGGCTTTGCGATCCTGGCGGACGTGGTGGACGGCCGGGTGGCGCGGTTCGCGGGCGCCACCAGCGAGTTCGGCCGTGAACTGGACTCCCTGGCGGACGTGGTCTCCTTCGGGGTGGCGCCGGCGGTCCTCGCGTACGCGTGGGTGCTGCATCGCTGGCCCCAGACCGGATGGCTGGTGGCCGCGCTGTTCACGATCTGCGCCGCCGTCCGTCTCGCCCGGTTCAACGTGGGGCGGCTGAGTACCGATCCCCGCTACTACACGGGGATGTCCTCGCCGGCCGCGGCCGCGGTGGTCGGGGCCGTGGCCTACTGGCATCCGGCGCCGCCCGGGAGCCCGCTGGCGGCGGCGGCCTGCCTCTTCGGAACGCTCGGGCTCGCCCTGCTGATGAACAGTCCGGTGCGCTATCCGAGCTTCAAGAACCAGACGGGACGAAAACCCCAGTCCCACCGGATGCTGGTCGTGCTGGCGGTCTTCATCGTGGCCACCATCGCGGAACCGGTAGCGATGTTCCTGGTTCTCGCCTTCGGATACGCGGCCTCGCCGTTGATCCGCGGGATTCGCGGGCTGGGAGGGCGGTTCGTCCGTTCCTCCGCGCGCGGCGCACGGAAGCCGGACCCGGTGGCGCTGGGGCGCGCCGGCTCCCGGGGGAGCGGGGACCGGCCGCCGAACGCTCCGTAGCCGGGCGCGAGGACTGCGGAGCCCCGGGGCGCGGGCGCGGCGCTCACCGGGTCCAGGCGGTGAACTCGCGAATCTGCCAGCGGGGGGGTGAATCGGTCGCCGGTCCGGACGTGACCCGTTCCAGACCGATGCGAAAGGCCTCCACCACGTAGCGGTCGGTGCCGGTGGCCATGCTGGTCCACTCCGGAACGAAGAGAACGTAGCCGCCGTCCGCGGAGCGGCGAATGGAAGGTGGCCGCTCCTGATAGCCGATCGGCGTGCGGTTCCGGAAGAACCGCTCCAGCCCGCGCCGCAGCTCATCCCCGGAAGCGCTGCGGCGGGTTTCCCCGCTGAGCGCCACGAGCGCCCAACCCGACGGATAGAGCCCCTCCAGGTGGCGGGCGTCGGCTTCTTCGAACGCGCGCCGGAACCGCCCGAGAATCGCCTCGAGATCGTTCGGGGGCGGCGGAGAGGGAGCGCACATGGCCAACGCCAGGATCGCCCCGGAGAGCCGCCGGAGGATCCGGAGCGCGTTCCGTGGTCCGGCGTCCGAACTCATGGCGTTTCCGTCTCGCGCGGGCCGTCCACCGGAAGCTCCACGACCAGGAGGAGTCCGTGCCGGCCGTCACCGCGCGGGCCGGCACTGACTCTTCCCCCGTGCGCCTCGGTGAAGCGGCGGGCGTTCGCGAGCCCGAGCCCCGATCCGCGGGTCCGGGTGGAGAAGGCGGCGTCGAAGATCCGGTCGCGGAGCGCTTTCGGGACCCCGGGGCCGTTGTCCTCGACTTCGATGCGGATCCACCGGTCACGGCGGACCGGGAGCACCCGCACCGAAACCTCCGCCTCCTCCGGCGGGATCTCCGGAAAGTCGAGGGTCGCCTCGACCGCGTTCTGCAGGAGGTTCTCGACGGTCCGCGCCACGATCTCGGGATCCACCCGCGCCGCCGGGGTCGGCGATCCCTCGAAAACGACCCGCGGCCGCGCGTGGGGCCGGCGATACGGGCCGACGGTATCCTCGACCAACCTCGTCACGTCCGTTTCGGTGAGCCGAAGGGGGGCTCCGAGGGCGGAGAACTCCGAAGAAATGCGCCGGAGGCGCTCCACCTGGCTGAGGATCTCGGAGACGCCTTCGTCCACCGCCGCTTTCGGGTCCCGGCCACGCGGCTCGCTCAGCACGCGGCGGATGTAGTCCGCCGCCAGTCCGATCGGGGCGAGGGCGTTCTTGATGTCGTGGGCGACGCGCCGGGCGAGGTCCGCCGCCGCCTCCTCGCGCATCTGCCGGCGGACGTCGGGAATCCGCCGCACCAGCCGTTCGACGCTGGCCGCGAGCAGGCGCAGCTCGGTCAGCGTGCCGTGCACCGGAACCCGGGCCTGAAGATCGCCATCGGCAATCCGGCCGGTGGCCCGCGCCAGGCCCCGGACCGGGGCGGCCAGGCGCCGCGCGACCAGCGCGGGCAGCACGATGGCGAAGATCAGCGCCAGCGATCCGCTCCCGAGAATGAGCGTCCGCTGGATGGCCCGGACGCTCTCGAGACGGGCGGCCTCGTCCGCGGGCAGCGGGACGGCGAGAAGCAGGGGACCGTGCAGGCGGGCCGGAGTGTCCAGACGGATCCAGACGATCCGGTAGCGGAGCGAGCCGGCCTCCTGGATGCTCAGGAAAGGGCCCGGAGACGCGGAGGGGAGGATCGCCGCGGGTGGCGGACGGGGCGGCAGGAGGCCCGTCTGCGCCAGTTCGGGACGGCTGACCGCGACCAGCTCTCCGCCGTTGTAGAGCGCCGCGTCCGTATCGAGCTGGTCCGCTGCCTGGGCGAGGCGCAGCGCGAGTTCCGCCCGCGGAATCAGCGGGTCGAGGGCGGCGAGTTCCTGCGCCACCCGCTGTACCGAGAACGACCGCGCGACGGCTTCCCGGTCGCTGGCGGATTCGAGCAGCACTCCGAGGCGTTGCTGCGCGAAGACCGCGACGCCCAGGATCGCGATGAGGACCGCGGCGGCCAGCGCTTCGGTCAACTGCATCTGGAAACTCCGCCGCCGGAGGCGCCCCTCCCGATGGGGGAAGAGGAGGCGGGCGCGCGCGGCGACCGCCACCAGGAGGGCGATCAGGGCCGCCAGAAAGCCCCAGCCGAGAAGGGCGCCGGCGTGGTCGGCGAGGCCGGTCCGCCGCCAGGAGATCACGAACGCCTCGCCGTCCACGAGCACCCCCAGTTCGACGCGCCGCTCGTTCTGTTCCACGGGGAGGGTGGAGGGGCGATGGAGCCGGAGGTCCCGTCCGCGAAACACGGCCGGGGCCGCGTCGCCGCGGAGCAGGAAGTGATCGGCGATCCCCGCGGCGCGGGGCAGGAAGGGAATCTCGGACGTGCGGTCCGCAACCCGGAGCGTCACGCTCGCTCCCGAAGGGAACCGGCGTTCGGTCTCGAGAACCCCCTCGATGCCGGAGGCCGTTTCGCATTCGGGGATGGGACTCCAGCGGGGGGGAGAGGGAGCGGAGGACGGAGGGTCGGGCCGGCGGGGCAGGCCCACCCCGAAGCGGGAGCGCTCCCCGGCCGCTCCCCGGACTTCCAGCGCGCTCGCGACCGTCAGGCGGGGGAGCCCGGTGGTCAGCCACAGCCGGTAAGCGCTGTCCGGACGGAGCCGAACCAGGGAAGCGGCTTCGCCGTCGAGCGTCCGCGTCGCCTCCTCGAGTGCGTGGCAAACGGCGAAGCGGTGCCTCAGGGTCTGGACCGGCGCCGCGTCCAGCGCGTAACGCTCGCGGACGTTGTCCTCGTGCCACGCCATCGCCGGATAGAGGAGGACCCCCGGAAGCCCGAAGAGCAGGAACGCCACGAGGAAGGAGAAACCGGGTTCATGCGCGAGCAGCGGCTGCCGGAGATGCCGCAGGGAAAGCCGCCCCCGGCGCCAGAAGGCCACTACGGAGCCGGCCAGCAGGGGAAGCCCGGCAAAGAGCAGGGAACCGCCCGGCAGAAAGGCGACCGAGACGGCAACGACGGCGGCGGCGGCCACCAGTACCGGTATTTCCGGCCGGAGGAGGCTCTGGAGGAGCAGCAGAAGTCCCGCGAGTGCGAGCAGCAGGGCGACCCAGCCGAGGACCTCCGGCCAGCGGGTGTGAAGAGTCCAGGTCGGGGTCAGCAGCGCACCGCCCGAGAATCCGGCGCTGCGAACGAGCGCGGCGGCCATCACCGCGGCGCCGCCGGCGCCCAGGCCGCGCAGCAGGGAATGGATCCCGCCCGGCGTCCGGCTGCCCGAGCCGGGGCGGAGCCGGAAGGCGACGATCCGCGCCGAAAGGAGCACCGCTGCCGCGGTCACGGCCGCCATGAGCGGCGAGTCGCCCAGCACCGGCAGGAGGGGCGGATCCGAGAGGAAGGCCGGCAGCGCGGCGCCGGGGCCCGACGGGAGGGTCCCGAGCAGCGCCGACAGGCCGAATCGCAGCGTCCAGATCGCCGCCAGCGTCCCGAGGTCTCCGGAGCGCCGGAGATAGGGAAGCGCGGCCAGGGTCCCGAGCAGGAGCGCCAGGGTCGCGTAGAGCGCGGCCTCCGCCTCCCGTTCCGCGCGGCGCGCCGCCGCCGGGGCCACGGCGGTGCTGGCGGCCCCGAGCAACTGGCCGTCGTAGGCGCGGAGGGCGAAGTAGTAGCGCTGCGCATCCCCGGAGCCGTCCACGAAACGGTCACCGCGGCGCTCGAAGAGCTGGGCCAGCGCCTCGAGGTCCGCGGCGTCGTCGAGAAACCGGGTATCGAGCCCCCTCCCGGCGGCGAACTCCAGCGCCGAGAGCGGTGCGGCGCCCGAGGAGGGCGGGGACGCCTCCCGGACGGGCACTTCCACGGTGACGACCCCGAGCAGGTTCCGGGTGCACTCGGCGGCCGCGAGGTAGCCGCGCCGGCCCCCCTCGCTGTACGCGAAGAGCGGAAACGCCGGGTCGGGACAGCGTTCCTCCCGGACGCCGTCGGGAAAGACCGCGGCGAGGGCCTCTTCGAAGTCCGGGTTGCCTCCCGACCACGCCACCGGACGCAACTGCCGGTCGTAGAGGGTCGCGCCACCGTCGCCGATGGCGGTTCCGGGAAGCGGCCACTCGGAAAGCGCGCGGAAGGCGCGGGATTCGGTGCCGCCCGCATCCGAGCCCTCCAGCGCGGCGGCGACCGGCGCCGTCCGCGCCACCAGATAGGCGGCATCCCCCACCTCCCGGGTGAGGTCGGCAAGAAAGGCGTCCACCCGATCCGCTGCCCGGGAGGCGGACTCCGGCCCCGCGCTGATGGTCCGGTGGAGCGGGATACGGCAGGAAAGCGCCACCAGGGCGGCGGCGGTCAGGATGAGGGCGATGCGCCGGCTGGCGGGAGGCAGCAGTTCACGCCGGACCAGGGCAACGAGGAGCAGCAGCGCGGTGGCCGCCGTCAACGCGGTGTGGACGGGGTCCGGCAGGGCGGCGAACCGGTAGGCGGCGTCGGCCAGTGCTGCCGCGAAGGTCGCGAAGGCGCCCCCGACCATCAGGAGCCGGGGCAGACGATCGCTCTTCATGCCTCGCCAGGCGGGCTGCCCCGAGGGTGCGCGGCGCGGTTCGCGCCGGTCGCGGGGCGTGGACCCCGTGCCGGCCCCCGAGCGCAAGGGACCGGGGATGCGTTCACCCGGCCGCTGTCCCGCTTGGCTCGGGGATGCCGCGGTGCTTTTGCCACGGGCTGTTAGGGTAAAGCTTCGTGCGGCCCCGTCCGGCTCCGCAGGCTGTCAAGGTGCGAGTGAGTCCCCGTCGCAAGTCCGCCGGTCGCCGCCTCCCGCGCGCCGCAGCGTGTCTCGTGGCCATCCTGGGGCTCCTGAACGCGGGCGTGGCGCCGTCCCGGGAAATCCCCCCCGGGGGACGTTCGGCTGCCGCCCCATTCCGGCAGCCTCCCGAGCAGCCGCCGGAACGGCCCCCGGAGGAGCCGCCCGGCGAAGTGGAGGAGCCGCGGGCGCCGGTCGAGGAGGTGCCTCCGCCCGGGGAGGCGTCCGCGGAGGAGACCCCCGCCGGGGACGCCGCGGATGCGGCGGGGGAAGGTGAACCCGGCGAGGCGGAACCCGGCGAGGCGGAAGGCGGGGAGCCGGAGGACGAAGAAGGGGAGCCCGCGCGCCGGGCGCCGGAGGTCGTTGCGGCGCCGGTGGGAATCCTTCCCGGCCGGCTGGTGGCGGCCCCCGCTCCCGTTCCCGGAGGGTCGATCGCCGGGATGGTCCTGGGCGCCGACGGATTCCTCCTCCACACGGCCGGTGGGGACGTGGTCGCCTACGAACCGGACGGGGAACGGACCCGCTGGGGCGTGCCGGGGGCCGGGGCGGCTTTCGTGGCGGAGGAGTCGGGTACCGTGATCCTGCTCGGCGAGAGCGGCGACGTCGTCCTGCGGCAACTCGCCGGCGGGGCCCGGACCGGAGGGTTCTCCACCGGCTTCGCGCCCGACCGGGGGCTCGCCGGACCGGTGGCCGGCCCGGCGCCCGCCGCGCTGGCGGCCGGCGTTCTCTACTGGGTCTCGTCCGGAACGCTCCGGGGGTACCGGATTCCGGAAGGGACCCTCCTCCTGGAGACGACGCTTCCGGAGGGAGAGACGGCGAGCCTCGTGGCGGCGCCCCCTCCGGCGGATGCCGCCGGAGGGGGCCCGCCGCTCCTCCTGGTCTCGCTCGGCAGCGGCGGGGTGGCGGCGGTGGCCGCGTCTCCCGGAACGACTTCCGGCACCGTCCGCTGGCAGGCGGCGGGCGCCGGTCCGGTGACCGGCCCCGTCCTCCCGTTTCCGGCGGAACGGCTGGCGTTTTTCGGAGACGAGGGCGGCGACCTCACGGCGGTCGATCTGGAAACCGGCCGGGAGCGGTGGCGTTGGGAGCTCGCGGAGGGGTTCCACCATCCGCCGCTCCTCAGCCGGGGACGGCTCTATGCGGCCACCAAGGCGAACAGCCTCTACTGCTTTGACGCGAAACGGGGGGGGCAGCGCTGGCGCGCCGCGCTTCCCGGCCGGCCGGCGGCGGCCCCGTTGCGGATCGCCGGCGCCATCCTGGTCGTCACCCGGGACGGACTGCTCGTGGAGGTGAACGCGGAGACCGGCGCCCGGATCGGCCGGGCCCGCGACCTCGATGCGGAGGTGCTGGGCGCGGTGCGCCGGTCGGGCGACGGCGCCCGGGAGGATGGATGGCGCGACCGGCGTCTCTTCCTGGGCCTGCGCGACGGACGCCTGGCTGTCCTCGGACCGCGGATCGGGGGCGAAACGCCCTGACGGTTGCCGGGGAGCCCGGGAAGGAGCGTCTCCCCAGGACGGGAAAGAGGTGACCGGGGGTAGCGGGCGGGCGGCGGCCGACCGTCCGTTTTCGTGCCGGAAACCCTCTCGCGGAGCAGGCTCGCGGGCTTACAATTCCGGCGGATGGCGAGCCCCGTTCCGCGACCCGGCGAATGGGCAAGAACCCCGCGCCCGGATGGCGCCGGCCGTCCCTGATGGGTTCCGCGGAGTCGCTCCTCGTCCTTGATTTCGGCTCGCAGTACACGCAGCTGATCGCCCGGCGGCTCCGGGAACTCGGGGTGTACTGCGAGATCCTGCCGTGCACGACGCCGGACGGTGAGATCTGGGGGCGCGATCCCATCGGCGTGGTGCTCTCCGGGGGGCCCGAGAGCGTCTATGGGGACGGCGCCCCGGCGGCTCCGGACGGCGTTCTCGCGCCGCCGGTTCCGGTGCTCGGCGTCTGCTACGGGATGCAGCTCCTGGCGCGCGAGAGCGGTGGCGACGTGCGTCCGGCGCCGCGCCGCTCGTATGGTCCGGCGGAACTCGAACACGACGGGAACGGACGGCTCTTTGCCGGGGTGCCGGAGCGGTTCCGGGCCTGGGCGAGCCACGGAGATCTCGTCCACGCCCTGCCCGAGGGATTCCGCCGCACCGCGGGGACCGGGCAGGCGCGGATCGCCGCCTTCGAGAACCCCGGCCGCCGGCTCTACGGGGTGCAGTTCCATCCGGAGGTCGTACATACCGAGCACGGCGCCGACATCCTGAGGAACTTCGCCTTCGAGGTGTGCGGAGCCCGGGGCGGCTGGACGCCCCGCTCGCACGCGGAACGGACGATCGCCGCCATCCGCGCTCAGGTGGGCGATGGGCAGGTGGTCTGCGGAGCCTCGGGCGGGGTGGACTCGACGGTCACCGCCATGCTGGTCCACCGGGCGATCGGAGACCGGCTTCACTGCATCTTCGTGGACAACGGCGTGCTTCGGAAGGACGAGGCGGACCGGGTCCGGTCCTCGTTCGAGGAGGGTCTGGGGATCCCGCTCCAGGTCGTGGACGCCGCGGAGCGCTTCCTGGGCCGGCTGAAAGGCGTGCGCAGCCCCGAGCGGAAGCGGAAGATCATCGGGCGCGAGTTCATCCGGGTCTTCGAGGAGGCCTCCCGCGACATCCCGGACGTGCGTTTCCTGGCGCAGGGGACGCTTTATCCCGATGTCATCGAGAGCGTCTCGGTGAAGGGACCCTCGGCCGTGATCAAGAGCCATCACAACGTGGGCGGCCTGCCCAAGCGCATGCGGCTGAAGCTCATCGAACCGCTGCGCGAACTCTTCAAGGACGAGGTCCGGGTGTTGGGACGGCAACTGGGGGCGCCGGCGGGACTCGTGGACCGCCATCCCTTCCCAGGTCCCGGGCTGGCGGTCCGGATGCTCGGCGCCGTCGAGGAGTCCGGCCTCGACGTCCTGCGCGAGGCGGACGCGATCCTCGAGGAGGAAATCCGGTCTGCCGGCTGCTACGACAGCATCTGGCAGGCGTTCGTGGTCCTGTTGCCGCTTCGCACCGTGGGCGTCATGGGAGACGCCCGGACCTATGAGCGGGTCGCGGTCATCCGCGCGGTGGAGAGCCGCGACGGGATGACCGCGGACTGGGCCGCCTTGCCCCACGAACTCCTGGTCCGGGTCTCGAACCGCATCACCGGGGAAGTGCGGGGGGTGAACCGGGTGGTTCTGGACATCACCTCCAAGCCTCCCGGCACCATCGAGTGGGAGTGAGGCTCCCGTGAGCGGCGCCGGCTCGGGGGCGGTGGAGAACCGTCCCTTCGTCCACCTCCACACCCACACCGAGTACTCGCTGCTCGACGGCATGAGCCGGCTCTCCGACATCGTCGGGCGGGCCGCGCGCGAGGGGATGCCGGCGGTGGCGATCACGGACCACGGAAACCTGATCGGCGCCCTCAAGTTCCACGGGGCTGCCCGCGAGGTGGGCGTGAAGCCCATCCTGGGCTGCGAGGCCTATGTCGCGCCCGGGAGCCGGCGGGAGCAGAACCCCGATTCGGAGAACCAGCACCTGGTCCTGCTGGCGAAGAACCGCACGGGTTTCCGCAACCTGATGCGGCTCAGCTCGATCGCCTATACCGAGGGGTTCTACTTCAAGCCCCGGATGGACTTCGAGCTGCTGGCGGAGCATCACGAAGGACTCATCGCCCTTTCGGCATGTCCCAAGGGGATCGTGCCCCGCGAAGTGACGACCGACGGCGACCCCGTCGAGTGGGCGGGCCGTTACCAGGAGGTCTTCGGCAAGGACAACTACTACCTCGAGATCATGGATCACACCCCGCCGGGCGGGGCCACTCCCGAAGGGGCCCGGCTTTCCGACCTCGAGCAGCGGATTCGCACCGGAGTGGTCGAGGTCGCCCGGAAGACCGGGATCCCCCTGGTGGGCACGAACGATTCGCACTATGCCTCGGCCGAGGACGCGGATGCGCACGATCTGCGTCTTTGCATCAGCACGAACCGGCCGGTGCGGGATCCCCGGCGGCTGAAGTTCCATTCGGACCAGTTCTTCTTCAAGTCGTCGGAGGCGATGCGGGCCGTCTTCGACGACTGCCCCGACGCCTACCGGAACACGCTCGAGATCGCGGAGCAGGTCGAGGATTTCGAGCTGGTCGAGAAACGCAACCTGCTTCCGGATTTCGAGGTGCCCGCGGAGACGACGCTGGACGCGCACTTCGAGGAGAGCGCCCGGAGCGGTCTGGCCCGGCGCCTGGAATCACCCGAGGTGCACGGCGACCGGCCCCCGCGTTCCGACTACGAAGACCGCCTCGCCATGGAGCTGGACGTGATCCGGCGAACGGGCTACTCCGCCTACTTCCTCATCGTGCAGGACTTCGTGCGTTTCGCCCAGGACTGCCACATTCCGGTGGGCCCGGGACGCGGTTCGGCAGCCGGCAGCCTCGTCGCCTACGCCCTCGGAATCACCGACATCGACCCGCTCGCCCACGGTCTGCTGTTCGAGCGGTTCCTCAATTCGGAACGGATCAGCCCGCCGGACATCGACGTGGACTTCTGCGAGGTCCGGCGGGAGGAAGTGCTCGACTACGTGACGGAGACCTACGGCAACGACCGGGTGGCCCAGATCATGACGCTCGGGACCATGCAGGCCAAGCTGGTGCTCCGCGACGTGGGCCGGATGCTGGAACTGCCGCCGCCGCAGGTGGATCGCCTCGCGAAGCTGATCCCCGACGGCATGAGCCTGCCGCAGGCGCTGGAGAGCGTCACGGAGCTCCGGGAAGCGCGCCGGAACCCGGAGTTCGCCCGCCTCTTCGAACTCGCCGCGAGGCTCGAGGGATTGCCGCGCAGCATCGGGACCCACGCCGCCGGGGTGGTCATCGCCCCGGGGCCGCTCGAGGAAATCCTGCCGCTCTACCGCGACGTGGAGACCAGGCGGCCGGGTTCCGGCAGAGCCCCGAAGGGGTCCGGTCAGGCGGTGACGGTCCGGCGCCGCACCCAGTGGGACATGAACGACTGCGAGGCCGCCGGGCTCTTCAAGATGGATTTCCTCGGCCTCCGGAACCTCACGCAGATCGAGGACTGCGCCCGCCGGGTGCAGGAAGACCCGAACACGTCCTGCACCGCCGGGGAGGTGGAGGCGCTCGCCCTCATCCGCGCCGGACACTTCGAAAAGGTGCCGCCGGATCCCGAGACCTTCCGGCTGTTCGCGCGGGCGGACACCGACGGGATCTTCCAGTTCGAGAGTCCCGGAATGCGCGATCTGCTGTCCCGGTACGAACCCGAGAACCTGGACGACCTGGCGGCGATGAACGCGCTCTACCGGCCCGGCCCGCTTGAGAGCGGGATGGCGGACGACTTCGTGGCGGCGAAGAAGAAGGGCCGGCTCTCCGACAAGCTGGATCCGCGGGTGCGTGAGCTCGTCCAGGAGACGCGGGGCCTGATCGTCTATCAGGAGCAGGTCATGCTCGTGGCGCAACAGCTGGCCGGTTTCTCGTTGAACCGGGCGGACGGACTGCGGAAGGCCATGGGGAAGAAGGACCCCGAGCGGATGGCCAGGGAGGAGGGGGGCTTTGTCGAGGGGGCGGTGGCGGGAGGCCTCTCCCGCCAGGTGGCGCAGGAGACGTTCCAGCAGATCGCGAAGTTCGCGGGGTACGGGTTCAACCGCTCCCACGCCGTCGGCTACGCGCTCGTCGCCTACGTCGCCGGTTGGCTCAAGACCCACTTCCCGCTGCACTTCCTCGCGTCGCTGCTGACCGCACAACACCGCGCCGGTGACAAGGACGAGCGGATCGCGCGGATTCGGCATGGCGCCGAGGCCGCCGGGATCCCGGTGCTGCCCCCGGACGTCCAGCGCAGCGGGGCGGAGGCCGTGGTGGAGGGGAGGGGCGTCCGCTACGGTCTCGAGGCGGTCAAGCAGGTCGGCAGCCGGGCGGCGCGGGAGATCGAACGGGCGCGGCGCGAGCACGGCCGGTTCGAGTCGCTTGGCCATTTCCTCGAGTCGGTCGAGCCGAAGACGCTCAACCGCGGCGTCGTCGAGGCGCTCTGCTGCGGCGGAGCCCTGGATTTTCTCGACGTGCCCCGCTCGCGGATCCTCCCGGCGATCCCGGGGGCCCTCGAAGCCGCGCACCGGGTCCGCGGCCGGAAGGAGGCCGGAGTCCAGTCCCTCTTCGGGGGCGGGTCCGAACCGACTCCGGACGCTTTTCCGGAGGCCCCCTCGTGGAGCGATGCGGAGCGGCTGCGGCGCGAACGCGAGGCGCTCGGCTTCTACTGGGAAGGACATCCCGCAACGGAGTACCGGGAGGCGCTGAAGGCGACCGTCACGGGCCCGGTGAAGGCGGCGCTCCATGCGAAGCCGAAGGCGGCGGCGACCGTCGTCGGCCTCGCGCGCGAACTGCGGAAGCGGACGACAAGGGCGGGGCGGCCGATGGGCCAGTTCACCCTCGAAGACGAAACCGGAGTGATCGGGGTGGTGGTCTTCCCCGACCTGTGGGAGGCGTGCCCTCCACTCGACGGCGAGCCCGTGGTGGTGGTCGAGGGGAGCCTCCGGGGAGACGCCGCGGGGAGCCCGGGCGGCGGCGGCCGCCGCGGCCAGCGGGGCGAACTGGCCGCTTCCCAGATCCGTCTCGCCGACGAGGCGCCGTACCAGCTCGCCCGGCGTGTCGAGCTGCTGGTGACCGAACCGGAGCGGCTGGGAGACCGGTTGCAGGAACTGTTCGTCCGGCATCCCGGGACGCGCCCGTTGCTGCTTCGGGTGCGGAATCGCGGCATCGAGGTCCTGCTCGAGACCGCCACGGAGGTCCATCCAAGCCGCGCTTTCGCCCGGGCCGCCTGGGAACTCCTGGGGCCGGACACCGTGCGCCTCGACGGCAGGCTGCCGCCTTCCTTCGCGCACTGATCGACCGAACTCGGGTTCCGAATCCCGGTTCCGTGGTACGGGATTTGCCTGACGGCGCCTCGCTACACTTCACATCGTGCAGCGCGAGTTCCTCGACTTCGAGGCTGACATCCAGGCGATTGTCCAGCGGATCGAAGCACTTACCGGATATCCCGACAGCCACCGGGCGGAGATCGCCGGGCTGGAACGGGAACTCCTGCGCCGCCGCCAGCGAGTCTATGCCGGCCTGACACCCTGGCAGCGGGTGCGGGTGGCGCGCCATCCCGAACGTCCCTACTCGCTCGACTATGTGAACCGCATCTTCACCGGGTTCACGGAGATTCACGGAGACCGCCGGTATGCCGACGACCCGGCCGTCATCGGGGGCCCGGCGTGGCTCGCGGGAGCGCCGGTGATGGTGATCGGTCAGCAGAAGGGGCGGGACACGGCGGAGCGCATTCACCGCAACTACGGCATGCCCCGCCCCGAGGGCTACCGCAAGGCCCTGCGTCTCATGAAGATGGCGGAGAAATTCGGCAGACCGGTGATCGCGCTCGTCGACACTCCGGGAGCCTTCCCCGGGATCGAAGCCGAAGAGCGCGGCCAGGCCGAGGCCATCGCCCTCAATCTCCGGGAAATGGCCCGGCTCGACGTCCCGGTGGTGGTGGCCATCATCGGCGAGGGGGGCAGCGGCGGGGCGCTCGGTATCGCCGTGGGCGACCGGATCCTGATGCTGGAAAACGCCATCTACTCGGTGATTTCCCCCGAGGGATGCGCGGCGATCCTGTGGAAGGACCCCGAACGCGCCTACGCGGCGACCGAGGAAGCGGCGGCCCGCATGCGGGTCACCGCGCCGGAGCATCTCCGGAACGGCCTGATCGACGAGATCGTTCCGGAACCGCCGGGAGGGGCCCACGCGGACCACGACGCCGCGGCGGAACTGCTCGGGGAGCGGCTGCGCCTCTCGATCCGCGACGTCTCGGAAGGTTCTCCGGCGGACCGCCGTGAGGCGCGGTACCGGAAGTTCCGGGCCATGGGGAACTTCGGACTGGAAGAGGCGCCGTCCCGGAGTGCGCCGGATCCTTCCGGCCTGGCGGACAGGGGCGACGCGGGGAGCGGGGCCGGGGGCCACCCGCCGGCGAACACGGGCTGATGCGCGTGCCCCCCCGCGCCCCTTCCCGCGCGCGCCGTCGAGGCGCCCCGATCTTGTCGAGATGGATCGGCCCGGCGATCACCCTGCTCCTGTTCGCGGGCTTTGCGGTCTTCCTGGTCCTGCGGCTCCAGGAGGGATTCGAGCGGCGCGCGGCGGAGTGGTTCGGTTCGGCCGACGAGGCGCCCGTCGAGCCCGAGGAGGTGGTCTCGACCGGGGTCGAGTTCACGCGCTTCGATGAACAGGGCCGCCTGCTCCTCGAGGGCCGGGCGGAGCAGGCGCTCGGGCGGAGCGATGGGCAGCAGCGTTTTCTCGAGGTCGAGGTCCGCCTGATCGAGGTCTTCGCCGATGGCGACGCGGTGGTGGCGGCCGACGAACTGCTGCTCGACCCGCAGACCGAGGCGGTCGAGTTCATCGGCAATGCCCTCCTCAGCGTCGAGGGTCTCGAACTCTCGGGACCCCACCTTCATTTCCGGACCGCGCCCGACCGTCTCTGGTCACGCGATCCGGTGCAGTTCCGGAGCGACGACTTCGTCGGGATCGCCGCGTCGATGCAGTTCGAGGTCGCTGCCGGCGACGTGTCCCTGCAGGGCGTGGTGGCGGCGCCGGCAACGGAGGACGGTTTTCGGGTCATGGCGGAGCGGGTGCGTTTCGATGGAGACACGGCCGACACGTCGCTCTTCGGAGACGTGGAGATCAGCTCCAGCGCGATCACCCTCACGTCGAGGGAATCGGTCGTGGCCCGCCGCGATCGGGAGCGGGGCCGGATGCGTTCCATCGAGGCCGGGTTCGGAACGGAACTTACCTTCGCGGGTCCGCCGGACGCGGCGGGCGACCCGCGGCGGGAGGCGGCCCCGGAGGGGCTGGTGCTGCGCGGAGACCGGCTCGAGATTCTCCTGGAGGACGGGCGGACGCCGCGCCGCGTCTGGGTGCAGGAGAACCCTTCGCTGCACCGGGGCGAAGGGTTCGAGCTGCGGGGGAATGAGGGAACGTTCGAGCTCGATTCCGACGGGACCCCGGAGCGGCTGAGCATGACCGGCGAGGTGAGGTCGCGTCTTCCCGGCGGTCCGGGGCAGCGCTATCTCGTTTCCGTCCGGTCTGCGGAGCTGGCGGTCGACTTCGACCCGGAGGGGGAGATCGCGGGCGCGTCGTTCCACGGGGGGATCGACGCGCGCCACGGCCGGGCGTCCGCCACCGCGGCGAGCGCGCTTTGGGACGGGGTGGACACGCTCGTGCTCGAAGGCAGTCCGCGGCTGGTGGATTCATCGCTCCTGGAACTGGAGAGCAGCGATCTGCGGCTGGTGATCGCAGAGCCGAGCCGCGTCGAGGCCGAGGATGCGGTGACCGCGCGGTTTCTTCCGGCCCGGCTGGACTGGCTGCCGGGCGAGTTCGAGGGAGTGGTGCTCACCGGAGACTCCGCGGTGATGGAGACCGGCAGCGGCGAGGGCGTCTTCACGGGGGGGGTGCGCCTGCTCTTCGGCCCGAACCGGCTGCTGTCGGACAAGGTCAGCGTGGACGCGGAAGCCAGAACGCTGGAGGCCACGGGGTCGGTCGTCACGTCGCTCGAACTCGAAATCCCTCCGCCGGGCGCCGGGGAACCGGACCCGCAGGATTCCGCCGCCGACCTCCCGGCGGCGGAGACCGGGCCGGCTGCGGGCCGGACGGCGGAGGCGGACGCCGCGGCGCCCGTGGACGGCGAAGCGGCCCCGGCGTCGCTTTTCCTGTTCAGCGCCGAGTCCCAGCGGTTCCGTTACGACGCGGCCGGCGGGCAGCTGTCCTACGGAGGAGACCCCCGGCTCGAACGCGTGGGAACGGAAGGTGAGGTCAGCCGGCTGGTCGCCGGGCGGATTGAAGCCGACCTGACGGCAGAGGGGTCGCTCGGGGCGCTGCGCGGGGTCCAGGGAGCCCGGTTCGAGCGGGGCGGCAACCTGGTGCGCGGGTCCCGCATCCGCTACGAGCCCGGGACCGACATCCTGTTGGCGTGGGGTTCGCCGGCCGTCGTGAGCGTGGAGGGAAGGATCTCGGAGGGCGGGCTCCTGGAGCTTGGCCTCGGAGACGATCGGACGGAGATTCACCCGAGCCGGGCGAGGCGTGCCCTGACCCGCGCTCCCATCGCCAGGAGGGAGGGGCCTTCCCGCCGGTGAACACCACGCGAGTCGCCCTGCCGGCCGCGGAAGCGGGGCAGCCCGCCGCGCCGGATGCGCGTGACGGATCCCCTCGGGCCGCGGTGCGCGCGGGCGAAACGCCGCTGGCCGACCGGGAAACCGGCCCGGCGCATGTCCTCGCGTGCCACGACCTGGTCAAGACGTACGGCATGCGCCGCGTCGTGGACGACGTGACGGTCCGGGTGGAGAGCGGGGAAGTGGTGGGACTCCTCGGACCCAACGGAGCCGGAAAGACCACCACGTTTCGCATGATCGTCGGGTTGATCCAGCCGGATCGGGGCACCGTCGCGCTGGACGAGCGGAATCTCACCGGCCTTGCCATGCACCGGCGGGCGCGCTCGGGAATCGGGTATCTCCCTCAGGAACCATCCATCTTCCGGGGTCTCACGGTCGAGGAAAACGTGCTGGCAATCCTCGAGCAGGTGCCCCGGGTAGGACGGCGGGAGCGGCGCGAGCGGGCCGAGGCGCTGCTCGAGGAGTTCGGTCTGACCGAGCGCCGGCGCAACCTGGGGCACTCTCTTTCCGGGGGAGAGCGCCGGCGGGCGGAGATCGCCCGCGCGCTTGCCCCGGACCCGCGGTTCCTGCTGCTGGATGAACCCTTCGCCGCCATCGACCCGATCGCCGTTTCCGAGCTGCAGCGGATCGTCGGCGGCCTGCGCGACCGGGGACTCGGCGTGCTCGTCACCGATCACAGCGTTCGGGAGACCCTCCGGGTCACCGACCGGGCCTACATCATCGAGGAGGGACGCATCCTGTTCGAGGGCACGCCCGCGGAACTGGTGCGCAGCCCGGACGTGCGGCGGGCCTACCTCGGCGAGGACTTCGAGTGGCAGTGAGCGCCAGGTCCGGAACCCGAACCGAACTACGGGTCGGGGCGCGCCAGCAGCAGCGACTCACGCTCACGCCGCAAGTGAGGCAGACGATCGAGATGCTCGTGCTGCCGCTCACGGAACTCCGGGTCCGGGTGCAGCAGGAACTGCTCCAGAACCCGGCGCTCGAAGAGGTGGCCGAGGAGGAGGAAGAGGACTCCGAATCCGAGGACGAGGCAACGGAAGGGGAGGCCGAGGCGGAGGACGGCGCGCCGGACGACGATCCGGACCCGATGGCGGAGATCGAGGCCGAGGACTTCTTCCAGGAGAACCAGGACAACACCGGAGGGTTGGCGCTCGGCGAGGAACCGCCCGCTCTCGAGCGGACGCTGGCCGCCGGACGTACGCTCTCCCAGCATCTGATCGAGCAGCTCGGCCCGTCCGTCGCCACGGAACTCGAGCGGACGATCGGCCTGGAGATCATCGGCAACCTCGACGAGCGCGGCTACCTCGACGCCTCGGTCGCCGAGATCGCCGCCCGGGTGGGCGCGCCGGAGGATCAGGTCGAGGCGATGCGAAGACGGATCCTTCGTTTCGATCCGACGGGCGTCGCCGCCCTCGATCTGGCGGAATGCCTGCTCGCGCAGCTCGAGGCGGCGGGCCAGTCCGCCGGGCCGCTTGGCAGGATCGTGCGCGAGCACCTGGATCTCGTCATCCGGGAACGTTTTCGGGAACTCGCCCGCGTGATGGGCGCCGAGGTCGCCGTGGTGATGCGGTGGGTCCGCCGGATCGGAGAACTGGATTTTCGTCCCGGCAGTCAGTTTGCGCCGGGTCCGGAGCAGGTCGTGGTGCCGGACGCCCGGGCGTACCTGTTCAACGGAGAGTGGCGTGTCGAAATGAGCGACGGGATTCCGAAGCTCCGCACCAGTCCGGCGTACCGGGCGGTGATGAAGAGTCCGGACCGGCACACGTCCCGGGAGCAGGCTTTTGCGCGCGAGGCCTGGGTCCGCGCCAAGGGATTCCAGCGTTCGGTGCAGCAGCGTCAGGAGACGGTTCGGCTGGTCGCCGAGGACATCGTGCGCAAGCAGGCCGAGTTCCTGAATCGGGGCATCGCGTACATCCGCCCGCTCGTCCTGAACGACGTCGCGCAGGACATCGGGCGCGCGGAATCCACGGTTTCGCGCGTCGTGAGCAACAAGTTCCTGGAGACTCCGCGCGGAGTCATCCCCTTCCGGCGCTTCTTCCACAGCGCCCTGTCGCTGCGGGACGGGCGCCAGGTGTCGTCGGAGGCGGTCCGGGCCCGGGTCCAGCGGATCGTGGAACGCGAGGACCCCGAGCATCCCCTGGCTGACGACCAGATCGTGCAGCTTCTCGACCGCGAGGGGATCATGATCGCGCGGCGCACGGTGGCCAAGTACCGCAAGTCCCTGAGAATCCCGTCGTCCAACGAACGCCGCGCCCGCTACCGGAACCGCGCGCCCGAGCGGGGATCCGCGAGAGGTTGACCGGCGGCGGCGGCTCCCGGATACTGCCCGGCGATGATCGGAATCGTGGTGGTCACCCACGGGCAACTGGCGAGAGAGCTCGTGGCGGCAGCGGAGATGATCACCGGGGAGGACATCCCCAACGCCACCAGCGTTTCCATTGGCTGGCACGACGCCCCGGACGATGCCCAGCGAGCGATCCTGACCGCGGTGGAGCGTGTCTCGGGAGACGAGGGAGCCGTCATCCTGACCGACATGTTCGGGGGCACGCCGTCCAATCTGGCGCTCAGTCTGCTGAGCGAGGGCCGGGTTGAAGTCGTGACGGGCGTGAACCTCCCCATGCTCATCCGCCTGGTCTCGATCCGCGAGGAAGAGCAGGTCGGTCCGGCGGAAGCGGCGCGGGCGGCGCTCTTTCAGGGCAAGGAGAACATCTATCTCGCGTCCGAACTGCTCGGGGGCGGGCTCGGCGCCGCTCCGGCGAGCGACGAGTCCGGGGGCGTGGCCGAGGCCGCTCCCGCAGATCAGACCGAGCCGGACCGGGACTAAGCAGCCTGTGATGGAACTCGCGCGGCATTCCCGAGCTACGAACCATGCGGGCCGGCTCTCGCCGTCCCCCATGGTCCGTGCTCAAGGGGTCTACGCGGGGCTCGACTCTCGCCCCGCTCCGGAAGCAACACCCGCTGCATCCCCGCTGAACCGCTCGCCTTTGGCTCGCTCATCGTTGCGCTTCGGTCGAAATTCGCTTGGTATTCCTCCCTTGCGCGCCTCGTCAGCGAGGCGCAGCGGGCACCAGTTCTCCCGGTGGGGGGCCGATGCTCACGCCAGTTCCACCACAGGCTGCTAACTCCGGATAGCGCGTCGGGAGGGAGCGTGCCGGAACGGGTCGTCCTGGTCACGAACCAGTTGGGAATGCACGCCCGGGCGGCGGCGCGCTTCGTGAAGACCGCGGCGCGTTACGAAGCCGTGGTGACGGTGACCCGCGGCGAGACCACGATCGACGGCAAGAGCATTCTGGGACTCCTGTTCCTCGCCGCGGCCAAGGGCAGCCGGCTTCGGATCCACACCTCGGGGCGGGAGGCAGAGCCGGCGCTCGAAGCCCTCACCCGGCTGGTCCAGGACGGCATCGGAGACCCGCCGGAGCCGGCGCCCGACGGCGTCCATCCGGGTGAGCCGCGATGATGGCGCCCACTCCCCGGAGCGATTCCGGACGGTCCCGTCCCGGCGAAACCGTCCTGCGCGGCGAACCGGCGGCGCCGGGCATCTGCGTGGCGCCCACGATCGTCTTCGAGCGGCGCGCCGTTCCCGTGTTCCGGGTGGAGATCAGGAAGCGGGAGATCGGGCGCGAGATCCGCCGCTTCACCGAGGCGCGCGACCGGGCGGCGGAACAGCTCCGCGAGATCCGGGAGTCCACCCGGCGCGCGCTGGGCCAGGATCGGGCGTATCTGTTCGAGGCGCAGCGGCTCATGCTCGCCGATCCGCTCCTGGTCGATCGGGTGCAGGAAGTGATCCGGTCCGAGCGCGTGAATGCCGAGTGGGCGGTGCGGACGGTTCTCAGGGAACTCGAGGCCGTGTTCGACGGGCTCGCCGACGAGTACCTGCGGCAGCGGAAGGGCGACATCGCGGACGTCGGCGGGCGGCTGCTCCAGAACCTGGGCGGCGCCGCCCGTCCGTCCCTCGAGCGCTGGGAACGCCGGCACGTGGTGGCCGCGGACGATCTGCGTCCGTCGGACACCGCCGAGCTCGACTGGACCAAGATCCAGGGAGTGATCATGGAGGCGGGCGGGCCGACCTACCACACCGCCATCCTGGCCCGGACGCACGACGTGCCCTGCGTGACCGGGATTCCCGCGCTGCTCGACCACATCCACACCGACCTGCCGGTGGTCGTGGACGGTTCCGAGGGAATCGTGGTGGTGAACCCGGCGCCGAAGACCGTGGCCGAGTACCGCCGGAAGCGCGAGCGGGAACGGGAACGCCGCCGCCGCCTGCTCGCCGCCACGGCGTCGCAGGCCTCGACCGCGAACGGCGAGCGGGTGGTCCTGATGGCCAACATGGACGAACCGGGCGAGATCGATCTCGTCCGCCGCCATGGGGCCGAGGGGGTCGGCCTCTTCCGGACCGAACGGATTGCCGTCCAGGAGATCCCCTCCGAGGAGGAACAGTTCCGGATCTACCGCGACCTGGCCCAGGCCCTCGAACCGCACCCGCTGGTGATCCGGGCGTTCGATCTCACCGCGACGGACATCGGCCGCGCGCCGGAGCTGAACCCCGCGCTCGGACTGCGCGGCGCCCGGCTGCTGGTCATGGCGTCCGGGATCTTCGAGACCCAGATCCGGGCGGTGCTCCGCGCCGCGGTGCACGGCCGGGTCCAGTTGATGTTTCCCATGGTGGGGGGGCTCGAGGAGTTCCGGGCGGCGCGGACCCACGTCCGGGCGGCGGTCCGCGCGCTTCGCTACCGGGACGTGCCGTTTCGGGAGGTGCCGGTCGGCGCCATGCTGGAAGTGCCCTCGGCGGCGGCGACGGCCGACCTGCTGGGGCAGGAGGCGGAGTTCCTCAGCATCGGAACGAACGATCTGATGCAGTACCTCTTCGGAGTGGACCGGGCGAACGAGCGCGTCGCGCACTTCAGCGATCCGCTCCATCCCGCGCTGCTGCGCACCCTCCGGTTCGTCGCCCGCGTCTGCCGCCGCACCGGCCTGCCGCTGGCGGTCTGCGGCGAGGTCGCGGCGGAACCGCTCATGCTTCCGCTGCTGCTGGGTTTCGGGGTGCGCACGTTCTCGATGAGTCCGAACGCCATACCCGAGATGAAGCGCCTGATCGCGGTTCAGGACACCCGCCGGGCCGAGGAGATCGCCCAGCAGAGCGTCCGGCTGACAACGTCGCGGCGGGTCCGCGCCCGGGTCCTGCGGGCCGTGCGGGAGCGGAGTTCCAGCACGGATTCGGGGTGAGGAGCGGCACACCCCGAGGTGGCGCCCCCGGCGTTCCAAGCCGTTCCGGCGCTCAGTGGAAGTCGCGGCTGGGAATTTCGGGTGGAGCCACCATCTCGGAGACCTCCGGCCGGAAGAGCCCGTCCACCACGAGGTGGACGGTGCCCTGTTCCGCCTGGACCTTCCCGGCGGCCCCGAGGAACGACAGCGTCTGGGCCAGTTGCCGGTGCGCTTCGAAGACGTCCGGCCAGAGAACGAGGTTCACGAACCCGGTTTCGTCCTCGAGGGTCATGAACACCACTCCGGAGGCAGTCCCGGGCCGTTGCCGGCAGATCACCATCCCCGCGTATCGCGCGCGCGTTCCGTTTCGGAGCTTCGATACCTCGCGGGCGGTCGGGAGTCCCGCGGCAGCCAGCCGGCCCCGGAGGGGCAGCAGCGGGTGCCCCCGGGTGCTGCTCCCGGTCGTCCGGTGATCCCAGGCGATCGTCTCGAAGCTGTCGAGCGGGGCGAAGCCGGGAATGGCTTCTTCGAGGAGCGGCGGATCCTTCGGGGTCGCGACGAGCGACTGCCAGACGGCCGCGCGGCGGGTTTTCGGGCCCAGATTCCGGAGCGCGTCCGCCTCGGCAAGCGCCGCCATCGCTTTTCTGTCGAGACCCGTACGGCGCGCCAGGGCGGCGATGGAGGCAAAGGGTGATTCCCGGCGAGCCGCCACGACCTTCTCTCCGTCGGCGGCGCCGAGTCCCTTCACGTAGCGGAGCCCGAGGCGGACATCGGGTTTCCCCGCGCCCTGCGAAGAAGCGGATTCCGGGACCAGGGAACAGTCCCAGGCGCTCGCCGTCACATCCACCGGCAGAAAGCGCACGCCCCGCCGCTTGGCGTCCTCGATGATCGTTGCCGGGGAGTAAAAGCCCATCGGCTGCGCATTCAGCAGCGCGCAGGCGAACTCCGCCGGGTAGTGGCGGAGCAGGAACGCGCCGGCATAGCTGATGAGCGCGAAGCTGGCGGCGTGGCTTTCGGGGAAGCCGTACTCCCCGAATCCCTGGATCTGCTCGAACACCCGTCTGGCGAACTCGGGGGCGATTCCCTTGGCGCACATGCGGGAAAGCAGGCGGCTCCGGTGCCGTTCCATCCGCCCCGTGCGCCGCCAGGCGGCCATGTCGCGGCGGAGCTGGTCGGCTTCGCCGGCGGTGTAGTCGGCAGCGACCACCGCGAGCCGCATGACCTGTTCCTGGAACAGCGGCACTCCCAGGGTCTTTTCCAGGACCGGGCGGAGCGAGGGGTGCGGGTATTCCACCGCTTCCTCGCCCCGGCGGCGGCGGAGGTAGGGATGCACCATGCCGCCGGCGATGGGGCCGGGCCGAACGATGCTCACTTCGATCACCAGGTCGTAGTAGTTCTCGGGCTGGAGCCGCGGCAGCATGGCCATCTGCGCCCGGCTCTCGATCTGGAAAACCCCGACGGTTGCCGCCTTCCGGATCATCGCGAAGGTTTCGGGGTCGTCGGCGGGGATGGTGGACATGGACAGATCAACGTTTCGCGACTCCCTGAGCAGCCGGAAGGCGAGGTCCAGTTGGGTAAGGGCGCCGAGCCCCAGCAGGTCCACCTTGAAAAGGCCCAGCTCCTCGATGTCGTCCTTGTTCCACTGAATGACCGTTCTTCCTTCCATCGCGGCGTTTTCCACCGGCACGATGTGGGAGACCGGTTCCTCCCCGAGGAGAAACCCGCCGGGATGGATCGAGAGGTGCCGGGGAAATCCCTGGATCTCGTTCGCCAGCCGGAGAAAGTGCCGGGCCGCCGCCCCCTCCGATGTCCAGCCGGCAGCGGCGAGGCGGTCGCTCGAGAGCGGCTCGTAGTGGGAGAACGCTCGGGCCAGCCGGTCCACGGAGCGCTCCGAAAACCCGAGCGCCTTGCCCACGTCCCGGATCGCGGACCGCGTCCGGTAGCAGACGGTATTCGCCACCATGGCGGCGCGCCCCTCGCCGTACCTCCGGTACACGAACTGGATGACCTCCTCCCGGCGGGAATGCATGATGTCGAGGTCGATGTCGGGCGGTTCGGCGCGCTCGCGGGACAGGAACCGCTCGAACAGGAGCCCCATCCGGACCGGATCCACCGCGGTGATGCCGAGGCAGAAGCAGACCGCCGAGTTCGCCGCGGAACCCCGCCCCTGACAGAGGATTTCCCGCTCGCGGCAGAAGCGGACGATCTCGACCATGGTGAGGAAATAGCCGCCGTAGTCGAGTTCGTGGATCAGCTCGAGCTCCTTTTCCAGTTGCCGTCCGACGGCGGGCGGAATGCCGTCGGGATAACGCTCGGCGGCGCCTGCGAAGGTCAGTTCCCGAAGCCGGGCATCGGAGTCCATCCCTCCGGGAAGCTCCTCGGCGGGATAGCGATAGCGGAGTTCGTCAAGCGAGAAGCGGCAGGCCCCGGAGATTTCCAGGGTCCGGTCGACCGAGACCGGGTCGTCGGCGAAAAGTTCCCGGAAGAGGGCAGGGGAGCGCAGGTAGTGCTCGGCGTTCCCGCGAAGACGCCGTCCGGCTTCCCGAAGCGGCACCCCGGTACGGATGGCGGTGAGCACGTCCTGCAGTTCCCGGCGCCCCGGACGGTGGTAGAGGACCTCGGTGGCGGCGGCGACCGGGATCCGGTACCGGTTCGCCCGTTCCCGCAGAAGGGCCTCTTCGGGCACGTCGTCGTCCCGGTGGTGCCGGGTGACGAGGACGTGGAGGTTTTCCCCGAAGGCTTCCCGGAGGAGGCGCGCCGGCCGGTCGGGAGGGACGTCCTGCCTGAGGGCGGAGACGCCGCCTCCCCAGAGCGCGTGAAGCCCTTCGGCGTGTGTGGCGATCTCTTCCCAGGAAACTCCGGCCGTTCCCTTGCGGGATGAGCGTCCGCCCGTCCCGGAGCCGTTCCGCTTCGAGTCCCGGCCGGCGGCGGGGCCGGGGTCTCTGAGCAGCCCCCGGGTCAGGAGCCGGCACAGGTTCCGGTAGCCGGTGCGGTTCCGGACCAGCAGGAGGATGGTTCCCGGTCCGCCCCGCCGGCCTTCTCCGGCAGGCGCCGCGGCCACCGACGTTTCGGCGCCGAGCACCAGCCGGATGCCCCGCTCCCGCGCCGCGACATGGGCCTTGACGGCTCCGTAGAGGCCGTCCCGGTCGGTGAGCGCGATCCCGGGAAGACCAAGGGCGTGGGCCTCTTCGACCAGTTCCTCGGGGTGGCTGGCCCCTTCGAGGAAGGAAGCGTTGCTCTTGCAGAAAAGAGGGAAGTACAAGGTTCGGGGTGTCCGGGGGCTGCTGGACGTCAATCACTCCGCACAGCTCACTCCACGCGGCCTTCGAGGAACCACGAGCGCCGTTCCCGATCGAAGAAGACCCAGCAGACGTCGCCGCGTTTCAGGCGGACAAAAAAGTAGTCACGCGAGACCGGCCGCCCGGAAAGCAGGCGCCACCAGCCTCCGGAGATGCGAAAGGGACCGGTGAAGCTCTGAACGGGACCGTGGCCCGGTCCCCGGAGCAGCCAGCCGTCGGGTTCCCCCGAACCCCGATGGGGAAGGATGAGCGGCTGGTCGTAGATGCGGCGAATCAGGCGGGGGGTCCGGGTCTCGAAAAAATCCTGCGGAGGCCCCTGGCCCGGGAGGTTCCGGAGGGTGGCCTCTTCCGGGGAAATCGGCCGGCACCGGTAGCGCCCCCGCGGGAGGTGCGCATCCCGGGTTTCCAGCCGGACCAGGGAGTCTTCGCCGAATTCGGCCTGGATCCGGGCCAGCGCTTCCGAAGCCCTTTTCGGACCGGTGGAAAGCGCTTCCCCGGGGCGCTGGTACAGGCCGGGCTGTTCCGCGACGTAGCTGCCGCCGAGAGCCCGGAGAACGAGGCCGAGGATCCTTTTCCCCGGTTCCTCTTCCGGGCTTCGGGAGGGTCTCGGAAGCACTCGCCGCCCGGCGGCGGTCCGGTTCTCCGGCGAGATGGTCCCGAACCGCAGGCGGAGCAGGGAGAGGAGCTCCACGCCGTCTTCGGTGGGAAGGGCGGGGCGGATCGAACCGGAAACCGGCGGAGCGTCCTCGCATGCCACTTCGTAGGCGAGTTCGGCGACCGCGAGGCCCTGTTTCCCGAGGTCGGCGAGGATCTGATCGAGCAGGCGCTTCGCGTGGAAGATGAGCCGCTCGATGTCGGTCTCGGGCGGTTCGAAGGCGACCCGGTGTTCCACCGGCGTCTCCTGGCGGAAGGTTTCGGAAACCGGCGCGGAACCCGCTCCGGAGCCAAGGCGGTGGAGTTCGAGGACCTCCTTCCCGAAGCGGTTCGCCAGTCCTCTTCCGGACCGTCCTTCCCCGGCCAGGCGCAGCAGGTCCCGAAGCGACGAGATGCCGAGCTTTTCCAGGCCGGCGAGGGTCTTCTCCGGCAGTCCGAAACGGACGAGTGGGGCCCGGAGAGCAGCGGTTCTTTCTTCGGCGGGACTTTCGAAGATCTGGAGTCCGAAAGTGGCCCGCGCCGCCGCAAAGGAGTTGAACCGGGTGAAGCCCACCGCGATCGAAACACGGAACCCGTCGCCCTGAAGATCTTTCGAGAGTGCGTCGATCCAATCCGAAAGCGGACCGAACAATCCGGTCAGGCCGGATGCCCGAAGCCAGAAGGTTCCGGCAGCGCCGCACCCGGACAGTTGGGGAGCGAGGGATGAAGCCGATTCGACCTGGGGACTCCAGCGGTGGAGCCGCTCCGCCAGCCGGTGGACTTCCCGATCCGTTTCCGAAGCTCGGACATGGTCGATCCGGAGCGCGGGACAGCAGGCGACCGCGGCGGCCTGCCGCATTCCCGGGCGCACCCCGAGGGTGATCGCCCGGCGGTTCGCCCAGGAAATCCGTGCCCGCACCTTGTCCTCGGTGACCACCGCCACCGGTTCCTGCCGCCATTCGGGATGTCGCCGCAGCAGGATCTGGAGCGGTAGCGCCGGAACGTCAACACATGCCAGCCGGCTCACGGCATTTCCTTTCGAACCGGGCTCCGGGGAGCAGGCGGTCCCGGCCCCGGAGCGGCGGAGGTCCCGAAGAGGAGGGAATTCCGTTCCCCTTGTCCTTGAGAACGGTGATGACGATGCCGTTTCCCCGGCGGCTCGCGTCGAAGCGCTTGCTGACCCGGGGGTCGAGCGATGGGGCGGCCGGCGGCTTGTCGGTCAGCAGGACGACAGCGGTTCGGTATTTGTGCGCGAGTCCGGCGAGCCGCGACAGATGAGGGAGCCCTGGAGGAGTGCTCCAGCGGGACATCGGAGTCCTCCCGGATGCCGCGGCGGAGTCCGGCCCCGGTTCCCGAACCGATTGAGGACCGGATCGCTCCGGCGGGAGCGAATCGGCAAGGTCCACGACCACGAGCCCGAAAGCTCCCGAGTGGACAATCCGGGTGGCGGCGCGAATCTGCGCTCCCGTTGTTTCCAGCCGCAGCAGGACCAGCCGCTCCAGCGCAATCCCCGATTCCACCGCATCCGGGGGAAAGAAGAGACTGCGGGTCGTCGCTATCCAGGCGATCAGGGCAGGATTTGGGGCGGAGCCGGAGTGCGCCCCCGGACCCGGCCCGGGATTGGGGGCGGAATGCCGACGGTAGCGGAGTTTTTCGTGCCGGAGCTGGTGATGCTGGGCCTCGGCAACCAGCGCCAGCGCCGAAGACAGGACGCCGGAATCAGCCGTCCCGGAAATTTCCACGAGGCTGCCGGCAAGCCGGGCAAGACCCCACTTCGCGAGCTCCCGGTCAGGAGGGGGTTCCTGGACCCGGGCGGAAGGGAATCGGCGGAGTCCGGGGTGCCCGGAAAGGGCATCGGAGCGGCCACCGGAAGGGATGGTGGACGGAACAGGGGATCGAACGGGGGCAAGGGTTTGCTGCATCACGGTTTTCTCTCGGCGGACATCGGGTTCAACGGGCAGATCTCATGGGGGGGATTCAGCGGAGCTGGCGTCGCAACTCCACGACTCTCCCGAGGATCCGGCAGGATCCGGGAGGTGGACGGAGCGTGTCGAAGTCGGGGTTCTCCGGTCGCAGCTCCATCCCGTCCTTTCCCAGGTGGAGCCGCTTCACGGTGGCCTCTTCTTCCAGGAGCGCCACCACGATCTGACCGGAAACGGGCGTTCCCCGCCGTTCGACGATGACGGTGTCTCCGGGCAGGATGCCGGCGCCGGACATGCTTTCCCCTCGAACCCGGAGGGCGAAGTAGTCCGAGAGATCCCGGGAATCGGGGATTTCTACCGGGAGGTTCCCCTCCGGGTTTTCGATGGCCTCCTCGAAACCGCCGGCGGCGACTTCCCCCAGGAGGGGGACTGGCTGAAGGCGGCCCGTGGACCAGTCCGGCGCCGGGGAAGAGAACCGTTTGGGCAGGCGGTAGCCGCGGGCCCGGCCCGGCTCCTTGACCAGGCGTCCCTCTTCGACAAGAGCGGTGAGATGGGCCCGGACGGTCTCGACGGCCCGGAAACCGAAGCGCCGCTGCACTTCGCGAAGGGAAGGGGAGTCTCCCCGCAGGAGACAGTCGCGCACGAAGCGGAAAACTCGATTCCGGGTCTGTCCCGGAGGGGTTTTGGGCATGCGCGCAGCATAACAGACATTTGTCTGGTATGCCAGAGCAGAGAGTCAACGAGGGATTGGCGGGCGGCGGCGTGCGTGTCGCCTCCCTGACGGACCCCCACCGGGAGAACTGGGGCGATGCCGGCCGGAGGCCGGCGCTCCAGCGTTCCCCTAGAAGGGAACGTCGTCGACGTCGTCGCTCGTATTCACGCCGCTGGGTTCCCAGGCGTCCGACGCTTTCCGCTCCGCGCGGGATCCCGAGTCCGCTGCCGCTCTCTGGCTGGGAGCCTGGCCCGCGGACCCGTAGCCGCCGCGTCCCGAGCTGCCGCTCCCCAGGACCGAGTGCGCCTGAGTCTCGGTGGCGCGGCGTTCCCGGCCCTCCCGGTCCGTGTACTTGCGCGTCTGGACGAACCCGGTCACGAGTACCCGCTGGCCCTTTTCGAGTTGCCCCTCAAGCCGCCGGGCGGCATCCCCGAAGAGTGTGACCCGGTGCCATTCCGTCTCCTCGCTGTTCTCCCCGTCGCGCCGGGTCCAGCTTTCGCTGGTCGCCACCGTGAGATTCATGACCTCGAAATTCGGGAAGCTCCGCAGTTCCGGAGTCTGGCCGAGGTTCCCCAGCACGATGGAGCGGTTCATGTTCGGCTCCGCGGTCTCGGGCGCGCGCACGATGTCGGCCCGGACCTCGGTGGCATACACGTCGTCACCCTCCTTGTTCCGGTACTTGCGGGTGCGGAGCTGGCCCTCGACGTACACCGGGTCGCCCGGCGCGAGCCGCTCGGCCGTTTCCACGTTCCGGTTCCCGCCGACCGCGACCCGGTGCCAGGCCTGGCGCTCCCGCTCGCCGCCCCGGTCGTCCGGCTCCAGTGTCGCCGTCCTGACGTTCAGGTTGACCAGTTTCCGTCCGTCGTCGAAGGTGTGCGTCCGCAAGGCTTCGGAAAGCACTCCGCGCAGCACGATCTTGTTCACATCTCGCATCTCATCCACTCCTTCCGGCCGCTTGCCGCGACCGGCTCTCACACGCCGGGGTCCCTCGGAGGCATGGCGTCCAGCTCCCTTTGCGCCAGACGCGCCGCCGTGGTGCCGGCAAAAACATCCAAGATGTCTTCAAAGATCTCGCGCGCGTCGGACTCATGGCCCATCCGCCCGAAGATGAGGCCCTTCTTGTACCAGGCCTCGCCAATCTTGCTGCTGTCCGGGAACTCCCGGATCACGATGTCGAACTGTTCGAGAGCGTCGTCCAGCCGGTCCTGGGCCAGGCGGCATTCTCCCATGAAGTAGCGGGCGTTGTCCGCGAGTTCACCTCCCGACTCGGCGACCCGTTCGAAGCCGCTCAGAGCGAGGTCATAGCGCCCCTGGAGGTAGTCCGCGTCGGCCTGCAGGTAGATCTCGGAAACGCTCGGTTCGTCCAGGACCGTTGCGTCTTCTTCGCCGGGGCTCGCTTCCGCTGCTGAATCGTCCCCGGCCGCGGCTTCCTGGGCCTCGGTCTGCTCACCGTCCGGGACGGCCGGGTCGCCGGCCTCCCCGGAGCCGCCGCCCAGCAGCGCGGCGCGGCGCTGCGCCTCCCGCACCGACTCCACTTCCACCATGAGGGCCGACAGGCGTTCGTTCGTGTCCCGGAAGGCCTCGCTCAGCGTGGCGACGCTCCGTTCCATGCGTTCGAGCGTGTTCATCGTTTCGGCGCGGCTCTGGCGATCGGCGGTGATCGCTTCTTCCCGGTCGGCGAGGAGGGCTTCGACGGCCTGGGAGAGGGCGGTCTGCGCTTCGACCAGCGTCGCGAGCTGCACCTGGATCTGCCGGATCTCGGACACGATGCGGTTCTGGTCCCGTTGGGCGCCGGCCGGCGTCTCACCGAGGAGCGGCGCGGCGGACAGGGGCCCGAGGAGGACCGCGGCGACGAATGCCGCAGCGGGGGACGCGGTTCGGAAGGACTTCACTTGGCGACGATCTCCAGGTGGGCGCGGCGGTTCCGCCGCCAGGCGGTCTCGTTGTGGCCCGGATCGAGAGGGAACTCCTTGCCGTAGCTGATGATCCGCATCCGCCCGGAATCGACGCCGAGGTCCCGCAGGTAATCGCGGACGGCCCGGGCGCGCTCTTCCCCGAGCGCCAGGTTGTACTCCACGGTGCCGCGTTCGTCGCAGTGGCCTTCGACGAGGATCCTCACCGAGGGATACCGCGAGAGCCACGCGGCGTTCTCCTCGATGGTGGCCCGCATCGGCGGACTGAGATCGGCGCTGTCGTAATCGAACTGCACGTCCTTGAGGTGCCCTTCGGTGTTCAACTCCTCGAGGCTCTTGGCCCCGATGTCGAGCAGGTCCGTCTCGCTCCCGACCTCCGGCGGGATGGCCAGGATTTCGTCCTCGGTCAACCCGCTGGAACTCGAGGGCGACGGATCGGATCCGGGTGCGCCCCCGGCCTCCGATGCTTCGGGGGGAGTCATGGGGCCGGGCGCCGGGTCGCTCCCGGTTGCCGGGGTGCGGTCGACGGAAGAACACGCAAGGCCCGACAGCAACGCGAGCAGGGGGATCGCGGAGAGCGCCCGGCGGGTCGAAAGGAGTCTGGAATCTGGTCTCATGGGGGGCGGTTTCAGCGCGGGTTTGCGGGGGGATTGCCCCAGCGCGGGGTGGTGTTGCTCCCTTCGCGGGTGAGCTGCTTCAGATTGGAGCCGTCCCGATGCATCGTGAACACCTGGTCGTCGCCGGCCCGGTTGGAGGCGAAGGCGATGTGCAGGCCGTTGGGCGCCCAGGAGGGACTCTCGTTGCTGCCGCGGCCGGTGGTGAGCTGGCGGGTCTGCCGGGTCTCGAAATCGTGGACGACGATGTCGAAGGGACGGCGTTCGATCCGGGAGGCGTAGGCGATCTCGCTGTGCTGGCGTGACGGGGACCAGGCGGGGGAATCGTTCCACGAGCCCTCGAAGGAAACGCGCCGCAGATTCAGGCCGTCCCGGTCCATGGTGTAAATCTGCGGAGCTCCGGTCCGATCCGAGGTGAAGGCGATCGTGCGTCCGTTCGGGGACCAGGCGGGGGCCACGTCGATGGCGCGGTTGTCGGTGAGCCGCCGCAGTTCGGCGCCGTCCACCGCGGCCAGGTAGATCTCCGACTGGCCGTCGCGGTTCGAAGTGAAGGCGATCCACCTTCCATCCGGCGACCAGGCGGGGGTGAAGGACTGGAAGTCGCCCACGAGCTTCTCGCCGCGGCCCTGGTAGAGGAACGCGAGATAGAGCGCGGGAGCGCCCTCGCGGTAGGAGATATAGCTGAGCGCCCGCCCATCCGGCGACCAGCTCGGGGTGATGTTCAGGGAGCCGTTGGCGGTCACCGGGCGTTGTCCGTGACCGTCGTAGTCCATCAGGTAGATCTCCTTGCTGCGCGGTCCCGAGCGATTGGTGGAGAAGGCGATCCGGGTGCGGGCGACGCCCTGGTAGTTCCCCGCGTGCTGCAGGATGTCGTCCGCGATCCGGTGGGCGAGCGTCCTCGCGGCGCCGCGGGCCGCCGTGTAGCGGCGGCCGAAGACGTTTTCCTGGGCCCGGACGGCGTGCATCCGCACCTCCGCCACCAGCATCTCGCCATCGATCCGGAGGGTCCCGCTGACCAGGATGTCGGCGCCGATCGACTCCCACTGGTAGTAGTCGAGAACGCCCTCCGGCGATCCGGCTTCGGCGATCCGGTAGAAGCGTTTCGGAAGCATCCGGTAGACGCCGGCGTACTCGATGTCGCCCCACAGGACGGCGCTGGCCACCGACGCCGATGCGGCCGCTTCCTCGGCCACCACGAGTCCCGCGTCGGAAAGCGGGTCCGCCGGGGCGGCGTCCGTTTCGCCGGCCCGGCCTTCGCTCTCGGAGGCTTCGGGCGGCGCCAACCGGAAGTCCGGGATGGCCATCCTCACCGGAGCTCCCGGACGGGTGATGTCCAGGTACCAGTCGCCGGCGTCCTGGGCGCCGGCCGTGGCGGAGGGAGGGGCGAGACTCGTGACTCCCACTTCGGGAGTGCCGCCCGCGGCTTCGGCCGGGACTCCCGGCCCGGTAACCGGACGGGCAATCCCGGGCACGGGGACGAAGCCCGCGGCGACGCCAGTGGCCAGCGCGGCGCCCAGGGCCGCCAGGACGAGACGCGGCGGGCGAGGAGGCTTCATGGAACCTCGGGGGCCGCTCCGTCCGGGCTTCCGGCCGCCTCCTGCTCGTAGGTGAAGAGCAGATGCACGCCGACGCGGTCCCTCGGATAGCTGTCCGGCAGCCGGGGAAGGGGTTCGGCCAGCACGACCGCCCGGAGCGCCGCCCGGTCGAGGAGCGACTGGCCGCTCGAGGTCTCCACCTCCGCGTCGCTGATGGCCCCGTCGCGGAAGATCGTGAAGCGGATGACGACGGTGGCCCGGCCGCGAACCGGGATCTGCTGCCAGTTGGCCTGGATTCGGGCGATCATCTGGCGCTGGTAGAAGGCGTACTCGAAGTCCTGGTCGAAACGCGTGCCTCCCGGCGTTCCTCCGAGACCGATCCCGGTGTTGGCGGACGGCTGCCGGTTGGTCGAGCCGGTGCTGGCGGGTCTCCGGGTGGGCCGGGAACTGGTATCCACGGGACGGCGGGTCTCGAGCCGCGCCGAATCGGCCCACGCGGCGTCGCGGCCCCGGAGGCCGGATTCGGGGCGCTGGGGGCGCGCCGCCCGGCGGCGGGCCCGGGCGTCGGGGACCGGCATGCGGTCGCGGTTTTCTACCGTCGGCCGCGCCACCTCCGGACGGGACGCCGGAGGTTCCGGCACGGGTTCGGGTTCGGGCGCCGGAGGCTCGGGAGCGGGCGGTTCGGGTTCCGGTTCCGGGACCGGCTCCGGGGCAGGGGGCGGGGCCGCGGCGCGTCCCAGGCTGGGCGTCGGACTCGGACCGGACATCCCGAGTTCGATGAAGGCCGCGGAAGGAGGCGCCAGGACGGCGCCCGAATCCAGCTCCAGACCCACGGCGGCGCCCCCCAGCAGCGCGACGTGGGCTGTCGCGGACCAGATCAGGTTGCGCCGGAACGGTTCGTCGCCCCGGTCCGGCCGCGAGGATGCCGCCGGCCCTTGCCGGGTTGGCGGCGTCCGGGATGGATCCGGCACGAAGCGCTACCTTTGCCGCTGTTCGCCGGGGTAGGCGTACACGAGACCCACACGGTCGAAACCCGCACGCTTCATCGTGTCTATTACCTCGATGACCTGGCCGTATTCTAGCGAGACGTCGCCCTGCAGATAGCCTTCGCGGGTCCCTTCCAGATCGACGATTTCGCGGAGCCGTTCCTCGAGCAGCAGCGGGTTAACGGCCCGCTCGCCGACAAAGGTCCGGCCCTCGGCGTCCACGGTGACGATGAGGCGCTCGGTGGCCTCCGCGGACTGCATCCGGGCAGTGGGCAGGTTCACCTCGAGGGAGCGGACGAGGAGTGGAGCGGTCACCATGAAGATGATCAGCAATACCAGTACCACGTCCACGAAAGGGGTGACGTTGATCTCGGAGAGCGCGCTTCCCGCCCCCGCTCTCCGGCGGGCGCCGAGCTGGGCCAGGGCCGAACCGGAACCCGCGCCCGAACCTCCGGCGGCGCCGCCGGAGGTCCCCATCCCCATGTCGTCAGCGGGCCAGGTGCCGTTCCAGCATGGCCACGTACTCCATGGAGAAATCGTCCATCGTGGTGGTGATCCGGCGGATCCGGGCCAGGAACGCGTTGTAGGCGATGACGGCCGGAATCGCCGCCCCGAGTCCTGCGGCGGTCGCGATCAGGGCTTCCGATACGCCGGGGGCGACCACGCTGATGTTCGCCGACTGGGTGAGCGCGATGTCCCGAAAGGAGTTCATGATCCCCCAGACGGTCCCGAAGAGTCCGATGAACGGCGTGGCGCCGCCGGTCGTCGCCAGGAACATCATCCGGTGCTCCATGGCCGCCGTCTCGGTGGACGAGGCGCGGAGCAGCGATCGCGCCACGGCTTCCATGTTGGAGACCCGCAGGCGTGCCGGTTCTTCGTCTTCCGGGTCCTGCCGGGACTGATAGCGCACCTCCTGGTAGCCGGCCTGGAAGAGCCGCGCCAGCGGGCTGTCGGGGTGTTTCCGGGCCCAGGCGACGACGTCCGCGAACCGCTTGGCGGACCGGAAGTGGTTCAGGAAGGCGGCCGAGCTCCGCTCCAGCCGGCCGAGCCGCCGCGCCTTGTGCAGGATGATGGCCCAGGAGACGAGGCTGAAGAAGAGCAGCGTGGCGAGCACGAACCAGGCGACCGGCCCGGCCTCCACCACGAGCGCCAGGAAACCGCCCTCGTCGAGGAACCCCATGGAGGAATCGAGTTCGACGGCGGTCACCGCCTCGTCGACCGTCTCGGCGGCCTGGGGGTCGGGCGGGACCTGTCCCGCCAGGGCGGCGCGGGGAAACAGCAGCGAGACTCCAACCCGGAGAACAGCGTTGCACGAAGCCGTGAACCGGGCGAACACGTAGGAGCGGCGGGGGACCGGGATACCCCACATATAGTAGCCTAACCCATGCTCAACCACTACCCCTTGGGGTTGTTACCATTTTCGGCGCCGATCCGACGCGGGGACCGTTCCGGGGCGGGCTCGGGGACCGCGGTCCCCGGGGTCCTGCGCTAGCGCCGGATTCGGCCCCCGTTCCAACTGCCGGCCGCGATGCTTCACTGGCTCCGGGCGCGAAACGTCGCCCTTCTCCGGGACGTCTCGCTCGAGTTCGAAACGGGGCTGAACGTGGTCACCGGAGAGACCGGGGTGGGCAAGAGCATTCTGCTGGAGGCGCTCGGGCTGATTCTGGGTGGACGCGGCCGTGCGCCGCTCGTCGGACCCGTGACGGATCGCGCCGTCGTCGAGGCGGGCTTCACGGCGCCAGACCTGGAGACGGCGGGCGGGGGGCGATTCGGGGCGCTCGCCGAGGAGGCGGGATTCCCCGCCGGGGACGGCGATCTCGTGATCCGGCGGGAGCTGCGCCTCGCGCCGGGACGCCGCTCGATCTCGAATCGGATCACCGTGAACGGGGCGGCGGTGCCGGTGGCGGTGCTGCGCGCGCTGGGGATGATCCTGGCCGAGGTGTACGGCCAGGGGGAGTACCTGGCTCTCCTTCAACCCGGGGCCGCCCGCGAGACGGTGGACGAGGCGGGCGGTCATGCGCCCTTGCGGCGGGATGTCGCGGCGGCTTTCCGCGCGCTCCGCGCCTGCGAAGCGGAACGCGACGCGCTTCAGGACCGGCTCGCCGCCGCGGCGGTCCAGCGCGCCGAAATGGAACGGGCCCTCGAAGAGATCGAGCGGGCGGCCCCGCAGCCGGGCGAGGTCGGGGAGCTGCTCGAAGAGCGCCGGACGCTCGGCCACGCGGAACAACTCGCCGGCCGCCTGGCGAGTGCGTATCAGGCGCTCTACGGGTCGGAGTCCGCGGCCGGCGCGCAGTTGGCGGTCGCGCTCCGCGCCCTCGGGGAGGCGGGCGCCATCGACCTGCGGACCGCCGGCCTGCTCGATGGGCGTCCGGACCTGCTCGTCGAGGTGGAGGACCTCGCGGCCGCGGTGCGGGACCGGCGCGACAGCGTCCGGGCGGCGCCGGAGCGGCTCGCGGAAATCGAGGATCGTCTCGTCGTGCTGCGCGGTCTCGAGCGCCGTCATGCCGGAGGCGCGGGGGGCGCGGACGCGCTCCTCGAGCGGGCTGCCGAGCTTCGCGACGCGCTCGCCGAACTCACGGACCAGGCTGAGGAACGCCGTCGCGCGGTCGCGGCGGCCACGGCGGCGGCCGCCCGCTACCGGGAGCGGGCGGCATCGCTCCACGCCGCCCGCAAGGCCGCCGCGGCGGCGCTTGCCGGGGGGGTGCAGCGAGAACTCGTCGGCCTTGGCATTCCCCGCGCCCGTTTCTCCATCGGGATGGAGCCGCTCCCCGAAGAGCCCGGGCCCGGAGGGGCGGCAGGGACCGGACACTTCACGGAACACGGCCTCGACCGCGTGGAGTTCCTGTTCAGCGCCAGCGCCGGGATGGCGCCGGCGCCGATCGGCGAGGTCGCCTCGGGAGGAGAGTCATCGCGGTTCTTCCTGGCGCTGAAGGCGGCCGGGGCGGGGAAGGGGGGCGCGGCGACCCTGGTCTTCGACGAGGCGGACACCGGGACCTCCGGCCGCATCGCCGACGCCGTCGGGCGGCGGCTGCGGCGACTCGCCGCCGCGCGTCAGGTCGTTTCCGTCACGCATCTGCCCCAGGTCGCCGCGCTCGGGCGGGCCCACCTCGTGGTCGAGAAACTAGAATCCGGCGATGCGGTTCGGGTCTCGACTCTTGTCGAGGACGCCCGGATCGAGGAAATCGCTCGTATGCTCGCCGGCCCCGAGGTCACTGACAGCGCCCGAAACCACGCGTCCCAACTGCTCGCCGATGCGGCCGCCGACGTCCCCGGCGGCGAAACCGGCGGGCTCGCGCCGGAGCCGGCGGGGCGCTGAATGACGGTCTGCGCCTCGGACCCGCTGCCGCCGCAGACCGGTCCGGCGAACGGGTATCCCGCCGTCACCCCGGTCTCCGGGCGTCCCCTCCGGTTTCGGATCGAGACCTGGGGTTGCCAGATGAACGTCCACGACTCGGAGAAGATGGCGGCGGCGCTCGGGTCGCTCGGTTGCCGGCCGGCGAAGGCGGAGCCCGCGGAAGTGGTGGTCCTGAACACCTGTTCCGTGCGCGAGAAAGCGCAGGAGAAGGTCTTCGCCCGGGTGGAACAGCTCGTCGGCCGGGGCGGCGAGCGTCCGCGGCTGATCGGGGTGGCGGGGTGCGTTGCGCAGCAGGAAGGGGAGGCCATCTTCGGCCGGGCGCCGGCGGTGGACTTCGTCCTGGGCACCCAGAGCCTGGTGTGCCTCCCCGACATCGTGCGCCGCCTCCTCGATGGAGAGACCCGGGTCGTGGAGATCGGGCGCCATCCGGACAATCTCGATATCCCCCCGGAGCAGATCGACCGGATTCCCGGGGTCAAGGCGTACATCACGATCATGGAGGGATGCGACAACTTCTGCTCGTTCTGCGTCGTGCCCTTCACCCGCGGACGCGAGCGGTGCCGGAGCGTGTCGTCCATCGTGCGGGAGGCGGAGTCGCTCACGGCGTCGGGCTTCCAGGAGATCCAGCTTCTCGGCCAGAACGTGAATTCCTATCGGGACCCGGAAGACGGCAGGGACTTCGCCGAACTGACCGACGCCGTGGGAGCGGTGCCGGGCATCCGCCGGATCCGCTTCACGAGCCCCCACCCCAAGGACTTCAGCGACGCGCTCATGGATCGTTTTGCGGGCGGGGGACCGCTGATGCCGCACATGCATCTCCCCGCGCAGTCCGGTTCGACGGCCGTGCTGGAACGCATGCGTCGCGGCTACAGCCGCGAGGAATTCCTGGAGCTGGTGGGACGGGCGCGGCGCCGGGCGCCCGAACTCGCGCTCTCCACCGACCTGATCGTCGGCTTCTGCGGCGAAACGCGGCGCGAGTTCGAAGAGACCCTGACTCTCCTCGACGAGGTGCGGTTCTCCTCGGTCTATTCGTTCAAGTACTCCGAGCGCCCGCACACGCTCGCGTCGAAGCGGTTGCCGGACGACGTTCCGGATCCGGAGAAGACGGACCGGCTCGTCGAGCTCCAGGCCCGGCAGCGGGCAATCCAGCTTGACCTGCACCGCGATCTGGTCGGCCGCGAGGTGGAAGTGCTCATCGAGGGTCCCAGCCGCAAGGGCGGTCAACTGGCGGGCCGGGGACCCGACAACCGCATCGTCAACTTCGACGGACCCGCCGAGGCCACCGGCAGCTTCGGCGAGGTGAGGATCACGGGGTTCGGCCCGAACAGCCTGCTGGGGGAGCCGCTCGGTTCGCTGGCGCCGCGCCGGCTCCCCGGTTCACCGGCGGCGCCCGCCGCCGATCCGGGCGCTGAAATCCCCCTGCCGGTCGTCCAGCAGGCCATGGGCGGCGGGCATTCCGAGGCCATGCGTTCCGGATGAGCCGCGAAACGAGGGATTGACCGTGGAGATCGAGGTAAGCATCAAGGCGATCCTGATGGTGCCGCGGACCAGCGCCGCGGTCGTGATGCTCAAGGAGGAGTCCGGGGACCGCGAGGTCCCCATCTGGGTCGGACCCATGGAGGTCCGCGCGATCGGCCTGCAGATCGAGAACTACGAGCCACCGCGGCCCTTCACGCACGACCTGATCCGGGAACTGCTCCGGGAGCTGGATGCGCGGGTCACCAAGGTGGTCATCCACGACGTACAGGACAACACGTTCTATGCGCACGTCCATCTCCAGCGCAAGCGCCAGCGGCTGGCGGTGGACGCCCGTCCGAGCGATGCCATCGCCCTCGCGCTCCGGACCAGGGCGCCCATCTTCGTCCATTCCCGCGTCATCGAACGTGGAGCCCGGCGGGCGGAGGAACTGATGGCGGAGGACGTCGAACCACCGGAGGACAGCGAGGCGCTCGGCGACTGGCTGGAAGCTCTCGACGAGGACGACCTCGGTGACACGCACTGATGAGCACCCTGTCTGCCGGCCGCTGACATGCGCGCCACGATCACCGTCGCGAATCAGAAGGGCGGGGTAGCCAAGACCACCACCGCGGTCAACCTGGCGGCGGCATTCGCGGGCGCCGGACACCGGACGCTGCTGGTGGACGTCGATCCTCAGGCGAACGCGTCGGTCAGCGTCATCGAACCGGATCCGTCCCGTCCCTCGATGCTGGAGGCGCTCACCGGTGAGGTCCGCTTCGCGCAGATCATCAGTCCCACCTCGGTGGAAGGCCTTTCGGTCGCCGAGGCGCGCATCTCGCTCGCGAAGCTCGAGCGCCAGCTCATGGGCGACATCGACGCCCACTACCGCCTTCGGGATCGCCTCCAGTACGTCCGGGAGGAGCTCGACTACATCGTGATCGACACTCCCCCCACCCTGGGCCTCATCACCGTGAACGCGATGGTGGCGAGCGACTACCTGTTGCTGCCGCTACCGCCGACGTACTACGCGCTCGAAGGCGCCGACGACCTGCTCGACACGCTGGAGCAGGTGCGCCGCCGTCCCAATCCCGATCTTTCGCTCCTCGGAGTGGTGATCACCATGGCAGATCAGCGCACCAGGATCGCGCGGGATGCGATCCGCAAGATCCGCGGGCATTTTGGAGAAGCGGTCTTTCGCACGCTGATCAGCCGGAACGTCCGACTCGAAGAGAGTCCCGCCTACAAGGAGTCCATCTTCGCGTTCGCTCCCAACTCCCGGGGAGCCGAGGACTATGGACGCCTGTCTCGGGAGGTGCTTGCCCGTGTCCAAGCGAACCGGTCTTCCTGAAAAAGTCGCTCTGAAACCGCGTGAGAGCCACTATGTCGCGGGCCTCGCTCCCGACGAGCCGCAGGTCCGGCACCGGATGATCCCGACGGCTCAGATCCATCCGAATCCCGATCAGCCACGCCAGCGCATCGGGGCCCTGGAACCGCTCGCTACCTCGATCCGCGACCAGGGCATCCTGCAACCGATCCTGGTCCGCCGGCTGGGTCCCAAGGACTTCCAGATCATTGCTGGCGAGCGCCGCTACCGCGCGGCGGTACTGGCCGGACTGCGCGAAGTGCCCTGTGTGGAACGCGAGGCCGCGCCTGGGGATGCGCTCGAGTTGGCCCTGGTGGAAAACCTGCTGCGGGACGATCTCTCCGCGTTCGAGGAGGCCGCCGCGTACGAGGGGCTCATCCGGGAGCATGGACACACGCACGACTCGCTGGCCCGCCGGGTCGGCAAGGGGCGCACCTCCATCACCGAGACCCTGGCCCTGCTGAACATTCCGGACGAGATCCGGGAACTCTGCGATGCCTCCGGGATCGTCTCGCGCCGCCAGTTGCTGCGGGTTGCCCGCGAGCCGAACGCGGAGGCGATGCTCGCCTGCGTCCAGCGGCTGGCCCGCGGGCTCGAGGAGCCCGCCCCCAAGCGCCCGAAGGGCAGGGGCGAGCGAGCACGACCCTTCGTCTTCCGCTACGCCCCGCGGGGCGGCCCGTTCCGCCTCCAGTTGACTTTTCGCCGCAGTGAGGTCGAAGAGACGGAGGTGCTGGAAGCGCTCAGGACCCTGCTGCGGCAGCTCGAAGAGCAAAGCGCCGATGTCGGCGCGCCGACATCCGACGCAAGCGAAAGCGAATCAACGAGTTAGATCCCGCGGCGGTCCGTTCTCCCGGGTGGACCGGACCGATGGGCTCGGCCACCCGCGCCGCGGCCCCGGCAACCCCGACCGCTCCGGCGGCGCCGTCGGGACGACCCGCCGCTCCCGTGGTTCACGCCGCTGCCGGGGCACCACACTAGAATGGCCGCCATGTCCCGATTCCCCGCTTCCGCGGTACTGGCAGCCGGTTTGGCTGCCGGCGTCACCGCCACCACCGCAGCCGCCCAGGACACCGACACGCCGACCGTGAACGTCGGTGACCCGGCGCCCGACTTTGAACTCAAGGACGCCCACGGCGCCTCGTACCGTCTTTCCGAACTGTTGAAGCGCGGCCCGGTCGTCCTGGAGTTCTTCCGCAGCGGAGGTTGGTGACCATTCTGCATTGCGCAACTCGGCGAGTTGCAAGGATCCCTGGATGAGTTCGAGGCGGCGAACACGACCGTGCTCGGGATTTCCAAGTACGGGACAGGGGACACCCTGATGTGGCTTTCGAAGAATGACTGGTCCTTCCCGATCCTGGTGGATGGAGGCCCGGTCATCCGCGAGTACGGCATCCCGAACCCGGATCACGACGGGACGGACCGGGAGGGCATTCCCCATCCCGCGACCATCATCGTGGATACCGACGGCGTCGTCCGGTTCGTCAATGTCTGGGTGAACTACCGCGACCGCACGGCGCCGGCCGAGATCCTCGCCGAAGTGTCCCGTCTCGCGGGGTCCTGATTTCCGGCAATACCCAAAGGAGTTTCGGCCCATGAAACGCCGCCTTACGCTGTCCATCCTTCTGTTGACCGTATCCGGGGGTCTTGCCGCCGGTCAGGCGCCGATGATTCCCGACTGGGAGAACGCGGCGCGGTTTGAACTGGTGGCCTCGCAGTCCCCGGTCCGGCCCGGCGACCACCTCGAAGTGGCCGTGGTGGCGGAGCTCGACGAGGGGTACCACCTCTACGGTCCCGAAGAGGCTTTTCCGACCGCCACCGTGGTGGAACTCGTCGAGGGAGGGGCCTTCAAGAGCGGCGAGCCCGCCTATCCGCCTCCGATCCGGCGAGATCTCTCGGGATTGGGGGAATACGACCTCTATGAGGGGAAGATCGCCATCCGGATCCCGGTCACCTCCGTTCTCGAACGCGGCCGTTCCGCCGATGCGGAAGTGCTGGTCCGTTACCAGCTCTGTACGGACAACGCCTGCAGCGCGCCCACCAGCACCACCCTGGAGCTGTCGCTGCCGACCGCCCGGACCGGGGCCCCGGTGAAGGAGCTGCACTCCGAGATCTTCGGGGAATCGCGATGAGCCGGGTGGTCCACACCTGCCACGCCCGGGTCATCAAGCAGGCCGGCCCGGTCCGGCAGGCCTTCCTCGAGGACTTCGAGCAGCCGGTCCGCTTCGGCGTCCACAGCGGGATTGCCGCGTTCTACGGAGTGACCCCCGCGGAGGAGCTGCCGGCGACCCTCGACTACGTGGTGGCCGCTACCGGCGGTTGAATGGTGGGGACGTTCGGGCGGGCGCTCGAAGTACGCGGCATTCCGAGCCAGCCGGATCGGCTTTCGGCCGAAATCGAGGGCGACATCGTGGATGAGGACGGGGTCATGGCGCTGCGCGCCATCCGGATTCGCTACCGGGTGGCGTTGCCGGCCGGGAAACGCGAGGAAGCCGAACGCGCTCTCCGCTTCCATGAACGTGGTTGCCCGCTCGCCAACACCCTGAAGGGCAGCGTGGACATCACCTATACGGCGGATTTCGAGGAAGCACGCGATCAGGGCGCGACCGGATGACCGACCCGGGTTCGGCGATCCGCGGCCTGATGCGCCGCGCGCCGCAACTGGTGACCGTCGTGACCGCCAGCGCCCCGGAGGGCCCGAGAGGCATCACCGTCAGTTCCTTCATCCCGGTAAGCCTCGACCCGCCGCTGGTGCTGGTCTCGATCATGAACTCGGCGCGGGCCCACGCCGCGATTGCCGCCGGCGCTTTTCGGGTACACCTGCTCGCCTCCGATCAGGCCGGGGTCTCCGGGCACTTCGCGAAGCCGGGGTTGGATTCGGAGGCCCAGTTCGCGGCTCCGTTTTCCGAGGCCGTGAGCGCGGGCGGGTCGGGGAAGCCGCCGCAGCTTGCCGGCTGCATCGGCTGGCTCGAATGCGCCACCGTCGGCAGCTACGCGGAGGGCGACCACACGCTGTTCATCGGGAGGGTGACCGAGGGCAGGGTAGAACGGGCGGAGGCGGCTCCCCTCCTCTACTACGACCGGGGGTATCGCGAGGTGCGAGCCGCCCCGAGTGACACGCCACGTTAACAGCCTGTGGTGAAACTCGCGCGGCATTCGACACCCGCTGAATCCCCGCTGGCCCCCACCGGGAGAACTGGCCGCTCGCCTGCGGCTCGCTCATCGTTGCGCTTCGGTCGCAATACACTCGGTATTCCTCCCTCGCGCGCCTTGTCAGCGAGGCCCAGCGGGCGTCTCCGTGCTCACGCCAGTTCCACCACAGGCTGTTAAGTCGATGCGCCTCGGGGGTGCCGCGTCCCTGCTCCTGCTGGGCGTCGGGGTGCTGGCGGGTTGCGGTGGTGGCGAGGAAGCCCCCGCGCCCGTAGAAGAAGCGGCGCCCGTCGAGGAGGCTCCTCCCCCTCCGAAGGCGGAACCGGCGAGGCCCACGCCGCCGCCGCCACCACCGCCGCCGACCACGGGCGCTCTACAGGTGGAGGGAACGGAAGGGGCCAGCGTGTCGCTCGGCGGCCGGACGCTCGGGACCGTACCGGGCGCCTGGGAGGATCTGGAGGCCGGGGAGTACCCGATTCGGGTCGAGAAGGAGGGTTTCCATCCGCTGGAGGTCAGCATCACCATCCGCGGAGGCCGGACGCGATCGCTGGCGGCCGATCTGGTCGAGATGCTGGGATCCATCACCGTGGAGAGCGACGTGGCGGGTGCGAACGTCTTCCTGAACCGGAACTTCAAGGGGAATACGCCGGTGACGATTGCGGATCTGCAACCCGGCGAATACAACCTGACGGTGTCGGTGGAGGGGCGCGACGTGGTGTCCCGGAAGGTCGAGGTGGGGCGGCGGCGCGTTCCGGTCCGGGTGGAGTTCGGCGACCTGGTGGCCACGTTGGACGTGCGGGTCGCGGTCGTGCACAAACACCGCTTCGGGTCGTGCGAGGGGACGCTCGTCGCGACCCCGGAGGGGTTCGACTACCAGACGGATCACAAGGACGCCTTCCGGCTGTCGTTCGGAGACACGGAACGGTTCGAGATCGACTATCTCGAGAACAACCTGCGTCTCAAGGTGCGCGGCGGCCGGACCTACAACTTCGAATCGCCTTCCGAGGATGTGGATGCGCTGTTTGTGTTCCACCGGGACGTCATGGCGTTTCGGGAAGAGGGGTGACCGGCGCCGATTGCCCCGGCGGGCAGTGTCTGTCTACCCATTTCTTAACATAATCATCCTTATCGGAAGCTGGCTCCGCACCGGCCAACGCCCGCGCGCGCAAGGACGCCCGGGCTCGGAACGGACGCGCACAGCGCTGGGCGGAGTCCCGCACCGACCTTGTCATCGCGGCAGTGATCCAGGACGAGGCGCGGCTCTCCCGCTGGGCGCAACTCGAATTCCCCGACGGCACGCCGGCCGAAGAGGCGCGCGCACTCGTCGCCCTGATCCGGCGCGACGGCTGGCGCGTCCACAGGGGGGACGGCACCCGCTTGGTCATATCCGAGGTCCCCGCCAGCGACAATCCTCCCGCCGCACTGATGAAGGCGCTGAACGCCCCCGTCAATCCGGCGGGCCTCTCGGCCCTCGCGGAGGTGGTCGAGCAGGTTCGCGCCTGGGATTCGGGCTGGCAGGCGCGCTTCCCCGCCCGCCTGGAACGCTGGAACTTCAGCAAGGAGCAGCCTCCAGAATCGAGGTTGCTGGCCTTTCCCGGCCCCCAGGAGCCCGCCCCGGACGAATTCCGGCCGGGCTACTTGCCGTTCAACGACGCGCCGACGCATCCGGAGGCGCCACCACTGCCTCCCGCACTTGCGGCGTTCGACTTCCTCGGTGGACAGTCCATGCGCAGCGGACGCGGCGTGACCCACGAGGCCCGGCTCGTCGTTCACGTGCTCGGCAACCTGAGCCCGGCCGCACGCAAGAGCGGCGTCCTGACTCCGCAGTACTTCTCCGCGGCCGAGATGGCGGCGGAATTGTGGGAGGAGATCCCCCGAGGGGGCCGGGCGATCCGGATGCTGCGCGGGGCGCTCAACCGCATGACGCACCTCGAGGCCGGGCCCATCACCCTTCCGGACGGATCGCTTGCCGCGCTGCGTCCCCTGATGATCGGCGCCATGCCTTACGGGCTCGACGGCTCGGTGGAGATCTTCGTCCGACTGCCGCCGGATCCCGACGGGCGAGGCTTCCGGTACGACCGGCTGCGAGCCCGCCACTGGGCGCGGCGGGCGGCGCCGCACTGGCGGCTCTATTTCGCCGCCTGCTTCCTGCGCGACCGTTTCGCCATCGATGGACGGGGAATCGAGCTGACGATTCCCGAAGTGCAGCGCGGCCGCGGAGGGGTCATTCTCGACGCCGCCGGCAACCCCGTATTCAGCAAGGGAAAGCCAGTCTTGGAGTGGCATCACCCGAAAGCGATCGCCACGGGGAAGCGGCTCCCCAACCCGGCCGCTAGCCGCCTTCAGATCTACTCCCTCGCCGACCTAACCCGGGTTGCGTGTGGCCCTCCTCCGGAACATATGCCCAAACAAGGGCGGCACATGCGGCGCACGCGGACCGAGCAAGCCCTTGCCGACCTCCAGGACGCGGGCGACCTGGAATTCGAACTCGCGGACGACTCGAGTGGCCGCCGCGGCTTCCGGCTCGTGGCCATGGATCCTAGGCGCCGGCACCGCCGACTCATCGAGTAGCCGAGCCCTCAACCCACCCCCGAAAGGGGGCGTGTGTTTCCAGGGCGACCCGCTGTGTTTCCAGGTTTACCCGGTGTGTTTCCACGTGGACCTGGTGTGTTTCCACGTGGACCGGCGGCTCGAAAACGCATGGCACTCTTGGCCTCACGGATTTAGCCCAATTCTTCCCCAATTCCTTCCCAATTCCTCCAATATGGGGGGAGGGAATTGGGGAAGTGGACGTGCGACGAATTTCCACGCCACCCACACACGGCGCGACGCAGCCGACTTAGCGCGACTTCGTCGCGCGCCTCCGGTCGGGCTCCGCTCCGCGGCCCCTCCCTCTCCCGCCGCTCGCGCGGCGGGTCAACTACGAACGCGAAAACCTTGGCTGGCCCGGTCCTGGCACGCCAGGAACATCACCGGAGCAGACCGGCGAATTCGCGCCGACGGTCCGGAGTGTGATAGATAACCGGCTCCGAACCCATGGCCTCCACACACACACACACACACACACACATAGCAAGACCCGGACCAGGCCACGGCGTATGTTCGGGCGCTCTATCCCGCTCCATCTGAACACCTCGCGCTAGTCGCGATCGACCGGGTCCAGGACCGCCGCCCGGAACAGCGAATCCGACAGGCGCGAGCCGTGACCGCGCCGAAGTTCCAGGCGTGGCTTCGGGCTCTGAACGCCCAGGGCTACGACATCTTCGTGTCGATGAATCCCATCAACCCGGAGCGGCGGCGGCGCGAGAAGCAGGACGTGGCGAAGGTGCGCCGGCTCCAGCTCGACCTGGACCGCAACGGCCCCGAGTCCCTGCATCGCGTGCTCGCCGACGTGCATGCCGGGTCCCTGCCCCGCCCCGCGGCTGTGGTCCGGAGCTCACGCCACAACTACCAGGTCATCTGGCACGCGGATCCGGACGTCTGGACCGCTCCGGAAGCCGAGGACACCATGCGCCGCCTGGCGGCCCGCTACGGGGGCGACTCCTCGGTCGCCGACGTCGCCCGCGTCATGCGTCTGCCGGGCTTCCGCAACAAGAAACCGGAGCGCGACGACGCGCCCGTGCAGTGGACCGACCACGCCGGCCGCCCGACGCGCCCGGATGCGTTCGCGCACCTCCCGAAGGCGGAGCATTCCCTGCAGCGCTCCCCCGGCACGGGACGTCAGATCGACGGCCGCGACACCAGCCAGTCCGCCAGGGACTGGGCCTACGCGAAGGACCAGCTCCGCAAGGGCGTCCCCCAGGAGAAGGTCATCGCCGCGCTCGAGAAGCGCCGCGCCGGCGAGAAGCACGACCCCCGCTACTACGCCGAGCGGACCACCCGCAAGGCATTCCTCGACATCCAGCGTCCGCGCGCGCGGGCGCTGCCATCCCGCTGAACGCGACAGGAGCAGCACACATGGCAATCCGAGAAATCGAGATCGAGGGCAACCCCGCCTTCAGCGTCGACACCGAGGAGGAGTTCGCTCAGGTCTTCGACCGCGGGCTGCCCATCGAGGCCCCGCGAGAGGTCGTCGCCGCCTTCGGCATCCCGGGCGCCGACGAGAACGGCGACCCCCTCGACACCGACGAGCCTTCGGCTGAGTTTGACGACCTGGCTCTGGAGGACCAGCCCTAACCGCGCGGAACCCCGCGCCGCATGAGTAACCAACATGGCCGAAGCCAAAGCCAACACTCGCGGCCGGGACCGCATCACCGAGTACCACCAGCAGTTCGCCGCCGCGATCATCAAGCAGATCGAGGCCGGCACCGCCCCCTGGCAGCGCCCCTGGAAACCCGGCGAGCACCTCCTTCCCCGCAACCCCTTCACGGGCAACCGATACACCGGCGGCAACTCCCTCGGCCTCGCACTCGAGGGCGCGCAACGCGGCTTCGCCGACCATCGCTGGGCCACCTACCGCCAGATCAAGGAAGCCGGCGGCCACGTCCGCAAGGGCGAACGCGGCACACAGATCCTCTACTTCCAGAACCAGAAGCTGCTTGCCAAGAAGGACGACCAGGGCCGTCAAGTGGTCGACTCCGACGGCCGCACCGTCTACGAACGCCCCGACAAACCGCGGCTCCTCGTCCGCGTCTACACCGTCTTCAACGCCGAGCAAGCCGAAGGACTCGACCTGCCCCCGCGCGACGCGCCCGCGCCCGAGTGGCAACGCCACCAGGCGGCCGAAGCCGTGATCGAAACCTCAAACGTCCCGATCAAGCACGCACCCGGCAATCGCGCCTACTACAGCTCGAACGCCGACCAGATCGTCCTCCCCGAGCGCCGCCAGTTCCCGTCCGCCGAGCACTACTACGCGACCGCTCTCCACGAGCTTTCACACGCGTCCGGACACAAGACCCGGATGGACCGCGAGACCTTCCACAACGCCGTCAAATACCCCACCGGCGGCTTCGGCAGCGCGCCCTACGCCCGCGAAGAGCTCCGGGCGGAAATCGCCGCCATGATGACCGGCGAGCGCATCGGCATTGGCCACCACCCACAGGACGGCCACTGCGGCAACAGCGCGGCGTACGTCGAGAGCTGGATCAAGGCCCTCAAAGACGACCCGCGCGAGATCTACCGCGCGGCCGCCGAGGCCACCCGCATCTCCGACTTCCTCGTGAAGCCGGCCCGCGAGCGAATCCAGGAGATCGGCCGGGACAAGCCGTCCTCACCGGACGCCGCCGAGATGCGCGTTCCCGCGCTCACTCCTCCGGCTCCCGCGCGGCAGCAGCCGGCCATGACGCCCGGACGATGAGCCTCCCATCTCATGCCCAGCCTCCGCGCGATCCCGAAACCCCCAACCAGGAGTAACCAACATGGCTGAAGCCCCCACCTCTCCGTGGGGCCGTTTGCTGAGGAGGATGCGATCGGGTAACCCCCCCGAACGCTCCCGGCTGGATCTCCCGCCTGCTCCGCAGTCGCGGGCCAGCACCACGGGAATAAACGTCAACGACATCCCAGGCCCTTGGGGCGAGCACTTCCGGAACCTCGCCGACGAGGCCATACAGAAGATGGAGGCCCACACCCTCGACATGGAACGGAGGGGGCCGGCCGAAAAGGTCATCGCCCCAGGCAAGAAAGTCGCCGCTCGCCACCGCGGACGGGGCGATTACTACCGGCGGTTCGCCGATACCGCTATCCGGCAGATGGAGGCCGGCACCGCGCCCTGGCAGAGCTCCTCGAAGACCGGGGAGCGGGTTCTGCCCCGGAACGCCGTCACCGACCGGGCCTACACCGGCGGCAACGCCCTCTACCTGGCCGTTTGCGGCCAAGAGCGCGGCTTCACCGACAACCGCTGGATCACCATGCAGCAGATCAAGGAGGCCGGCGGACAGCCGCCGAAGGGGCCCGGCGAACGCATCCTCGTCCGCCAGGACCGCGACGGGAAGAAGCCCATCTGCCGTACGGCCACCGTCTACAACGTCGAGCAGGTCCGCGGCCTCAAGCTCGAGCGGCGCCCGCCGCGTCCGGACTGGCTCGCGCACCGCGGCGCCGACGCCGTCCTCGCCGCCTCCCCTGTCAAGATCGTCGAGCAGCGCGGCGGGGCCTACGACGCACGGGCCTACTACAGCCGGGAGGACGACCGGGTCGTCCTGCCCGAGCGGAAGCAGTTCCGGAGCCCGGAGCACTACTACAGCACCGCGCTGCGGAACATGGCCCACGCCTCCGGACACAAACGCCGGATGGGCCGCAAGACCTTCAAGAAGATCGTCGCCGAGTTCGAAATCGGCCCCCCTTCCCGCGAGCTGCTCCGCGCGGAAATCGCCACCATCACGGTCTGCGACCGGCTGGGAGTCGGCTACCAGCCGTTCGCCGATGATGCCCTGGCGGTCAAGGACCCGACCGAGGATCCCGACTACACGAAGGCCTGGATCAAGGCCCTCAAGAAGGACCCGCGCGAGATGCACCGCGCGGCCTCCGAGGGCCACCGCATCGCAAAACACCTCATCAAGCCGGCCCGCGAATCGCTCCGGGACATCGCCCGCGATGCGCGCATCGCGCTCGATGCGGAGGTGCCCGAGCGCTGGTCCCCCGTCCACCCGCTTCCCGTGCGCACGCCTCCGGCTCCCGCGCGGCAGCAGCCGGCCATGACGCCGGGACGATGAGCCTTCCATCCCATGCGCGGCCTCCGCGCGATCCCGAAACCCCCAACCAGGAGTAACCAACATGGCCGAAGCCAAAACCTCTCCCTCGAAGCCCGCGATCGACTCGCCCAGCCGCTACTACGGGAAGTTCGCCGAGACCGCCATCCGGCAGATGGAGGAAGGCACCGCGCCCTGGCAGCGCGCCGCGAAGGCCGGCGAGCGGGTCCTGCCCCGAAACGCCATCACCCACCGCGCCTACACCGGCGGCAACGCCGTCTACCTGCCCGTCCGCGGCCAGGACCGCGGCTTCACCGACAACCGCTGGATCACCATGCAGCAGATCAAGGAGGCCGGCGCCCAGCCGCCGAAGGGGCCCGGCGAACGCATCCTCGTCCGCCAGGACCGCGACGGGCAGAAGCCCGTCTGGCGCACCTCCATCGTCTACAACGTCGAGCAGGTCCGCGGCCTCAAGCTCGAGCGTCGCCCGCCGCGGCCGGAATGGCAGGCGCACCGCAGCGCCGACGCCGTCATCGCCGCCTCCGCCGTCGAGATCAAGCACACCGCCGGCGAACACAACTACTACAACAGGGAGCACGACCAAGTCGTCCTCCCCGAGCGGAAGCAGTTCCGGAGTCCGGAGCACTACTACAGCACCGCGCTGCGGAACATGGCGCACGCCTCCGGACACGAGAGCCGGATGGACCGCGAGACCTTCAAGCAGACCCACAGCGAAGGTCTGGACGGCGCGGCGCACGGCCGGGAGAAGCTGCGCGTCGAGATCGCCACCATGACGGCGGGCGACCGGCTCGGCGTCGGCTACCAGCCGCAGCACGATCCCAGCTACAAGGAGCTCTGGATCAAGGCCCTCAAGGAGGACCCGCGCGAGATGCACCGCGCAGCCTCCGAGGGCCACCGCATCGCGCGGAACCTCATCAAGCCCGCCCGCGAACAGCTGCGGGGCATCGCCCGCGAGGCGCGCGCCGCGCGCGATGGAGAGACGCCCGAGCGCGCTCCCCAGGCCCCCCCGAAACCCATGCCCCAGCGCCAGGCGCCGGCGATGTCGCCCGCGCGCTGACCCCCGCCCATGAGTCGCCGTCCGGAGCCCCGCCACCCCACCGGGCCGGGTGCCTCCCGCGGCCGCGAGCTGCGGCGCACCGGACACCGCCGGGAACACGGCTCACGGGACGGCGCTCCGCGCGGCCGGGACCGGCGCGAAGGCGCGCTCGTGGACATCAGCGCCCATCGAGTCGCCGCCTACCAGGACATCGCTGCCGTCCACTTCGACGGCCACCCCTACGCCGCGCGCGCCGGCATCAACCGGCTCAAGCGCGAGGGCCTCGTCACCGAGCACCAGGCAGACGGGCCGAACGGCGGCTCCTTCACTGTCCTCGCGGCAACCAGGAAGGGAGCTGCGGAGGCACAGGCCGCCGCGGAGAGCCGCGGCGACGCCGACGGCCAGCACTTCTGGAGCGGTATCGGACGCCGCGAGGACCTCGCCCACGACGTCGCCGTCTTCCGCGCCGTGCTTGCCGCCCGGGAAGAGCTCGCCGCCAAGGGAATCGGGGCGATCCGCGTCCGCCTCGACGCGGAGCTGCGCCGCGTCGTGGTCCGGCGGAGCGAGCGGGCTCGCGCCCGGGCGGGGCGGAAGGCGGCCGACGCCGAACGGCGGCGCGCAGCCGCCGAGCTCGGACTTCCCCACTCGCCGGAGGGGGCGGTGTCGTTCCCGGACGCGCAGCTTGAATACACCCTCGACGAGGGCGCCGGGGGACAGACGTTCGGGAGGGTCAACATCGAGGTCACCACCGAGCACTACCGCGAAGGCGTGATCGCGGCGAAGGCCGCGGCGGGCTTCGCCCTCTACGGCTCGAACGGCAAGGCCGGCCGCCTCATCGCGAGAACCATCGCGAAAGCCTTTCGGGAGGCGGCAAGACCACAGCGCAGCGGCGGGGGGAAGGACCCGACGCCGCGGGAGCTGATGGAGATCTGAGATGCATCCCTGGAAGGTGAGCGTCGGCGTCACCGTTGCGGTCACGGCGCTGGCGGTCTTCTTCGGGGCCCCCCACTTCGACTACCTCTCGCCTTACCGCCGGGTCATCGTCACCGAGTACTGGTGGCCGATCACCCTCTACGCGGGCGCGGCCTTCCTCACCGTCGTCATTGCCGTCGCCGGGATCCTGCGGAGCCTGGGGCTCTACGACATCGGCCGGAAGGTCGACCTCGCGGAGCGCTCGGTTCGCCGCGGCGACGGCGATCCCGACCTCGCCCGCCGCCTTGCCGAACAGGAGCAGGGCGACTTCACCGACTAACCCAACCCAGGAGGCTCTTCCATGAAGCGCACCACGTCCCACATCCGTGCCGCCATCATCCTGGCTGCCGCCGCCGTGCTCGTACCGAGCGCCGCGTTCGCCACGATGGCAGGCACCAGCCCCTGGCTGAACGCCGTCTCGGTCCTCGAGGCCGCCTTCACCGGCCCGATCGCCCGCGGCCTCTCGCTGATCGCCATCGTCATCGGCGGGCTGATGTTCGCCTTCGGCGAGGGCGGCTCCAAGAAGGCCCTGGCCGGGATCATCTTCGGCCTCGGCATGGCGATGGGCGCCGTGAACTTCCTCGGCTGGCTCTTCTGAGCCGTCCATACGGTATGGATCGTATGACGCCATACGGTATTGACCGTGCATACGGTCGGGCTTGAATCGTGACCGGCAAGCGCGCCTGGCACGGCCACCCCGCCCTGAGCCGTCCGCTCACCATCATGGGGGTCGAGAGGCGGTGGTTCCTGCTGTCTCTCACCCTCGGCCTGGCGATGTGGAACGCCATCAACTCGCTCGTCACGGGCGGCCTGATCTTCGGCACCCTCTACGCCGCCGGCTGGCTCGCCTGGCGGCGGGACCCGAACATGCTGTCCATCGTCGCGGCGAGCGCCACGAGCCGGGTCCGCTACGACGCCGGCAAGCCGAGCCTCTGGCACGTCGACCTCCTCGAATGAACCTCCGGGCCGAGCAGCAGGACTTCGCCGCGGCGGGCGCACTCGCCGACGAGCTGCCCTACTGGGGCTGGCTGAAGGAGCATCCCTTCTGCCTCACCCACGCCGGGGAGTTTCTCGCGGCCGCCGAGCTGGAGCCAGCCGTCCTGGACGGCCGCACCCCCGAGCAGCTGGACCAGGTGCTGAACCGCTGGCAGCGCCTGCTCTCCTCCCTCGACACCAGCACCCGGCTCTATTTCTACCTGCTCCGTCGCCCCGGCGTCCTGGGCGAGGTCACCGGCCTCGACGGCGTCGCGGCCCTTTCCCAGCGGAACCGGCGAGACTTCCTCCTTTCCCGGATCCACGACCTCCGGACGTTCGTCGTCTGGAGCCACAACCCCCGCCTCGAGCGGGCGGGCCGCTCCGGCCCCCGGGGCAACCACTGGCTGGTCGAGTACGCGCGCAACTGGCTCCGGGCCCGCCGCAACCCCCACGAGTCCGTCTTCCTCCTCGCCGAGGTGCGCCAGGCCGCCACCCGCTTCCGCCAGCTCGTCGAGGCGTCCGCCGCCCTCGCCAACGAGGTCACCCCGATCCGCCTCCTGCCGGCGGACGAGGCGACTCCCTTCCTGAGCGAACTCGTCAACCGTCCCGGCCTCGAGTGGCACGGCAACGCCGCCGCGAGCGCCCTCAACTGGCGGCTGCCGCTCTCCGAGCTCGAAGCCGAGCGCCAGCACCTCCGGCTCGACGGCGAGCCCGTCATCCTCTACTCCCTCCTCTCGCCGCCGGCCACCGCCCGCGCCAACCTCCTCTACGAACTCGCCCGCATGGAGGCGCGGTTCACCCTGTCTCTCGAGTGGCGTCCCTACGCTCTCGAGGCCGCCCGGCGCAAGATCCGGAGCGCGCAGCGCCACTACTTCTCGAAGCGCTACTCCATGGCGGCGCACGTGCAGGACACCGAGGGCACGGCGTCCGCCATGGTCGATGCCGCCGCCGACGCCGAGGCGGACCGCCTCGGCGGCGCCCTCGTCGAACTCGAGGCCGACGGCGTCGGCTACGGCGACGTATCGCTAACGCTCGCACTGCACGGTCCGCTCGCGGAAACGGAGCGCCAGGACGCGGAACTGCGCCGGATCTTCTCCGGCTGCGACGCCAAGCTCATCCGCGAGGGCTACGGGCAGCTCGCCAGCTGGTTCGCGCGCATGCCCGCCATGCCGCGGAAGCGCCAGATCCGTTCCGTCTTCGCGAGCGCGGGCGTCGCCTCCTGCCTGGCGCCCCTCTTCGGGCCCCCGCGCGGCCACCGCGTCAGCAAGCACCTCTCCCGGCCGGCGCTCGCGACCTTCGAGACTCCCTGGAAGACCTCGTATCACTACGACCTCTTCGCGGGGGCCGACGTCGGGCATACGCTCATCCTCGGCGCCACCGGCGCGGGCAAGAGCTTCACGCTCAACTTCCTGCTCGTCCAGGCCCTCCAGTACCAGCCGCGGGTCCTCATCCTGGACCTCGGCGGCTCCTACCGGTGGCTCACCCAGTTCCTGGGCGGCGGCTACCTACAGCTCGCTCCCGAGCGCGCCGACGGCGCGCTCGCCCTCAAGCCCTTCTCCCTGCCCTCCGGCGAGCGGACCTTCCAGTTCCTCACCGGCTGGATCACCCGCCTGCTCCGCATCGGCGGCTACGAACTCACCGGACGGGACCCGTCCGAGATCCGGAGCCGCGTCGAGGACCTCTACGCCTTCTCCGAGGCCCAGCGCTCCCTGTCCGCGTTCGTCTCCTCCCTGCCGAAGGGCATGTGGCCGGCCATGAGCCGCTGGCACGGCAACGGGGCCTGGGCCGCCTACTTCGACAACCCCGGCGCCGACGAGCTGCAGCTCCAGGACTGGCAGGTCATCGACCTCGCGGGCGCCGCCGAGCACGAGGACCTGTGCGAGGCCGCGCTCTTCTACCTCCTCGAGCGCATGCGCCTCGCCCTCGACAACCCGGACGAGGCGGCCCGCGTCAAGCTGATGGTCGTCGACGAGGCCTGGCGGTACCTCCGGGACCCCGCCATCCTCGCCTACCTCGCGGAGGCCGCGAAGACCTGGCGGAAGCGCAACGCCGCCCTCGTCCTCGCCACCCAGTCGGCGATCGACGTCACCGCCAGCCCGGCGGCGACGGGGCTCCTCGAGTCCCTCCCGACGAAGCTCTTCCTGGCCAACCCCGACCTCCCCGACCAGGTCGGCGAGATCTTCCGCCTCAACGAGACGGAGATGGCCACCATCCGCCAGCTCGTCCCCAAGCAGGAGCTCTACCTGCGCCGGTCCCGGTCCGCCGGCGTCCTCCGCCTCCACGTCGACCCCGAGAGCTACTGGCTCTACACCTCCTCTCCCATCGACGCCGAGCGGCGCGCCGAGGCGGTCGCCGCGCACGGCCTCACCGGCGGCCTCGCCGCCCTCGCCAGACAAACGGAGCTGTCCACATGATCCCCGGCTTCCCTCAGATCCCGCCCCGTCTCGTCCTCTTCCTGCTCGTGTTCCTCCTCTGCCAGGGCCTCGCGCCGCTCGCGGCGCCCCAGGACGGGCACATCCTCCGGCTCGACGACACCCCGGAGGACACCGTCTGGAGACTCCAGACCCGCACCCGCCACACCACCGTCATCACTCTCCCGCCGCACGAGACCATCCTCGACTTCGTGGTGGGCGACGCCGAGTACTGGCACCTCTCGGGCAGCGCCAACGTCGCCTTCCTCAAGCCGATCGCGGACGACGCCGCGACCAACATCGCCCTCGTCTGCGAGTCCGGCCGGATCTACACCTTCCTCGTCGCCGAGTCCGCCGACGAGGAGCCGCACCTCGTCGTCCGCTTCCCCGCCGCCGGGCCGGACGACGGGACCACCGACGTCCCCGCGCCGACGGCCCGCGGCGCCCACGAGCCCGCGTTCGTCGCCCGCTCCCGGGTCCAGTCCTACCAGGCCATGGCCGCCCAGGCCCGCGCCGAGGTCCAGGCCACCCGGGCCGAGGCCGAGGAGCAGATCGACGCGGCCCGCCAGGCCGCCGCGGAGGAGATCGACGCCTACCGCGCCGCCTACCCGCTCCGGATCGAGTTCCCCTACACCCTCGACAAGAAGGCCCGCGAGTGGCCCTTCCTGGTCGAGGCCATGTGGCACGACGGCCAGTTCACCTACCTCCGGAGCCGCGCCCAGGAGTCCCCCGCGCTCTACGAGCGCAAGGACGGCGAGCCCTCCCTCGTCCCCTACGACCTCACCGAGACCGGCCTCTACGTCGTGCGCCGCATCATCGGCGAAGGCTGGCTGCAGCTCGGCAGGGAACGCGCCCGCTGGCGCTTCACGCCCCCGGACCCCCTGCCGTGAACATCGCTCGCCGCTCCCCCCGCCGCTCGGGAACCCCCCTCGCGGAGACGGCCGGTCCTCCGGACCGTCCGGAGAGCGCCAGCCTTTCGCCCGGATCCCGGCGGCCACTATGCGCAACCGCGCCTGAGAGGCCCCCTGAGCGCACGGCCGGCCGGACGGCCTGCGGGCCGCGTACACCCCGGAAACGGCGAGAGGCGCCCGTTTTCGGGCCTTCCCGGGCCATTTCCGAGCGAAGACGTGCCTCCGGAAGCGTCCGGAGCCCGCTTTTCGCGCCCCCGTCCGCCTGACAACCCCCTATGCCCATCTGGAAACGCATCGCCGCCAGCCCCGCCGGCGCACCCCACCGGCTCTCCCCGCTCGCCCTTGGCGCGATCCTCCTGGCAGAGGGCTACGCCTCGCTGGGGGCCGAGATCCTGGCGCTGCGGCGCATCGCCCCCTGGGCCGGGACCTCGGTGGACGTCACCACCGTGCTCCTCGCCGCCTACCTGGCCGCCCTCGCCGGCGGCTACCGCCGCGGCGGGCGCCTTGCCCGCGACGGAGACCCCCGCCCGCGGCTCGCGTTCCGCCTGACGCTCGCCGCCGCCCTCGCCGCCTTCTGGCTGTCCGAGCCCGGCATCCTGCTGGCCTTTGGCCTGCCGCTCCCCCCGCTGGTCCAGGTGGCCCTCTACGCGGTCGTGGGCATCGCTCCCGTCGGCTGGCTCCTGGCGGAGTGCGTTCTGCTGGCCCACGCCTGCGCGCCCACCGGCGAACGCTCCGCGACCGCCGGCCGCGTCTTCGCCCTCTCCACCGTCGGGAACGTCGCGGGGGCGCTCGCCACGACGTTCCTGCTGTTGCGCTTTCTCGGTACCGCCGCCGCCGCACTCGTCCTCTGCGCAGGCCTGCTCGGCGCGGCCGTGCTGGCCTTCCGGCGCAGCGTCCCGCTGGCCGCCTGCGCGGCCGTCACCACCTTCCTCGCCGTCGACCTCTGGACCGAGGCCACTGTCTACGTCGAGCGCAACGCCTACGCCGACTACCGCGTCGCGGAGCGCGACGGCGGACGGGTCCTCGAACTCAACCAGCAATGGGCCTCCCGCCATGACGCCGACGGCAAGGGCTGGCCCTACGTCGAACTCCTCGAGGCGACCCTGTGCGAGGCCGGCGAGCGGCGCGTGCTCGTGCTCGGCGCCGGCGGCATGACCATCGGCCAGGGCGCCCCCTGCGCGCTCGAGCCGGTCTTCCTCGACCTCGACCCGGCCCTGGAGCGCATCGCCTCCGACTTCCTCGACGTCCCCGAAGGCGCCGCGGGGACCTTCCACGCCCGCGACGCGCGCGCCTTCCTCCGGGACGACCCCGGAGGCTGGGACGCGATCGTCGCCGATGCCTTCACCAACTGGCGCTCCGTTCCCCGCCACCTTCTCACCGTCGAGTTCTACCGCCTGGCCCGCTCCCGCCTTCGCCCCGGCGGCTCGCTCTACGTCAACCACGTCGCCCACGGCGATCCGGCCGGCGAGCGGCTGTTCCTCACCCGCGTCGAACGCACCCTCCGCAGCGTGTTCGCCGGCTGCGCCATGCGCGAGACCGGCCTGCCGCCCGGCACCGGCTGGCACGCCGCCGCCACCATCCCCCGCGGCCTCCTCTTCCGCTGCCGCCGGTCCGACCTTGACGGCGACCGCGCCATCTACTCCGACGCCCTGCCGCGGGCTGACCTCGACCGCGGCCTCCGGCTGGGAGCCCCCGACTGATGCCCGACTGGAAGCAGATCGCCAGCAAGCCCGCCGGGGCGCTACCCGCCAACCTCGTCACCAAGGTCGGCGTCCTCCTCATCACCGTCCTCCTGCTCGCCCTCATCCTCAGCGCCTCGCTCTCCTCCGACGACCCCGAGGACGTCACCGGCGCCGCCCCCGGCGCAGCCGACGAGCCGATCGTCGCTCCCGGCATGGCCCGCGGCCTCCGGTCCCAGATCGAACAACAGCAGCGCCAGCAGGAATACGAGCAGACGCTCGCCGAACGCGCGGCCGCGCGGGCGCGGATCCGTGACGCGCTCGGCATCACCGGCGGCCGCCCGTCAACCGGGAGCGACGGGGCGCCTGCCGAGCCCCCTCCGCTCGATCCCGATACTGGGGAGGAGCTCACGCCCGAGGAACACGAACTGCGGCAGGCCATCCGGCTCGAAGAGCTCGAACGCCAGCTCCGCTCGCTCCGGACCCAGCCCGTCGCGCAGTCCTACCGCGGCGCGGACGGCATGCCGGGGGGCGCTGGGAGCGCCTCCGCGGCATCACCGCCGGCTCCGGCACGTCCCGGCCTCGACATGCAGCCGTTCGCCGCCGCCGCGCAGCAGTCCACAGACGCGATGATCAACGCCCTCGCCCGGGCCGAGGCCCTCCCGGGCGCCGACCCATCGGGATACAGGCCCGATCCTGGAGAACTCGACGTCCCGCTTCCCGATTCCTCCAATCTTCCCGACTACGACACCCCCCCTCGCTTTTCCACTCCCCGGGATCCCCCCGGCTGGGAACGCATCTTCGAAGGCTCGTTCGCCGAAGCCGTGCTCGTCACCCAGCTCACCGGCGACTTCCCGTCGCCCGTCCTCGCCACCGTCGCCGTCCCCTTCTACAGCACCGACCGCCAGCGGATTCTGATCCCCCGCGGCAGCCGCTTCATCGGCACCGCCCAGCCCGTCCGCGGGCAGGACCAGGAGCGGCTCGCCGTCGGCTTCCACCGGGTCATCCTGCCCGACGGAACACACGTGCCGCTGCAGTTCCAGGGACTCAACCAGCTCGGCGAAGGCGCCCTCAAGGACCAGGTCAACCGCCACTACTTCTCGACCTTCCTCGCGGCCGGCGCCGTCGGCCTCATGAGCGGCTTCGCCGCCCTCGGCGCCAACCCCTACGCCGGCGGACTCGCCGGCTATCGCGCCGGCGTGGCCCAGAGCACGGCCGGAAGCGGCATCCAACTCATGAACCGCTTCCTCAACCGCCTTCCCACCGTCACGATCCGGGCCGGCCACCGGCTCCGGATCTGGTTCACCAGCGACGCCCTCTTCCCATCCCGCCGAAGGAGCCTCCCATGATCCACAACGCCATCCGCTGCGCCCTCGTCGCTCTCCTCGCCGTTGGCTTGGTCGTCGTCACCACCACGCCGGTGGAGGGATTTGCGGATCCGCTGAGTCCGGCCATCCTGTCCGCCGTCGCCGCGGTAGGCACTGCCATTGCCGGGGTCACCGCCGCTATCGCAGCTCTCCGAGCTGCCAACGAAGGCAAATTCACCGAAACGCTGATGAGCGTTGCGCAGCTCGCCACCGGTGAACAGACGCCGGGAGCCCACACGGAGGTGTCGCAATACGCGGCCGATCTCGTACGGCTCCGCAACGCCTGGCAAAACCGCGACAGCCTTTTCGACTTCACGAGCGCCACCGGCCTGTGGCTCGGCAGCCTCAACAACGCCGAGGCCAACAGCCTCGCGACGCGTCTCGACGCGCTCGGGAGCCTCACCGGCAGCGCCGGGATCGCGGATCACTGGCGTGACGCGACCAACCGAGCGGACACGGTGACCGCCGCCCAGATCGGGAACCTGCACAGCGATCCAGTCCAGGCACAGGCGGCGATCGACGCGATGGACCGGATGCGCGAGCAAGCCGAAAACGACCGGGTAGTCGACTACCACACGCTCCGCTTTACCGATCAAGCCCACTGGCGATCCGTCGAACTGCGCGAGCGGATATCCGAACTACCCGACGGCACGGAAGCCGCTCAGCTCCAGGCCGAAATTGATTTGCTGATGGTCGACGCGGCCTTGCTCAATACCAGCCGCGAGGCGCAACAGAATCGCGCCGGCGAACTCGAGCGCCTTGCGGCGCTCGAACGCTGGTACGCGGCGGAGCTGGCCGCCCGCGCCCAGAACCAGGCCTCCATCGCCTGGATGCAGGCCAACGCCGCCGACATGGGCGCCGGCCTGCTGCTGCCCGAAGCGTTCGGCCCCCGGTGACTACGCCCCCTTGCCCCTCCCGATAGCCAATGCACACGGTATGCACGGTATGCCGGCATACGGTGCATACGCACCCCGGCCGCTGACCGCCTTGCCCGCCGCCTGACGAGCCCATGGGACAACCACCGCCGGCGACGCTGCCCAACCCGGCCCTCCCCACCACGGTCCCGGTGGAAGAGCTCTCCAACCACATGGGGCTCCTCAACACGGTGCTCAGCGACGTCCTCACGTCGGCGACCACGCCCCTGCTCGCCACGGGGGAACTCCTCTGGCGCGGGCTGGCCCTGGTCGTCGTCGCCTGGACCGGCCTCCGCATCGCCTTCAGCGGCTCCGGCTGGCGCGCCTGGGACATCGTCCAGCTCCTGCTCACCCTCTGGGTCCCGTGGGTGATCCTCGAGTTCTACGACACCGACGTCCCCGGCGTCGGCATGCCGTTCCCCATGATCATCCCGGCGGGGGGCAACTTCATCAGCCAGACCTTCGTCGAGGGCGTGCCGGCCCAGATGTTCGAGGCGTTCACGAGCCTCATCCAGAACGTCACGACGCACCTGTCCAACGCCTGGAACAACACCAGCCTCTGGAATCTCATGCGCAGCGGCGGCGCCACGCTCTACACCCTCTCCGTTGCCGTCGTCCTCATGCCGCTCTTCTGTCTGCTGCTGGTCCTGGTCTTCTGCTTCGCCTACGCCCAGGTGCTCTACGCCCTCGTCGTCATCAACATCCTGATCTTCCTGGGGCCCGTCCTCATCCCGTTTTTCGTTTTCCAGCCCCTCTCCTTCCTCTTCTGGGGCTGGCTCCGCAGCCTCTTCGTGTACTCGCTCTACAGCGCCGTCGCCGGCGCCATGCTCTACGTCTGGTCCTCCATCTCGCTGACCTACGTCAACACCTTCAACGCGGCGACCATCGACTTCTCGAATCTCGGCTGGAGCGCCGCGTGGTTCGTCGGGATCGTCCCGCTCGCCGTCGCCGCGGTCCTCTCCGCCACCAAGGTCGGCGAGATCGCCAGCTCCCTCGTCAGCGGCGCCGGGGGCGGCGGCATGAACGTCGCCGGCATGGCGACGACCGGACTCATGGTCGCCACCGGCGGCGCCGGCAAGATCGCCGCCGTCGCCGGCAAGCCCAAGTAGGAGGCCCTCCTGTGGCGCGGCGCAAAAGACCGGATCCCGGCAAGGAGTTCGCGGAGATCTGGGGCGAACAGGTCGCCAGCAACCGCTTCCTCCGCCTCTTGCTCTTCGCCCTCGCCGGGCTCGCCCTCCTGCTCCTCGTCGTTGTCGTGCGCCTCTCCGCCGTCGAACTCCCCAAGCCGATCGTCATCCGCGTCGACGAGGTCGGCCGGGCCGAGGCCCTCGCTTACGAGGCCCTGGAAGCCCGGGCCGACCCGCTGGACCCCACCACCAAGTACTTCCTCAACCAGTTCCTCTCCGACTTCTACTCCCGCCGCCAAGCAACCGTCGAGGCGGCCTGGGCGCGGGCCCTGCGCTTCCTCGCCGCCGACCTGGCCAACGCGGCGTTCCGCACCGACAGCGAGGACGTCGCCATGACGGCCGCCGGCTTCGCCGCCGCCGAACGCCAGGTCCAGGGCGTCGTCCTCCGGATCAACCCGAACCCCGAACCACCCCACGCCGCCACCGCCGACTTCGACCTGGTCACCCTCGCGGCCGGACAGGAAACCGCCCGCGAACGCTGGACCGCCACGCTCCAGTTCACCTTCCTCGACCAGGTCCCGGCCGAACTCCTCCCCGCCAACCCCATGGGCCTCGTCATCACCTACCTCCAGGCGGACCGCGCCGCCGCGTTCGAATGAGCTACTGCCGCCATTGCCGCCAGCACCGCTTCCCGCACGACTTCCCCGTCTACATCCTCCTGACCGTCCCGCTCGTGCTCCTCATCTGGCTCGCCGCGTATCAGGCCGGCCTGCGCGACTGCGCGGCCTCCGTTGCCGATGCACACCGTATGCACGGTATGCCCGCACACGATGCATACGGTATGCGTATGCATCGTGCATACGGCGTTCCGCCACTTCCCCGCCGACCGTGACGCGACCCCGCCCTCCGCGCGCCCGTACCCACACGACCGCGCTCCTTCTCTTCGTGCTCGTGCCCCTCCTGCTCTGGGCCATCGTCCTCACGGCCGCCGCCCTCTTCTCCTCTCCGGAACCCCGGCGGCCCGCGGACATCGCCCGCCTCGACCCGTGACCCCCACCGCGCCTCCAATCCCTCACCTGGCTGGCCGCGAGGCCGCGCTGGAACCACTTGGCTGGACGGGCCGGGACGCCGCCTGGATCGCCCTCGTCTGCCTCCACTCCGGCGTGTTCCTCCGCTCGCAGTTCACTGCTCATCATGGCTGTCCGGAGTGGACAGCACGACACCTCGCACATCGTCTGGTGCGCGCTGGCGCGGCGTGCGAAGACCCCATATCGCCCGAGCGGGGCAACGCCTCCGAGCGTCTTTGCCACGTGTCCGCGAGGCCGATCTATCGCGCGCTCGGGATCGAGCACGTCCGCCACCGGCGCCGGGGATCCCCCGGGGTCCTCTTCCGACGACTCCTCTCCCTCGACTACGTCATCGAACATCCCCGCCTGTCCTGGCTCGCCACCGAGCAGGAGAAGGTCGCCCACTTCACCGGCCTCGGCATCCCGCTCTCGGACCTCCCGCAGCGCACCTACAAGGGCGCCATCGCCCCCACGGTGCGCCACTTCCCCGTCAAGCTTCCGATCGCCGTCGACCAGCGCTCCGCCACCTTCGTCTACACCGTCTCCGGGAGCGGCGACCTCAACTCCCTTCCCTACTGGGGCGAGACGCACCACGCCCTCTGGACCGCCCTCCGCCGCGGCGGCCGCACCGTCCAGGTCGCGGCCGTCACCCGCACCCACGGCCAAGCGCGATCGATCGCCAACAAGCTCGCCAGGTGGTGCGGCCCCCCGGCCGAGCCGCAACCGCTCTCGCCCGAGGATCAGGAACTCCTGGACGACGTCCAGCGCGCCCGCGAAACCCGGAACTGGCGGATCCTCGACAAGTGGGGCGGCGTCAACGCCGCCGCGGACGGCGTCCTCCGCATCCAGGAGCGGGATGAAGCCGCCGTCCCCGCCGGCCCATCGATCGACAGTTGTGCCACGCACGTCGCAGCGCGCCTCGCGCCCGACTCCCTCACCCTCCCGTAACACCCGCTCGCCATGCACCCCGCATTCCCCAATCCCGCCTCGTGGCGATCCCGCCGGTCCGGCCGGCGGTCTCTCGCGCTGTTTGCCGTCCTGTCCTGCGGGGCCTGCGACACGCTGAACAACGCCGTCGCCCCGCTCCCCCTCATCGGCCACTCGGACCAGGACGCAATCGAACTCGCGTTGCTGCAGGCAGACGTGACCAACGCCGTCGTCTGCACCAACGAGGAGGAAGACCGAGAAACAGCGCCCCGCGACCTCGTCGGGGAGTGCGCCACCGCTTGGTACCTCGCGAAGCACTGGATCGAAACCTACTCGGCCATGCCGTGGAACGGTCCCCTCCTCGAGACGGCCAGGCCGACACGCGGATCCCGCCGCGGCTTCACGGTCTGGTTCGACCTTGAGAACGACCCGACCGTCGCAATCCGACTACAGCAATTCTGCGCCATCCCGTCCTGCGCGCCGCCCACGGACCTGCAGGTCGAAAAAGCCTTCCTGTTCTACGTGGCCACCGGCATACCTCGTCCGGCACCTCAATTTCCGGCCCTAGGAGCCTGCGCCGCAGGAACTTCTATCGGCGGCGATAAGGGGGGTTGTCATGGGC
>JAJDVI010000015.1 GCA_022826195.1 Acidobacteriota bacterium
GGAGGGACGTCGGTGAGCGCTCCGGTCGCCCTCCGGGCTCCCGCCGCGCTCCCCAACGTCCCTCCTGACCCGCCGAAACAGGCTCCCCAGGGTGACAAAGTTCGTGTCGTTTATCTGGGCCAAACTGGATGTCGCTTGACAGTTGTGACGCGCGCGGCGCGGAGCGCCGCGGTGCCGGTCTGGAGACCGGCGTTCCAAGCCTTACCGGCGGTCTCCGGGCTTGAAGTCCGCACCGAGGTGGGGGCCGCCTTGGCCTGGTGGGGTTGTGACGTGCGCGGCGCGGAGCGCCGCGGTGCCGGTCTGGAGACCGGCGTTCCAAGCCGTTTCTGCGGTCTGGTGTGGTTGCGGGCCTGCGGCCCGCTGCCGGTCTGAAGACCGGCGGTCCCTGGCTCCCCCCCTACGCCGCGACGGCGGTTTCGGCGGCCACTGTGGCGAGCATGTCGCTGATGATGGCGAGGCTTTCGGTGACGACCTCGGGCTCGGCGCCGAAGCCGATGCGGAGGAAGCCGTCGAGCTCGAAGTGGTGGGCGGGGACCACCAGGAGGCTGCGTTCGATGCGGAGGCGCTCGATGAGGTCCTCGGACGAAATCGGGTGGTGGTAGCGGACCGCGGCGATCGCGCCCGCGACCGGCGGCGTGCAGCTCAGGCGGACCGGGTGGTTCTCATGGGACGCCACCCAGTCGTGGACCATCGGGAGCTGGCGGCGGATGATGCTGCGGGTGCGCTTGAGGATCTGCGGGCGCTTGTCGAGGGCGATCTGGGCCAGCCGGTCGGACATGGCGCTCAGCGCGAGGCTGCTGTAGTCGCGGTGGCCCCAGAGCTCGGTGGCCTTCGCCTCGGTGGTCACCGTCCAGCCGACCCGGAGACCCGGCAGCCCGAACGCCTTGGAAAGGCCGGCGTTCAGGAGGATGCGGTCGGTGCGGCCCCAGAAGGTCGGGCACTCCTCGCCGCTGAGTTCGGCGCCGCGGTAGACCTCGTCGGCGAGGAGCCAGGCGCCCGAGCGCTCGGCGGCCGCCACGATCCGGTCCATCTCGGGCTCGGTCAGCACCGCGCCGCTCGGGTTGTTCGGGTTGCAGACGAGGATCATCTTCGTCCGGTCGCTGACCGCGGCGTCCAGCGCGTCGAGGTCGGGCCGCCAGCCGTTCTCCTCGACCAGCGGGAAGGGGATGACCCGGGCGCCGAGCGAGCGGCAGGCCCCGATGATCTGCATGTAGTTCGGGATCATCGCCACCACCTCGTCGCCGGGCGACAGGGTGGTCAGGGCCGAGAGGAAGTTGGCCTCGGCGGTGCCGGTGGTCACGAGGATCTGGTCCACGTTCGATCCCGGGTAGAGCGCCGCGATCCGCTCGCGGAGCGGGATCGTGCCGTTCGACTGGGTGTAGCCGAGGAGGGTGTCTCCGAGGTCCGCGCCGTCCGTCAGCTCGGCGAACGTCAGCGGGTGGACCCCGCTCTCCGAGATGTTCAGCCGGACGGTGTTCTCCCACCGGCAGAGGCAGCGTTCCATCACGAACGGTTCGAACTTCATGGGCGTCGGGCTCCTGAGCCGGCAATCCTACGCCGACCCGCCTAACATTCCACCCATGACGGAGCGCAATCCCACCCGCCGGGTCCGGGTCGGGAACGTTACGGTCGGCGACCACCAGCCGATCGTGGTGCAGAGCATGTGCGCCACCCACACCCAGGACGTCGAGGCGACCTCCGCCCAGGCCGAGGCGCTCCGGGAAGCCGGGGCGGGGATCGTCCGCATCGCGGTGGACAGCAAAAAGGACGTCGAGGCGCTCGCCGAGGTCCGGAAGCGCACCGCCGCCAACCTCGCCGTGGACCTCCAGGAGAGCTACCGGCTCGCCGAGACCGTCGCCCCCCACGTGGACAAGATCCGCTACAACCCGGGCCACCTCTGGCACCACGAGACCTCGCGGCCGGTCGCCGACAAGGTGAAGTACCTCGCCGGGGTCGCCGGGGAGCACGACTGCGCGATCCGCATCGGGGTGAACTGCGGCTCCATGGACCCGGCGCACCAGGACCGCTTCCACGACGACCCCGTCGGGGCGATGGTGCAGTCGGCCGCCGAGCACTGCGAGATGCTCGACAGGCTGGGGTTCACCCGCTACGTGGTGTCCCTCAAGGATTCCGATCCCGCCAACGTGATCGAGGGGAACCGCCGCTTCGCCGGCGAACGGCCCGACGTGCCGCTCCACCTCGGGGTCACCGAGGCCGGGATGCCGCCCGAGGGGGTCATCAAGACCCGGATCGCCTTCGAGCAGCTCGTCAGCCGGGGCATCGGCGACACCGTGCGGGTCTCGCTCACCCTGCCGAACCCCCGGAAGCCCGAAGAGGTGACGGCGGGCCACCAGATCCTCACCGACATCGCGAACGGCCGCTTCCGCTCGGTCCCCGAGTTCCCGAAGGACAAGCTGAACATCATCTCCTGCCCCTCCTGCTCCCGCGTCGAGAACGAGAAGTTCATCGAGCTCGCCGAGGACGTCCGGGAGATGACCCGCTACGCCGAGCGCCACGCGATCACCATCGCGGTCATGGGCTGCCGGGTGAACGGCCCCGGCGAGACCGACGACGCCGACCTCGGGCTCTGGTGCGGCCCGGCGTTCGTGAACCTGAAGAAGGGGCCGGAGTCGCTCGGCGCCTACCCCTACGACCGGATCCTCGACCGGCTCAAGGTCGAGGTGGACCGGCTGATCGCAGACCGCGCGCCCGCCAACTAGCCGCTACTCGTCACGCCGCGCGACGAGGTCCTGTTGCCGGGCGGCGTAGGAGAGTTGGCCGTCCGCGAGCTGCCGCCGCCGGATCCCGGTCCACCAGTCCAGCTGGTCGTCCCTGATTTCCGTCGAGGTGAGGAGTTCCTTCTCGATGAACCCGAGCACGGTCAGCAGGAAGAACCTCTCGTCGGCGACGTAGCCCTCGTCCGTCGGGACCACCCTCCAGTCGGAGCGCCCGGTGGCGAGCTCCGAAAACCCCGAGCCCGGCATGCGGACGTGGCCGAGGAGGCGCTCCCCGGCATAGGGATCTCCGCCGCGCTCACCCCCCATGCTCGCGTGGTAGCAATGCAGGAGCTGCCGGTCCAGCTCGTGCGGCGGTGCGAAGCGCGTCCCGCCGCTGAAGGTGAGCGTGGCGTAGAAGAGGCCGCCCGGAACGAGCAGGTGCCTGCCGAGGGCGGGGGCCGTCCCCGGCGGCACGAGGTCCCAGAAGGACTGGGCGACCATGAGGTCGAACGACCCCTCGTCCTCCCTCGGGAATCCTTCCGGCGCCACGACCCTGCGGAGGCGAAGGTCGATCACCCGCTCGCCGTCTTCGATGCGGAGGCGGTCCGGCTGGTCGCCGGCCACCGGGAACCCCAGCTCGCCGGCCAGCGAGGCGACCGCCTCCCGGTAGGCCTCGAGCAGCCCGCCGTCCCGGTCGGTCGCGGTGAACTCCACCCGCCGGAACGGGACCAGGAGCGACATCCAGTAGCGGAACGCGCCCCCGGCGCCCCCTCCGAGTTCGAGCACCCGCAGCGGGCGGTCCGCCGGGAACTCCGCGAGCGCGCGTACGCACGCCTCCCGCACCTGCAGATTGACCGACCGCGCGTCGACCGAGCCCTTGGCCCTCAGATAGCGCAGGACGCCGCCCGAGGCGGGCACGCCAGCTACTTCTTGCGCCGCTTCGGCCGACGCTTCCCGGTCGTTCCCTGGAAGATCTTGCCTCGCTTGGTTCGGCGATCACCTTTACCCATGGCGCGGGATTGTAACGGGGCCGTACGCCTTGGCGGCGCGGACGCGCGCCTTTCCTTAGAATCGGCCGATGCGCATCGACCTCAACTGTGACATGGGCGAAAGCTTCGGCAACTACGACCTCGGGTGCGACGAGGAGATCCTCGAGATCGTCACCTCGGCGAACGTGGCGTGCGGTTTCCACGCCGGCGATCCGGTGATCATGGACCGCACCGTGGGGATGGCGATGGAGAAGGGGGTCGCGGTCGGGGCGCATCCCGGCCACCACGACCTGCGGGGTTTCGGCCGCCGGCCCATCCAGGCGCCGCCGGCCGAGGTCGAGGCCGACGTCCTCTACCAGGTGGGGGCGCTCGCCGCCTTCGTCCGCTCCCACAACGGCCGGATGGTGCACGTGAAGCCGCACGGCGCGCTCTACAACCAGGCGGTCGGCGATCCCAAGCTGTCCGCGGCGCTCGCCCGCGCGGTGGCCCGGGCGGACAAGAGCCTCGTCTTCGTCGGCCTCGCCACCGCGGCCACGATGCGCGCGGCTGCCGAGGCCGAGGGGCTCCGCTTCGCCGGCGAGGCGTTCGCGGACCGGGTCTACAACCCGGACGGCACGCTCCAGTCGCGGCGGATCCCGGGTTCGGTCATCCACGATCCCGAAAAGGCTGCCGCGCAGGCGGTGGCGATCGCGCGGGGCACGGTGATCGCCCACGACGGCACCGAGGTGCCGGTGGCCGCCGAGACCCTCTGCCTCCACGGCGACAACCCGGCGGCGCTCGACAACGCCCGCACCGTCCGGCGCCGGCTCGAAGCGGCCGGAGTCGCCGTCCGCGCGCTGGCCTGACGGGGCTTCCCGGAATCGCCCCCGTGTCCGGCAGCGGGGAGCCCGTCATCCGCAATGCCGGCGAAGCCGCCTTCGCCGTCGAGTTCGGGAACGAGATCTCCATCGAGCTGAACGAGCGGGCCACCGCGTTCGCCGCGCTGCTCGAGCGGGAGCCCTTCGAGGGCTTCCGGGAGGCGATTCCCACCTTCCGCTCGGTGCTGGTCTTCCACGATCCCGAGGCGGACCCGGAAGCGATCCGCCGCGCCGCGCTGGATCTTGCTCGCCGGGCCGGCCGGGAGCCCGCGCGGCCACCGCGCCGCATCGAGTTCCCCTGTGTCTACGACGGGGAGGATCTCCCCGACGTGGCCGCCCAGATCGGCGTGTCCGTCGAGGAGCTGATCCGGATCCACTCCGAGCGCGACTATCGGGTCTTCATCATCGGCTTCACGCCCGGCTTTCCCTATCTGGGGATGGCCGATCCCCGCCTCGACATCCCGCGCCGTCCGATTCCGCGGGTCCGGGTCCCGGCCGGTTCGGTTTCGATGGCGCGCGCCCAGACCGGCATCTACCCCTGGGTCACCCCGGGCGGCTGGCACCTCCTCGGACGGATGGACCCGGCGCTCCTCTTCGATCCGGGCAAGAGTCCGCCGAGCGGCTGCCTGCCGGGCGACCAGGTGCGGTTTCTCCCGGTGGCGGAGCTTCCCGAACGCCCCGCCGGGGAGACCGCCGCCCCGCCGCCCCCCGAGGGGCCGCCGGCCGTCGAGGTCGAGCGCGGCGGGCTCCTCACCACCGTCCAGGACCTCGGGCGTCCGGGTTACCAGCGCTACGGGGTCCCCTGGTCGGGGGCTGCCGACCCGGCGTCGCTCCTCTTCGCCAACCGGGCGGTCGGGAACCCGGACGGCGCCGCGGGGCTCGAATGCACCCTGATGGGCCCGGTGCTCCGCTTCCGCCGACCGGTGCTGACCGCTCTCGGGGGCGCCGACCACCGGGCGGTCCTGCACCTGCCGGGCGGCGGCCGCTGGCCGGTCCCGGTGGGGACCTCCTTCCTCGCCCCGGCGGGGAGCGTCCTCCGGTTCGCCGGGCCCCCGGAGGGGATGCGGAGCTACGTCGCCCTTGCCGGCGGAATCGACGTCCCGGAGGTGCTCGGTTCGCGGGCGACCTATCTGACCGCGGAACTCGGGGGCTTCGAGGGCCGGGCGCTCCGTTCCGGCGACCGCCTCCACCTGGGCCCCGCCCCGGAGGCGGCCCGCGAGAACCGCTTCGAGCCCGACGCCCGCCGTCCGGCGCAGCCGGGGCCGCTCCGCCTCCGGATCAGCCTGGGACCGCAGGAGGACTGCTTCACCGGCGAGTGCGTGGAGCGCCTCTCCGAGCTGCGCTTCACGGTCTCGAACGACTCGAACCGGATGGGCGTCCGGCTCGACGGCCCCATCCTCGAACACCGCGAGGGGATGAAGGAGATCGTCTCGGACGCGAACCCGCACGGGACGATCCAGGTGCCGCCCGGCGGCCACCCGATCGTCATGGGCGCCGACCAGGGAATCACCGGCGGCTATCCCAAGATCGGCACTGTCGTCGCCCCGGACCTCGCCCGCCTCGCCCAGGCCCTCCCGGGCGCCGAGGTCGGCCTCGACGTCGTGCCGCTGGAGGAAGCGCGGGAGATCACGCTCGCCGACCTGGCGCGGCTACGGGGCGGGAGATGATGCCGCGAAACCCGGCGCCGGTAGCGCTCTCCACATGAGTTCCGGCACCCGCGACCGACCCGGAAACGGTCGTTCCCCGCTCGGCCCGGGACGGCGGCCACCCGTGACCCATCCCGAAGGGTCCGATGCGGTCCGGCTCAGCATCACCCTGAAGGACATCGAACCCGCGCCGCGGCGGGTGGTGGATGTCCCGTTGTCTCTCACCCTGGCGGCGCTCCACAACGTCATCCAGGTTGCCTTCGGCTGGTGGGACTACCACCTGTGGGAGTTCCAGATCGGAACGTGGCGGATTGCCGTGCCGGACCCGGAGGATGAGGCGTACCCGGATGACCGGCCGTTCGCCGACGCCCGCCGGTTTCCCCTCTCGCGGTGCGTGACCTGGGGGGTGGAGCGCCTGGTCTATCTCTACGACTTCGGGGACTACTGGCAGCACGAGGTCCGGCTGGAGAGGATGTTCAAGGCCGACGATCCCTACGCACTGCCGGCGTTCGTGGAGGGCGCCTGGGCGGCGCCCCGCGAGGACAGCGGAGGCGTTGGCGGTTTCGCCGAGTTCAAGGAGGCGGTCGCCGATCCTTTCCACGAGGAACGGGAGGAACTGCTCGCCTGGTACGGCGGCCCGTTCGATCCCGCGAACATCCACCGGGAGAAGATCCTCGACGGGATGGCGGCGATCCGGGCCTACCGGATGGCCCGCCGGCGCAAGACCCGCCGGCCCGGATCCGGCTGAGCCGCCGGGCTCAGAGGTCGTCCAGCAGCCGCCCGAGGGATACGGCCCGTACCCCGGCCGCGAGCGGGAACGTCTCGGAGCCGGCGTGGATCACGTCCAGGCGCGACAGGTCCAGGTCGCTCATGGCGGAGCGCATCGAGCGGGTGAACCGGGGCGCCGTCGTGCGCTTGATCTCGAAGCCGCGCAACCGCCCACCCTGCTGGACCAGCAGGTCCAGCTCGGCGCCCGTGTGCGTGCGCCAGAAGTAGCTGGAGCCAGGCGGGGCGTCGAGCGCCCGGAGTACGCACTCGATGACGAAGCCCTCCCACGACGCACCGACCTTGGGATGGCGCTCCAGTTCGCGGGTTGTCCGGATGTCGAGCAGGCGGTGGAGGAGGCCGGAGTCGCGGACGTAGATCTTTGGCGTCCTGACCTGGCGCTTCTTCAGGTTGGCGCTCCACGGTCTCAGGCTGCGAACCATGAAGACCGCTTCGAGCGCTTCCAGATAGCGCCGGACCACGTGGTGGGAGACACCGAACGCCCGGGCCAGTTCCGAGCCGTTCCAGACCTGGCCGTGGTAGTGCGCGAGCATGGTCCAGAACCGCTCCATCGTGGTCCCCGGGATGGAAATGCCGAGCGCACCCAGGTCCCGGGCGAGAAAGGTGTGAACGAAGTCGTCACGCCAGCGGTAGCTGGCAGCCCCGCTCTGCGCCGCGAACGACCGCGGAAACCCGCCGCGAACCCACAGGCGCTCGGCATCCGTCGGTCCGACCTCGGACAGGTCGAAGCCGGAGAGCTCGTAGTGCGCCACGCGTCCGGCCAAGGTCTCGGAACTCTGCTGTAGCAGGGCGGGGGAGGCGCTGCCGAGCAGGAGGAACCGGGCGGGGGTTCGCGGCCGGTCGGCGAGCACCCGGAGCGCGGGGAAGAGATTCGGGCGTCTTTGGACTTCGTCCAGCACCACGAGTCCCCGAAGCGGGTCGAGCGCCAGGAACGGGTCCGCGAGCCTCGCCAGGTCGCGGTCGTCCTCAAGATCGAACCGGTGTGCTCCGCGGGACCACGACCTGGCGATCTCTTTCGCGAGTGTCGTCTTGCCGACCTGCCGGGCGCCGAGCAGCAGCGCCGCCGGGCTCTCGCGGAGGAGGCGGGCCACGGCCTTGCCATGCGTCTTGCGGGGGATCACAGGTGCGAATCATAGCATTGAAAATTGGACGACGAATGTCCAATTTTCACAGATAAACGGAGACTCGTCAGACGTTCCGCGGCGGCCCGGGCACGGGCGAAACCCCGAACAGCTCCCCGAGTTTCTCGGTGAGCAGGTCGCGGGTCTCGCGGAACCGCCGCAGCATCTCCTCCTCGCCCCAGGCCTCCGCCGGGTCCTCGAGCGGCCAGTGGAGGCGCCGGACGCTGCCGGGCACCACCGGGCACACCTCCTCGGCGCAGAGGGTGACCACCAGGCCGGCGCGCTCGATGTGGATCTCGTCGATCCCCTTCGAGCGAGCCCGGCGGATGTCGATGCCGACCTCGGCCAGCACCCGCACCGCCATCGGATGGACGCGCCAGGGGTTCGACCCGGCGCTCAGCACCATCGTTCCCGGCGGCGCGATGCGGCGGGCAAGGGCCTCGGCGAGCTGGCTCCTCGCCGAGTTGGCGACGCAGAGGAACACGACGGTCCGGGGGGCGCTCGGGTCGCGGTCGGCCACGGTCGGCGCGGATTCTACGGACCTTGCCGGTGGCGCGCCCGACAGGGGGAGGAGCGGCGCCACGGCCGGGGCCGGCAGGGGCTATTCTTCGCGCCTTCCCGGGACCTTGCCGCGCCCCTCCCCGGAACCCCGTTTTCCGCGAGGATCCCGGCCGCGCGCACGCCCGGCGCCGCCTCTTCACCGATGTTCCGACGAGCGCTCCCTCCTGCCGTCCGGCGGCGCCTCCCGATCGCCGGACTGGTCCTCGGGCTCGCCGGCTGCGGCGAACCCGACGTCCGGGAGCTCTCGCGGGCGCCGGAGACGGCCCCGCCGCCCCCCGCCGCGGCGGTGGAGGACGACCCCCGTCCCGCGCTCGTCGCCTTCGGGGACAGCCTCACCGCCGGCTACGGCATCGACCTCGACGAGGCCTGGCCGGCGCGCCTGCAGGAACGCCTCGACGCCGAGGGGTTCGCATACCGGGTCGTGAACGCCGGGGTGTCCGGCGAGACCACTTCCGGAGGCCTGCGCCGCCTCCCCTTCGTGCTCGACCGGAACCCGAACGCCGCACTGGTGGTCATCGCGCTCGGCGGGAACGACGGGCTGCGCGGCGTTCCCGTGGACGTGATGATGGACAACCTCGAGGCCATGATCCGGGAGGCGGAAGGACGCGGCCTCCAGGTGCTGCTCGCCGGGGTCCCCGCGCCGCCCGAGCTCGGCCGGGACTACGAGGACGGTTTCGCCGATACGTTCCGGGACGTCGCCGGAGCCACCGGCGTGCCCCTGCTGCCGAGCCTGCTCGAGGGGGTGGCGGGCGTCGCTGAGCTCAACCAGCGCGACGGGATCCACCCCACCGCCGAGGGGGCGCTCCGGCTCGCGGACAACGCCTTCGCCGCCCTGAAACCCCTGCTTGCGGAACCTCCGGCGGCGGGCGGCGTTCCCTGAGGGAAGCGATGATCCAGGCGACCCGCCTCGAGAAGACGGTCAGGAGCGGCGACCGCGACCTCACCATCCTCAGCGGACTCGACCTGTCGGTCCCCGCGGGCGAGATCGTCTGCGTCCGGGGACCGTCGGGGTGCGGGAAGTCCACCCTGCTCGGACTGCTGGCCGGACTCGACCACCCGACCGCCGGCACCGTGGAGGTGGCCGGCACCGACCTCACCGGCCTCGACGAGGAGAGTCTCGCGCAGTTCCGGTCGAAGAACATCGGCTTCGTCTTCCAGTCCTTCCACCTGCTGCCCAACCTGACGGCGCTCGAGAACGTGGCGGTGCCCCTCGAGATCGCGGGGGCCGGCGATGCGGTGGAGCGGGCGCGGGAACTCCTCGACTCCTTCGGGATCGGCGAACGGGCCCACCACCTGCCGTCCCAGATGTCCGGCGGCGAGCAGCAGCGGGTGGCCATCGCCCGGGCGGTCTCGAACGAGCCGCGGGTGGTGTTCGCCGACGAGCCCACCGGCAACCTCGACGAGGACACCGGGGGCCGGATCGCGGAGCTGCTGGTCGGCGTCCGCGACCGCACCGGCGCCACCGTGCTGGTCGCGACCCACGACGCGGAACTCGCGGAGCGCGCCGACCGGCGGCTGCTGCTGCGGGGCGGACGGCTCCACGACGACGCGCCGGTCGCCGAACCCGTCCGCGAGCCGGCCCTGACGGCCGTCTGACGGAACCCGGAATGCGGTTCGCGGTCCGGATGGCGTTCCGGGAACTGAGGTCCTCCGCCCGCCGGCTCGCGCTCTTCTTCGTCGCGGTCGGCATCGGGGTGGCCGCGATCGTGGTGCTCCGCTCGGCGGCGGACAGCCTCCAGTCGGCGCTGACCAGCGAGTCGCGCTTCCTGATGGCCGCCGACGTGACGGTCTCCACGGGGGAGGGCTTCACCGGCGAGACCGAGGTCATCTTCGACGACGTGGCGTCCGGGCACCCGCTCACCGGTGTGTCGCGCTCGGCGCAGATCGCGACGCTCGCGCGCTCGGCCGACGACCCGCTGCGGGGCGCGATGGTCGAACTCAAGGGGGTGGACGGCGCCTTCCCGCTCTACGGCGAGCTCGAAGTGTCCGGAGCGCCCTTCGGCCCGGAGCTGCTGGGCGGGCGGGGGGCGCTGGTCCGGCCTGAAGTCCGGGTCCGGCTCGGCCTCGAGGTCGGGGACCCGATCATCCTCGGCGGCGAACCCTTCGAGGTGCGCGGCGACCTGCTCGCGGAGCCGGGGGCGGGGATCGACTTCTTCCGGCGCGGGCCGCGGGTGCTGGTGGCGCTCTCCGACCTGGAGGCCACCGGGCTGCTCGACGTCCCGGAACGCGCCCGCTGGGAGGTCTTGTTCGCGGTGGCGAACGAGGAGGCGGTCGGCGGGCTCGCGGCCGGTCTCCGGGGAGCGCTCGAGGACCAGCCCGTCCGGGTGCGGACGTTCCGGCAGACCGGAGACCGCCTCGCCCGGCGTATCCGGCGCGGCGAGGACTACCTGAGCCTCGCGGGCTTCGTGATCCTGCTGCTCGGCGGCATCGGGGTCTTCAGCGTGGCGCGGGCCTTCACCCGCCAGAGCCTGCCGTCCGCGGCCATCGAGCGTTGCCTCGGGGTGCCCTCGCGCACCATCCTGGGGATCGCGCTGCTGCAGATGGCGGTGCTCGCCGGGCTCGCGAGCGCCTTCGGCATCGCCGCCGGAGCGGCGGCGCTCCAGCTCTTCATCCCCGAGGTGGAGGTGGGGGGCCTCCAGGTCGCGGCGCGGCTCACCCCCGCGGCGGCGCTCCAGGGCGCGCTCACCGGCGGCCTCGTCTCCCTGCTCTCCGCGGTCTTCCCGCTGCTGCCGCTCCGCCGCGTGCGGCCGCTGGGGCTTCTGCGGAGCGGGGACATGCTGGACGAGCGGGGATCCCCGGCCACCCGCCGGCTCGAAGGGGCGGTGGCGGCCGGGGCGGTGCTCGTGTTCTTCGGGTTCGCGGGCTGGCAGTCGGGATCGCTCCGGATCACCCTCGCGGTCACCGGCGGGTTCGTGCTGGTGGCGGTGCTGCTCTGGATCCTGGGCGGCCTGATCCTCCGCGGCCTGACGCCGCTCGCTGCCGCCCGAACCTTCGCGGTGCGCCACGCGGTCCGCACCGTGCTCCGCGGCGCCCGCCAGATCCGGGTGGTGCTGGTCGCGCTCGGGGTGGGGGTGTTCCTGGTGCTCGCCACGGTGGGCATCGAGCGGAACGTCCAGCGCGAGTTCAGCTTCCAGGAGAGCAGCGACGATCCCGACCTCTTCTTCCTCGACATCCAGGCCGACCAGGTGGACGGGGTCCGCGCGAACGCCGCGGCCCGGGGCTTCCCCGACATCAACCTGATCCCGGTGCTCCAGACCCGGATCCACGGCATCTTCGGCCGTGAGGTGCACCTCGAGGACCGGGCGGCGGTGCGGCGCGCCGGGGGGCTGTCGCGGGAGTACACGGTGAGCTCGCGCGACTGGCTCGAAGACAACGAGGTCGTTACCGAAGGCGAGTTCTGGGGCGGGCGGCCCGCCGAGGGCGCCGAGGTGTCCATCGAGAACTGGGTGCAGGAGGACCGCGGCGTCCAGCTCGGGGACACGATGCGCTTCGAGATCATGGGCGAGACGCTCGACGCGCGGGTCACCTCGATCCGCGACGTAGAGTGGCGGAACGCCCGGAACGGCGGGTTCACCTTCCTCTTCCATCCGGACAGCGTGGCGCACTTCCCGATGTCCTACGCGGGCTTCGTCCGGGGGCCGGACGACGTGGTGGAGCGGGCCCGCTTCCAGGGAGCGGTGGTGGGCGAGTTCCCGAACGTGTCGGTGGTGGACCTCCGCGACGTGCTGGACACCATGCAGCAGGTGGCGGACAGCGTCGCGCTCGCGATCCGCATCGTGGGGCTGATCGCGCTGGTCGGCGGCCTGCTGATCCTGATCGGCACCGTCGCGGTCCACATCGGGGCCCGCCGCCGCGAGACCGCGGTGCTCCGCGTGTTCGGCGCGGGCCGCAACCGGGTGGTGGCGATCACCCTGCTGGAGCACAGCGTCATCGGCGCGGTGGCCGGCGCCGCCGCGGCGCTCGGGGCTTCGGCCACCGCCTTCTTCGTGGTGCGGGAGATCATGCAGCTCCCCTTCGAGGCGGACCCCTCGCTCATCCTGTTCGCGATCGCGCTCCCGGCGCTGGGCGCCGCCGGCGTGGGGGCTCTCGCGGCCGTGGACATCCTGCGGCGGAAGCCGCTCGGCGTGCTCGCTGACTAGGAGCGGAGCGCCGGCCTCCGGCCGGCATCGCCCGCGCAGCGTGCGAAACAGCCGTCGCGAACCGCGAAGGGGCGCGACTCCAAAAGGGAAAGCATGAACTTCGACCCCTCGACCCACCTCTCCGCCGTCGAGCGCGCCGTCTCCTTTGGCGAGCGCGAGGGAAAACCGACCCGCGCGGTCACGCTCTCCTGCTCCTTCCGCGCGACGGCCGCGGACCTCTGGGACGCGGTGACGAACCCCGAACGCCTGCCGCACTGGTTTGCGCCGGTGCGCGGTGACTTCGAAACCGGCGGCCGCTACCAGGTCGAGGGCAACGCCGGCGGCGTCATCACCGACTGCGAACGGCCGTCGCGCTTCGCCCTGACCTGGGAGTTCGGCGACGACGTGAGCTGGGTCGAGGTCTCGGTCTCGGACGAGGGGGCGGGCCGCGCGCGGCTGACGCTCACCCACACCATGCGGCCCTCCGGCCACTGGGACACGTACGGGCCCGGAGCGACCGGCGTGGGGTGGGACTTCGGTCTCCTGGGGTTGGCGCTCCACCTCGCCGACCCCGCGGCCCCCAGGCCGGACGAGGCGGCGTTCGCCGCGTCGCCGGACGGCAGGGCGTTCGGCGCCGGGAGCAGCCGGGGATGGGAACGGGCGGCGGTCGCCGCCGGCGCCGACCCCGGCGCCGCCCGGATGGCGGCGAAGCGCGTAACCGCGTTCTATACGGGCGACGCCGAGCCCGCCTGAGCACGCCCGCGCAGGCGACGGCGGCTCGCCGCCTAGACCCGGAAGCCGAGCTCGGCCGCCACCGACCGCTGGCGCTGATCCAGCGTGACGAACGCCATCTCGCGTGGATCCGGCGCAAAGGAAAGCGCTGCCGCCAGGTGCCACAGGTCCGCCCCCTTCAGATACCCGACCTCCAGAATCGTGTCCATCTCGGGGCCGAGCGGCCGGTCGGTCCAGATCCAGCGAACCTGCACCACGTGGCGCGGCGAAAAGGGAACGTCCTCTCGCGCGAGCGCACTGCGCAACTCCGCCTCGAGGAGATTCGACGAGTAGAGCCTGCCGAAGCCGGCGAGCCGCTGGCTCAGCGCTTCACTCCCAACCTCGCCCAGGGCAATGGCGACGAGGACAGACGAGTCCACGTACGCGGCGCTCATTCGCGTTCGTCAAGAAACCGCTGGAGCGCGCCCGGCCTGCGGACCACGGGCCCGGGACGGAACGGGCCGAGCTCCGCCGGGGGCGAAACGAGACCCCGGCGCTCCAGATCGTCGAGGTGCTCTTCCAGCGTCCTTTTCTTTTCCCCCTGGATCGGGCGGATCTCGGCCACTGGTTTGCCGTGGTAGGAGATGTGCACGGTGCGTCCCTCGCGGACCAGTCGCATGACTTCGGAAAAGCGGGCCTTCGCCTCGTAGGTGGAAAGGGTCAAGTTCATGGTCAAAGTTGGACTAGTCAGACCAGTCTAACATGAACGAGGCTCCGCCGGCCTGGAACGCCGGCTTCAGCCGGCACAGCGGCCCGCAGGCGGTTCGTCGCCACTCGGGGAGCATTGGCGCGGGCAGCCGAGCCATCCCGGCGCACGAGGTCCGTCCCGCCGCCCGCCTCCGGCGGGCTGTGCCGGCTGAAGCCGGCGTTCCAAGCTGTCTCCGCCACCTTGGGCCTACGCGCGGCCGGGGCCCGCCTCAGGCCTTCGCGCCCGCCCCCAGGCTCTCGAGCCATGCCTCCGGGATCCGCACCGCGACCACTTCCCCTTCCGCGGTGACCACCCCGCCGGCCTCGACCTGAACGCTCACCCGCACCTTGCGGTCTCCGACCTCGGTCGCCCGGGCCCGCAGCAAGAGTTCCGCCCCGAGCGGCGTCGGCTTCCGGTAGCTCACCTTCAGCGAGCCGGTCACGAAGCGGAGCGGCGGGTCGCTGTCCATGGCCCGGCCCTCCGCCCGGTACGCTTCCCAGGCGGCCGTTCCGGTGCCGTGGCAGTCGACGAGCGAGGCGATCAGCCCGCCGTAGACCGCCCCGGGGACCGCGGTATGGAAGGGCTCCGGAGTGAAGCGGCAGACCGCCTCTTCTCCCTCGGCGAAGCTTCGGATCCGGTAGCCGTCCGGGTTGCGGGCGCCGCACCCGTAGCAGTGCTGCGTCGCGGCCGGATAGTGGTCCTGAAACGCCTTCCGTTCGTCGCTCGCGCTCATGTCTGGCGGAGCACGGCGACGAGAAGACAGCCCCAGGCGGCAATGAGGCAGAGGCCTCCGACCGGGGTCACGGGACCGAGCCACGACGGCCCGCCGAGCGCCAGCCAGTAGAGGCTGCCGGAAAACAGGACGATCCCGGCGGTCATCAGCGCCCCGGCCAGCGAGGCGGGGGAGCCCAGGTCCCGGGCCACCAGCGTCCCGACCGCCAGCAGGCCCAGCCCGTGGATCAGGTGGTAGCGGACGGCGGTCTCGAAGGTCTGGAGCGACCGGGCGTCAAGCCGCGGCGCCAGGCTGTGCGCGCCGAAGGCGCCGGCGACGACCCCGAGGAGCATCGTGGCGGCGCCCACCGCAATCCAGGGCATCCCGGACTGCGATCAGCGCGCGGTCTGCCCCATGCGGAGCGCCCGCTGCGGGGTCATCGGCTCGTCCGGGTAGAGCGACGCGACCTGGTCCGCGTAGCCGTTGAAGAGCGGCGTCGGGAAGTTGGCGCGGTTGTCCAGCCAGTAGGACTCCGCCTGGCTCCAGCGCGGATGCGGGATGTTCGGGTTGATGTTCGACAAGAACCCGTACTCGTGCTGCTGCATCTCCCAGAAGAAGGGCGGCTGCCTGCGGGTCAACTCGATCTTCACCACCGCCTTGGCGCCCTTGTAGCCGTACTTCCAGGGGATCGCCATCCGGATCGGAGCGCCGTGCTGGCGGACCAGCGGATCGCCATAGATCCCGGTGACCACGAACGCCAGCGGGTTCATCGCCTCGTCCATCCGGAGCGCCTCGTGGTACGGCCACGGGTACCAGTTGCTCGACGCGAGGCCGGGCATCTCCTCCGGCCGGTTCAGGGAGGTGAAGGCCACGAACCGCGCGTTGCCGTTCGGCTCCACCGCGTCCAGCAGCGCCGACAGCGGAAAGCCGGTCCACGGCACGTTCATCGCCCAGCGCTCCACGCAGCGGAAGTGGTAGATCCGCTCCTCGTGCTCGAAGTTGAGCAGGTCGTCGAGATCGAAGGTGCGCGGCTTGTTGCATTCGCCGGTCACCTCGACGGCCCACGGGACGGGCTTGTAGTCGCCGGCGAGTTTCCAGACCGCGCCGCCGCGGCCGGCCAGGAACTCGTAGAAGTTGTTGTGCGAACCCGCCACCTCGCGCGCCGTCAGTTCCTTCCGCTCGATCATCTCGGGGATCTGGTACGCCTCGTTCTTCTTCGCGGGGAACACGTCGGGCCGGGAGTAGGGGATCTCCAGCATCTCCGCGCCCTCGGCGTTCGATCCGCAGGCGAGCGTGTAGGGCCCGACCAGCGCGGCGCTGCCGAGCGCCTTCACGATGGCCCGGCGGTTGAAGAAGACCTTGGGGTCGGTGACGGAACCCCCGACGGGGCTCTTTTCGTAGCGAGTCCGCTTGGAAGTCTTGACGAGATGGCTCATTGGTACGCTCCGCGGGCTCCCGGCCGACGTGCGGGAGCCGGTTCCCCAATGGTAGCCCGCCGCCGGGCGCCCTTGCTGACGGCCGCGTTCCCCGGTGCTCCGGGTCTTCGAAGCGCTTCAAGCCTCCTCCTTCTTCGCAAGCAGTCAACATGACCTGGAGCTTCTTCAACACCCGCGACGGGAAGCTGTCGGTTCGCCCGCTGGAGGCGCTCCCGGAGGAGGAGGCGGCTCCGTGGACCGACCGCGCGCCGCCGGGCGGGCTTGGGGTCACGGGTTCCCTGGGCCGGGAGGATCGGCTGGGCTGGGTGGACCTGCCGCTCACGGCGAGCCGGGAATTGCCCGAGTACGTCCGCCTCCGCGACGAGCTGCTCGCCGAAGGTTTCGAGCGCCTCGTGGTGGTGGCGATCGGCGGCTCGGCGCTCGCGCCCCGGGCGCTCGTCTCGGGACTTCCCCGGGGACGCGGGCTCGCGGTGGACTTCCTCGACAGTCTCGCGCCGGAAGCGGTGCTGGACACCCTGCGGCCCGACCGCCAGCGCCGGACCATCTTCCTGGTGGCGTCGAAGTCGGGAACCACCGTGGAGACGCGCGCCCTCGAGGCGGTGATCCACGGCACGCTCCGGGGCGCCGGGGCGGTCCCCGGAAGGCAGTTCCTCGCCGTCACCGATCCCGGCACCCCGCTCCACCGGTGGGCCGACCGGGCCGGGTATCGGGCGCGGTTCGCCGGGAAGGTGGACGTGGGCGGCCGGTTCTCGGCCCTCAGCGCCTTCGGGCTGTTGCCGGCGGTTCTTGCCGGGTGCGAGCTGGGAGAGGAACTGTCGGGCGTCCGCCGGGTTCGCGAGGCGCTGGACGCGGCCGGGGTGGCGGGGGAGCCGGCCGTTCGGCTGGGCTCGCTGCTCGCCGGACTGCGAGCCGCAGGACGGTGGCAGGCGCACCTCACCGCGGCGCCCGGCTGGGAAGGGGTGCTCCCCTGGCTGGAACAGCTCTTCGCCGAGAGCACCGGGAAGCAGGGAACCGGGATCCTGCCGGTGGTCTGCGAGTGGCCGCACCCGGAGCGCCTGGCGGACACGAGCCTGGTGATCCACCTGGGTCCCGCGGAAGACGGGGACCGGGAGCGGCTCGAGGCGGGCGCGGCCGCCGGAGTCCCGGCGATCCACTGCCCCCCGGATCCTTCCGGGCGCTTGGCTTTCCTGTTCCGCTGGCAGATCGCGGTAGCGGTCGCGGCCTTCCGGTTGGGGATGGACCCCTACGATCAGCCGGACGTCGAGGACGCGAAGACCGCGACCCGCCGCCTGGCGGCGAGTCCCGAGTCGGCGCCCCAGCCGCCGGATGTCTCCGATTCGGATGTCCGGGAGTTCCTCACCGAGGCGGCGGCGGGCGGGCTCGTGGTGAACGCCTTCGGCCACCGGACCCGGATGTCCGAAGGACTGGTCCACGCGCTCCAGCGGCAGCTCGCGGCGCGGTTCCGCGTGACGCCCGCGATCGGCTTCGGGTCGGGGCTCCTCCATTCGCTCGGCCAGATCGAAAAGGGCGGGCCTCCGGACCTGGCGGTCCTGATGCTCACCTGGGACCCCGGACCGGACGTCCTGATTCCGCCGAGTCCGGAACTGCCGTCCGCGCTCGCCGGGCTCGGCATCGGCGAGTTCGCCCGCCTGCAGGCCGCCGCCGACTACTCCGAACTCAAGCGGCGCGGCCGCCGCGTGCTCTGGCTGGACGCTGCCCTCCCGGGTCTGGGCGGCCTCGCGGAACTGACCACGCGGCTGATCACGCTCTCGGCCTGATGTCCGATCCGTGTTCCGTCCCGGCCGGTGAACTGGTCCGGCTCATCGCGAGCCGCGAGGTGTCCGCGGTGGAGGTGATGCGGGCGCATCTGGCGCGGATCGAGGAGGCGAACCCGCGCCTGAACGCCATCGTCACCCTGCTGCCTGAAGAGACGCTGCTCCGAGCGGCGGACACGGCCGACGCGGCGGTGGCAGCGGGCGACCCGCTCGGGCCGCTGCACGGGCTGCCGGTGGCCCACAAGGACCTGACCCTCACCCGCGGCATCCGGACGACCTTCGGGTCGCCGATCTTCGCCGACTGCGTCCCCGGGGAGGACGCGCTGATCGTCGAACGGCTGCGCGCGGCGGGGGCCATCACCATCGGCAAGACGAACACGCCCGAGTTCGGCGCGGGCTCGCAGACGTTCAATGCGGTCTTCGGGCCCACCCGGAACCCGTGGGACGAGTCGAAGACCTGCGGCGGCAGCAGCGGGGGCGCCGCCGCGGCGCTGGCATCCGGGATGGTCCCGATCGCGGACGGCAGCGACTACGGCGGCTCGCTTCGCAATCCCGCCAGCTTCTGCGGAGTGGTGGGGTTCCGGCCCTCGCCCGGCCGGGTGCCGGTCTGGCCGGACGAGACGCCCTGGTTCCCCGTCCCGGTGCAGGGGCCGATGGCGCGGAGCGCCGCCGACGCGGCATTGATGCTGAGCGCCATCGCGGGGCCGGATCCGCGGGCGCCGCTCTCGCTGGCGGAGCCCGGCGAGACCTTCCGGAGGCCGCTCGACCGGGACTTCCAGGGCGTCCGGGTGGCCTGGAGCACCGGCTTCGGGGGCGTCCCGTTCGATCCGCGGGTCCGCGCGGCGCTCGCCCCGGCGCGCGGCGGGTTGGAGCGGATCGGGTGCGAGGTCGAAGACGCCGAGCCCGACATGAGCGGCGCCGACGTCGCCTTCGACCGCTGGCGGGCGTGGTACTTCGAACTGAACTGGGGTCCCCTCCTCGACCGCCAGCGAGAGTCCATGAAGGACACGGTCATCTGGAACATCGAGCGGGGCCGGGCACTCGACGCCGCGGCCCTCGCCGAGGCCTCCCGCCGCTGGACGGCGCTCCTGCGGCGGGCGCGGACGTTCTTCGAGCGCTACGAGTTTCTGGCGCTGCCGGTTTCCCAGGTGCCGCCCTTCGATATCGGCGTCGAGTACCCGACGGAGATCGCCGGGGTCGCGATGCGGACGTACACGGACTGGATGGCGTCCTGCGCCTGGGTGTCGCTGCTCGGCGCCCCGGCGGTGTCCGTCCCCGCCGGCGAAACCCCCGAAGGGTTGCCGGTGGGCCTCCAGATCGTTGGCCGTCCGCGGGACGATCTCGGGGTGCTCCAGCTCGCTCAGGCGCTGGAACCTCGTTGGTCCGCGCCGCCGTGGCGCTCCGGAGAGGTCCACAAATGACGATGGCGCGCCAGACTTGGCGCGCCAGGCAGTTTCGCGGCGGAGACCGGCCCTCGCGGCCTCCGCCGGTCAAACGCCGGACCGGGTTCGGCGCCCCCTTGCGAAGGATCCAGCGGGTCAGTTCGCTCCCGAACCGAGCTCGACGTGGACACTCCAGCGGGTGAAGCTCTGCCCGCTGGCGGCGAGCTGAACCGGGTTCGTCTGGCCGGCGTTCAGGGTGACCCGGGCGGTCGGACCGAGTTCGACCCCGTTCGACAGGTGGATCTCGACCCGCACGTCCGCGATGGCTGCCGCCGTCGTGTTCGTGACCGTGCCGGTGAAGCTCTGGGACGGGGCGTCGTAGACCATGACGAGGTCCACCCCGCTCCGAGTTTCGCGCGCCGTATCGGCGAGCCCGTACTGCGTCCCGGATTCACCGGGTTCGCCGGACCCCGACCCGCTCTCGCTTCCGGATTCGGTTCCGGATTCGCTTCCGGACTCCGGGCCGTGCGCTTCCGGAACCGTCGGGCCAGCCTCGTTGCAGGCCACGAGGCCGACGGCAACGAGGACGGTGACCATTGCGTAGAGTGGGGCGGCCAACAGCGTCCGGTAACCCCTGTATCGCGACATTTCGGCGATCTGGTTCTTGCTCTTTTTCATAGTGTTGCTCCTTTGGCCCGTCAGGTCGCTCATGGCTCCGGTTTCCGCAACGACCGTGCCAACTCCTGCGGGGACCAGGAAGCCGTCAGTACGCCGGGTTCGGTAGCCTTCACTTGCTGCCGTTCCCCGCCGGAGGATCCGAGTCATGAAGTACGCCGTTTCTTTCTGGATCGCCACCGCGGCCCTCTTCGCGCTGGCCGCCTGCGGCGCCCCGCCTCCCCCGGAAGACCCGCCGCCTCCGGGAGCCGCCGCCCACCAGGGGGCGGCGTTCGAGATCACCGAGGTGCGTCCCGGCATCTGGCACGCGGTCGGGACCGGCGCCATGAACGTCGGCGCGAACGCGGCGATCGTGGACCTTGGCGAGTCGCTGCTGCTCGTGGACTCCCACATCACCCCGGCGGCGGCGTGGGTGCTGCTCGAGGAGCTGTCGCCGCTGACCCCCAAGCCGGTCCGCTACGTGGTGAACACGCACTTCCACTTCGACCACATCCACGGGAACCAGGTCTTCGGTGACGACGTGGAGATCCTCGGCCACGAGGCCACCTACGACGTGGTCGCCGGCGGCGGATCGAACTCCGGGACCGCCTGGGACGCGTTCGTGGGGACGCTGCCGGAACAGATCGCGACGCTCGAGAGCCGGCTGGAGGCCGCCGCGGAGGCCGACCGCGCCGAGATCGCGGACGCCCTCGCGAGGACCCGGGCCTACCAGGAGGCGACCGCGAGCATCACCCCCGTGCCGCCGACCATCACCCTGGAGCGGCGGATGACCCTGCATCGCGGCGGGCACGAGATCCAGCTGCTGTTCCTGGGGCGCGGGCACACCGCCGGGGACGTGGTGACGTTCCTCCCCGAGCAGCGGGTGCTCATCACCGGCGACCTGGTCCCCTTCGGCCTGCCCTTCATGGGAGATGGGTATCCGGAATGGGGCGAGACGATCCGCGGCTTCGCCGAGCTGGACTTCGACCTGGTGCTCCCCGGCCACGGCCAACCCTTCGAGGACAAGGCGAAGCTCGGGTACCTCGCCGCCTACCTCGATGACTTCTGGGCTCAGGCCGAGGCTGCCCACGGCGAGGGCGTCTCCGCCGAGGAAGCGGCGAACAGCATCGATCTCACCGCCCACGGAGACCACTTCCCGTCCGTCACCGCGCCGGGGGCGCCCCTGATCGCGGTGGAACGCGCCTACCGCCTCTTCGATGCCCGCGCCCTGACCCCCGAACAGTAGGAACGGCCGGGAACGCCGGTCTCCAGACCGGCACGGGCGGGGGGCCCCCCCCCGCCCCTCGGGACCCCCCCCCCCCCCCGGAGCGGCCCAAACGCGTGGTAAGCCCGGGAACCAA
>JAJDVI010000082.1 GCA_022826195.1 Acidobacteriota bacterium
CATTTCACCCCTTCTCGGATCGGCGGTGCCGTGCTAAAATATGCGACCTAATTAGTCGGATTTAGGTTGCCTGGCGGACCGCATGGTCTTGTTCTTCGCGCCGCCGCGAGCGGAGCGAACTCCCCGGAGCCGGTCCGACGAACCCTCACCATGATCCGACTCTCCAAGAGCACCGACTACGCCCTCATGGCGCTGGCCGATCTCGCCCTCCTGCCCGAAGGCCGGACCGTGAGCGCCCGGCGGGTCGCTGAAAGCCACAAACTGCCTCCCGAGCTCGCCGCCAAGGTGCTCCAGGGGCTCAAGAAGAGCGGGATCGTGGAGACCCGGCAGGGGATCCGGGGCGGCTACCGCCTCGCCCGCCCGCCCGAGGAGATTCCGATCACCGACGTGATCGAGTCGGTGGAGGGGCCGCTCGCCCTCGTCGAGTGCATGCTCGAGGACGGCAACTGCAACCTCGTCTCGACGTGCTCGGTCCGCACTCCGCTGACGCGTGTCCACGAACGGGTCCTCGCCACCCTTGCCGATCTGACCCTGGCGCGGATCATCGCCGACGCCGATTTTCCCGGGCCGCGCGCCAGCGGCCCCGAACTGCCGGTCCTCCAGTAGCCATGCCTGAACCGCAACGAACGCTCGGCGCCGCCGAGGTCGAACAGCTCGTCGAGCGCGAGTACGCCTACGGCTTCGTCACCGACATCGAGACCGAGGTCGTCCCTCCGGGGCTTTCCGAGGACGTGATCCGGCTGATCTCGGAGAAGAAGGAAGAGCCGCAGTGGCTCCTCGACTGGCGGCTCCGGGCCTACGAGATGTGGCAGGGGATGACCGAACCCGACTGGGCGAAGGTCTCCTACCCGAAGATCGACTACGACGCGATCAGCTACTACGCCGCGCCGAAGAGCGCCGTCGAGGACGGGCCCAAGAGCCTCGACGACATCGACCCGGAGCTCCGCCGCACCTACGAGAAGCTGGGGATCCCGCTCGTCGAGCAGCAGCGCCTCGCCGGGGTCGCGGTGGACGCCGTCTTCGACAGCGTCTCGGTCGCCACCACCTTCAAGGAGAAGCTCGCCGAGCTCGGCGTCATCTTCTGCAGCTTCTCGGAGGCGGTGAAGGAGCACCCCGAGCTCGTCAGGAAGTACCTGGGAACGGTGGTTCCGCATACCGACAACTTTTTCGCGAGCCTCAACTCCGCGGTCTTCTCGGACGGCTCGTTCGTCTATGTCCCGAAGGGCGTGCGCTGCCCGATGGAACTGTCCACCTACTTCCGGATCAACGCCTCCGAGACCGGACAGTTCGAGCGCACCCTGATCATCGCCGACGAGGGCAGCTACGTCAGCTACCTCGAGGGCTGCACCGCGCCGATGCGCGACGAGAACCAGCTCCACGCCGCGGTCGTGGAACTCGTCGCCCTCGAGGACGCCCGTATCAAGTACTCGACGGTCCAGAACTGGTACCCCGGCGACAAGAACGGGGTGGGCGGGATCTACAACTTCGTGACCAAGCGCGGGAAGTGCGCCGGCGCCCGCTCGCACATCTCCTGGACCCAGGTCGAGACCGGTTCCGCGATCACCTGGAAGTACCCGAGCTGCATCCTGCTGGGAGACGAATCGATCGGCGAGTTCTACTCGGTGGCGCTCACCGCGAACCGCCAGCAGGCCGACACCGGGACCAAGATGATCCACATCGGCCGGAACACGAAGAGCACCATCATCTCGAAGGGCATCTCGGCGGGCCACGGCCAGAACACCTACCGGGGCCAGGTGAAGGTCCTCCCGGGCGCCTCGAACGCCCGCAACTTCTCGCAGTGCGACTCGCTGCTCATCGGGCCCGATTCGGGAGCGCACACCGTTCCCTACATCGACGTGGCGAACCCCGAGGCGCAGCTCGAACACGAAGCGTCCACCTCGCGGATCGGCGAGGACCAGCTCTTCTACTGCCGCCAGCGCGGCATCGACCCGGAGGAAGCCGTGTCGCTGATCGTGAACGGGTTCGCCCGCGACGTCCTGTCGGAACTCCCGATGGAGTTCGCGGTGGAAGCCCAGAAACTGCTCGGCGTGAGCCTGGAAGGAGCCGTGGGATGACCCCTCTCCTCGAAATCTGCGGCCTGCACGTCGAGGTCGAGGGACGCGAGATCCTGCGCGGCCTCGATCTCGAGATCCCGCTGGGCGAGACCCACGCGGTGATGGGGCCGAACGGCTCGGGGAAGAGCACCCTGGCGCACGTGATCGCGGGCCGCGAGGGCTACGAGATCACGAAGGGGATCATCCGCTACGGGGGCGAGGACGTCTCGGAGCTCGAGCCCGAGGAGCGCGCCCGCAAGGGCGTCTTCCTCGCCTTCCAGTACCCGGTCGAGATCCCCGGGGTGAACAACACCTACTTCCTGAAAGCGGCGGTGAACGAGATCCGAAAGCACCGCGGCCAGCCCGAACTCGACGCGGTGGACTTCCTGAGCCTGATGCGCGACCGGGTGAAACTGCTCGACTTCGACGAGGACCTCATCAAGCGGCCGGTGAACGAGGGCTTCTCGGGCGGGGAGAAGAAGCGCAACGAGATCCTCCAGATGACGGTCCTCGAGCCCACCCTCGCGGTGCTCGACGAGACCGACTCCGGCCTCGACATCGACGCCCTCCGGATCGTCGCCGAGGGCGTGAACCGGATGCGCTCGCCCGAGCGGTCCTTCCTGGTGATCACGCACTACCAGCGCCTCCTGAACCACATCGTCCCCGACCGGGTGCACGTCCTCCAGGAAGGCCGGATCGTGGAGTCGGGCGGCAGCGGCCTCGCGCTCCGGCTCGAGGCGGAGGGCTACGGCAAGGCGGCGGCCGTCACGGCCTGAGGCGATGAGGGAGACGGCCGCGGTCGAGGCGCACTATCGCGACGAGATCCCCGTTCGCCAGGGCGACCCGTTCGCCGTCCGGCGGACGGAGGCGATCCGGGAGTTCTTCCGGGCCGGGGGCTTTCCGACCGCGACGCTCGAGGACTGGCGGTTCTCGGACCTCGACGGACTGGGCCGGACCGCCTACCGCCGCTACTCCGACGTTCCCACGCTGGTACCCGCGCAGACCGACGAATTGCCGGGATGGGTCGGCGACTTCGGTTGCCGGGTCCTGTTGTCGGAAGGACATCCGCTGAACGCCGATGAGTTCCAGAACCGGAACGGGCTCGAGGTCGGGAATCTTCCAGCAATCCCGGCGGCGGACGAGCCGCACGACTGGGGCTTCGTGGCCCCCGGGGAGGAGCCCGGCGGGACCGAAGCGGACCTCGACGCCCCGCTCCGGCACCCCCTCGAGATCCTGAACGCGGGACTCTTCGAGTGCGGGTTCCGGGTCCGCGTCGGGCGGAGCCAGGACGCCGGGCCGATCCTCCTCTATTCGCTCCGGCACGACGTCGGCCATCCGGCCATGCTCCATCCCCGTTCGGTCATCGAGCTCGCCGCGGGCAGCCGGCTGACCGTGGTGGAGGCTCACGACGGCGCGTCGGAAACGGCCGGCTGGACGAACCCGAGCACCCTCTGCCGCGTGGGTGAGAACGCCGAACTGTTCTACGTCCGCGTCGAACTCGAGAGCGGGAACATCGCGCACACCGGCCGGGTCACCTTCCAGCTTGCCCGCAACGCGCGGGTCCGCTCGACGGTCCTGTCCCTCACCGACGGGAAATCCCGCACGGATACGGCCGCGATCCTCACCGAGGAAGGCGCCGAAGTGGACCTCGAGGGTCTCTTCCTCGGCGTGGATGCCGCGAAGGCCGACCAGCACACCCTCGCCATCCACGCCGCCCGGCACACCACGAGCCGCCAGCTCTTCAAGAACGTGTTGTCCGACGAGGCGACCGCCGTGTTCGACGGCAAGGTGGTGGTGGCGCCGGGTGCGATCGGCACCGACGCGAGCCAGGCGAACCGCAACCTCCTGCTCTCGCAGAAGGCGGCGGTGCACACCCGGCCCCGGCTGGAGATCAACGCCGACGACGTGAAGTGCGCCCACGGCGCCGCCATCGGCCGGCTGGACGAGGACGCGCTCTTCTACCTGCGCTCCCGCGGGCTCGGCCGCATGGACTCCCACGAGATCCTGGTCCGGGGCTTCGCCGGCGAGGTGGTCGAGAAGGTGCCCGTGGCGGCGGTTCGCAGCCTCGCGAAGGACGGCCTGACCCGCGTCCGGGAGAGCCGGAGTTTCGCCGCATGATCGCCGCGCCCGCCTACGACCTCGAGAAGGTCCGCGCCGACTTCCCCATCCTGTCCGAAGAGGTCCGCGGCCAGCGGATCGCCTACCTCGACAACGCCGCGAGCTCCCAGAAGCCGCGCGCCGTCCTCGACGCCGTGGACCACGTCTACGAGACCGGCTACGCCAACATCCACCGCGGCGTCCACGTCCTCTCGGAACGGGCCACCGAGCACTACGAGCGCTCGCGGCGGCGGATGGCGAAGTTCATCGGGGCGCAGTCCGCCGACGAGGTGATCTTCGTCCGGGGCACCACCGAGGGCCTGAACCTGGTGGCCTCCTCGCTCGGCCGCTACGCGCTCCGCGAGGGGGACGAGGTGCTCCTCACCGGGATGGAGCACCACTCGAACATCGTGCCCTGGCAGATGGTCACCGACCTGACCGGCGCGAAGGTGCTGGCGGCGCCGGTCACCGACCGCGGCGAACTCGACATGGACGGTTTCGCGGCGCTGCTGAGCGACCGGACCCGCATCGTCTCGGTGGTCCACGTCTCGAACGCCCTCGGCACCGTGAATCCGGTGGACGAGATCGCCCGGCTGGCGAAGGAACGCGGCGCCTACCTGGTGCTCGACGGCGCCCAGGCCGCTCCCCATCTCAAGCTCGACGTGCAGGAGCTCGGCTGCGACTTCTACTGCCTCTCCGGCCACAAGATGTACGGCCCCTCGGGCATCGGGGTGCTGTGGGGCAAAAAGCGCCTGCTCGAAGCGATCCCTCCCTACCAGGGCGGCGGCGAGATGATCCGGACGGTCAGCTTCGAGGGCACCACCTACGCCGAACCGCCGGCGAAGTTCGAGGCGGGAACGCCCAACATCGCCGGCCCGGTGGGGCTCGCGGCGGCCGCCGACTACCTCGACGGCCTCGGGATCCCCGAGGTGGCGGAGCACGAGGCGCGGGTCCGGGAGTACGCGGAGTCGCGCCTCTCCGAGATCCCGGGCCTGCGGGTGGTGGGAACGGCGCGGGAGAAAGCCGCGGTGGTCTCCTTCGTGGTGGACGGGGTCCACCCGCACGACCTCGGCACCGTGCTCGATCAGGAGGGCGTCGCGGTGCGCACCGGCCACCACTGCACCCAGCCGCTCATGGAGCGTTTCGGGGTGCCGGCGACGGCGCGGGCTTCCTTCGGCCTCTACAACACCGAGGCCGAGGTGGACCGCCTGGCCGCCGGACTCCGCACCGCGCTCGAGGTCTTCCGCCCGTGAACGACGCGCTCCGCGACCTCTACCGGGAGGTGATCCTCGATCACAGCCGGCGGCCCCGGAACTACGGCGCCATGGATGCAGCGAACCGGCAGTCCGACGGCTTCAACCCGCTCTGCGGCGACCGGCTGCGGCTGTTCCTGCTGGTGGAGGACGGGGCCGTCCGGCAGGCGTCCTTCGTCGGCGACGGCTGCGCGATCTCCACGGCGTCGGCGTCGCTGCTGACCGAGGCCGCGCGCGGCCTGCCCGAGGAGGAGGCGCTCGAGCTCGTCGAGAACTTCCGGGGCATGGTCGCCGGGGAGAGCGAACCCGACGGGGAATCCCTCGGCAAGCTGACCGTGTTCGCCGGCGTGCGCGACTATCCGACGCGCGTGAAGTGCGCGACGCTCGCCTGGCACACCCTGCGGGCTGCCATCGAGCAGTCCGGCGAGACCGTCAAGACGGAGTAAAGACATGACCGAAGAAGCCGCAAACGGGAACGAGCTCCGCGACAAACTCCGGGAGGGGGTCGTGGACGTCCTGAAGACCTGCTACGACCCCGAGATCCCGGTGGACATCTACGAACTCGGCCTCATCTACAAGATCGACGTCGAGGACGGGGGCAAGGTGGCGGTGGACATGACCCTCACCTCGCCGGCGTGTCCGGTCGCGGGCACCCTGCCTCCCGAGGTGGAGGCGAAGATCAGCCGCCTCGACGGCGTCTCGAACGTGCGCGTGGACCTGGTCTGGGATCCGCCCTGGAACCCGGACCGCATGTCCGAAGCCGCCAAGCTCAAACTGGGCTTCCTCTAGGGGAGGGAGCGCCGGTCTTCAGACCGGCACGCGGCCCGCAGGACCGCCGCAGACCCCTCGTAAGTCGTTGTTATTGCGGGCGAGTATACACGATCCCCGAAAACGGGGGTCACGTCTGGGGCCACTTCCTCAACGGCCCGGCAGTCCCGA
>JAJDVI010000021.1 GCA_022826195.1 Acidobacteriota bacterium
GGAACCGCCGGTCTCCAGCCCGGCACGCGCGGCGCTCCGCGCCGCGGAACCGCGGACCGCTGCTCTCGCAAGGTGGTGACAACGGCTGGAACCGCCGGTCTCCAGACCGGCACGCGCGGCGCTCCGCGACGTGCACGGCGCAACGCCACTCGCCCTCATGGCCCGGTCGCTGGATCGACCACTACAGGTGAGCCAGTCTTGTGTGCCAGTTTTAACACTAATCATGTGCAATGCGAAATAAATCAATTGAACATGTGGAAGGCGTTTTCCGTTTCCTGCAACCAGCGGGGGGGACGCGCGGTGGCGCTCTTCGTCGGGGCGATCATCGTGGGGCAGATGGCGACGCAATTGGTGTTGAGCCGGATGTTCGGCGATCTCGTGTCTGCGGGTCTGCCGGGCGGCTGATTTGGGACCGCTTGGCGGCACCGGGAGGTTGGAACGGCGCCGCCGTCCCCGCTACGCCGCCCGCCGCGCTTCCCGGACCGTCTGGTAGGCCTTCTGGATCTCCTGGGTGCGCCGGGTGGCTTCCTCCTTCATCTCCTCGGGCAACCCCTGCGCCGCCAACCGGTCGGGGTGGTGCTGCCGCATGAGCCGGCGGTAGGTGGAGCGGATCTCGTCGTCGCTGGCGGATCGTTCCGCGCCGAGCACCCCGTAGGCCTCCTTGAGCTTCTCCTCCGGGGAAGGGCCTCGCGGCCGCATCCCGGCGGAGGCCACCCGCTCCATCTGGGCCATTTCGCCGCGGGAGAAGCCGAGGACGGCCCCGATGTGGTCCAGGATCCGGCGCTCCTCGGGGTGAACCGTGCCGTCCGCCCAGGCCGCCTTGAACTGGATCTCCATGAACGCGCGGAGCAGGTTCCGCCGCCGGCCCGCCACCTGGACGAGTTGGCCGAGGGCGTCATCGAGGTTGAAACGCGGTGACTTGCCCTCGTTGAAGATGCGCGCCGCGAGGGTGCGGTCCCGGGCGTCGAGCCCGAGTCCCTCCATCACCTCCCGGGCGAGCTGGGCTTCCTCTTCGGTGACCTGGCCGTCGGCCTTGGCGATGTGGCCCATGACGCCGAAGGTGGCCACGAAGAACGCCACCCGGCGCTGCTCGTGGGAGTTCCCGGGCGGCGGGGGAGGGGGAGCACCCGGTCCCTGGCCCGGGTACGAATGCATCCGGGCCGATCCCGACATGCTGGAGCCGATGGCGGCGCCCAGCATCGCGCCGAGCGGACCGCCGAGGGTCCACCCGAGCGTCCCGCCGATCAGCGTGCCCCAAAAGCCCATGGACTAATCGGGAACCCGGCTTCCGCCAGCGGGGGTTTCGTGTCCGTTCGTCACGCGGGGAATCGTAGACGGCGCGGGCGCTGACGCTGTTTCGAAAGCAGTCCGCCCGCGGCGGGAGACGATGTGCTACATTGTGCGCCGCCATGTCGGAGACCGCCGCAACGAGCCGAGTCGGCGTTCGGGAACTTCGCCAGAACCTGAGCGTCTATCTGCGCCGGATCGACCAGGGCGAGCGTTTCGAAGTCACGGATCGCGGAACTCCCGTCGCCCTGCTGATTCCACTTCCCGCATCGCTGTCGCCTCTCGAGCGACTGGTGGCCGAAGGCCGCGCGCAGCGGCCCAAGGGCAGCCCGCTGGATCTGCCGGCGCCGGCCGGCGATCCCACGAAAACCGTCAGTGAGGCGCTTCTCCGGGACCGGGACGACCGTCTCTGAGCGATCCCGTCGAAGAGTCTCGTGGTCTACCTGGACGCCTCGGCGATCGTCAAGCTGGTGGTTCCCGAGCCGGAATCGGAGGCGCTCCGGAGCGAACTGGCGCGCGATGCGGAATGGGTGTCGAGCTCCCTGGCGCGCGTCGAAGTGCTGAGGGCGCTCCGGCGGACCGGGGCGGCGCCGAACTCGTTTCGTTTCGCCGAGGAACTCCTGGACCGGATGGCCCTGGTGGCGGTGGACCAGCCGATCCTGAACGCGGCGGCGTCCGCGGCGCCCGCCGGCCTCCGGAGTCTCGACGCGCTGCACCTCGCCACCGTGCTTTCGCTGGTGGGCGTGGACGCTTTCGTGGGCTACGACGAGCGGCTCAACGCTGCGGTAGCCGCAGCCGGTCTTCCGGTGCTCTCTCCCCGGTAGCCGTCTCGCTCAGTCGAGCAGCCGGCGGATCCCCGCCGCGCCGACGCTGGCGCCCGTGAGGAGGGCCACGCTGAGGCCGCGCTCCCCGGCCGGCACCATCCGGGCGGCGGCGGTCGCCAGCGCCCCCGAAGGCTCGGTGACGATCTTCCGGCCGAGCAGCAGGTCCCGCGAGGTCGCGAGGGTGTCCTCGTCCGGGACCAGCACCGTCCGGTCCACGAGACTCGCGAGCGCCGGGTAGAGCTCCTCGGTGAGGTAGGGGACCGCCGCGCCGTCGCAGACGGTCTCGCACGGCGCCGACACCGCGCGTCCGGCCTTCAGGCTGTGATGGAGCGCGGCGCATCCCGCCGGCTCCACCGCGAAGATGCGGATGTCCGGGCGACGGTCCTTGAGCGCCCCGGCCACCCCGGTCAGCAGGCCGCCGCCGCCCACCGGGATGAAGACCGATTCGACGTCGGGCGCCGCTTCCAGCAGCTCGACGGCGAGGCTCGCGTGGCCCCGGTGGACCAGCGGACAGGTCCAGGGGTGGACGAACAGGTACGGCTCGCTCTCCCAGAGGTGTTCCTTCAGGAACCGGAACAGTTCGGGAACCGTGACGAGGCGCGGCGTTCCGCCGGCCGCCCGGAACCCCTCGATCTTCGCCGGGGGCGCGGTTTCCGGCAGCAGGGAGAACGCGGGGACCCCGCGCCGCCGGGCCGCCCAGGCGAGCGCCAGCGCCGTGTTCCCGGCGCTGACGGTCGAGAGCCCGGGGGCCACCTGCTCCTCGCTCAACTGCGAGACCGCATCCCAGATGCCGCGCACCTTGAAGGAGCCCGTCGGCAGCAGCGTGTCCGCCTTCAGCAGCAGCTCGTCCGCGAGTTCCGGCCCGGCGCGGAGGAGCGGACTCGGCGGGAACACCTGGCGGAGCCGCGCCGCCGCCGCCTCGGCGTCTCCCCAGCCCGGTGGCGCGATCGTCTTCACGCCGCTGGCGGCGGCGTCACGCATCCCGTTTCCGGATGGAAGCGACTCGCAGGGCCCCGTCATGAGCGCCGTTATTATGCGATCCGGCCGCTCGTCCCCGAGAGCGCCGCCCCGGAGGAGACCCCATGAGGAATCCGTTCACGAATCCGCTCCCGCTGCGCGCCCGGCATTGTCTGGTCCCCATCGCCGCCGCCCTGCTGGCCGCCAGCGCCGCCGCCGCCCAGAAAGGTGGCCGAACCGACGATTCGGGCTGGGACACCACCCTCGCCCGGGGCGACGCCTACGACCTCGTCTTCGAAACCTCCGAGGGCACCTTCATGTCGCTCGACGTCTCGCCGGACGGCGCCTCCATCGTCTTCGACCTGCTCGGCCACGTCTACCGGGTGCCGGTCACCGGCGGGCGGGCGGAATGCCTGACCCAGGACAGCGGGGTGGCGGTGAACTACCACCCGCGCTGGTCGCCCGACGGCGCGACCATCGCTTTCGTCTCCGACCGGGGCGGGCAGTCGAACCTCTGGCTCATGGACGCCGACGGCGGCAACCCGCGGGCTGTCCACCAGGACCCCGAGTCGCGGGTCGCAACCCCGGCGTGGCTCCCGAACGGGCAGGGAATCGTGGCCCGCTGGAACACCCTCGGCCGGCCCCGCCGGTCGGGTCTCTACCTCTTCCATCCCGACGGCGGCAGCGGGGTGGAACTGGTGGACGGCGCGGAATACGGGCGCGCGAGCTGGCCGGCGCCATCGAGGAACGGGACCCTCTACTTCCACTTCGCGCCGTCCTCCGAACGCGATCTGGTCCGGGGCGCCATGCAGATCCGGGAACTCGACCTCGAGACCGGCAAGGTCTTCGACGTGACCGAGGGGCAGTCGCAGCAGCAGTACCAGGGTTCGAGCGGCGGCGCGATCGCACCCGAGCCCTCCCCCGACGGACGCTGGCTCGCCTTCGCACGCCGCATCCCGGGCGGCACGATCTCGTTCAAGGGCCACCGTTTCGGACCCCGCACCGGGCTCTTCCTGCGCGATCTCGACACCGGGGCCGAGCGCCTCCTCGCCGATCCCATCGAGACCGACCTCGCCGAGGGCATGAAGACCGAGCGCGTCCTCCCCGGCTATTCCTGGAGCCCGGACAGCTCCGCCATCTACGTGTTGCGGGGCGGCCGGATCGTGAAGGTGGACGCCGCGAGCGGCGCCACCGAGGAAGTGCCCTTCGTCGCCGAGGTGCGCCGCCGGGTCTCCGAGCAGGCCCGGGCGGAGTTCGACATCTCGGGGGACACCTTCCGGGCAAGGATGATCCGCTGGCCGGCGGTCTCGCCCGACGGTTCGGTAGCGGTGTTCCATGCCGCCGGCCGGCTCTACCGGATGACGTTGCCGGACGGCGCCCCCGAACGGCTGATCCAGGGCGACGACCCGGCCTACGAGTTGTCGCCCGCCTTCTCGCCGGACGGCTCCACCGTCGCCTACACCTCCTGGGACGACACGAACGGGTATCTGCTGACCGTGCCGGCCGCCGGCGGGACGCCCACCCGCGTCTCGGAGACCTCCTCGGAGTACATCCATCCGGTGTGGACGCCGGACGGGAGCGCCATCGTGGTGGCGCGTGGCACCGGTGCTCCCGCGCGCGGCCGTTCCTGGTCGCAGAACCTCCGCTACGACCTGGTCAGCATTCCGGCCGGGGGCGGCGAGGCGACCGTCATCACGAAGACGCTCCGGCCCTTCAACGCGGGCCGGCCACTGATGCCGCGCCGGCAGATCGTGGCGCCCTCCTTCGGTCCCGAGGGCCGCCTCTTCTTCCCCGAGCAGGACAGTTGGGAGCGCGGCGGACAGCGCGAGGACGTGACCCGGCTGGTCTCGGTGAAGGCCGACGGGTCGGACCGGCGCGTCCATCTCACCTTCCCCTTCGCCGACGAGGCGGCGCCCTCCCCGGACGGGCGCTGGGTCGCCTTCTCCGAGGGAGACAACGTCTACGTCACCGCGCTGCCCTGGCCGGGGGCCGGCAAGGAGGCCCCCCACATCGAACGCCGGCGGGCCTCGCTGCCGATCCGCACCGTCACGAAGGACGGCGGGATGTTCCCCCGCTGGACCCCGGACGGGCTTCTCTATCTCGGCAGCGGTCCGCGGATCACCACCTACGACCCCGACAGCGACGAAACCACCCGCCACGAGATCGCCCTCGACCTCCCGCGCTCGCGCGGGAAGGGCGCGGCGGTCCTGACCGGGGCCCGCATCGTCACGCTGGGCGAAGCGGGAACCCTCGAGGAAGGTGTCGTCCGGATCGTGGACGGCCGCATCGCGTGCGTCGGGGACTGCGCCACGACCGGCGCGGACCGCGAGATCGACCTCTCGGGAAAGACGATCGTGCCGGGCTTCATCGACATGCACGCGCACCACCACCGCGACCACACCGGGGTGTTTCCCCGCCGGAACTGGGAGGCGGGCGTCTACCTCGCCTACGGGATGACCACCACCCTCGACAACTCGCAGTGGTCCCAGAACGTCTTCGCCGCCGCCGAACTGGTCGAGGCCGGCGAGATGGTCGGGCCGCGCATGTACAGCACCGGCGATCCCATGTACAACGGCGACGGCTCGCGCCAGAACGACATCCGCAGCTACCAGGACGCCGAGGACAACGTCGAGCGGCTGACGTCGTGGGGCGCCACCGCGATCAAGTCCTACATGCAGCCCCGGCGCGACCAGCGCCAGTGGATCGCCGACATCTCCCGCGAGCGGAAGCTGATGCTCACCGGCGAGGGCGGGAGCCTGGTCTACAACGTGGGCCTCATCCTCGACGGCCAGACCGGCTGGGAGCACCCGCTGACCTACGTCCCGCTCTACGAGGACGCCGCCAAGTTCTTCGGGCGGACCAAGACCGTCTATTCGATCACCTTCGTGGTCGGCGGCCCCTCGGTCTGGAACGAGGAGTACTTCTGGCAGGAGACCGCCAACTGGGAGGATCCGAAGCAACAGCGCTGGCTCCCCTGGCGGATGCTGATTCCGCACACGCGGCGGCGCCCGCTGCGGCCGGACACCGACTACAGCTTCCCGCTGCTCGCCCAGGGTCTCCAGGACATCGTGGACGAGGGCGGTTCGGGGGCCATCGGCGCCCACGGCCAGCACCACGGCATCGGTTCCCACTGGGAGATCTGGATGGCGGAGGCGGCGATGGGCGCCGAGGGGGCGCTGGACCTCGCGTCGCGGCAGGGCGCCGCGTTCCTCGGCCTCGAGCACGAACTCGGGACCGTCGAGGACGGCAAGCTGGCCGACCTCGCGGTGCTGGACCGGAACCCGCTGGACGACATCCGGGCCACCGCCGACATCCACCTGGTCATCAAGGACGGCCGCATCTACGACGGGGACACGCTGGACGAGATCTGGCCCGATGCGCGGCCTTACGGCGGCTACCCGTGGCTCCAGGAGGAGATGTTCCGCAGCGACGACCGGCCCATCCGCCCTGAGGGCAATTGATGGACGGGTTTCCGGTATCCGCCTGGGTGCTGCTCGTCGTGGCCATCGTGCCCGGCATGGCGCTCGCCATCTGGAACGCCGCCCGCGGCCGGAAGGCCGGACCCTGACCGCCGACTGACATGCCGGCGAACTGGCCCTTGTGGGCGGTCCTGATCAGCTACCTGACCATCCTCTTCGGGCTGGCGATCTGGAGTTCGCGCAGCACGCGGGACCTCGCCGGGTACTACCTGGCGGGCCGGAAGCTCCCGGCGGCCGTCGTCGGCTTTTCCGCGGCGAGCACCGGCGAGAGCGCCTGGCTGCTCCTCGGGCTCACCGGGATGGGCTACCTGCTCGGGGTGAACGCGCTCTGGATCGTCTTCGGAGAAGTGCTGGCCACCGCGGTCGCCTGGGCCTTCATCGGCCCCCGCTTCAAGGCGCTCGCCGACCGCTACCGCGCCATCACGGTGGCCGACTGGATGGAGGAGCGGTTCGGCGACCGCCGGCAGATCCTCCGCATCCTGGGGTCGGTGGTGATCCTGGTCATGGCGGGGACCTACATGGCCGCCCAGCTCACGGGGTCGGGCAAGACCTTCGAGTCGTTCCTCGGGATTCCCTACGAGGCGGGCGTGATTCTCGGCGCGGTCGTCATCCTCTTCTACACGAGCTTCGGCGGCCTCAAGGCGGTGGCCTGGAGCGACCTGATCCAGGCGACGCTCATGGCGGCGGCGCTGGTGGCGCTGCCCCTGGTCGCGATCCACGAGATCGGCGGCCTCTCGGTGCTGGCGGAGCGGCTGGCGAGCGCCGACCCGGGCTTGTTACGGCCGCTCGGAAGCTCGGGGATGAGTGGGCAGGGGATCGCGGACGTGGTCAGCCACATGGGCATCGGGCTGGCTTTCCTCGGCGCCCCTCAGCTCCTCGTCCGCTTCATGGCCTCGAAGGACCGGCGCACGCTGTCCGACGGCGGGTTCATGGCGGCCTTCGTGATCGTGCTCTTCGATCTCGGCGCCGTGTTCACCGGGATGGCCGGCCGGGTCCTCTATCCCGTGATCGACGACCCGGAGGGGATCCTGCCGCTCCTGGCCTCCGACCTCATGCCGCCGGTGGTCACCGGCCTCTTCCTGACCGCGGTGCTGGCGGCGATCATGTCCACCGCGGACTCGGTCCTGCTGCTCGCCTCGTCGGCGGTCGTCCGGGACTTCTTCGAGAAGCTGCTCGGGCCGCGCCACCGGAACCCTGCGGCGTCGGGAATCTCGGGGTTCATCGCCCGGGTGACCGGGGATGACGCCCGGCTGGCCCGTTTCGGCAAGGCGGTCACGCTGGCGCTCGGGGTGGTCGGGATCGGCGTCGCCCTCCCCGAGGTGAGGGTCATCTTCTTCTTCGTGCTGTTCTCGTGGTCCGGGCTCGGCTGCGCCTTCGCGCCGGTCGCGATCCTGGGGATCTTTTGGAAGCGGATGACGCTTCCCGGGGCGGTAGCGGGCATGGTGACCGGGTTTCTGACCTCGGTGGGCTGGTTCCTGTGGGGGAAGCCCGCCTACTTCCAGCTCTACGAGATGGTGGTCGGGTTCGCCGCCGGGTTCGCCGCCGCCATCGTGGTCAGCCTCCTCACCCGGCCCGATCCGGAGGGCGCGAAGCACGTGGACGCGGCGGCGCGCTGGGCGAGGCAGCGGTGAGACGGGCCGCTGCCGCGGCCGTTGCCGTGCTCGCTCTCTTCGCCCTCTCCGCGTGCGAAGACGGCGCGGAAGGCCCGACCAGCCCGGAACCCGGCGCTCCTTCGAACGCGCTGATCGACCGGGTCGAGATCGTCTCGGAACCGGCGGCGAACGGGACCTATCTGGACGGCGAGGAACTCGTCTTTGCCGTTCTGCTCACGAGCGGGGAGGCGGTGGAGACGACCGGGGAGGTCTTCCTGATCTTTGATCTGGGACTCGCGAGCCAGCCCGCGGCCCTCGCGGCCTCGGAAGCCGGACGGCTGGAGTTCCGCTACGAATTCCGGCGCGGGGACTATGACGGCGACGGCGTCAGCGTGCCGGAAGGGGAGCTGATGTTCGCGCCCGGCGCCACGCTGCGGATCGGCAACGCGGACCTCGACGCGAGCGTCCGCGAGCTGGCGGCGGACCCCGGGCACCGGGTGTTCGCCCGTTATTCCCAGGGCGAATCGCTGCTCTTCGACACCATGCTCGACCGCTTTCCCCTGGATTCCCTGGGACTGGAGGGGGCCATCGGGTGCGCCGAGATCGAGGACTTCGTCCCCATCGTCGAGGCCGTCCTCGAAGGAAACGCCGCCGGCGCGGCAACCTTGTTTCAACTGGGCTGGCAGACCGGAGGCTGCGCCACCCTGACGCAGGACATGCCGGCCATCTTCCTCTCCGCGGCGATCGCCGAACACCGGGACGAGATCTACGAACTGGTGCTCGCTTACGGCCCCGGCGCCGGTCCCGGTGGCCAGGAAACCACTACGAACTGGTGGACCCTCGGCGACTTCCTCGCGGAACCGCCGTAACGGCGGGGATCACCGGTCTTCGGACCGGCATGGTGGCGTGACGGCTTGGACCGCCGGTCTCCGACCGGCACGCGCGGTGCTCGGCACCGCGCACGTCGCCACGCCATCCTGCCCGACGGCGAGGTGCCGACGGTAGAATGCCGAGAGGCGCCCGGATTGGGAACAACCTGCCGTCGGAGGACTCGACTTGGGACAGGGGAGTGCGGGCAGGAGTAGATGAGCGTGGGCGTCAATCGTGACCAGCCCGACCGCTGGAAGGCGGACATCACGCGGTCCGTGGACATGTACAACCGGTGGTTCCTCCGGTTCGCCCCGGACGCCTACCGGAAGACACGGCTGCGGACGACCGAGGACGTTCAGAGGACGCTGTCCGCAACGGAGGATTTCACGAGAATCAGCACCGCCTTGTTGAAGAGAAGCCCGTCGGTGCTGCCCACGCTGCGGATGTCGACCTGTCCACCGCTTGCAGTAGACCGGGTGATCGGATTGGCGGGTGTGTCGCGGAATCTGGTCCGAAAGATGGAGGCTGGGTCGCTACCTCCGAGAATGCCTCCACGGGAACTGAGCCGGGATCTGGGCAAGATCGTGCGGACGATCAAGCGGCTGGCGGACCACGACATCTTCGTCTGGCTCGGCCGGGACGACGGACCAACGGAGGACGAGCGCCACCGCGCGGCCACGGTCGTCGCGGACCGATTGTGCGGCGCGAATGCAAACCCCATCATCCGCAACGCGCAGGAAAAACGTCAGTTGAAGAAGATCACGGGTTGGTTGCGGAGGCGGGGCTATGTGAAAGCGAACGCTGGCGTGCGGCATGACGAGATGCGAGGCGGCACCTACGCATTGCGGTTGAACGTGCCGGCCGAACAGGAGGGTTCAGGGCAGACAGTGAACATCCCGGTCGACGTGGTCGTGAAGCCCATGGGCGCGACGCAGGCCGAGATGCCGTTACTGGTGGAGGCGAAGTCGGCGGGCGACTACACCAACGTCAACAAGCGACGGAAGGAGGAGGCAACGAAGGTGGGACAGTTGCGGGACACGTACGGGAAGGACGTGCGGTTCGTGCTCTTTCTTTGCGGATACTTCGACTCCGGCTATCTCGGCTACGAAGCGGCAGAAGGCATCGACTGGGTCTGGGAGCACCGAGTGGACGACTTTGCGGAGTTCGGCTTGTAGGATGGCCCCGGAAGCGAACGTGGCCGCGCTGGAGTCCCGGCGCCTTGGACTCCAGGAGGCCCTCGACAGCGCGAAGTCCCAAGCGGAACGGAACGCCATGGGGCAGTTCGCGACACCCCCGTCGCTGGCGCGCGACATCTTGGGCTACGCGGCCGGAAACTGCCAAAGAGGCGACAAGATTCGCTTCCTTGATCCCGCGATCGGCACGGGGGCGTTCTACTCGGCTTTGCGGACTGTCTTTCCGAAGAGCCGCATTGCCGCGGCAGCCGGGTATGAGAGTGACCCGCACTACGGCTTGCCCGCGACGGAGCTCTGGGAGCGTAGTGGGCTCGACCTGCAACTTGAGGACTTCACCCGCGCCCGGCCGCCAGCGCGAAGCGCAGCATTTGATCTGGTGATCTGCAATCCGCCGTACGTCCGGCACCACCACCTGCGTAGTGGCGAGAAACGCCGTCTGAGGGACCGGGTGCTGGAGTCGAGCGGGATGAACCTCAGTGGGCTGGCTGGCCTGTACTGCTATTTCCTCGGACTGAGCCACCGGTGGATGGCGCCGGGCGCTTTGGCCGGCTGGCTCATCCCGAGCGAGTTCATGGATGTGAACTACGGCGCCGGGGTGAAACGGTATCTGCTTAACCGGGTGACCCTGCTCCATATACACCGATTCGATCCGACCAGGGTGCAATTCGGCGATGCGCTGGTGTCGTCGTCGGTGGTGTGGATCCGAAACGAGACGCCGCCAAACGACTACGGCGTCCGGATGACGTACGGCGGGAGTCTGTTGGGGCCAGAGGCGGAGCGGGTTGTGGCGGCGGGTGAGCTTCGCCGTGCACGAAAATGGACGAGATTCCCAGCGAAGGGTGTGGAAGCGGGCGAAGATGCACCGGCTCTAGGCAGGTTCTTCACGGTCAAGCGGGGACTGGCGACTGGTGACAACCGCTTCTTCATTCTGCCGGAGGAGGAGATCGCGCGCCGCGGGCTGCCCTTGCAGGCCTTTCGGCCGATACTGCCAGGGCCGCGTGATCTGGCGGAGGACGAGGTCCAGTGCGACTCCGACGGAAACCCCAGGCTCCCACGCCGGTTGTTTCTTCTGGATTGTCGGCTTCCCTACGAAGTGGTCAGCCAGCGGCATCCAGCACTCTGGAGGTATCTGGAGGAGGGGAGGGAGCGGGGGGTTCCTGACCGGTACATCTGCCGTCACCGGACGCCCTGGTATGCACAGGAATCGCGCCCCGCGGCACCGTTCGTGTGCACGTACCTGGGAAGGACCAGGAAGACGGACGGGCGGCTGTTTCGCTTCATCGTGAACCGGTCACAGGCAACGGCCGCGAATGTGTATTTGATGCTCTACCCGACCGCCGCGGTCGCGCAGGCGATGGAACGTGACCCGAGCCTTCAGAACAAGGCCTGGCAGGCATTGAACGGCATCCATCCCGATGCATTGCTCGGCGAAGGACGCGTCTACGGCGGCGGGCTGCACAAGCTCGAACCTAAGGAACTGGGTAACGTGCCGTCGGCCGCGCTGGGTCGGCTCTTCCCGGACGCCGTCAGGGGAACCAGTCAGGGGAATCTGTTCGCCGGAGGGGCCGGAAGACAGTTCAATCCCCTGATCGCTGGAACGTAACGGCGCGCAAGATCGCGGCGCTCGGGCCATCGGCCGGTCGCTGCGCCCTCCCGAAGCCTCGGTAATCTCACTCGATGCAGAGACGTGACTGCCACAGGTTCTCCCCCGACGACTCCGCCGCCCAACTCCCCGACGACCGCTACTTCGTCGCCCTGACCCGCGGCACCCTCGAAGTGGGCCTCTACGCCCCCGATGGCACGGATCCCCAGCAACCCCACGACCAGGACGAGTGCTACGTGATCCTCGGAGGCGAGGGACGTTTCCGCATGGGTGACGAAACCGTGCCGTTCCGGCCGGGCGACTTCCTCTTCGTCCCGGCCGGTGTCCCGCACCGCTTCGTCGACTTCGACGAATCCTTCAAGGCGTGGGTGATGTTCTACGGCCCGAAAGGTGGAGAAGATCCGATCCAGGCGTCTCCCGGACGGTCTTCCTCGCCGTCCGCTTAGCTTTGCCTCGCCGCGCCTGGGAATCCACCGCGTCCAGCAGGGAAACGCCGTCGAGCCGGGCCATGGAACGATCAGAGTCCGCGACCAGGTAGCGAACCAGGACGTTGGTATCGACTGCGTTACTGCCCGTTCGCCTGCTCGCCAATCGCTCGCTCCATGTCCCGCAGCGTCACCGGCGGCCCGTCGTACCGGAGCGCGCCGAACAGGCGCCGGAGCGGGCGGACGGCCATGATCCGTACCTCATCGTCAAGGACGAAGTAGCGGACCTGGTCGCCCGGACGCAGCCCCAGCGCCTTCCGGATCGGCTGAGGCAGCGTCGTCCGCCACTTGGACGTGACCGTGGATTGCACCATGAGGAATCTCCTGTCAATTGCTCCAGAACCCTTACAAAGACAACTCGAGTAAGGGAATCCGATCAAACACCTTCAAGTCTCCCGCTCGCTGGCTGCTGGCCGCAGATTCGATTCGGTGAGGCGTCGAGATGCGCCGAGTTGGCACTGGCGCGGTGGATGATGGATGACCGTCACTTTCGATTTGCATGGTTGGTCAGAATTCCGTTGGGGCCGTGGTGAAATCTGGCCAATCATGCATTTCGAAAATGTGGTTTTCGAAATGCAGCGTTCGTCCCCGACCCCTGAACGCTGCCGGTCGCGCCGTTAGCGGACGGCGAGTTCCAACAGACCCCGGGACGGCTCCAGGCGAGGATCGCGGGTAGCGCCGGCCAGCCGGTCGAGGCTGCTGACGACCTCGGGCAAACCGACTTGGCGCGCCCAGTACATCGGGCCGCCCCGCTCCCTCGGGAACCCGTAGCCGAGCGCCCAGACGACGTCCACGTCGCCTTCCCGTTCGGCGATTCCCTCACCGAGAATCTCGGCGCCCTCGTTCACCAGCGCGAAGAGACAGCGCTCGAGAATTTCCCGGTCCTCCACCCGGCGCCGCTCGATCCCCTGCTCCGCCGATTCCCGGCGGGCGGTCTCCTCAACCTCCGGATCGGGCAGGGGAGTCCGGTTCCCGGGTTCGTACCGGTAGAACCCGGCGCCCGTTTTCTGGCCGAGCCGTCCCCGTTCGCAGAGCCTGTCGGCGACGACCGGTTTCGGCGGCGACTCCCCGCGCGCCATCGCCTCGGCCGCGAGCCGCTGCCGTACGGCGCGGCCGATGTCCAAGCCCGCCAGGTCGGCCACCGCGAAGGGACCCATCCGGAACCCGAAACGCTGGAGCGCCGCGTCGATCTGCTCGGGGAGCGCGCCTTCCAGCAATAGCTGGTCCGCCTGCCGGCGGTAGGCGAACAGCATTCGGTTGCCCACGAACCCGTCACAGACGCCCACCGGCACCGGAGCCTTCCCGAGCCGGAGGCCGAGGGACATGGCGGTCGCGAGTGTTTCCGGCGACGTCGCGTCGCCCACCACGACCTCCAGGAGCCGCATCACGTGCGCCGGGCTGAAGAAGTGCGTTCCGAGCACGGCCTCCGGCCGGCCGGTGGCGGCCGCGATGGCGTCCACGTCGAGGGAAGAGGTATTCGTCGCGAGGACCGCGCCCGGTCGCGCGACCCGGTCGAGACGGGCGAAGACGTCCTGCTTGACGGCCAACTCCTCGAAGACGGCCTCCACGAAGAAGTCCGCGCCGCCGAAGTCTTCGAACCCCTCGGCGCGGCGGATCCTCCGCAGCCGCGCCTCCGCTTCCGCGGCGTCGATCTTCCCCCGGCCCACGGCGCGGGAAAGGCTCCCGGCGACCGCCGCTTCGCCCCGGACCCAGGCGTCGTCCGATTCCTCGTAGGCCACCACCGGGATTCCCGCCGCGGCGAAGGACATCGCGATCCCGCGGCCCATGGTCCCGAAGCCGATGACCGCGGCGCTCTCGATCTCCGACCCGGTCACCCCTTCCGGAATCCGCCGCGACCGCGCTGCCTCCTGCTCCGCCCGCCGGAGGTGTGCAGCGGCAGCCGACTGTTCTTCTGACGTCGGCGCCCTGTCCAGCGGTTCCGGAGCCGACGGGTTCATGGGCGAAACAGGATAGCGGGCGCCCCTCGGGCTGCTGCTAACGTCACGCCCGCCTGGGAGGCCCGACATGCGCACCATCCTGAAGATCACGGCGCTCGTGGCGCTGCTTGCCCTCGCCTGGGGCGCCGGCTGGCTCGCTTCGGGGATCGGAGTGGGCAGGGCCGCCCCGGAGGCGAGCCTCGAAGAGCGCGAGCGCGCCTTTTCCGAGAGCATGCGGGAAGTGGTGCTCGACGGCAGCTTCACCGTCTCCTGGCCGGAGCCTCGCGACGGCGTCTACACCGACCGCTACGAGATCGCGGGGGTCACCAAACTGGACGGCGACCGCTGGCGATTCGACGCCCGGATTACCTACGGGAACACCGACGTCACGCTGCCGGTGGTGGTGCCGATCCTCTGGGCGGGGGACGTGCCCATGATCCGGATGGTGGACGTCGAGATCCCCGGACTCGGGAGCGAGTTCGGTGCCACCATCGTGTTCGACGGCGACCGCTACGGCGGCACCTGGGACCACGGCGAGGTCGGCGGCTTCATGTTCGGAAGGGTGGTGAAGGAATAGAGGCCAACAAGCACGTCCAGCGGATCAGCCCCGCGTCGACACGACATGACGGTCCCCAGCGCTTCGACTGAGACCTGGCTCGCTCTCATGCGTGGCATCAACGTCGGCGGGAAGAACGTCATCAGGATGGCCGACCTCCGGAGCTGTTTCGAGGCGGAAGGCTTCCGCGATGTCGTCACCTACATCCAGAGTGGGAACGTGATCTTTCGTGCCCCGGAGACCGCACCCCGCGCCCTGACGACTCGGATCGAGGAGATGCTCGCCTCGGCATTCGGCTATCAGGCGCGAATCGCGTTGCGCTCTCGCGAGCAGTTGGAAGCGGTGGTTGCCGGGGCGCCGGCAGGATTTGGCTCGCAACCCGACCGGTATCGCTACGACACCCTCTTCCTGAGACCTCCGCTGACGGCGAGCGCCGCCATGGAGGAAGTCCTCGTCAGGCCCGGCGTGGACGAGGCCTGGGCCGGTGAAGGCGTCCTCTACTTCTCCAGGCTGATCAGCCAAGCCTCCCGGAGCTACCTCAGCCGCCTCGTTTCGATGCCCGTGTACCAGGACATGACGATCCGCAACTGGAATACAACGACCCGATTGCTGCGACTCATGTCGTGAGTTGACACGGGAGTTGGACGACATCACCGAGAATCCGGAGAGGAGCCATCATGCCAATCGATGTGGAAGAGCAGATCGCGAAACTCGATCCCGTCCAGCGGCAGAGGGTCGAGGAACGAGCGGCAAAACTCATCGCGGAAGAGATGACCCAGCGCAAGTTGCGCAAGGCCCGGCAGCGTGACCGCGGCGTTACCGGTGGAGAGGCCCGCCGGTCATCGCGCTCGCCGCGTCACTAGGCGCCGCAGATCGGCTGTCGAATCAGCCCGTAGGCGAGACGTGTTTTCGCTTCGCTCCGCGCAGCGGTGCCGGTCTGAAGACCGGCGGTCCCAATCGGGGAGTCGTCTGTTCGGCGTTCGCGGCCGTTTCCGCCGCCAAGGGAGAGCGACGTGGTGCGGTTTCGCGGCCCTCTCGGGCCGCGATGCCGGCCGGAGGCCGGCGCTCCGAAACCGCTATCCCGGTCCCTTAGAATCGCGCGCTTCCGATGGCTGAATTCGACACCGTGGTGCGGGGCGGGACGGTGGTGACCGCCGACGGGGTCCGGTCCGCGGACGTCGGCATCAGGGGTGGGGTGGTTCGGGCCGTCGAGCCGGGACTGGGGCGCGGCGAGGAAGAGCTCTCCGCCGAGGGCCGGCTGGTCATTCCGGGGGGCGTGGACGCCCACACCCACATCGAGCAGAAGTCCTCGATGGGGCTGATGTGCGCCGACGACTACCACTCGGGCACCGTGTCGGCGGTCTGCGGCGGGACGACGACCGTCCTCTCCTTCGCGGTGCAGGGGAAGGGGGCGTCACCGCGGGAGGTGGTGGCCGCCTACCACGCGGCGGCGGGGCCGAAGGCGGTGTCGGACTACGGGTTCCACCTGATCGTCGCGGATCCGACGCCCAAGGCGCTCGAAGAGGAGATCCCGGATCTCGTCGCCGAGGGCGTCGTTTCCTTCAAGATCTACATGACCTATGACCTGGTGCGTCTCGACGACCGCCAGTTCCTCGACGTGCTCGCCGCGGCGCGGCGCATGGGCGCGCTGACCATGGTCCACGCCGAGAACCACGACATGATCGGCTGGCTCTCGGAGCGTCTCGTCGGCGAAGGCCACCAGGCGCCCAAGTTCCACGCCGCCGGCCATCCCAAGCTGGCCGAGAGCGAGGCGACCGGCCGCGCCATCGATCTCGCCGAGCTTGTGGACTCGCCGCTCTACATCGTGCACGTCTCCTCGAAGGAAGCCGCCGAGGAGATCGGCGCCGCGCGCCGGCGCGGACTCAAGGTCTTTGCCGAGACCTGCCCGCAGTACCTGCTGCTGACCGCGGAGGACCTCGACAAGCCGGGGATGGAAGGGGCGAAGTTCTGCTGCAGCCCCGCGCCCCGCGACGAGGAGTGCCAGGAGGCGCTCTGGGACGGGATCGTCGACGGCACCTTCGACGTGGTGAGTTCCGACCACGCGCCCTACAGCTTCGACGAGAAGGGGAAGCTGGCGTGGGGACCCGAGCCGCCGTTCCCGAAGATCTGCAACGGCGTTCCCGGCGTCGAGCTGCGGATGCCGCTGCTCTTCTCCGAAGGCGTCGGCAAGGCCCGGATCAGCCTCCAGCGCTTCGTCGCCGTCTGCTGCGAGACGCCGGCGCGGCTCTTCGGCCTCTATCCGAAGAAGGGGACGATCGCTCCCGGAAGCGACGCGGACCTCGCGATCTGGAATCCGGACCAGGTGGTGGACATCCGCTGGGCCGACCTCCACGACCAGGTCGGCTACTCCCCCTACGAGGGCCGCCAGATCAAGGGGTTCCCCGAGACCGTGCTGCGGCGCGGCGAAGTGGTGGTGCGGGACGGCCAGCCGCGCGCCCAACCGGGCAGCGGCCGGTTCCTCGTGCGCGACCGGCCGAACGCCGCCGAGCCGCTCTACCGCCCCTCCTGGTCGGTCGCCCTGGCCCGGAAGTTCGGAGCGGTGGACTTCCTGAAGTAGGCGACTTCCGGGTCGCTCAGCGGAGCGGCACCGGGGGTCCGAAGGCCCGGTCCTCTTCCACGACGATGACCCCGTTTTCTTCCACGTAGGCGTCCCACGCGGCGAGCAACTCCGCCAGCACGTCCGGCCGCTCCGCCGCCAGATCGGTCAGCTCGCCCGGGTCCTCGTCCAGGTTGTAGAGCGCCCAGTCGCCCTTCCCGAGGGGCGGCGCCAGCCAGGCGATCTTCCAGGGGCCCCGGCGCATCGCGCGGCGTCCGAAGATCTCCCAACCGGCGGTGGGCTCTTCGTGGACAGATTCCGCCTCCCCGCGCAGGAGCGCCACGACGGAATTCCCGACGGGCGCGATCCTGTCCTCCGCCGCCGGCATTTCCGCCCCGGCGAGTTCAAGGAAGGTCGGGAACAGGTCCGTCACGTGGACGAACGCGCCGGTGACGGCGCCCGGCAGGTGGGCCGCGAGCGCCGGCGGAATGACCGCGAAACCGGGAACCCGGATGCCTCCCTCGTGCACGAACTGCTTGAAGTAGCGGTAGGGGCCGCTCGCCGCGTCCGCCCATTCCGGGCCGTAGTAGACGAACGAGTCGAGGCGCCCCATGTTCTCGTAGGAGAGGTCGAAACGCTGGGGAAGGAACGTCTCGTTGTCGGCGAGCCGGCTGACGTCCTCGCCCGCCGCCCCGTTGTCCGAGAAGAAGAGGATCAGCGTGTTGTCCAACGCGCCGAGCTCCCGCAGTTCCGCGACGAGCCGCCCGACGTGGTGGTCGAGGCGTTCCACCATCGCGGCGTAGAGCTCCATCTTGCGAGCTTCGACGCGGCGCTCGTCGTCGCTCAGGTCGGTCCAGCGCCGGGCGAAGTTGGGCAACGGGGGAACCTCGGCGTCTTCGGGGATGACCCCCACGCGCTTCGCGCCCGCGATGCGGCGTTCGGCCAGTGCTTCCCAGCCGTCGTCGTAGGCCCCCGCGTAGAGGTCGAGGAACTCGTCCGGGACCTGGAGCGGCCAGTGCGGCGCGGTGTAGGTGCCGAGGGCGAAGAACGGCTTTCCGGCCGCGTTCGCTTCCCGGATGTACGCGATGAGTTCGTCCGTGTAAGCCCGGGTCGAATAGAAGCCCTCCGGAAGCGGCACGACCTCGCCGTCCCGCCGATAGCGGATCTCGTCGAGGGTGTCCACGGGCGCGGCGTCCTCGAAGTGGCTGGCCGCCCCGGGGAGCAGCACGAACGAGCGGTCGAACCCGCGGTGCGGCGGGCTCTGGTCCGCGGCCTGTCCCAGGTGCCACTTGCCGGCGATCGAGGTGTGGTAGCCGGCGTCCCGGAGGACGGCCGGGAGATGGAACACGTGCTCGTTCAGGTACCCCTCATAGCCGATCCGGCCCTCGAGGTCGTCGCCCATCAGGCTCGCCATGCCCCCGAGCCCGGCCCGGTGGTGGTCCACGCCGGAGAGCAGCATCGCCCGGGTCGGCGAGCAGGTGGCGGCGGTGTAGAAGCTGGTGAACCGCAGCCCCGACGCGGCCAGCGTATCGAGGTTCGGGGTCCGGATCTCGCCGCCGAAGGCGCCGATGTCGGTGTAGCCGAGATCGTCGGCGATCAGGACCAGGATGTTGGGGCGGGGCGTGGACGCGTCCTCCGCGCCGCAGCCGAGGAGGAACGGACCGAGGAGGAGCGTCGCGGCAATCCGGCGGAGCACGGGGCGATTATGCGCTGACCCCGGTCCCGGCTCCTACAATTCCGGCCCCATGCGCAACCTGCGGGTCGCCGCCGCCCAGGTCGGCGGCATCCAGCCGGACGAGACGAGGACGGACGTCGTCGGACGGCTGCTCGCCCTCATGGAGCGGGCGGCGGGCGCCGGCTGCCGGCTGGTGGTCTTCCCCGAGCTCACCCTCACCACGTTCTTCCCGCGCTACTTCCTCGAGGACGCGTCTTCCGCGGACGCGTACTTCGAGACCGCGATGCCCGGGCCGGAGACCCGGGCCCTCTTCGACGCCTCCCGGCGGCTCGGCGTCGGGTTCCACCTCGGATACGCGGAACTGGTCCGGGAAGGGGACCGCGACCGCCACTTCAACACCGCGATCCTGGTGGACGGCGGCGAGATCGTCGGGAAATACCGGAAGGTCCACCTCCCCGGACACGCCGACCACCTGCCGGAGGCGCCGTTCCAGCATCTCGAGAAGCGCTACTTCGAGGTGGGCGACCTCGGCTTTCCGGTGTGGAAGGCCTTCGGCGGGGTCTTCGGGATGTGCATCTGCAATGACCGCCGCTGGCCCGAGACCTACCGGGTGCTCGGGCTCCAGGGCGTCGAAATGATCCTGCTCGGCTACAACACCCCGGAGGTGAACATCCACCACCGGGAGCCGGCGCACCTGCGGATGTTCCACCACCGGCTCTCGCTCCAGGCGGGCGCCTACCAGAACGCCACCTGGGTGGTGGCGGCGGCGAAGTGCGGGGTCGAGGACGGCAGCCGCCTGATCGCCGGCTCGGCGATCGTCTCGCCGAACGGGGAGATCGTGGCCGAGTCCGCGGGCGAGGGGGACGAACTGATCGTCGCCGACTGCGATCTCGACGTGGGGACCGACCTGAAGCGCCACGTCTTCGATTTCGCCCGCCACCGGCGGACCGAGCACTACGGGCTGATCACCGAACGCACGGCGCCGGTCCTGCCGGAGTGACGCGCGTTCGCGCGGCGCTCAGCGATACGCCTGGCTGCGGTGGAGGACCCGGACCACTTCACGCTCGGCGGCCTCGCGGTTCTGACGATACAGGACACGCCAGTCGCTCACCCGGAGTCGCCAGCGACCGTTCGGCCCCTTCAACGGCGCGACATCGCCGATTCCCGTCGCTGCGTGGAGTTCGATTGCGGTCGGAATTCTGCTCCGGGTGGGCGGATCAAGACGGCGCAGATCGCGGCGCGCACGGCTGGAGAATGAGACTGTCCAGATCAGAGGTCGAACTCCCGCTTGACCTCCTCCAGAGTGTGCTTCCGGCCGGCGTCCAGGTCCGCCACGCCTTCAGCCCAGGCGTGTTCCCCGTGCTCGCCGAGTTCCTCCGCTTCCCGCGACACCGCCTGTGCGGAGTCATGATGGGAGAACAGGTATTCCACGAACCGCAGAGCCGGCATTACGTCCGTGTCCGGCAGGTGATCCACCAGCCGGTGGAGTTCCTTTCTGGCAACCGCGCTCACTCAACCGATTCTATCCCCGGCGCGGGCGGGGTGGATACGGGACACAGACCCTGTCAGAGCCCGAATTCCCGTTCGATCTCGTATGTGCCGCGGACCCTGCCGGCATCGATGTCTGCATCTCCCTCCCGCATCGCTTGTCGCGCCCGCTCGGTCAACTCTTCGTCTTCCTCGGGGGCGGCGAGCAAGTTCGCCAGAAACGGATCGTGCTCGATGGCCAATTCGGTTACGGCGCGGAGCGCAGCCGGCACGATGGGCTCCGGCAGCCGGGCGACGAAGCGTTGGAGTTCCTCGCGCGGGTCGTCGTCCATGAGTGCCACCCTACTCGAAGACGGGTACCGGCATCCGACTAGGCCGGCAGCACCGCCCTGCCGCCCATCCGCCGGATCAGACGCACCAGCGGCCAGAGGAGCGCCAGGTAGAGGACCGCGGCGAGGATCAGCGGCGACGGGTTGAAGTGGACGCCCTGGGCGACGCGCGCCATCCGCAGCAGGTCCGGTAGCGCCACCACGCTTGCGAGCGAGGTCAGCTTCACGGCCTCCAGCGTGTTGCCGGCGAGGTCGGGCAGCACGTTCCGCACCCCCTGCGGCAGGATCACGTGCCGGAGGGTTGCGGCGGTGCCGAGCCCGGTGGAGCGCGCCGCCTCCCACTGGGTCGGCTCGATGCTCAGGATGCCCGCCCGCAGGATCTCCCCGTAGTAGGTCGAGGTGTTGATGGTGAGCGCGATCCCGACGCCGAGGAGCGGCGGCGGCTCGATCCTCAGGAACGGCAGGCCGTGGACGATGAGGACGAGCAGCACCAGCGGGGGAAAGGCCCGGATCAGGTCCACTCCCCAGGAGAGCGAGCGCGCGCCCCAGGCCGGGGCCAGGGTCTGGGCGAGCGCGAGCCCCGCGCCGAAGAAGAGCCCCCCGGGGATCACGATCAGGCACGCCTGGACCGTCACCCAGAGCCCGCGCAGCAGCAGGCCGGAGCTCTCCGCCATCACGCCGGGGTTCAGGAAGGTCTGGAAGAACTCGGACATCGGGGTTCAGCGGATGTGGAAGCGGGTCTCCAGCCAGCGGCCGATGCGGACCAGGGGCAGGAAGAGCGCCACGTAGACCCCCGCAGCGAGCAGCAGCGGGGCCGGGCTCGCGGTCTGGGCCTGGACGCTCGCGGCCTGGTTGAGGACCTCGGGGACCGCGACCACCGAGGCGAGCGCGGTGTTCTTGCCGGTGGCGATGGCCCGGTTGGTCAGCGGCGGGATGGTCAGGCGGACCGCCTGCGGCAGCACCACCCGGCGGAAGGCCTCGCCGCGGCTGAGCCCGGTGGAGAGCGCCGCTTCCCACTGGCCCCGGTTCACCGAGGTGATGCCGGCCCAGAAGATCTCCTCGGCGGAAGCGCCGAGCACCAGCCCGAGCGCCACGAAGGCCGCCATGAAGCCGCTCAGCTCGATTCCGGCGAAGGGGGCGGCGAAATAGAGGACCACCAGCAGCACGAGCGGCGGCATGGCGCGGAAGACGTCGGCGTAGGCGGCGATCAGTCCACCGACCGGGCGGAGCGGCGCGCCCCGGATGAGCGCCCGGACGGTGGCCAGCAGCAGGCCCAGCGCGACTCCGGCGGCGATCGAGGTCAGCGCGAGCCCGAGGGTCACGCCGATCCCGGAGCGGATGCCCGGCCAGGCGGCGGCGAGGACCTCCGGGTCGAAGAAGATCCGCATTCAGAGCCGGCTCAGGAAGCTCTGCAGCCGCTCGGTCCGGGGCCGGTCGAGGATCTCCGCCGGCGGGCCGCACTCGAGGATTTCCCCGTCGGCGAGAAACGCGATCCGGTCGGCGGCCTCGCGGGCGAAGGCGATCTCGTGCGTCGCGATCAGCATCGCGACCCCGTCCTCCTTCAGGGACCGGATGACCCGGAGCACGCTCCCGACGAGTTCGGGGTCGAGGGCGCTGGTCGGCTCGTCGAGGAGCAGGATGCGCGGCCGGAGCGCCAGCGCCCGCGCGATGGCCACCCGCTGCTGCTGGCCGCCCGAGAGTCCGTCCGGCATCGCGCTGGTCCGGTCTCCCAGTCCCACGCGTTCGAGCGCTTCCCGGGCCGCGGTCTCGGCTTCCCCATGACTCAGGCCCGCCGCGCGGCGGGGCGCGAGCGCGGCGTTTTCGAGCGCGTTCAGGTGCGGATAGAGGTTGAACGCCTGGAAGACCATCCCCATCCGGCGCCGGACGGAAGCGAGTTCGGCGCCGCCCGCCGGAACGGGTTCCCCTTCGAAGACGACGTCTCCCGCGTCGGGTTCGGCGAGCCGGTTGCAGCACCGCAGCAGCGTGCTCTTCCCGGAGCCGGAGGGGCCGATCAGCGCCACCAGTTCGGAAGTCCCCACCGCGAGGTGGATGTCCCGGAGGGCAGGGACCCCGGCGAAGGTCTTGCCGACCCCTCGGAGTTCCAGGACCGCGCTCACCCGCAGGGCTCGCGTCCCGGCGTCTCCTGGAATCCGGTCAACCCGGGCGGCCCGAATCCCGGATAGGCGGTCACGGCCGCCGAGCCCGGCGCCGGCTCCACGCCCAGCCACTGCTCGTGGATGCGGGCGATGGTGCCGTCCAGCTTCATGCACTCCAGGATCGTCTCGACCCGGTTGCGCGTTTCGACGTCGTCGTTCCGGAAAGCGACGGCGAAGGCCGTCTCCGCCCGGATGCGGAAGTCGGCGCGCACCCCGGCGTTCTGGCGGACCGCCCACATCGCGACCGATTCGCCGACCAGGTTCGCGAACGCCCGGCCGGAGAGCACCGCCTGCACCGCGTCGGCGTTCTTGCCGTAGCGGAGTACCTCGAAACCGAGCTCCTCGTGGTTCTCGGTGGCCCAGAGGTCGTAGGCCGAGCCGTTGTTCACCGCGACCTGTTGCCCCCGGAGTTGTTCGAGATCGGTCAGCTCGGGCGCGTCGCTGCGGCGGATGAAGACCGGGTCGGTATCCAGATAGCCCTCGGTGAGGAGGACCCGTTCCGCCCGGCCCTCGGTGATCGTCGTGGGGGCGATCACGAACTCGAACTTCTCGGCATAGAGGCCCGAGAAGATGGAGGACCACTCGGAATCCACGATCTCGAACCCCGGCCGGCCCAGCCGGGCCGCGATCTCCCGGGCGAGGTCCACGTTGAAGCCCTCCACCTCGCCGTTCGCGGCCATCATCGCGTGGGGCGCGAAGCCCACGTCGGCGGCGACGACCATGGGGCCTTCGCCCGCGACTTCGGGGGATCCACCGCAACCGGAGAGGATCAGGAGCGCGGCCGGAAAGACGCCGACGCGCGGGCCGCCTCGGGACATTTCGCTCATGGTACCCGGCGGCTGAACATTCCCGAGGCGACGCCCGAGAAGAAGCTCGTGAGGGCGCTTCCCGCGATCAACCCGCCGGCGAGGATGTAGCGCGGGGAGTCGTACCGGTCGCCCGTGCGCCAGCTCACCAGGCGCCGGACGAGGAGCGCGGCGAGCGCGGTCCAGCCGGCGGCCGGGTTCACGACGAGCAGGCCGGTGGCGAAGAGGACCCCCATCTGCCGGTTGGCCCCGCCGAGGAACTGCAGGACGGCCCCGGGCAGCGCCCAGACCGCGAGTTGGCGCGCCAGATCCGGGTTGTGGCCCGCCGCGATGGTCGCCACCGCGACCCGGTCGTACGGCGGGAACAGGTCCGCCTCGAAGTAGGAGGCGTAGGTGAGCAGCACGAGTCCCGCCGCCACGAGCAGACCGAAGACCTCGGCGCCCCGTTGCGCGAGCCGCCCCTGGCGCTCGTAGTCCGGGTCCTCGCCGTGACCCCGGAGGATCCATCCCGCCTTCAGGTCGTAGCCCATGTCGGCGAAGGCGGGGCCGGTGGCCGAGGCGAAGCCGGTCAGGAGGACCAGCGCGAGCGGCGGGAACCCGAGCAGCATCCCCAGGAGCAGGAAGATGAGCGAGGTCGCGAAGGCCGGGAACCAGCCGGAGTGCATCGCCGCGACCCCGCAGAGGAGTTCCGAAATGAGCGCGGCGGCGGCCGCGAAGAGGGCGAAGGCGAGAACGCCGGCGATCCCCATCCCTGTCAGCAACCCGCCGAGAACCGCGACGAGCGCCGCCGCCGCCGCGAAGCCGGAGTACCCCTTGGCGAACGTCGAGAGCCCGGGCCGGGGTCCGGTGGCCGGATCGCTGGCCCGCGGTCCCTTCCGGCCGCGGATCGCCCGGGCCATCTGCCAGAGCGCCACCGCTCCCGCGCCGAGCATGATCCCGTGCGGGGCGTGGATGGCGGCGAGGTCCAGCCCGAGCACCTGCGGCGCGTAGCCGCGGGCCAGGAGCCCCAGCCCGAACATCAGGAGGGCCACCTGGTTCCCGATCCAGCAGACCCCCACGATGTCGGTGGGGATGCCGGCCAGCCGCCCGAGAACGCCCGCGACCCCTCCGGTGACCAGCAGCATCGCCCGCCGGCCGCCCTCGTCGCCGGCGCGCAGGCACTCGGCGGTGGCGATCCCGGAGGGCCAGAGCCCCTCCGCCGGGAACACCCGGCTGCCGAAGAGCCGGTAGAGCAGCGCGATGTCGAGCAGCGCCCCGAGCACCGCGCCGAGGATCATCACCGGAACGAGGTCGGGCCGGCCGAACAGCCACACCATCCCGGCGGGGAGGAGGACCGCGTTCGCGCCCCCGAAGGTCGCCGCCGAGATGACCGTCTGCAGCAGGTTCTGCCGCGCGGTGCTGCGGAAGCGGCGGGTGAGCGCGAGCGGGATGCGCCCCGCCGCGATGGCGATGACCGCGGCGATGATCGAGCTGTTCGCGCTGATCCCGACGCGGGTCAGCAGCTCCATTCCGATGATGGCGCCGAGCAGGGCGAGACCCGCCCCGAACAGCAGCGTCCCCGGCTCGAACAGGCTCGGGTGCCGCCTCGCCTCAGCCATCCGCGCCGAAGTATGCGGGAGGCGGCGGCTCGGAGCGCCGGCCTCCGGCCGGCATCGCGCGGGAGCGCGAAACCTGCGCTGACAGCGCGGCGTCATGCCAACGCGCGCGCCATCCCTGGCCTGCCCGGTGGCACGCCCGGCTGGGACCGCCGGTCTTCAGGCCGGCACGCACGGCGCTCCGCGCCGTGCATGTCCCAACCTCGCCCATCGTCACGGCACCCACGCCGGGGGTCTCCCGGCTCCGGTCGATAACGCAGAGCTCCGGTCGATATCCGAGGCCGGCGGATGGTGCCTTAGGTCGATAACGCCGAGCTCCGGTCGATATCGAGGGCCGGCGAGTGGAGCCATAGGTCGATAACGCCGAGCTCCGGTCGATATCGAGGGCCGGCGAGTGGAGCCATAGGTCGATAACGCCGAGCTCCGGTCGATATCGAGGGCCGGCGAGTGGAGCCATAGGTCGATAACCCC
>JAJDVI010000025.1 GCA_022826195.1 Acidobacteriota bacterium
GACATCGAGTTCCGCGACTGGCAGGTGATCGACCTGGCGGGCGCGGCGGAGCACGCGGACCTCTGTGAGGCGGCGCTCGCCTACCTGCTGGAACGCATGCGCCTGGAGATCGAGGACCCGGCCGAGACGGCGCGGCTCAAGCTGATGGTCGTGGACGAGGCGTGGCGGTACATGCAGGACCCCGCCGTGCTGAACTACCTGGCGGAGGCGGCCAAGACGTGGCGGAAGAAGAACGCCGCGCTCGTGCTCGCCACCCAGTCCGCCGTGGACGTGACGGGGACGCCGGGCGCTTCGGCGCTCCTCGAATCCATACCCACCAAGCTGTTCCTCGCCAACCCCGAGTTGCCGGACGAGGCCGGGGCGCTCTTCCGGCTGAACGAGTCGGAGGTCGCCCGGATCCGGGAACTCACGCCGAAGCGCGAACTCTATCTGCGGCGGCCCGACGAGGCGGCGGTTCTCCGTCTCGAAGTCGATCCGGAGAGTTACTGGCTCTACACGTCGTCGGCGACGGACGCCGAGCAACGCGCACGCGCCGTCGAGAAGCACGGCCTGGCCCGTGGACTCGAAGTGCTCGCGGGCCAAACCCACCCCACCCCACCAACCGAGAGGACGTAACACCATGAGAACGCATCCAACCGCGGCGATCCTGCTCGGGATCGTCGTCGTCCTGCTGACGGTGCTGCTGACGGCTGTCCCGTGCGAGGCCGCCGCGCAGCAGGCACCCGGAGAGAAAGCCGTTCTCCCCGTGCCGGGCGAGGCCGACGACCGCATCCACCGGCTCCGCGCGCGCGTGCGCCATACAACCCTGATCGTGCTTCCGGCCGGGGAGCGGATCCTCGACTTCGTGGTCGGCGACTCCGAGTACTGGCACCTGACCGGCGCGGCGAATGTCGCGTACCTGAAGCCGCTGGCCGAGGACGCCGCGACCAACGTCGCCCTCGTATGCGAGTCCGGGCGCATCTACTCGTTCCTCGTCTCGGAGCACGCCGAGGACCCGACCCACTTGGTCTACCGCGTCGAGGAGGGCGCGGAGGCGGCGGGCATGTCAGCCGGCGGCGCGGACGCCCCCGGCTTCGTCGCCCGGAGCGAAGTCGCCGCCTACCAAGCGATGGCCGTCGAAGCGGCCGAAGCCGCGCGGCGCGCACAGGAACAGGCCGAAATCGGAATCACCGAGGCCCGGCGGCGGGCTGAAGCGGAGATCGAAGCGCTCCGCGCGGAATACCCTGCACGGCTCGCGTTCGAGTACCGCCTGGACCGCGCAGCCACGCGGCGGCCGTTCCTGGTCGAGGCGATGTGGCACGACGGCACTTTCACCTACATCCGCTCGCGCGGCCAGGAGTCGCCCGCCGTATACGAACTCAAGGATGGCGAGCCGGCCGCGGTGCTGGTGCAACTCGCCGGGGACGGCCTCTACATCGTGCATCGTGTGATGGGCGATGGCTGGCTCCAGATCGGCGACCGGCGGGCCGGTTGGCGGTTCGAGGCCCGTGAGGGTTCGAGATGAGCCGCTGGAAGCAGTGGGTGAAGCAGCCGAAGGGCGCGCTGCCCGGCGGCATCGTCACGAAGGTGGGGATCGCACTGATCGCCGTGCTCGTCGCCGGACTGCTGTTCTCGTCGTCGCTCGCCGGTCCCGATGAAGATGCGGCCGCAACCGGAGCGGCAACCGAGCCGCGGGCGGTGGACGACCGCACGGGCCGGTCCCTGGACGGGCAGCTCCGCGACGAAACGGAACGCCAGACGCTGCGGGCCGAGTCCGAGTCTCGCGGTGCTTCAGCCGGGGATCGGGAAGCCGGAGCTTCCGGCGCTGGAGAGTCCGCCGAGGCCGATGGCAACGGAGGCGGTCGAGCTGTCGGCATGGGCCGCGCCGAGTTCGAGCTTCGCGAGGCGCTCCGGCTTGAAGAGGTCGAGCGCCGGACGCGCTCGCTGCGCTCGTTTCCCGTCGCCGAGTCGCACCGGGATCCGGCCGAGGCCCGCAACGGCGACACGCCACCCGGCGTCGATCCCGGGGAAGGCGAGTCGATCGAGGACGCGCTCGAAGGAACGCTCGACTCCTTCGAGCGGTCGCTGGCGGCGCTGGAGAACGAGATCGCGGAGGGGCTGGCGAGCGAAGCACTCCCGTCCGGCGCACCTACAGCCGCCGGCAGATCATCCAACCCGGAACCGGCCCGGTTGGTCCGCCCGGACGACCCGCCGGGCTGGGAGCGCATCCACGAGGGTTCGTTCCTCGAAGCCGTGCTGGTCACGCAGTTGTCGGGCGAGTTCCCCGGCCCGGTGCTCGCCATGGTGTCGGCGCCGCTGTACTCGGCCGACCGGCAACGCGTGCTCATTCCGCGCGGCTCCCGCGTCGTCGGCACGGCCCGGGCCGTCCAGAACCGCGACCAGAGCCGCCTCGCGGTTGCGTTCCACCGGCTGCTGCTGCCGGATGGAAGCTGGATCGACCTCGAGTTCACCGGGCTGAACCAGGTGGGCGAGAGCGGACTCCGCGATCAGGTGGACCGGCACTATCTCTCCACCTTTGCCGCCGCCGGGGCGGTCGGGGCGCTGAGCGGCCTCACGCTCGCCGGAGCCTCGCCCTACGGCCTCCGGGCGGGCGTCGGCCAGGGTCTCGGAGGCAGCGCCACCTCGATGCTGGACCGGTATCTGAACCGGCTG
>JAJDVI010000023.1 GCA_022826195.1 Acidobacteriota bacterium
CTCGGCGAGGTGGACGACGACCACAGCGGTGCGCCGCTGCGCCGTGCGCGCACTGGCGTGGGGGTTCGGGGGCTGCGCCCCCGGTCGTCCGGTGCTCCGGCAGCGGCGCGAGAGGCCGGGGGTTCGAAGGGGGGCGCAGCCTCCCCTCGCCAGCGCCAATGTTCAACATTGGGTCTGCTGGCTCTCCTGCCGTAGCAGGTGAGCCAGTCCACAGTGTTTAACACTGTGTATGCTGGCCTAGCTGCCTTAGCAGCGGAGCCAGCCACCGCGCCAGCGCCCGGGGGAACCCGGAATCGCCGGTCCGGAAAGGCGGGATCGAGGGGCAAGACTACTGCGCCAGGAACGCGGCCCACTGCTCCATGAGCGCCCGCCGCCGCTCGAACAGGTCCGTCCGCCGATAGGCGGCCTCGATGGCGTTCGTGTTGACGTGCGCCAGCGCCAGCTCGCAGACCTCCCGAGGGGCGTCGGAGCGCTCCGCCGCCCAGTCCCGGAAGCTCGACCGGAACCCGTGCGGCACCGCGCGGATCCCCAACTGGCGAATCATCTTCGCGATCGCCCCCGGGTTGAGCGGGCGGCCCCTCGACGTAGGGAAGACCGTCTCCGAGCCGTTCGCGAACTCTCGCGCCTCGCGGAGCACCGCGAGCGCGCGTGTGGAGAGCGGAACCCGGTGCTCCCGGCCCGTCTTCATCCGCTCGGGCGGGATGCGCCATTCCCGGCCCGCAAGGTCCATCTCCTTCCACTGCGCGCCCCGCACCTCGCCGTTCCGGCACGCCGTCAGCACCAGGAACTCGAACGCCAGCACCGTTGCCGGATACGCGCCGGAGGCCCGCACGACCTCGATGGCACCGGCCACCTCGGCATAGGGAAGGGCGCGATGATGCCGCGGTCGAACGCCGTTCTTCGGCAGCGCCGCGCCGATGGCGTCCCCGGCCGGGTTGTCTTCCCGGTAGCCCTGGGCCACCGCCCAGCGCATCACCGCCGAGATCCGGCGCCGAACCCGCCGCGCCGTCTCCCGCTTCTCGTTCCAGATCGGCTGCAGGACCGCCATCACGTCCGAGGTGCGGATCCGGTTCACCGGTTGCCCGCCGAGCCGCGGCATCACGTAGTCCCGCAGGCTCGAGCGCCACAGCTTCTCGGACCGGCCGCCGTCCTTCCAGCCGGCCCGGTGGACCGCGAGGACCTTCTCCACGGCTTCGGCGAAGGTGGGGACGGTGCGCTTCCGGCCGGTCACGAGCTCACCGCGCTGGCGGGCCAGGAGGTTGAGGACGCACTTCTGTCGCGCCTCGGCGAGGCTGACGTGGGGCCAGGAGCCGAGTCCAAGGTTGCGGGGCCGTCCGTCGACGCTGATGCGCTGGCCCCAGGACTTGGCGAGGTGGCCGCGTGCGGTGCGCTTCACCCGGAGGGAGAGACCTCCGGAGCCGCGGCCGTCGCCGTACCATCCGGGTTCCTTTATGGTCTCGACGAATCTCGCGGAGAGTCGGTAGGGGCGTTCGGTCATGTTCCGGGTTCCTGCGGGCGGCAGTTCGACGGCACAAAAGGTGCGGGAACGGGGGAGTTTGCGGCGTTCTCGGAGGGAACAGTATAGCACCGTAAACCGATGAAAAACCGTCTGCTTAGAGGAACCTCATGGCACTGTTCGGAACCCTGCGGAACCGATGTATCGCGGAGCGGAGCACCGCGCGTGCCGGCTGAAGCCGGCGTTCCAAGCCGTACGCGTCCTGACGGACGGTGGCCTAGCGCGTTTCGCGGCCCTCTCGGGCCGCGATGCCGGCCGGAGGCCGGCGCTCCGAGCCGGCGCTCCACCCCCGGATCAGTTGTCGCCGACGGCCTCAGCTGCCGGGGAGCGTCCATCCGCCGCGTGCGCGTCGAGGATCGCTGCGGCGATCCGCCGGGCCAGGGTGTCGATCTGCTTCAGTTCGTCCACGTGCTCGACGGCGAGCCGGTACGTCGCGATGCTCTTCTTCTCCCCGTCGGCCGCCAGGCGGACGAGTTCGCCGTGGGCCTCGTTCGCCCGCCGGCTCATCGGCGCCCGCGACTCCACCACCTGCTTCGCCAGCTTCAGATCGCGCCGCTCGAAGGCTTCGATGGTCTGGGCGAACGACCGGGCGGTGCTCTGCGCCAGCCGCTCCAGGGTTGCGGTGGTCGCGGCATCGAACGCCACCTCCGCCGCGAGCCGCCGGTGGCCGAGGGAGACCAGACCCTTCGCCACGGTATCGCCCGCGTTTTCGAGGTAGTTGGCGACGCCGAAGTACTCCTGGAGACGCCTGGGCAGCGGATCGACCAGCTCCCGCTTGGACAGCTGTCCGAGGTACTCGACGACCGCGCCGTGGAGCTCGTCGATGGACCGGTCCTTTTCGCTGAGCGCCCGGAGTTCGGACTCGGAGCCGGCGAGCGCGGTGGGAAGCGCCCGGTCCAACATCCGGCCGACCAGGACGGCCATGCGGCCGAGTTCCAGCCGCACGCGATCGAGCGCGACCGCCGGCTGGTCCAGGTACACCCGGTCCAGGTAGACGGCGGCGCCCTCGGAGGACCCGGTCGTCTTCGGCCGGGGCACGATCCGGTCCACGAGCGCCGCGAGCCGCCCCGCGAACCCGATGAGGAGCAGCGTGCTGCCGACGTTGAAGATGGTGTGGGCGTTCGCGATCTGGCGCGGCACCTCCGCGGCGCGGCGCGCCGCTTCGGAGAGTTCCGGGGCGCCCGGCGAAACGGACCGCACGAGGTCGGCGAACGGGGGGATGAACCACACCACGAGCAGGACTCCCACCACGTTGAACACGACGTGGACGACCGCGGCCTTGACCGCCTCGCGCGGCCTCCCGATCGCCGAGAGTCCAGCGGTCACACAGGTCCCGATGTTCGCCCCGAGGAGCAGGGCGATTCCCTGCTCCAGGGTGAGCAGGCCCTGGGTGGAGAGCACGATGACGAGCCCGGCGGTGGCGGCGGAGGATTGGACGACGGCGGTAAAGGCGAACCCCGCGAGGATCCCCAGCCAGGGGGCCTGCGTCTCCTGCATGAAGGCGATGAAGGGTTCGTGCGACCGGAGCGGCGCCATCGCGTCCCCCATCATGTCCATGCCGAAGAACAGGAGGCCCATCCCCATCATCACGATGCCGTAGTAGCGAACGCGCCGGCTCCGGACCAGGAGTTCGATCGGAAACCCGATCGCGATCAGCGCCAGGGAGTACTCGGCAATGTTGAACGCGATGATCTGCGCGGTCACCGTGGAGCCGATGTTGGCGCCCATGATCACCCCGACCGACTGGGTGAACGTCATCAGTCCGGCGCTGACGAACCCGACCACCATGACCGTGGTCACCGAGGACGACTGCATGACCGCCGTGATGACGGCGCCCGACAAGGCGCCCGTGAACCGGTTCGTGGTGAGCCTGGCGAGGACGTCCTTGAGCCCCGTTCCCGCGACCGTCTTGAGGGCATCCGCCATCTTGCGCATGCCGTAGAGGAACAGCGCCAGCCCGCCCCCGAGGCCGGTGGCCATGGCCGCGAAGTCGAGCGGCTCGTTCACGGCAGCGGCGGGTGCTCAGCCGGATTGGGCAGCGTCAGGAACATGAAGGGCCAGGCCGGGTACGCGCGTGAAATCTCTCCGGTTCCGGGTGGCGAGCAGCATGGAGCGCGACAGCGCGCTCGCAGCGATCAGGGCGTCGGGGAGCCGGAGTCCCGTCTCCCGGCGAATCCGTCCCGCCCGCTCGGCGATCTCCCGGTCGACGGGGACTTCGCCCAGCGGACCCAGCAGGGCCGCCGCTTCCCGGACTCCGCGCGCTCCGGAAAACAGCTCCGCTCGCGTCATGACCGAGTAGTGCAGCCGGTGGCCGCCCGTCCGCAGCGGGCGGGCGCCACGCAGGTGGTCGATGAACACGTCCGTGTCCACCAGAACGTCAGCCACGTTCCCATTCGTCGCGGTTGGGGGCGGCCGCGTCCGGCACCGCGCCGAACGTGACGGAGAGCGCCGCCTCCACGTCCGCCGACTGCCGCTCCAGGTAATCGTCGAGCGCGCGCCGGACGACTTCCGCCAGGGTGATGCCCTCGGCCTGCGTCAGGGTGTCGATGCGTTCGCGCTGTGCCTCGGTCAGGTACACCTGGGTGCGGGTGCTGGACATACAGCACAATATACAGCACGCGGAATCCGGAGCTGTACGCCCCTCCACTGCGCTCTGCGCAGCGCGTGCCGGCTGCAGCCGGCGTTCCAGGCCGGCGGAGCCTTCCCGTGAACGGGCCAGACGCGCTCTGCGGGCCTGCGGCCCGCGTGCCGCTCTGAAGAGCGGCGGTCCCAGCCTCTCCCTATTCCCCGGCGGCGCGGCGGGCGGCGATGGCGTCGAGCGCCTCGGCGATGTCCGCCGCGCTGAGGTAACGGCCGCCGGCGACGACTCCGGCGATCTGGCGGGTCGCCTCGATGTTCTCGAGGGGGTTCGCGTCGAGGAGGACCAGGTCGGCCCGGTTCCCGGGGGCGATGACGCCGAAGTCCGCGGCGATGCGGCCGCCGCGGGCGACGTGTTCCGCGACCTTCCGGGTGCCGGACTCAAGCACCTCGTAGGGAGTCATGCCGGACTCGACGTACGAAACCGCCTCGCCGTGGATCGAGAAGCCGGGGACGCTGAAGATCTGGGGCGAGTCGGTGCCGAGCAGGATGTTCGCGCCCGCGTCGTTCAGGGCGCCCAGAATCTGCCGGCGGAGGGCGGCGATCCGCGCGGTGTTCTCCGCGCCGTAGCGCTCGAGTCCGGAGTCCACGGCCTCCGTCCAGCGGGCGACGGTCTCTTCGGGCAGGTAGCGGATCTCGGGCCGCTCGGCCTTCAGTTCGGACGACGGCCGGGTCGGGAGGATCCCGGACTCCCAGAGGACCATGGTGGGTACGACTCCCGTCCCGCTCGCCTCGATCGCCTCGATGACGCCGGGCATCCGGTCGAGATCCACCAGTTCCGAGAGCCCGGCGATCCCGCGGAGCGCCTCCATGTCCGCCCGGGCGTCCTCGGGAATCAGCGCTTCCACGAAGTTGTCGAGGTGGTCCACCGTGTCATGGCCGCCCTCGAGCGCGGCGAAGAGCCCCACCTCGTCCGCCACGTGCCCGGCGAACGGAATCCCGAGACGCTGCGCTTCCGCGGCGAGCGCGGCGTAGGTCTCCGGCGAAAGCCCCTCGTGGACCTTCAGGAGATCGAACCCGGCCTCGTGGTACTCCCGGACCAGCCGCACCGCCTCCTCCGGGGTCTCGACCCGGCCGCTCATCGAGGGACTGCCCACGATGAGCCGGGGGCCGATCAGTTCGCCCGCGTCGATCCGGTCCCGGAGCGCGAGCTGGCTCGCGTGCCCCTGCATCCCGCGAACGGTGGTGACGCCGTTCGCCACGTACATCATCAGCACGTCCTCGGTGAGCGCCGGCGGGCTGTTGGCGCCGGGCAGATGGCCGTGCATCTCGGCCAGCCCCGGGATCAGGAAGCGGCCTTCCCCGGCGACGACCGTGGTCGCCTCCCCGAGGGTGACCTCGGCGGCGGGCAGCACCGCCGCGATGCGGCCGTCCTTCACGACCACGGTGTGGCCGGGCAGCGTCCGCTCGCCGTCCATCGGCAGAACGGTCGCTGACACGATCGCGAGGTCCGCGTCCGGCACCGTCGGCTCGGGAGCGCAGGCCAGCGCCCCCGCCAGCAGCAGCGGCAGGGCGGCGCTCAGGAGGCTCCGGATTCCGGAGCAGGGTCGGTCTTGTCTCATGGGCATCGCTCCCGCGAAAGGGTGTGCCAAGGATTATGGGGGCCGGGCGGACGGGAAACCAGAAATACTCCCGACCCGTCATGGCGCTCCGAATCGAGCTGTGGGGGCCGCCGCTCGCCCCGCTCACCGGCGGAAACCTCTACGACCGGATCCTCGTGGAAACGCTGCGGGACCGGGGCCACGAGGTGACGGTCCGGGAGTTCGCGGGCGACGGGTCCGGGACGCCCGCGGCCAGCGCCCGGGCCGACGTGATCCTGCAGGACGAACTCCTGCACCGGGAGTTCCGGCAGCGAAACGCCAACTGGCGAGGGCGCCGGCCGCGCCTCGTCGCCCTCGTCCACCACCCGCAAAGCTCCGAACCGGAGCGCGGAGAAGCGGAGCTGGCGCGGCTGCGCGGCGAGGAAGGGGCCTACCTGAGGACGGTGGACGCGGTCCTTTCCCCGAGCCGGGCCAGCGTGGACGCGGCCCGGCGGCTCGCCGGGCGCAGGCTCCCGGCCGCCGTCGTCCCGCCCGGCCGGGACCGGCTCGCGGGCGCCGCGCTTCCCCCCCTTCCCGGCCCGGAAGAAATCCGGGCGCGGGCCCGGGGCCCGCTGCGGGTCGCCCACGTGGGCAACGTCATTCCCCGGAAGCGACTGCTCGAACTGCTCGAAGCGCTCGCCACCGTCCCGGAATGGACCCTGGCGGTGGCGGGGCGCGAAGACCCCGACCCGGCCTACGCCGCCGCCGTGCGCCGCCGCGCCGCCGCTCCGGACCTGGCGGACCGGGTCCGCTTCCGGGGACCGCTGCGGCCGGCGCCACTCGCCGGATTGCTGCGGGACAGCGTCCTGCTCGCCGTTCCCTCCACCCACGAAGGGTTCGGGATCGTCTATCTGGAGGGGTTCGCCTTCGGGCTGCCCGCGCTCGCCGCCGCCTCCGGAGGCGCTGCGGAAGTGATGCGCGAGGGCGAAACCGGCTGGTCGATCCGCGAGGCCGCGTCAGGGAGCGCGGCGCGGCGGATCGCCGGCCGCCTCGAGACCCTCGCCGCCGATCGCGGCCGGCTGGCGGCGATGGGGCTGCGCGCTGCCGAACGCCACCGGAACCATCCCACCTGGGCGGCGAGCGCCGCCGCCGTCGAGGACCTCTTCACGCTCCCGGAAGCGAGCGACCGGAGCGGCCGGGATCAGTGACGCGTTTCTGACGAGGCCGAGTCAGCGTCCGCACCGACGGTGAGCGGCAGCGGCGGCGTCATGCCCTCGATCGCCCCGATGTCCGCCGCGGCGCGCGCTGCGACCTCCGGAATCCGGGCGGTCAGGGCGTCGAAGTCGTCCGCCTTCCCGGCGGCGGCGATGGCGGCCTTGACCTCCGCCGGCGCCCCCGCGGCGGTGGAGCCTTCCTCCAGCACGAGCTGCAGGATGCCCCGGAGATTCCGCCACTGCTTGGCGGCGGCGGCCAGCCGGGCGCCGGAGGGTTCCGGGACCAGCCCGTGGTCGGCGGCGGACTCGAGCACCGAGCCCGCGTCGAGAGCGAAGAGGTCCGTGTCCGGCCCGGCGTGCTTCAGTTGCAGGTAGCGGGCCGCGCGTTCGACGTCCCGGAAACCGCCCTGCATGTCGTCGAGGGACATGAGCCCGGGCTCGGCCGCGCCGAACGCCTCCCCGGCCAGGTGCTCCATCATCGTCCGGCGCGCGGGGCTCTCGGCCAGGACTTCACGCCGCAACGCTTCGAACCGCCCCGCGAGGTCGGAACGGCCCGACGCGAACACGGCGCGCGCCCGGGTCAACTGGAGGAGTTCCTCCCCGGGGCCCACGTCGCGGTGGTAGTCCCGAAAACCCGAGAACGCGCGCACGCGGTGCAGCGGAGTCATCCGGGGGATCGGCGCCAGCAACAGGTTGTCGCGCGCTAGCGCCCGCAGCGCGTTCCGGGACCCGTGGTAGAGCGCGTCGAAGTACTCCGGCGGCCCGCCCTCGTACAGGAACAGGATGTCGAGCTCCGCTCCCAGGAACCGGTCGCCGCTCGCCAGGTCGCCGAAGACGACCGCGCAGACCGAGCTCCCGGGGTCCGGCGAACGCCGTTCGGCGAAGTCCTCGCAGACCGCCGTCAGCACCGTCGAGATCGAGGCTTCGGCCACCCGGGACGCCACCACACCCACCTCCGCCGGCGCCAGGTTGCCGCGGGCGAGGTGGACGCCGAGCTGGAAGAGCTTTCCGTTGGACCACTCCCGCGCCACCCCGACCGCCTCGCCCGCATTCTGCGTGTGGGTGGCCGCGAGCTGTTCCTTCATCTCCTCGACGCCGAGCTCATGCGTCCAGTACAGCCGGACCAGCCCGCGGCGGGCGATCCTCTCGAACTCGGCGTCCACGCCGAAGCCGTCGGGCAGGTCCAGGTCGGTGAACTCCCTGGTCGCGAGGCTGTCGAGCAGTTCTGGGGTCCGGTTCATCCAGACGGCGAGCCGGGGGGCGCCGGCGATGACCTCGGCGATGGCGTCGAAGGCTTCCGGGCGGGCCGCGAACGCGGGACTGTCGTAGGCGCGCCAGTCCTCGATGTGGGGATAGAAATAAGCCCGCTGCCGGTCGAGCAAGGGGTCCATGAGCTTGAACCAGCGGCTCGGGAAGAGAGCCAGGCTGTTCATCTGGGAGTACCGGTCGGGAAGTTGCGGTGACTCCTCCTTGCCGTAGTGCTGCAGCAGCGGGTAGCGCCGGTTGGATGCCGCGTGGTGGTCGGCGTGACGCTGCATGTTGTAGTAGAGCCAGTTCGTGAACTTGTAGTCGGCGCTCCAGGCGTGCCGGGGCAGGACGCGCTCGAAACGGCCGCTGGGCAGGCGGACGCGCCGGAGTCCGTAGTGCTGGACGTAGTTGCTGACCTTCATGGAGAAGACCACGCTGGAGCACGCCACCGCGTAGATGAGGACCGCCCAGACCCCCCCCAGGGCGTAGACCAGCGCGTACCAGGCGCCGGCGAACAGCACGTAGCGCCAGAAGGGGTTGGAGTAGTGCCAGACCGGCAACCGGCTGCGTGCCAGGCGCTTCTTCTCGAACTTCCACGCCCCGGTCAGGTTGCTCGCGATCTCGCGGGGCAGATACCGCCAGAAGCTCATCCCCCGGGGCGCCGATCCGGGATCCGCCGGCGTGCAGACCATGGGGTGATGGATGTAGACGTGCTCCGTCGCGTAGTGCGGGTAGGACGCGGACGCCAGGAGGAACTCGCCGAGGTGGCGCTCCCACGAGGAACGGCGGTGGACCAGTTCGTGGCCGACCACGAAGACCGTCTGCCCGACCAGGACCAGGACGACGGCCAGCACCGCGATTTCCCAGGCGGCGAGGTGTCCGGCCGCGAGCATCTGCCAGAGCCCGAACGCGAAGACCGCCGGCCACAGCACGGCCCACGACCAGGCGGACAGCTTGTAGACGAACAGGCGGCTCTCCGGCGTCTGGTCCGGATCCATGTTCCGCTCCTGCATGCCGAACATCTGGTCGAACTTGTCGGCGACCGCGAGGAAGACGAAGGGGCCCGCGAACCACCACCCGCCGTTCAGCGCCGCCAGCACGACCAGCGGAAAGATCAGCAGCGGAGCGAAGTAGGGGAGCGCGTTCCCGAGCGACGGCTCCACGAGAACCGGCCGGGACGCCGCCGCGCCGGTCGAGCCTCCGGACTCCATGGTCACCTCCGTCAAAGAGCCTTCGTCATCCAGACTTGGATTGTGCCGATCCTAGCAGCCAGCCGAAGAAGAACGCCGCCAGCCCCCACGACCCGACGGCCAGCCCGGCCGCCTTGAGGACGCCGAGCGCGATCGCCGCCGCGATGGCCAGGCGGCTCACTGGCCGGCGCAGGCGCCCGAGGCGGTCCGTCAGGCGACGCGACCCGGCGCTTTCCGGGTCGAGACGGCCGCTCCGGATCAGGTAGTCGCGGCCGAAACCGAGCAGGAACGGCGCCCCGAGCGCCATCGTCGCGGGCGGCGCCCACTCGGGCTCGATGAAGGGAGCGAGACACACCGCGACCAGTCCCATCTGGAAGCCGGCGAGGCGGCGCCGGAACGGGCTCGGCGGAAGGTCCCGCAGACGGCGGCCGAGACGCGCTTCCACGAACAGGGCGGCGCCGAACAGGTAGCGCCCAAAGCCGGCCAGCAGGTACCAGGCGGGCAGCGTTCCGGCGGCGAAAACCGCGATGCCGCCGGCCGCGGCCAGGCCCAGTGCATCGGCCTCGGCGTCGAGGCGGGCGCCGAACGCGCTCGTCGTGCGGGTGCGCCGGGCGATGGCGCCGTCGGCATAGTCGCCGAGCGCGGCCGCCGCGTAGACCAGGCAGGGTGTCCAGCCGGCGAGCGCCCGCCGGGCCTCGGGGGAGAACGCCGCGGCGAGCCCGCACCCGGCCAGCGCCGCGAGGGCCGCCAGCCGGACGAGGGTCAGCCGGTTCGCGAGGCCGAGCGGACGGGGCGCCGGCTCCCGGGCGGCGAACGCCACCACCCCGGTGAAGATGGCGAAACCGAGCAACCCGCCGCCGAGAGGCAGCCCCGCCAGGAGGATGCCCGCGGCGCACACCACACCGCCGGCGGCGGTGGCGAACCGCCAGAGTTCGTTTCCGTCCCCGCTGTCCGTCACCCTGACGCGGCCCAGCCTAACGCACCCCCGGGGCCCCGTTTTCCGTGCCACGCATGACACGGCTGGCGGTCGCCGAATCGGGCCTCGGGCATAATTCTCAGGTACGCAGCGTTACTGGGGAGGTGACAGCGTGAGAACAGCGACATTCTTCACAGTGGGGTTCCTGTGCGCGCCGTGGTTCGCCGCCGCGCAGGACGGCGGCATTTCGGGAACGGTGACCGACTTCGGGGGCGGAACGCTGCCCGGCGTGACCGTCGAGGTGTCCGGGCCGGCGCTACCCGCCGCGCAGGTGGTCGTGACCGACCGCCGCGGGGAGTTTGCGGTCGCGGAACTGCCCCCCGGCGACTACCTCGTCACCTTCAGCCTGGCCGGGTTCGAGCAGCTCGAGCGCGAGGTGGAGGTGACGGCGGGGGACACCCTTACGGTGGACGCGGAGCTGCAGCTCGGCGGGCTCTTCGAGGAGGTCACCGTCTCCGTGACCGGCACCGCCATCGAGACCCCCGCCATCAACATGCCCCACGCCGTCACCGTGGTCAGCCGCGAGACGCTCGAGCAGCAGGGAAGCACCCAGCTCGTCGATCTCTTCCGGAACCTGACCGTGAGCCACGGCGTGGTCGGCGAACGGAACAGTTGGTACAACTCGAACCAGCCGGCGACCCTCACCGAGAACGTGGCGAACGTGAACCTGCGCGGTCTCGGCGCCTCGCGGACGCTCGTCCTCATCAACGGCCGGCGCCACGTGCCGGTCCCGGCGCGGCTGATCGGCGGGCGCTTCGTGGACGTGAACACGATCCCCTCGATCGCCGTGGGGCGGCTGGAGGTGCTGAAGGAAGGCGCGTCCGCGACCTACGGCTCGGACGCGGTCGGCGGCGTCGCCAACTTCGTGACCCGCAGCGACTTCCGGGGCTTCGAGATCAACGTCGCGCACGACTACTTCGACGGCGGGGGCGACACCACCGTCGCCGGAATCTGGGGCCTCGACATCGGGTCCTCCAGCGCGGTCTTCGCGATGGAGCGCGTCGGCCGCCAGGAGCTGCAGATGGTGGACCGCCCCTGGACGCTCGACCGTCTCAGCGAGTACCCCCCGGGAACGCGGGGCGGCTGGTCGAGCCTGGGCAACCCGGGAACCTTCGCGGTGGGCGCGCCGGCGCCGTGGACCGCGGACGTCTTTGATCCGCGCTGCAGCGACTTCGGGGGGATCGACGAAGGCTGGACCTGCCGTTTCCGCTACGCCCCGTTCGACAACCTGATCGACGAGCAGCAGCAGACGCGCGCCTTCCTCGAGATCAACGGCCCGCTGAGCGAAGGGATCGAGTACCACCTCGAGGGACTGTGGTCGAACGCGGTGATCCCGAACTGGTACACGACGCCGTCCTACCCGCCGTTTCCCCTCACCAGCACCACGATCATGGAGGTGGCGGCCGACCATCCGGGCCGCCAGGCGTTCTGCGCCGCCTACGCCGGCGACCCGAAGGCCGACCCGAACGGGGCCTGTCTCGAGGACGCCCCCTGGTACCTCAACGGCCGTCCGTTCGGGAACTCGGGCCCCGGGCGCCGGCTGCGCCGCGAGTCGCAGACGCAGCGGATCGCCGGCGACCTCCACGGGGAGTTCACGCTGGCCGGGCGGGACGCCCACTGGGACGCCGGCCTCAGCTACTCGCGGGCCGAGGGCAACATCAACCTGCCGGCGGTCTACACGGACCGGATCTTCCGCGCCTTTCGCGGCTTCGGTGGTCCGGGCTGCGGCGTCGGGGTGACCGCGGATCCGAACTCCCCCGCCGGCATGGCGCTCGGTCCGCTCGGCGGCGCGGTGGCGGGCCAGGGGCCCTGCATGTACTTCAACCCGTTCAGCAACGCCATCCAGTTCTCCGAGCAGCCGGGGTCGGCGCTCGAGAACACCGCCAACCCGGACTACGTGGCCAGCCTCGCGAACTCCGAGGACCTGCGCCTCTGGCTCAACGAGGAAGTGGACCTCTTCAGCACCACGGACATGTTCGTGGCCGACTTCACCGTGAACGGCAACCTGGTCGAGAACGTGGCCGACTTCGCCCTCGGCTACCAGTTCCGGCGCATGCACGCCGACGGCGACCCCAACGACCCGGGCGACGTGACGGTCAACCCCTGCCCGGTCGCGGGCGACATGGGTTGCGCGGCGGGGAAGCGGTTCGGGCCCTACCTGTTCACGAACGTCCACCGCCCCTACGACGCGAACCAGCAGGTGCAGCGGCTGTTCGGCGAGCTCGCCCTGAAGCTCGGACCCCGCGTGGACACCCAGATGGCCGCCAACTACGAGTTCTACGACGTCGCCGGCAGCCGGGTGAACAGCTTCGATCCGAAGTTCGGCTGGCGGATCCAGGCAGCCGAGAACCTCGACTACTCGCTGTCCTTCCGCGGCTCGGTGCAGACCACCTTCCGGACCCCCTCGCTGGACGACCTGAACACCAGCCCGCTGACCACCCTCGAGTGGATCTCGGAGACGGGCGCCTATCAGGCAGTGGACCGGTTCGGACGCACGGACCTCGTCCCCGAGCGGGCGTTCACCTTCAACACGGGGGCGGTGCTCTTCCTGCAGGGGGGCGTGGAGGCGACGGTGGACTACTGGCGCTACGACTTCGAGGACGTGATCGGCTCCATGCCCTACGACTCGATCTCGAGCCTCTACGCGAGCGGCGACGCGGCCACCCGGAACGCGGTGGCGCCGTTCATCATCTGCCCGGGCGGCCGGGCCTCGGAGCTCGCGGTCGCGGATCGCTGCGACGCGCAGAACCTCCAGCGCATCCAGATCGACCTGGTGAACTGGCCCGGACTCACCACCTCGGGGATCGACACCCACCTGGCGGCCCGCACCGACGCGGGGCCGGGGCAACTCTCGCTCGCCTGGGACTCCACCTACACGCTCCGCTACGACACCAAGGAGTTGTTGCTCGAGGGCACCGACCTGGTCCTCAGGGAGGAAGAGGAGGCCGCCGGTTTCCTGAACTTCGCGCACCCGATCGCGGTGCCGCTGCCCCGCTGGAAGAGCCGCTGGCAGGCCGCCTACAGCTGGAGCGACTACCGGCTGGCGAGCTACGTGAACTACATCTCGTCGTACGAGGACCTGGACGACGAGATCGTGCCCGTCATCGACCCGTTCCTCACCTGGGACATGAGCTTCCTGTGGCGGGGTCCCGGCGGGGTGGACCTCACGGTCTACGGGCTGAACCTGACGGGGCGGATTCCCCCGTGGGTCAACATCGAACAGGCCTACGACGGCTTCACCCACGACCCCAAGGGGCGGCGGATCAAGGCGTCGCTGCGCTGGCGGTTCGGGAGCTGACGGCGGTCCGGCGCCGCGCCCCGGCGGACTAGCTGCCGGGGCCGGCGGAGCGGGCCGGGGACGGGATCAGGTCCGCCACCGCGGCCGGCAGCCGGACGTCGGGCGCGTCCTCGAGCGCCTGCAGGGTGGGACTGGCGCTCAGCGCGTCGTTCCCGATGGGATCGGCCCGCAGCTTCAGGTGGGCGAAGAGCCGGCGGGTGGGAGCGAGCCGTCCGTTCCGGAGGGCAGCGGGCATCAGCTTGAGGCCGACCGTACCCCGCACGTTGCCGCCGATGGTGAGGATGCGTTCGCGGTCCGGCTCCAGCCCGACGACGACGTCGCAGTGCATCCGGGCGCCGACGCCGAGGTTCCGGCGGCGCTGGGCGATGGAGGTGTAGCTGCTCCGGCGGCTGCTGCAGAGCAGGTCGCCCGGCTCGACGGCGGCCTCGCCGATGTCGTAGGCGAGGAACGCGGCCGGCAGGGACTGTGCGCCGGACGACGCGTCGCGAGCCCGGATCGCCTGGTCCACGTAGAAGTGGTGCGCGATGGCGCGCTGGAACCGGTCCGGGCTGCCGAGTCCGCCCTCGCACATCACCCAGGAGATGAAGGCGGCGGACCAGGGATCGCGCCAGCGCGACGTCAGGCCGCCCGGTCCGTTCCAGCGCCCGTTCTGGCGGTCGATCATCCACGGCCCGCGCGGCGTCGCCGCCCAGTACCCGGCGATGGTCGGCGCGATGCGCACGCCCTCCGCCGCGTTGGCGGGCCGCCACCACCATCGCCTCGCGCCCCGGCTCCGGGTGCGCGTCGAGAGCCCGGTCTGATCGATCACGTAGAACCCGAAGAAGGCCCACTCCTGGACCGCGATGTCCACGATGCGCCGCCGGGTCTCCCCCGTCGGCAGGTCCCGGCAGCCCGGGGACCGAACGCTCATGCGTCCCGGCGCCCCGTCCACCAGCGCGGAGGGCGGGGTGGCGTCGAACTGCTCGGCCGGCAGCCGGTCGAACGGGGTCGTCTGCGCGGAGGCGCTTCCCGGCGCCGCCAGCAGCGCCGCCACAACCGCCAACCCGGGAGCAAGCGTCCTCTTCCAGGTTTCCTTCATTCCAGATCTCGCCGCGGGTATGGGGTGGGGAAATTATCAGCGCCGGCCCGCGGCGGTCCGGCCGGGGAAGAGCTCGGTGAGATCGTGGGGGAAATCGCTCATCCGCCACGAGGTGCCCACCTCGGGAACGAGCGTGCGGGCGAAGCCGCGTTTTTCCCAGGGTTCCAGCAGTTCCGGGTCCTGGGAAAACAGGTGCATGGGCGTCGCCCAGGTGTCGGAGTCGTGGAGCGAGAGCTTCGGCGGCTGGTGATCGCCGATCACCGCCACGAGCGCCGGGCGGGGCGCGAACTCGCGCAGGAACCCGCCCACCACGCGGAACTGGTACTCCAGGCTGGTCACGTAGCGCTCGGACAGTTCGGCGAGATCCCGGTAGTCGTCGTGGGCGATCGAGCGGAGGGGTCCCTCGTAGGCGGTCCCCGCGTCGAAACGGCTCCAGGGGGTGACGTACGGCGGCACCGGCCAGTAGGGGATGTGGCTCATGATCAGGGAGACCTTGGCGAACAGCGGCTGAGTGGCGGTGTGGATCTCCCGCTGGTGGAGCGCGTAGAGCGTGTACTGGTCGGGGACCTCCCACCAGCCCATCGCCGGTCCCCGGTAGCCGATCCCCTCGCGGTCGTAGATGCGGTCGAAGCCGTACCAGGCGCCCTCCGGCCACGCTCCCTGGATTCCCGGTTCGAAGGCGACGGTGCGGTATCCCGCCGCTCCGAAGCGACGGACGAGGCTGGCCCGATCAGAATCGATCAGCGCCCGGTAGAGCGCCTCGCGCTCCACCCAGGCTCCCGAGAGCAGCGAGGCGTGGGCCCGCCAGGACCCTCCCCCGAAGGTGGGGCTCTGGACCTGCGCCGAGCGGTAGTCGAAGCCCCCGGCCCGCGCGTCCTCGGCCCAGCGTTCGGCCGCCGCCTCGAGCGCCGGCCGCCGTCCCGGGTCCTCGAACGCCGACACCCCGTAGGACTCGAGGAAGATCACGTAGAAGTCGGCGCCGCCCAGGTCGGGAGCGCCGGGGAGCGGCGGGTCGGTGATGGCGGCGGGCGGCGCGGCGGCGGGGGCCGCCGCGAGGTCCCCGGCCGCGAGCAGGGCGGAACCACCGGGCGGGGAGAGCCATGGGAGGGCGAGCAGGAGGAGCGCGGCGGCGCCGAGTCCGGCGCGGCGCCGCCGGTCCAGGCCGGCTCCCGCCGCTGCGAGGACGCCCAGCGCGCGGACGATGAGCAGGAGCAGGCCGCCCAGCAGGAGGCCGCCGAGCGGAATGAGGACTGCCGGGGTCAGCAGCGGACTCACGGTCGCGAGCATTTCCGCCACGTTCCCCAGGTGCGGCAGGTCGCCCGCCGGGTCGAGCGGGCGCCCGAGCAGTTCGAGCGCGACGAGGCCGGCGATCCGCACGGAGGCCGCCGCCAGCAGGGTCGGCGCGATGACGAACCGGACCCATCGCCCTGGGCGCCTGCCGCCGAGCAGGGCTCCGGCGCCCACCAGCAGGAGGAGGTCCGGGGAAATCGCGGCGACCGGGCGCACCCACGGGGCGGCCGACGAGACCGAAACGGTCAGGAGCAGGTTCAGTCCGACGAGCGCCAGCAGGACCCGAGGCCAGGCGCTCCGTTCGGGCTGGAGAGCCTCTTTGCTCACCGGAACATCGGGAGGGGCCGCTCCAGCCCGAAGTACCGGTCGAGCGCTTCGAGGCCGAGCAGCAGGTGGGCGCCGACGTAGAGAAAGGCGCCGCCCGGAATGCGGTCGGCCGCGGCGTTCGAGACCAGGAACGGCGCGAAGGCCCGGAGACCCGTCTCGTCGGTCCGCCGGACGCTCATCTCGGTCAGCGTGCCCCAGATCTCGATTCCGGGACGCTTCTGCCGCGCCTCCTCCCCGGTGCGCCCGTAGTAGGCGAGCTTGAGTCCCGGCATCCGGTCGCGGCAGAAGGCGAGCACGCGCGAGGCCACCTCCGGCGCGCCTTCGAGCACCGTGCCCGCGATCGCGGCCGCGTTCGAGGTCTGGACGATGTCGTTCGGCGAGTAGAGCAGCGTCCGCCGGTCGTCGAACAGCGTGGCCATCTCCGGCTGGAACACGTCATAGATCAGTCCCGCCGGCGAGCGCGCGGCGCGGACGACCTCGTAGCTGCGCGCCGCCAGCTCCGCGAGGTCCTGCCGTCCGGTGTCCCGGGCCACCCGCGCGACGTAGTCGGGGGCGTAGTCCACCAGGAAGGAGTTCGTGGCGAAGTCCCGGCTGCCGAAGTTGAAGTAGTTGCGGACGAGGAGCAGGCCGGCGGCGTCACTCGCGTGCCGCGCGTAACCGTCCAGGATCGTGAGCGCCAGCTCCCGGTCCTTCCCCGCACCGAACGCGAGCGCCCCCTCCCAGAGCCCCTCGGAGACGCGAAGCGCCTCCGTGGTTCCGGAGGCGTCGGGCGCATCCTCCTCGTCCACGGGCGCCGGCGATCTCCGCCACAGCACGAAGCCCCGGGTGTAGGGATCGTCGGGTTCGTCCACGATCAGCCGCCGGACGGCGAAACCACGCAGCGCGGCGTACATCTCCCGGTCGCCGAGCCGGGCCGCCACCCGCAGCAACTCGCCCACGTCCACCGCGTAGGCGAAGCCGTCGGCGCGGGCCAGCTCGCCGGCCAGCACCCGGCCCCGCACTTCCTGGTGCAGGGAAATCAGCGCCTCCCGCGTCGCCTCCGCCCCCGGCCACACCGAGCCCCGGCAGGAACCGGCGGCGACGGTCAGCACCAGCCCGGCCGCCATCCAGACCCCGGTGCGCCGCATCTACCCGAGAATAAGGGAACGCCGCTCGCCGCCCGGGACCGCCGGCCGGTTCTCGCGGACAGGTGGCTCCCATCTCGGCGCGGCGCTCAACAGCGGAGTCCGCGCATACGGCTTGGAACGCCGGCGGCGCCATCACCGCTGCCTGGCCAACCTCCCTCGCCTTCCCGGCCCGGCCGTCCGGCGACTCCGACATGGCGCGGACCTCCCGAAACCCGCTGCTGCGACCCGTGCCTCCCGCGCGAACCCACCCCCTACAATGGGCGGTTCCCCGCTGGCCGTTGAGGAAAGGAGGCAGTGCGATGCGTACTTCCGCCGTTGTTCTGAGTCTTGCCGCCGTGCTGGCCGCCGCCCCGGCGGCGGCGCAGCCGGAGTCGCTTGCCGCGCTCTACGCGCTGGGCGGAGCCGTTTCCGACACGAACGGGGACGGGGTCGCCGACCGGTTGAACGCCCGGGTGGTGCTGCCCGGCTCCCCCTCGGCAGCGGAGGTCGCGATCGCTGCGGATCTCGCCGCCCGGCTCGGTTTCGAGACCCTGGCGCTCGATCTCCCGTTTCCCACCGACGCGGAGATGGAGATCGCCGTGGGCGACGAGGCGCTGTCCCGGCTCGGGTTGAGCGGGAGGGGCGACCTCTCCGCCGGGCGAGGCGCCGTGGAGCTGCACACGGCGGGCGACTCCGTGGTCGTCGCGGTCCGTGGCGGTGACGACGCCGGCCTCGCGACCGCCGCCGCGTGGCTCGCCTCGCGGGCGCCCCACGTCTTCCGGACGGACGGCGAGTCCCTCGGAGACGTTGAAGCGGCAGTCATGAACGCCGCCGGGGACGCGGCGGGCGCCGCGAACACCGTGCGAGTGGAGGTGGAAGCGGGTGCGAACTCGCTGGCCGCCGCCGAGGTTCGCGTCGCCGCGGCCGACGCCGCCGCCGCGAACGCCGTCACCTCGGCCGTGGAGTCCGCTGGAGACGACCTGCGCTTCGACAGCCTCGCCACCCTGCGGGTGGTCGCTGCGCACGACGGCGGAGAATCGGAGGCCTCGGTCAGCCACGACCCGCCCGCACCGGAGCCCGGGGCCGTGCCCGGCCGGCCCGGTTCCGGCGCCAAGGACGACCTCGGACTCGCCCTCCTCTACGAGCCCGACGGGCTGCTGGGCGATGCGAACGGCGACCGCATCCCGGATCGGCTGGACTCGCGGCTGGCGGTGACCGCCGAGGATCCGGGGGGGACGGTCGCGCTCGCCGCCCGGCTGGGCCTCGAGTCGTCCGGCATGGACTTCCCGGTGGCGGCCGCCGCGGGCGCGATCGACGAGCCGGACGCCGCCCCGACCCTGGTGGTGATCGGCACCGCCGGCGAGAACCCGCTGCTCGCGGACCTCGCGGTTCCCGAACTCGGCGCCGGCGAGGGCTTCGTCGGGGTGATCCCGGAGGCGTTCGGCAAGAAGCCGGCGCTCGCGATCACTGGAGGCGACCAGGCCGGGCTGTCCCGCGCCCTGTACCAGACGGCGGTGGGCCTGCCTCACCTCGACGCCGCGAACCGCGCGAAGGACCACCCCACGGTGGACGCCGTCGAGTTCAACACCTGGAAGTTCCTCACGCAGCGCAGCCCCGGCGGCCAGGCGGCGGCGGCGCTCTACAAGCTGGAACGGATCGCCGCGGAGATTTCCCACCTCGGGATCGAAAGCTCGAAGATCCTGCTCTCGGTCAAGGACCCGGCGCCCGGGCTCGACGACTTCGTCGCCGCGGCGGCCGAACGCCTGGGGCTCGGCGACGCGTCCGTCGAACTCGATGACCGGAACGTGGACAACGCGGCCGTCATCCACGAGGAGGAGTTCGCGGTTCCCTCCGAGGTCGAGGAGTTCCGGGGCATCGTGCAGGACCGGCTGCTGCCGGCGGTCGGCCGCGGCGACCCCGTCCGGGTCACGGTCTTCCTGAGCGAGCCGGCCGCCGTGCGCCACGCGCTCCGCGACGAGCTGGTGGCCGACCTCCGCGGCCGGGGCGCCACCGTCTCGAACGGCGACGTGGTGGTCCTCTCCGCCTACCGGCAGGGCTATAGCTGGATCGAGGAGGTGGTGCTGCCCCGGCTGCTCGCGCTCCGCGAGGACGGGACGCGGACGGCCCGCGTCCGGCTGCTCTTCCGCGAGCATCGTCCACCGGAGGACTGGCCGCAGCAGGCGATGCACACCCCGCTGCGCTGGCAGCACGCCATGTTCCCGGCCGACGAGATCATGGCCGAGGCGCTGGCGCTCGATCTTGGCGACGTGGGGTTCGAGTTGCGCGCGGAACCGGACGCCCCCGCCTACCAGGTCGTCGCCGAGGGCGCGGACGGGGAGGTTCTGCTGAACGAGACCTTCGAACCCCGGCTCGTCTCCCGGCCGTTCTTCGACCGGTACCCGGACTACGAACTCATCCAGGTCGCCACTGGCGGGATCACCGCCGAAGTGGACGGGGAGACCGTGGTGGACGAGCGGATCCGCATGGACGCCGAGGCGTTCTGGGACCACTACCAGTCGGACACCCTGGCCCGCGTCTACGACTACATCATGGAGCTGCACGACGGGAAGCCGCGGGGGCCCGCGGACGCGCCGTACTTCGGCCAGTTGAAGGTGGTGCTCTCCCTCTCGGAACCGGAGCGCCTCCTGGGAGTGGAACAGGAGGTCGAATCCACCCACGACGCCCTCCACGAGGACATCTACTTCGTGACCCACTCCCTGCTCCGCCACATCGGGCGGAACTCGCTGGGCACCGAGCTGACCTACGGCGGCCGGGTGATCCCCGAGATGCGCGGCAAGACCGACGGCACCCCGGGGACCGCGCACATCCTCTTCACGGGGTTCAAGACCAGCCGGCCGGCGATCGTGGTGGACTACACGACGGCCGATGGGAGCACCGGCACCGTGCGGCGGAACATTCCCAAGGTGGAAGTGGGCCGGCCGAAGGCGATGACGGCGCGGGTGAGCGCGGGGAACACCGGGCTGGACGCGCTGCGCCTGCGCGTCAAGGTGGACACCGACGCGGATGAGCGCGACTACTACGTGGAACGCCACGGCGAGGACGACGCCGACGAGCGGATCATGTCCGCCGCGCAGGTCACGAGGGTCATGGAACTGCTCGGGGAACTCCGGGGAGCCGGGCTCTACTCGAGTGAACTGGCCTTCGCGGGGCTCGGCGACCTGGAGATCGCGGCGTCCTGGACGTGGGACCACGAGCCGGACACCGAGCGGGCGGTCACGCTGGCGGCGAACGGAGCGCCGCCTCCCTTCCCGGACATCATGACTTTCCGGGACGCGACCGGGAGCGACGACCAGCTCGTGCAGTGGGACTCGCCGATCTCGCCTCCCGAGGCCTACGGGATCCTGGCGCGGATGTCCGAGTTCCCCGGAGCCACCGTTTACCAGATCGGCGAGAGCTACCTGGGGCAGTCCACCTGGGCGATGGACCTGATGCCGCCCATGGACGCTTCGCACTGGTCGCAGCGAAAGGCGAGCCTGCTGAAGCCGACCATCGTCTACAGCGCCCGGCAACACGCGAACGAGGTCTCCTCCACCTCGCATGTATTGCGGCTGGCCGAGATGCTGCTCACCGATCCCGAGCGCAAGAGCAACCTCGACAAGGTCAACATCGTCTTCCACCCGGTCCAGAACCCCGACGGCGCCCAGCTCGCCTGGGACATGCACCAGTACAACCGGGACCACATCCTGCACGCCGGCTACTGGGGGTCGCTCGGAATCGACTCCACGACGGACAGCAACGAGCCGATGCCGATCTATCCGGAGGCCGAGGTGCGGCCGCGGCTCTGGCGGATGTGGCTGCCGGACATCTTCCTGAATCCCCACGGCTACCCGGCGCACCAGCTCGTCCAGCTCTTCAGCGAGTTCAGCGGGCTGGTCCGGGCGGGCCGGCGCACCGAGCGCAACTGGGGCTTCAACAAGGGCTGGTTCATGCCGGGCTTCGACGTGGTGGACGACCCCGAACTGCCGCGCCACAAGGACGCGGCGATCAAGATCCGCGGCTACATCACGAACGCCATCCAGGACACGGACCTGGTGCGGACGATGAACGAGCGGACCTACGACCGCTACCGCCGCTACGGGATGCAGTTCGAGCCCGAGGTGTTCCACATGGATCTCCACAACGGGGTGAACATCCAGATGCCCATCAAGGGCCGCCTCGCGAGCGGGCCGGGGCGCGGAGGCCGCGGCTACGACCCCAAGATCACCATCTGGGCGGGCGGCACCGAGGCCCCGGACGAGCCGGCCTACGGCGACTGGATGGAGGTCGTGGCGTCAGCCGGCCTCGCCTGGGACACGGCAGTCCTCCAGTACCTGCTGGACGGCGACCACAAGGTGAACCGGAACACCAGCGAGTTCTTCGGCGGCGTCTCGATCCGGCTGGATCGGCCAAGGCCGCCAGAGGAGAGCGAGGAGGAAGAGGAGGAGTAGGAGCGCCGAGCGGCCGGGGGTGGTTGGGACCGCCGGCCTTCAGGCCGGCACCGGGTCAGACCCGGAAGTACCCGGCGCGGCCGGCCCTGGCTATCCGCCCAGGTACACGTTTTCGTTGTGCCAGCGGAGGAAGTTTGGGTTGGGGTGCATCAGCGGATCGGCCGGAAGGGTGATCCGACGACCGTGATGCGGGTAATACGTGTGGCCGTTTTCGTATTCGGTTCGGAGCCGAGGACTCACCTCGAGGCGCCTATCCGGCGTCACCGTTAGATACCCCTTGTCGAACAAACGGTGCAGGTCAGCGCGGAGCAGCAGGCCGTTGGGAATCTCGTGCGGTCCCCGTTCCACGAAGGGCTTGATGTGCGCCGCGTCGAGTGCGGGCAACGAGTGTTCTCTGGTGACGGCACAGGCGCGGTCGTACGCCTCGGTGACCGCGACTCGGAAGGTCCCCTGGCCGAGGCGCGGCGCCACCAATTGGAGCGTCCCGAATCTCGGTCCGTCGGCTTCCCCATCCGCCAGATCGGGTGAGACGCCAAGCTCGATCGCGTTCTCCAGGCACGCACGCCAGATCCGCTGCCCTTCGCCGTGGGAAAGGTCGTAGATCTTGTCGATCAGGTTTCTGGCCGGCCAGTCTGCGGGCTGCCGGATCCATTGTTCGCGCGGGAAGAAGACCGCGTGGCGTAGCAGGATGCACCCGATTTGCGGCACGCCGCGCGCATCCTGAATCTTGTTCCGATCGCGGATTCGCTGGATTTGGCGGCGCATTCCGGCGTAGGAACCGGCACCGTTCGCTTCCCCGAAACAGTCCCATGCGAGCAACTCCGGGAGCCTGTCGAAGCGCGCCACCTGGCCGAACCCCGCAATCGCGTTGTAGGGGGATTTGAGCTTGAAAAAGAAGGGCGTCCCGGGAGCCGCTCCGAACCCGCGAGTCGCAGACGGCTTCCAGAAGTTCACCTCGTCCCAGTAGGTCTCCCTCGCGAGGTGCTGGAACCAGTCGAAGTCGGTGGGCGCGATGCGACCCTGCATGGTCAAGATTCGCGGCTCGGCACTCCATCGGTGCCCGACGCAGCGTAATGAAGTGTAAGTTACGACTGGCCGCCGGAGAGATTCGCGTGCAGGTTGGCTTGGTCCCAACCGGCGGGGCGCGAACCGGCGCCCGCCGGCCATAGGATTCCGGTATGCCGGATCCGGGTTCCCTCGCCGGGGTGACCCTGCAGGTGTGGGTCAGCCCGCGGTCCTCTCCGGAGCGGCTCACGCGGCTGAAGGACGGGAGGATCAAGGCCTACGTCTCCCCGCCCCCGGAGCGCGGCAAGGCGAACGCCCGCCTGGTCACCCTCCTCGCCGACCGGCTCGGGGTCCCGCGCAGTGCGGTTCAGATCGTCGCCGGAACCTCCCATCCCAGGAAGCTGGTTCGGGTCGGAGGTTGCACCGAGGCCGAGGTCGAGGAGCGGATCCGGCCCCTGCCCGCGGGGCAGCCCCTGAAGCCGGGGGGTTTCCGCTGGCGCGATCGCCGCGGCCTGGTCAAAAGGCGGCGGAGGCGCGTGGCGCGGTCGGGCTGATTGGGTTGCGCACAGGCTTGGGACGCCGGCTTCAGCCGGCACAGCGGCCCGCAGGTCCGCAATCTACAGGTTCCGGACAGTTCCAACAGGTGCCGTTCTGAATCTTTAGAGTGACGTGATACCAACGAGTTAGCGTGCTACAATGTTCCATCCGAGGGCGAGCGCAACCCGCTCGTTCTCGCCTAGTTTCTGATATCCACTTGGTAGCTCCAGGAACCAAGACGCCTCCGCAGGAACGAAAAACACATGATGGAACGACCCTACCGCCTCTCCGCGCGCTTCGTCGCGACCATTGAGCGGCCCGGACGCTACGGCGACGGGCGCGGCTCCGGCGGCCTCTCACTGCTCGTCAAGCATACGACCCGCGGCCAGCTGGCCAAGTCCTGGGCGCAGCGCATCAGCTTGGACGGCCGCCAACGCAATCTGGGTCTCGGGTCCTGGCCCCACGTCAGCCTCGCCGAGGCCCGCGAGAAGTGCGCCCTGAACCTTGCGGCGCGGCGGCGCGGGGAACTGGTGACCGGCCGGAAGCGGACGATCCCCACCTTCGAGGAGGCATTGGAGAAGGTGATC
>JAJDVI010000020.1 GCA_022826195.1 Acidobacteriota bacterium
GCGTCCTGATCGTCATCCGTAAATCCTTGCTGAGCGCCACGCCGGTTCCCCCGTTACGAGAACCGCAGACTCTCCCAACGACTCACACCCCTGACAAAGTGGGTGTCGTTTAAGACCGATCCTTACCTGTCGTTTGACACGGCACCGCGGGGCTCCGCACCGCGCACGTCGTGACGGACCTCATCCGCCGGGACGGCGCAACGGCCTGGAACGCCGGTCTCCAGACCGGCACCGCGGTGCTCCGCACCGCGACGTCGTGACGGACCACATACGCCGGGATGGCGCAACGGCTTGGAACGCCGGTCTCCAGACCGGCACCGCGGTGCTCCGCACCGCGCACGTCGTGACGGACCCCATCCGCGGAGAGGGCCACCGCCCGGAACATCCGGCAACCCGGCGGTTCGCCGTTCCGCTGCGCCTGGCGCAGCGGGTGCCGGCTGAAGCCGGCGTTCCAAACCGTACACGTCACCTCCGGCGGCGTGCCGTAAGATCGCGCGCCACACCAAAGGGAACACCGCGAGCGGGCGACTCATGAACGCGAACGGAGCGCGGACGGGCACGTCCATGCCCCGCCTGACCCTCCTCCTGCTTCCCCTGCTCGGCTTCGCCGCCTGCGGGGGAGACGGCGGCGGCAGCGCCCCCAGCGCGCCGGCGCCGCCGCCACCTCCGCCCCCGCCGCAACCGCTCTCGTGGTCCGGCATTCCCGTCTCGGAGACCATCAAGGTCCGCGAGCAGAAGGAGATATCCCTGTCGCTCAGCGCGTCGGTGGCCGCCACCTACTCCCACTCCGCCAGCCACGCCAACGTGACGATCGCCGGCGAGAGTCCCCGAGCCGGGATCTACCGCCTGCAGATCACCGGTGAGGAGGCCGGAGAGACCACCATCACGGTCACGGCCATGGCGGACGGCTATGAGACCGCGACCGCCTCGTTTCCGCTCACGGTGGAACTCCGGACCCTCGAGTGGAGCGTCCTTCCCGACGGGATCGAAATGGAAGTCGGGGAGGAGCAGACCGTTCGGCTCGAGTTGAACAGCCCGGTCCTCCCGGAGCTCGAGATCGAAACACCGGGGGACCTCGTCGCCGCCGCCGCGGAATGCGTGGTCGGGGCCTGCGAGATGACAGTCGCCGGCCTCGCGGGAGGCGAGGCCGTGATCACCGTCACCGCCACCGCCGACGGCTACACCGAAGCGACGGGCGAGATCGAGGTCTTCGTGGAGGACCCATTCGACCCGGCCCTGTGGAGAGAGTTGGTCTTCGACGCCTTCGACTGCCCGGCCGCCGCTTCGAGCGAAAGATGTCAATCGAGGTGGGGGGAGAGGACCGTCGAGGACCGGATCACCGCCATACTCCCCGTCCAACCCAGTTTCCACATCCTCACCCGGGCCGTCACCCGGGACGGAACCTGGCGCTTCACCAGCCGGCAGATCGACACCATCGAGGAAGCCATCCACGACGCCGTGGAGCAGCTCACCGGCACCCCGTTCAGCGGCCGGATCACCACCGGGACCCGTCTGAAGGACGAATACGGATGGGTGGACGTTGTTCCTCTCGGGAACGCGTTCTGGGAGGACCGTCCCCCGTGCGGCGCCGCGTCGGTGGGCGCCACCGAGGGCGTGATCCTCATCAACACGGACCGGCTGGACGACTGCGAGCTGCTACCCGTGACGATGCACGAAATAGGACACACGCTCGGCTTCTACCACGCGCTCAACCTGGGCGACTACCTGATGTCTCCCCTGCTGACGGAGATCCCGGCGGTCTTCACCGAGACGGAGCAGTTCCACGCCCGGCTCGCCTGGGAGCTGGGCCGCGGGGCGGCCTTCACGCCGGATCCCCGGAAAACGTCCGCGACCTCCTTTCCGACCGCCGAGGCCTTCTCCATGGGTCCGGTGCTGCGACTCGAGGACATTCCGCTGGAAGGGATGGTCCAGTGCCCTCTCCACTGATTCCGGCCCGGGCGTGGCGGATCCGCGGCGAGAACCGCCGCCGGCGGTTCCGGGAACCGGCGCCTCCTCGCCGTCGTTCTGATCAGCGAAACAGGGACCGGAATCGCGGTGCGGAACGACCCCGCCACGCCCCCGCGCGGCCCCTCGCACACCCAGGAATGCGCGCTCTCACAACGCCTGCCGCCCGGCTACAATCCCCTCCGGCCGCCGGGGCGTGGCTCAGTCTGGCAGAGCACCTGGTTCGGGATCAGGGGGTCGCAGGTTCAAATCCTGCCGCCCCGACGCGGCTCGTCCCTCCGGACGGGTCCCGGCCCCAGGCGGCCACGGAACCCGGTTCCGCCGGGCGCACACTCTTTTCGCCCGTCCCCCGGCACGGACGTTTCGCTTTTCCCATGACTCCCGCCACCTCGTCGCAAGATGTATGTTCCGGCGGTCACGCCGCCGTTCCGCGGCGGGGCGGGTGTCCCTATTCTCTTGTCTTTGCTTCTTGACATTCCCAAATTGGATGTGATGGAGTTACCGCGCATGTTCGCCCAGAGCACCTATGCCCGGTCCCGGGGCAGGGTTCGCGCGGAGAGATTCCAAACTGGGTTCTTGCCCCTTGATCCGGACGCGCATATACTGCTGCCCGGATGGCGGGTGCGGGAACGCATCTAGTTATCCCTGTCCTACTGGAGGTAGGAAAGATCACACGAGACGGCGCTTGGCTCCCCACGGGGAGCCGGAACTGTCCCAATACGCCCTACAGGAGGTAGGCGAAATGACGCAGATCACAAGGAAGTCGGTCCCCATGCGCGGGCTGATTCTCCTTCTTGCCATGTTCCTGAGTGCCGGTCTCGTGCTCTCGGGCTGTGGCGACGACGACACGGCGACGACACCGGCACCAGCACCGCCGCCGCCTCCTCCGCCGGCTCCCGAGCCGGAGCCCGAGCCGGAGCCGCCCGCACCGGAGGCTCCCGCCACGCCCACCGGTCTCCATGTCGACGAGACAACCGAGACTTCCATCGAGTGGCACTGGAACGCGGTTGAGGGTGCCATCGGTTACGCGGTGCAGGTCAGCTTGGACGAGATGTTCGATGCGACCGACAAGGTCGTTCCGACCGTCGAGACCCACTACACCGAGTCGGATCTCGAGCCCGAGACCAGCGTCTACCTCAGGGTGGCGGCCGCATCGGGGACGCTCGAGGCGCCGATTCTGAGCGACTGGTCGACGCACGTGACGGGCATGTCGGCGATGCCGCCTCCGCCTCCGCCGCCGGCGGCCCCGGATCCGGTCATGGCGACCTTCTCGCTGTCGGATGACGCGGACAGCCCGCACTTCATGGTCGCGGACGACGACGACGATGAGGACACCGCAATGGCTTGGGTGAACCCCGAGATCATGGTGGAGTCGAACAGCACCGCCATCATCACGCCGATGTTCGTGGACGACGCCAACGGAGTCAGCGTGGACGCCGGTAGCAACATGCCGTTCACGTACGTGGGCGCCGAGGACAACTGGGAGATGTCCCAGAGCATGGTTCTCAGTGACGGCGCGACCTTCATGGTGCAGCGGACCACCGTCGGCGCGAACCAGGAGATGGAGCCCACCGGTGACGTGATGTACATCACCTGCGGTCCGTTCGAGTGCGCGGAGGGCGAGGACGCACCGATGCTCTCGATAGAGAACTCCACGATCTGCACCGCTTGGGACCCATCGGTGGAGATTCAGGTCGGCAAGGTGGATAACGACGTGTTGGATCGGGCCACGCCCGCGGACGGCGAGCTTGAGGTCAACGACGGCGTGGACCTGGGCATCGTGACCAGTTCCAGCCTCGCGATGAAGGTCAAGCACGTCTTTTCCGGCGTCAGCGGCGGAATTAACACTTCCTCGACGGTCGATGCGGCGAAGGGCAGCGACAAGACGCTCAGCATGAAGGCGGTCGGTAGCTTCATCACGGTGGATGCCGACGAGGACGACGCCGCTACCGCCAACATCGACGAGAGCGATGTGTGCGATAACACTTACGACAGCGGTCGCGGTTCGCTCTTCGAGCCCGAGGGTTGCTTCCGGCTGATCGGCCCCGGCGCTGGCCGGGCCGACAACGACGCCAGCAAGGGCGCCAACTACCTGGCTGGCTGGAGTATCGAGCTGAGCCCGGTGGGTGGCGACGTAGGTTGGGGCGAAGTGGACTGGGAGGACGATCCTTTCGAGGATCTGACCTGCGGTGCCGCCGACCCGATCATGGTGTCCGACCATGTGGATATCTGCGAGATGTTCGACGCCGAGGTGAGCCTGGCCACGGCCAAGGGCTGGAAGCCCGAGGTGGTGTTCAACGCGGACAACCGGGTCGTCATGTGGCGGGCTGGCGCCACGAAGGGCACGGGGACCGAGCGGTTCAAGACGATCTGGTTCGACGACAACCTGAACGGCAAGATCCTGAAGGACACGTCGGCCAGGCGGCCGGATCCGGACGGTGACGGTGCTGGCACGGCAGCGGGCGCCGCAGCCAGGATTCACGACCTCAAGGATCAGGACGAAGACGACAACAACATCAACAAGATCTGGCAGTGGCTTACCGACGCGGACACTGACCTCATGGCCAGCGTGGGTGATCTCGGCAAGGTCGATATGGTGAGTTCCAGAGACAACTATCAGACGGCCGACGACGAGCGGACAATCACGGTTGAAGAGTGTGCGGCCGGAGTCAGCTGGACCAAGGGGACGACCGACGACAATTCCGGTTGCGGTAGTGCCGGTGGCGCAAATGCGACCGTCCTGAATACCGACGCGCGGAAGACCAATCCCGACGGCAACGCCGATAACTACGAGACCACAACGGAAGGGACAGAAACGGCCGCCACCGCCGCTTACACAGCCGCCAACCGTAACCCCATCAGTGGCGCTGACGACTTCTACAAGTGCAGCGAGGACGACGGCGGCGACGATGCGGATGGCAGCGAGTGCGATTCCGAATGGACCAACGACGTCACGGTTACGTTCGCGGATGGCACTTTCGGTTGCTCCACGACCCGTGACGTTACGGTCACCTGCACATGGGACGCCGATGGTGGGATGGCCCAGGGCCGCAACGCTCTGCCGGATGCCTTTGACGGCGAAGGCGATGGCAGCAACTACGCCTTCTTCATGAAGTGCGAGGCGAAGTAGGGATCTGCGTCTCCTGACATTCGTCTGACCTAAACCTCAAACGGGAACCCCGGGGCCATCCGGCCCCGGGGTTTCTTCTGTACGCGTCCTTTTTCGGAGGTTGCGGGAGCCTTCGGGAAGACCCGGGATCAACACGCGATCAACTGATTCCCGGATCTCGGGCGGTCTGAGGGACGGAAGGACGCCGTTCCACTACCCCGGGGACCGTTGCCGGGGACGCCGTGAGGTGCGTTTTCGACCCTCTGCGCTGGCCAATTCCGCCCCTTCTCGGGCGAAAACGGGCCGTAATCCACGGTGATCCCCCGAATTCGCCCCCCGGACAGTGGCGCGCGGACGGGCGGTCCGCCCCTGGGACGGTGCGGGAACCACGGAACGGGCGTCGTGGGGCTTCGGCGAGCGCGTCCGTGCTCGAGGCGGCGAACCGCGTACTGCAGGAGTGATAAGGGAGGTGATACACGGATTTCGGCGGTGTGCGGCATCGGCCGCCGAATCGGCGACTTAGGGCCGGCCTAGGCCGGTTTTCGGCGGCTC
>JAJDVI010000041.1 GCA_022826195.1 Acidobacteriota bacterium
GGGGGGGTCGCTTGCAGCCCCGACCCTGACCCCGCAAGGCAGGGTCGCCGGAGCACAATCGCGACGGGGAGAACGGGATCGCGCCCACGGCGATGCGCAAAAGCCCTAGCAAAAGGGGGGGTGGCTCTAGTTGCGTGGCAGAACGGCTCCGGAGTGGCCCCGCAGCCGTGCTTTCCTCGCCGGAACCGGGCCAGGATCGCGCCTCGGGCCGGAGGCTCCCGGCGAGACGGCGATTCGGGTCGGCGGCGCGCCGTTTTCCGATCCACTGACCGCCGTGATCGTCGAGGACGGCCGGCTCGTCCGCGTCACGGCGGCGGGCGTGGTGCAGTGGCGGCGCGCCGGGCAGCGGTCCGAATGTGTCGTATTTTACCGCCGCTGCTCCATCCGGTGCGGCTCGCGGTCCCGGACCCTGCCGCCCGGTGCGCTCGAGAGTGCTCGAACTTCCCGCCCTTGCCCGTTCGGATTCGGGACTGCCGGGCCGTTGAGGAAGTGGCCCCAGACGTGACCCCCGTTTTCGGGGATCGTGTATACTCGCCAGCAATAACAACGACTTACGAGGGGTCTGCGGCGGTCCTGCGGGACGCGGGGGTCGAGGCCCTCCCGTACCACGCCGGCCTCGACCACGACGCCCGCCGGCGCGCCCACGACCGCTTCACCAGCAAGGAGACCCCGGTCATCGTGGCGACGATCGCCTTCGGAATGGGGATCGACGTGCCGGACATCCGGCTCATCGTCCACTACAACCTGCCGAAGTCCCTCGAGGGGTACTACCAGGAGACCGGGCGCGCCGGCCGCGACGGCGAGCCGAGCGACTGCGTCCTCTTCTACACGACCGCCGACCGCAGCACCCAGGAGGGGTTCATCCGGGAGATCGAGGACCCGGAGGAACGCGACCGCGCGCTAGCCCGGCTGCGCCGGGTGCTCGGCTATTGCCAGTTGCGCACCTGCCGCCGCCGCCATCTGCTCGACTACTTCGGGGAGCGGAGCCCGGAAGGCGAAAACGGTTGCGGCGCCTGCGACAACTGTCTCGATCCGGATGCCGGCGGCGCGGAGTTCGACGGCACCGAGATCGCCCAGAAGATCCTCTCCGCCGTCCATCGGACGGGGGCGCGGTTCGGCATGGCCCACGTGACCGAAGTGCTCCGCGGATCACGGAGCAGGAAGGTGCTCCAGTTCCGCCACGACCGGCTGAGCGTCCACGGGATCGCCCGCGGCGTCCCGGCCGAGGACCTGCGCGACCTCGCCGACCAGCTCGTGGACCGCGGGCTGCTCGTCCGCGCCGCGGGGGAGTACCCGACCGTTTCCATTTCCCGCGCCGGCTGGAGGTTCCTCCGCGCCCGGGAACGGATCACCCTGACCCGCCCCCGGCCCGTGGCCCCCGATCCGCGGAAAGGAGGCCCGGCGACCCCATCGGTCCCGCGGCTCGGGCAAGCGTCAGGGACGGACACCCGGCCCGCCACCCCGGCTCCAGAGATCGAGGCGGACCTGTTCGCGGCGCTCCGCGATCTCCGCCACCGGCTTGCCGAAGGCGACAACCTCCGCCCGTTCCACGTCTGCGGCGACCGGACGCTGCGGGAGATCGCGGCGTACCTGCCGCAGAGCGAGGACAGCCTGCTCCGCATCCACGGCTTCGGCCCGGCGAAACTGGAACGCTACGGCGCGCCCGTCCTCGAGACCGTGCGCGAGTACGCCAGCGGGAAGGAGCGTCCGGATCGGACCTCGGCTCTCGGTCCGCCCGCGAAACCCCGGCGCGCCGGCCGCGAAAAACCGGCGCCGACGTTGCTCGCCACCAGGGAACTCCTCGAGCAGGGCCGCTCCATCGCGGAGGTCGCCGATGCCCGGTCCCTGGACGTCAAGACGGTGATCGGACACGTCGAGCGCCTGGTGCGGGACGGGGCGACGCTCGACCTCTCCCCGAGCCTGCCCCCTCCGGAACGCACCGCGCGCATCCGGGAGGCGCTGCTCGCCGCCGGCCCGGACGCCCTCCGCCCGGTTCGCGAGCGTCTCGGACCCGGCACCTCCTACGAGGAAATCCGCATCGTCCGGGCGAGCGTGCGGGCCCGGACCCCGGCCGCGCCTCAGCGGGCTGTTACCGACTCGTCCTCAAGCTCCGACGCCGGGTAGTCCGCGGCAGCCGCGCCCGCACTGCCGAGCGTGTCCGGGAAACCTTCCACGGTGAGGTCCGCCACCCTCGCCGCTTGCGCCAATGTCAGTTGCCGTTGCTCGAACAGGTGCACGGCGAGCGCGCGATGCACGCCAACCTCAAGCAGACGATCATCGAAGGGCACGGCCAGGATCACGGGGCACCCGTGCTTCGTGATCACCCCCAGCCGCCCGCCCTCGGCATTGCGAAGCAGTTCGCCGGGCCGCTGCCGCAGATCGCGAACACTGAACAAGAGCGGGGACTTCATGGGGCCGGCTCCGTGGATGTGTACACGAAACGCAGCGCGGAAATGGCGTGAGCTCGGAGCGCCGGCCTCTGGCCGGCATCGCGGCCGCAGGCCGCGAAACGCACGCCGCAGCCGATTCCCATGCCGTGATCCCAACCGGGAACAGCTGCACGCCTCCCGAAACGAGCCGGACGTGGGCCCGACCTTCAGGGGGGAGAAGCGCCATCAGCGCGGGTTTCGCTCCCGCGCGATGCCGGCCAGAGGCCGGCGCTCCGAGCTGTCCTCGCGACTCTCCCTGCCGGCGGTGCGCGGGTTTCCTACGGCAGCTCGCCGTTCAGCTCCATGTACACCCGGCGGAGCGCCATCCCCCGCTGACTCTCCCGGAGCGACCAGGTCTCGAGGTCGCCGAAATCGGCCTCGGCGTCGGCTTCCTCGGGGCTGAGCCCCATGTGATGAAGCCGCGTGGATTCGGCGATCACGGTCTCCAGCGCCTCGATCGCCACCTGAAGCTCGTCGCGCAGCACGTCCGGGCTGTCCACGAAGCCGTGTCCGGGGATGTTTACCCGGGCGCCGATCTCCTGCGCCCGCCGGAGCATCGCGACCCACTCGGTCGGATAGGCCGAGCGCATCGCCGGATAGACCCGGTGGAGGTACGCCTCGGTGAGGAAGAGCACGCTCTCTTCGGGCAGGTGGACCACCAGGTCGCCGCCGGTGTGGGCCCGGCCCAGGAACAGGATCTCGATCATCCGGCCGCCGAGCGTGAGGTCCATCCGGTCGGAGATCACCGTTTCCGGCATCGGGATCTCGGGAATCCGCTCGCGGATCCGCTCCATCGCGGCCACCGAGTTCTCGTGGACGATGTACTCGACCCCCTCCGGGAACGCGCCGTTCCCCGCGGTGTGGTCGCCGTGGTCAGAAGCGATGACCACATGGGTGATGGGCTGGTCGGTGACCTTGCCGATCTCCTCCACCATCCGCGCGGTCTCCTCGAAGTTGCCCTGCCCGTCGGCGACCAGCACGCCTTCATCGGTGACCACGAACATGCTCACCGTGGTGAACAGTTCCTCGCCGGCGGCGCGGAGCTGTTCGTAGGAATACACCCCCGGTGCGAGTTCCTGAACGCGCGGGAAGTCCGCCTCGGTGAGGCCGCGCTTGAAGGGGTCCGCGGTGCGGACCGGAACCTCGACCTCCGGTTCGGGATCCGGCGCGGGGGCCGGCTCCGGGGCGCCACAGGCGAACAGCCCCAGCGCGCAAAGCAGCACCTTCAACGAGTTACGAACCACGACCGGCCTCCCTCGCTCCGCATGCCAGACGATTGCGTCGCGGAGCAAAGCCGATCGTACCTGCTCCCTCCCGGCATCGGAGTCCTTCCCGCCGCCCGCCTGCGGCGAGCTGTGCCGGCCTGAAGGCCGGCGTTCCCAGCCGGGACGCCACGCGTGCATGTAGGAACATAGGCCCCGCCGGGGCGGGTCCGCCACCGGGAACGGATCATGAAGATCACGCTGCCGACAGCGGCAACGAGCCAACCGCCTCGCAGAGCATCGTCCCGCGCCTCCAGCGGCGTTCCCGGAACTTGATGTAGCGGAGCTCCGGATGCCCGAAGGAAGCGGCCAAGGCGGCAAGGACGCGAGGAAGGACGCGAAGAAACTGATCTTCACGTTCGAAGTGAGGGTCCTGGACAAGGGCGGTGACGGGTGGGAAGCGCGGTGCGACGACGGCGACCTCCACATCACGGGCGTCGAGAGTCAGCGGCTCCTCGTCGAGAGAGTGAAGGAGCACTTCCTGAAGATCGGGGACGAAATGGGACCGGTGGGTGATCGGGTCCTGTTCAACCTGCTGCTGGACTGTGCCGATCCCGACGCCGCCGCACCGGGGGAATCACGGCAGGACCGGCAACCCGAAGCCGAAGGACCGAAGTCGAAAGGGGCAACCCTGCAAGCCCGATTCGCCGGATTCGAGGGCGACGTCGAAGACCTGAGATCCAGAATCGACGACCTCGAGGACGAGGTCGAAGACCTCCAGTCCAGAATCGACGGCCTGGAAACGGCGCTGCACTAGCGCGGACCTCCGAGCGTCCCCGCCTCGCGTAAGATGCGGGGTTCCCCCGACCGGGGAGGAGGGACCGTCATGCGGCTTCCGTTGCTTCGTCTGCTGATCGTTCCGGCCACCTTGCTGGCCGCTGCCGCGACCGCCCAGGACGGCTACCAACTGCCGCCCGAGGACATCGTGCGCATCGCCGAGGCGCCGCCGACGCCGGGGATCTCGGTATCGCCGGACAAGGTCCACACGGTGCTCACGCACCGCGCGAGCCTGGTCCCGCTCGCCGAGCTCTCGCGGCCCGAGCTCCGGATCGCCGGCCTCCGGATCGATCCCGCGGCCAACGCGGCGAGCCGGCGGCGGATGTTCCGCGCGCTCACGCTCAAGGCGCTCGACGGCGGCGCCGAGACGGCGGTCACCGGGCTGCCGGACCCGCTCCGCGGGGACCACCTGAGCTGGGCGCCGGACGGCTCGCGCTTCGCCTTCACGCACACCGGGGACGACGGGGTGGAACTCTGGACGGTGGACGCCGGGAGCGGCGCGGCGACCCGCGTCGTCTCCGGCGTCAACGCGATCTTCCGGAACACCCCGTTCCACTGGCTCGGCGACAGCGCCCATCTCGCCGTCCGGGTCGTGGACGCGGGCCGCGGCATGCCGCCGGAGGCCCCGGCGGTGCCCGAGACGCCGGTGATCCAGGAGACCACCGGGCGCGTGGCTCCGGCCCGGACCTATCAGGACCTGCTGACGAGCCCGCACGACAACGCGCTGTTCAGCTACTACGGGGCGGCCCGCGCGGTCGTCGTGGACCTCTCCGGAGGGGCCACCGAGATCGCCGGCCCGGGGATCATCGACCGCTTCGCGCCGTCGCCGGACGCGAACTACCTGCTCGTCAGCACGGTCCACGAGCCGTTCTCCTGGCTGGTGCCCTACTCGCGGTTCCCCCACCGGATCGAAATCCGGGACCGCAGCGGAGCGGTGGTCCGTGAAATCGCCGACCTTCCGCTCCACGAAGAGATCCCGATCGGCCGCGATTCCGCGCCCACCGGACCAAGGTCCATCAACTGGCGCGGCGATCACGACGCCAGCGTGGTCTGGACCGAGGCCCGCGACGGCGGCGACCCGCACGCCGAGGCGGCGGTCCGCGACGTGCTGGTGCAGCTTTCCGCGCCCTTCGAGGGCGAACCCGAGCTGCTGCTCCAGGTGCCGCTGCGCATGATGGGAGCGACCTTCGGCGGCGGCCGCGGCGTGGCGATCACCCGCTGGTGGATCAACCGCGCCGAGCAGATCTGGAGCATTCCGACCGCCGGGAGCGGCGAGCCGACCCTGGCGTTCGACACCTCCTACGAGGACCGCTACGCCGCGCCGGGAACGCCGCTGACCACGCGGAACGAGCGGGGTGCGCGGGTGCTCCTCACGTCGGCGGACGGATCGAAGGCGTACCTGACCGCCGAAGGGGCCTCCCCGCAGGGCAACCGGCCCTTCGTGGACGAATGGGACCTCGAGACCGGCGAGACCCGCCGCCTCTTCCAGTCGGACGCCGACTCCTACGAGACGCCGCTCGCGCTCCTCGATCCGGAAGCCGGGCTGCTGCTGACCCGGAAGGAGACCCGGACGACGCCTCCCAACTACTACGTGCGCGATCTCGGCAGCGGCGGTGAAGCGAGCGCCATCACCGACATCGCGCATCCGTACCCCGGCCTCCAGGGCGCGGGACGCGAACTCATCCGCTACCAGCGGAACGACGGCGTCGAGCTGAACGCGCTGCTGCACACCCCGCCGGGCTACGACGCGGCCCGCGACGGTCGCCTGCCGCTGATCGTGTGGGCCTATCCGCGCGAGTACAAGAGCGCGGCGGCCGCCGCCCAGGTCCGGGATTCACCGCAGCGGTTCAGCTTCGTGAGCTGGGGCTCGGCGCTCTACTGGCTGACCCAGGGCTACGCGGTCATGGAGAACGCCACCATCCCGATCATCGGGGAGGGCGACAGGGAGCCGAACGACAGCTACGTCGAACAGCTCGTCGCGAGCGCCCAGGCGGCGGTGGACGAGGCGGTCCGGCGCGGGGTCGCCGATCCGGAACGGACGGCGATCGCCGGGCACTCCTACGGCGCGTTCATGACCGCGAACCTGCTCGCGCACTCGGACATCTTCCGGGCCGGGATCGCCCGGAGCGGCGCTTTCAACCGCTCGCTCACCCCCTTCGGGTTCCAGAGCGAGCCGCGGACCTTCTGGGAGGCCCCGGAGATCTACTTCCGGATGTCCCCGTTCATGCACGCCCACCAGGTCAACGAGCCCATCCTGCTGATCCACGGCATCGTGGACAACAACTCGGGCACCTTCCCGGTGCAGAGCCGCCGCTTCTACCACGCGCTGAAGGGCCACGGAGCGATCGCCCGCCTCGTGATGCTGCCCCACGAGAGCCACGGCTACGTGGCCCGCGAGTCGGTGATGCACACCCTCTGGGAGCAGCACCAGTGGCTCGAACGGCACGTGAAGCAGGCCGCGCCACGGCTGGAGACGACCCAGGAGAGTGCGCGCCGTTAGGTGAGGGATCGCCGGTCTTCAGACCGGCATCGCGCGCCGTCAGTGCGACAAAAAAACTACGGGCCTTCTCAGTTGACATGAATCCAGTGCTCCCAGCAGGAGCGTTGGTCTTCCCTGTCTTGCTTCAAACCAATACGAGGTGCTGACTTGTTGTTCAGAATAAACACGTCCCCGCATAACCAGGAGCCCACTTCACTTGAACCCGTTTCGTTCACGGATTTCACAGGATTCGGAATGGAAAAAGGACTCGAGGTGCTGGTTGCAGATCATTTGTTTGACGTCCTTTTTGAGCAGGACCCTCTAATGCCGGTATTCCAGGAGCGACGGTTTCAGCCTGAGCCAGACATACTGGCTCTTACAGACCGGGGTGATCTGGTGATATTCGAGTTGAAGTTGCACGCGGCCGAGAGAGCCAGCCTCGACCAAGCTTTTCGCTATGCGCAACATGTTGGACAATGGAACTACTCTCAGCTCAATCACAAGTACTTGCAATACAAGCAAGGCTCCGAAGGGCTCATAGCGGATCATCAGTCGGCGTTCGAACTAGTGCGACCGCTCCAGGAGGAGGAATTCAACCAACGACAACACATCAAGATAGTAGGCACTGGAGCGAACGATGAGCTTGTCGGCGCGGTGGACTACTGGAGGAAACAAGGCGTATCCATTGATTTCCTTCCATACCGCGTCTACGAATTTGGCACGAGTTCCTATTTCGAGTTCTTCTCACCGCCACATGATCGACACCGGAATCCGGCTCACAAGAAGGGTGTTCTATTCGACACTAATCTCTCTTGGGACCCAGAATCGATCTGGTACATGATGGAAAACGATCGCGTTGCTGCTTTTGGCGAGGCGAAGAGATGGATTGAAGTCCTCAACAAGGGGGACACTGTCTTCTTCTACCATCGTGGCTGGGGCGTTGTAGCGGCAGCCACCGTTATCGGGGACAAGAAATCCGATGGCGACGCTACGTTGTACAAAGACGTGAGGTTCGTCACTGACAAGCCTCAACGTGGAGATGAACCCATAAAGGCCATGTCTGCACAGCGGGTCAAGCACATCACAGATACGGGCTTCTATTTCGCGCGAACGGCAAAGGTCCCGTACCTTTCCAAGGCGCAGGCCGATCGCTTGGTGGCGGAGTTGGGTGACGTCGTGGCGCGATAGGACGGCGTAGACGTGGCACGCTCTATTTCACGTGTCCTGTCGCGCTGGACGTCGCAGCTCCTGATACCGTGTCGCTCGTGACTAAGGGCTGGGTTATTCCGCTGCTGGCCTTGGCGCTTGCGCTAGCTGGTTGCGGCGGGGACGGCCCCGCGGAGCAACCAGCACCGACCGTCCCCCCGCCCGCCGCACCGCCCGCCCGGCCGCCTCCGCCCGATCCCCCCGGAATTCCGATTGTTCGGCTCGCGGCGGAAAGGGCAGACTACGTTGAGTGGGAATGGGATGCGGTAGAGGGGGCCACGCTCTACCGGGTGGATCTCGCCGAAGGTGACGAACTAGCAAACAGACGGCAGACCTCCACCGAACGAACACGCTACCGCTGGGAGGGCTTACCCCCGGATCAACTAGTGGTCATCTGGGTGCAGGCGGTAGCGGAGACCGCGGGTGGGCGCGCCTCTAGCGACTGGTCCCATCGGATTTGGGGAGTCACGGCCCCGGAGACCGCTCCGGTCCCACGCGAGTGCTCAGACGAACGGGACCGGGTGGAGCGCTTACCGGCTGCTGTAGTGCCGGAGTGGGACGGGACGCCGTTCCACGTGGACGTGATAGACAACTTCCCGAATCCCCGGGCTGATGTCGTGACGCACGTTCTGGAACCCGTGGCTCAGGCCGCGGCGATCATCGAACGACAATTGGGCTACCGGATCATTGAGCGCGGGGAACTGATCCCCGCTCCCCAGGGAGTCGCGCCTGGGTGGAATGCGGACCTCGGCGCCTACACCGAGGACTGTCCCCTACCCCGAGAGCAGGGGCAGATCATCGGGTTCTTCATGGCGGACCGGCTCGAGATTTCTGCGGGTGCGCTCGCCCACTCCGACCGGTGCGGCACGTTCGCTTATCTGGACGTTCCAGAAGCCAGGCTCAATGCCGGGACGACCGTCCACGAGATATGGCACCTCTTCGGGTTTGTCCATCACCACGAATTCGACCCTGCGGAGGAACGGGGGGTCCCAATGTCGAAACGCCTTACGCGGTCGGGCGGACGGACCACAGAGCAAACCCTGACCCACGCGGACGTGGACCTACTCCGTTGTATCTTCCCGGCTCGCTAACGGCGTACCCACCGGACACACGACCACGCCGCGACGACGCCGGGACGGATTCTGTGTCACCGTCGGGCAGCCGAGCGCGGACGTCCTGCGGCACGGGTACGGCTCGGGCCGGGAAGCGAATCGCTCCCGTCCGTCGAAAGTCCATCACCCCGGGAGTCCCCGTCGCGATGCTCGTCGTTCCTGAAGTCGGCTCCCGAGCAAAAGAGAGCCGCGCCGCGCATGGAGACGACCCAGGAGATGAGCCGGCGGTAGGCGCGCAGTGAAACTCCGGGCATCATGAGCGCGTCCGGGGTCTGTTGCCCACGCGACACGCCGGATTCAAGCGGGCGTCGTCGGCTCTCCGTACACTCGGCGCCATGACCATGAACCGCCGGCTCTTTCTCGGAACCTCCGCCCGGGCGGGACTCGTCCTGCCCTTCGCGCGCGCTCTGCCCGTCCTCGGCCAGGAGCGGGCATTCCAGCACGGGGTGGCGAGCGGCGATCCGCTCACCGACCGGGTGCTGCTCTGGACGCGGGTTTCGGGCTCCTCCGACGAGCGGGTCGCGGTCCGGTGGCAGGCGGCGCGGGATCCCGGCATGCGGGAGATCGTCGCGGAGGGCGAGGGCGCCACCGGACCCGGGCGCGATTACACCTTCAAGGTCACGGCGCCCGGGCTCCAACCCGGCACCACCTACCACTACCGCTTCGAGGCGCTCGGCGAGCAGTCGCCGGTGGGCCGGACGAGGACCCTGCCTCGCAGCACCGACCACGTCCGGCTCGCCTTCGTCTCCTGTTCCAACCTCCCCTTCGGCTACTTCAACGTCTATCGGCGGATCGCGGAGCGCGACGACCTGAACGCGGTGCTCCACCTCGGCGACTACATCTACGAGTACCCGAACCGGGGCTACGGGGACGGCGCCCGTTTCGGGCGGGCGCCGCGGCCGGACAAGGGGGTCCGCCAACGTCACGCATGCAACCCGTTGACTCCCTTGCGTTTACGGGCATCGACCCGCTCCGCTGGCCCCCGGCGCGGCCCCCTGCGCGGATGGGCTTCTGCGGGGAGTTTTCAGCCTGCGCGGGAACTCTGGCGCATGAAACGACAGGCGGGAGGGATTTATCCGCCCTCTGGAAAGATGCAGCGCAGGTAGTCGATATCGACCCAGATTGCGGACTCCGCGCCCAGCGTCGCAGCGGAGTCGTCCAGTGCGCGGGACATGGGGACTCCCCGGCGTCCGTCGTAGTCCTCAATGTGGGCGAATCCGAATACATGAAAGAGTTCGTGCATCGTGGGGCCACCCCAGTCACGACCGGGCCAGTCGTGGCCGATTCCTGATTCCGTTTTCACAATAGCGAAGGAACCGCATCGCGGAAACGCCACCGCACCGGCCTGTCCCCTCGGCGTGTCAATGGTCTTATCTAGGTAGATGAAGTGAATCTGTCCTCTATCCCGAGAAAGAGGGCAGGTCCGGTTGTATGTCTTTTCGTCTCCGTTCCAGCCCGGTGGCGTCCCGTCAGGAACTGGAATCACGTCGCCCATTTCCACGATTCGGTAGCCGAGTTGGGCCTCGATCTTGTCCTCTAGGAGCCCAACCGGAACGAGAAGACTCTCCAAGTCTGTCTCGGTTACGTAGTCCGGGAAATCCCCGACTACGTCTACCCGGAAGGGCGTTCCGTCCCACTCGGAGACAAAGTCGGAGTAGCGCAACGCCAGCCTCCGTTCGTTGGTACAGCGTCGCGGCGGCGGCGGCAGGGTTTCCGTCTGGACAGCAACCGATCCCGGCCAAGACACGCGTTCTCCGGCGATTTCTCGCACCCGGACGATGATCCTCGCGGCTCCCCCAGGTTCGAGTCCTTCGAGGCGGAAGGAGGGCTCAGATCTGTAATGGACCTCTCTCTCGTAGCCTCCATCCATGTACAAAAGGATCTGGTACAGGGTCGCACCCGGCCAGGGGTCCCAAGCCCAAACGATGAAGTCCGAACCTCTCTCCACCGCCTTGACCCCAGTTACCGGGCCTGGCTCTGGCAAGAGGACGGGATCCGACGCTGGCCAAGACACGCGCTCCCCGGCAATTTCTCGCACCCGAACGACAATCCTCACGCGTGCGCCAGGCTCGAGTCCTTCGAGGCGGAAGAAGGGCTCCGAACTGTAATGGTCGTCCCACTCGCCGCTTTCGTTCTGATCGACGAGGATCTGGTAGCGGGTCGCACCGGGTACGGGGTCCCAAGTCAATACGATGAAGTCGGGACCCATCTCCACAACCTCGACCCCGGTCACCGGGGCTGGCTCTGGCATTGGGGGAGGCGGCACTGGGGGCGGCGCGGGGGAGGTGGGTGGCACGACCGGCGTGCCGTCGGTGCCCGTCCCGCAGGCCGCCGCGACGAGTAGCAGGAGGCCGCGTAGCGTTCGATTCACGGCGGCGTGTTCTACCACAGCGTCCCCGGCGAGCTGCCCGGCCCCGGCTCCATCGGCCCCCGCCCCGGATCGACCGGTTCAACGTCCACTTCGCGGAACGCCTAGACGACTCCGACATCGGTTTGTGGGGCGCTGCACCTCAACGGGGCCACCCCGGAGCCGTTCCGCTACGCAACTAGGGCGCCCCCCCTTTTGCTAGTGCTTATGCGCGTACCCGTAGGGACGATCCCGGTTCTCCCCGTCGCGATTGCGCTCGGGCGACCCTGCCTTTCTGGGTCAGGGTCGGGGCTGCAAGCGACCCCCCCTTTCGTGGCGAAAAACGGCCCCGTCGTGGAGTGCTTGTCCCACTCTCCTCCCAAGGCCGGGAGGTCGCTCCCAGCCCGCGCCTGCGGCGCGAGTGATCCCTGCGGGAAGACTTCCGGCCCCGCCTGCGCGGTGGGCGGAGGCCGGTGACCCCGTGTTCCTCGATACCGACGGAGGCATCGAGCCACCGCTGACGAAGGCCGCTCACGACCTCGTCGGCCAGCCCCCTGCAGGCGGCTGCGTCCCGCAGGCCGCCGTCGGGCTCTCCCCTCGGGGTGGCATGTTTCTGGCGGGTTCGGACCCAGCGCCGGTGTCCGGCGACCTGAATGCGTCCTCCCCGGCTCTCTCGCGAGCGGCGGGTTCGAGGCGGATGGAGCGGCCGGCGTCCGCCTCGGACCGTTTTCCCAGGATTGGAGCACCGCCATGACCACTTACGTGACGAACGGAAGCCCCCGCTCGGTCGCCGCCGCCGCGCTGTGCGCCGTGGTCCTAGGGAGCTGCGCCGGCGATGGGCCCTCCTCGCTCACCAGTCCGGGTTCGCCGTCACCGCCTCCCCCGCCGCTCGGCACCGGTCCGGAGATGTGCCTGGACGGCCTCGCCAGCGACTTTCCGTGCGACGGCGTCGCACTGCACCGCCGGATGGCGCTCAACGTGATGGACGGCGACTTCGGCAACGACATCTGGGGCTGGTCCGATGGCGAGACCGGCCCGGAATACGCCCTGATGGGTCTGGACACCGGCACTGCCTTTGTCGACGTTTCCAACCCGGAGGACCCGCTCTTCCTCGGGCGGCTCCCCACCGAGACCGAGGCGTCGTTTTGGCGGGACATCAAGGTCTATCGGGATCACGCGTTCATCGTCGCGGACGGAGCCGGCGCACATGGCATGCAGGTGTTCGATCTGGCGCGCCTAAGGGGGTCGGCGGCGCCGGCAACGTTCGACGCCGATGTGGTGTACCGCGAGTTCAGAACCACCAGATCGAGGACGAGGAGGGCGACTGGTTCGTCCGCCGCACGGCGGCGGTGAAGGCGTACTTCGAGTGGATGCCGATCCGGGAGCCCGAGCCCTGGCCGAGCCAGCGCACCTACCGGACCTTCCGCTTCGGGAAGCTCCTCGACCTCATCATGCTGGACACCCGGCTCATCGGGCGCTCGCGGCAGGCCGAGTGGGGCGACGTGGAGGGAATGCGGCACCCCGACCGCACCCTCCTCGGCGACCGCCAGGAGCGCTGGCTCTACGGCGAACTCGCGGCCGCCAAGGCGGCGGGCGCGCGCTGGCCGGTGCTCGGACAGCAGGTGATGATGGGGCCGATGCTGGACGCCGACGGAAACCCCCAGAACCCGGACCAGTGGGACGGCTACGAGGCGAGCCGCAACCGGCTCTTCGAGTTCCTCGAGAGCGAGCGGATCGGGAACCTGGTGGTGCTCACCGGCGACGTCCACCAGTCGTGGGGGATGGACGTGCCCCGGAATCCGCTGGCCGGGTACGACCCGGACACCGGCGCCGGGTCCTACGGGGTGGACTTCGTGACCACGGCGGTGTCCTCACCCAGCTCGAAGCTGCGCCGGCTGGGGAACGAGGAGGCCATCGCCGCCGAGGTGGCGGAGGAACTCGCCGCCAACCCGCACAAGAAGTTCGGGGAGGCGTTCCACCGCGGCTACTGCGTCCTCGACCTCAACCCCGACCGCATCCAGAACGACTGGTTCTTCGTGCCGACGGTCGAGGAGAAGACCGACCAGCAGCGCTGGGCGGCCGGGATCCGGGTGGCGTCCGGTACCCAGCACGGCGTGCGCGCCGACGGCCCGGCGTAGGCAATGGCGGGACAGAGCGTCGTTGCCCAACTCACGGCGCTGTTTCAGACAACGGTCGCCTGAGGAGCTGACGGCTCCCCGCGAGGCGCGTGAAGTAGCTTCTCGCAGGCTGTCGGCGGTCGACCGCGTTCTGCGGGCCGCACGGACCGCCTGCCGGCTGAAGCGGCCCAGTTGCTGAAAAAATGCGGCCGTGCGGGGTTGACCAGCAGCGGTGGTGGCGCCGCCTCGGAGCGCCGGCCTCTGGCCGGCATCGCGCGGGAGCGCGAAACCCGCGCTGGTGGCGCTCCCTCCCCCTGAAGGTAGGGCTCACGTCCGGCTCGTTGCGGGCGGCACGCAGCCGCTCCCCGTTGGGATCACGCCGCGGGGAATCGGCTGCGGCGTGCGTTTTCGCGGCCTGCGGCCGCGATGCCGGCCAGAGGCCGGCGCTCCGAGCTCCCCCCGTTCGGTTCCTTCCCTACTCCGCGCGGCGGACGCTGACGATGGGCACCGGGTCGTTCAGGATCTGGCCCTGGACGACCTCGCTGGCGGCCGGGGCGTCGGTCGGCAGCCGGTGGATCGCGTCCAGAACCTCCATGCCCCGGACCACGCGCCCGAAGGTCGCGTAGCCGAAGCCGTCCCGGGTGGGATCGCCGGCGCCGGTGTCGAGCACGAAGTTGTCCCCGACGTTGAAGAAGATCTCGGTGTTCGCGGTGCCGGGCTCGTTCCGGGCGTAGGCGAGCGTCCCGCGTTCGTTGCGGATCCCGGTGTCCTGCGTAAGCTCGTGGGGGACGGGCGGGAACGGCGGCTCCGCCTCCGCCTCGCCGCCGTCCCGGACCAGCATCGGCAGGCTGCGCATCCCGCCCTGCACGACGTTGTGCGCATCCCCGTTCGCGGTGTGGGTGGCGCGGTAGAACGTCGCCGCGCCGTCGTAGTGGCCGCCGTCCACGTAGCGGAGGAAGTGCGCGGCCGAGAGCGGCGCGCGTTCGGGATAGAGCTCTACCTCGATCTCGCCGAGCGTGGTCTCGATGACCACGTTCACGGTCGCTTCGGCCCCCGCGGCGGGCGGCGCCTCCGCCGGTTCCTCGGGGGCGTTCGCGCCGCACCCGGCGAGACAGGCAACAAGCAGGACAACGGAGAAAACGGTGGTCTTCGGCATGGCGGACTCCGGAGGGGGGCTTCGGAACGGAGAATACCGGGCGCCGTCCGCAGTGAGCCGACCCGAGAACGCATTGAAGAAACACTCCGTGCCCGCCTGCGGCATGGTCCTGACCGCCCTCTGCCTCGCCTCCCCGGCGGCGGCGCAGGCCCCCGAGGCGCGGGCGGTCCGCATCGAGACCCCGCCCCGCGTGGACGGCGTCCTCGACGAGCCGTTCTGGGACGCGATCCCACCCGTCACCGGTTTCAGACAGCGCGACCCGGTGGACGGCGCGCCCGCCAGCGAGCGGACGGAGGTGCGGATCGCCTACGACCGGGACGCGCTCTACCTCGGCTTCAAGCTGTTCGACTCCGAGCCCGGCCGCATCCTGCGGAACATCCTCGACCGGGGCGGCCGGATCAGCAAGGACGACCGGATCGTCATCGCCCTCGACACCTACCTCGACCGCCGGAACGGCTACATCTTCGAGATCGGCTCGCTCGGCACCCAGGACGACGCGCTGTTCACCGACGAACGCCTCGAGCGCCCCGACTGGAACTGGGACGGGGTGTTCACCACGGAAACCACCGTCAACGCCGAGGGCTGGGTGCTCGAGATGGCCATCCCCTTCACCACCATCCGCTTCGCCGACGTGGCGGAGCCGGTGATGGGGATCGCCATCCAGCGCTCCATCCGGCGAAAGAACGAGAACGTCTTCTGGCCCCACATCGGCCAGGACTTCGTGGGGGGCATCGCGCAGGCGTCCCGGTTCGCGACGCTCACCGGCCTCCGGGACGTCCGCCGGGGCCACCGCCTCGAGGTGAAGCCCTACGCCTCGCTCGGCGGCCAGCAGCTCGCGGGCGAGCCCGGCCTCGAGCGCCAGTCGAAGGCCGGCCTGGACCTGAAGTACGGACTCACCTCCAACCTCACCCTCGACCTCACCTGGAACACCGACTTCGCCCAGGTGGAGACGGACAACGTCCAGATCAACCTCACCCGGTTCGACCTCTTCTTCCCGGAGAAGCGGGAGTTCTTCCTCGAACGGGCCGGCCTCTTCGAGTTCGGCACCACCCGGGAGACGGAGATCTTCTTCAGCCGCCGGGTGGGCCTCGACGCCGACATCCAGGGGGGCGCCCGCCTCACGGGGCAGGCGGGCCCGATCTCCGTCGGGGCCCTCGCGCTCCGGACCGGAGCGACTCGCGCGGCCTCCGACTCCGCCGCCGGCGGCAGCGGCGCTCCGGCCGCGTGGAACTCGGTCCTGCGCCTGCAGGCGAACCTCCGCGAGCGCACCACCGCCGGGTTGATCGCCACGAGCCTCGACCGCGACGGGGGTTCCAACCGGGTCGCCGGAGCCGACTTCCACACGAGGTTCTGGACCAGCTCGTCGTTCCGGGTCTGGGGGGCGCGGCTGTGGGACTCCCTGGCGGGCGGGTCGGGCCCCGAACGGCAGGCCGCGCGCGCCGAGCTGGACCTGGAGAACGACCGCTACGCCCTGTCGGTGGACCGGGTCCACGTCGGGAAGGACTTCGATCCCGCGCTGGGGTTCGTCCGCCGCCGCGACATGGACGAGTGGCAGCTCTGGGGCGGGTTCCGGCCACGGTTCGAGCAAAGCGGCTGGGCGCGCCGGTTCTCGGTCTGGGGAGGCGGCGTCCGCACCCTCGGGACCGGCGGAGAGCTCCAGTCGGAACGGCTCTCGTCGAACGCGGACTTCCTGTTCGAATCCGGCGAACGGGTTTCGCTGGTGGTGGACGACCGCTTCGAGCGCCTCCACGGGCCGGCTTCCATCAGCGGCCGCACCCTCCCGCCCGGGGACTACGACTTCCGCTTCTGGGAAGCCTTCGCGAGCACCAACGAGGCCCGGATGTTCTCCGTTTCGCTCGAAGGGTCCCGGGGCGATTTCTGGAGCGGCCGCCGCACCCGCTACGGCGGCCGCGGGGTCGTGAAGACCGGGCCGCACCTCACCGTCGGCCTCCGGCTTGCCCGGAACGACGTTTCCCTGCCGGTGGCCGACGGCGACTTCACGACCACGCTGGTCGCGGTGGATCTCGTGGGCGCGGTCAGCCGCAAGCTCTTCGCCGCCGCCCTCGTGCAGTGGGACAGCCTGTCCAGGGAACTCCAGGCGAACGTCCGGATCGACTGGATCCACACGCCCGGCAGCGACCTCTTCCTCGTCCTCAACACCGGCTACATCACCGACGACACGCTGGACCCGCGATTCGACCCCTGGACCCGGCGGACCGCGGTCGCCAAGCTGACCTGGCTGAAGGCGTTCTGACCCCCGGCCGGCGGTCGGCGGGCACCCGGCGTCAGGGCACGGACCGCCTCACGGCCAGAGTGAATCCTCGGCGAGTTCCCGGCTGAACCGCAGGGCCGGCCAGATCTCGATCCCGTCTTCCGTGCGGAAGGAGTTGCGACCGCCGTAAACCAGCACCCGGCGGGCGAGGCCGGGCAGCTCCCCGACGGCCCGGAGGCCCCGGAGCATTCCGGCGTGATAGCGCGAGCCGGCCTTGGCCTCGATGGCAAGGAATTCCCGATTGCGGCGGAGGAGGAAGTCCGCTTCCACATTCGACTCGGCCGGCGCCCAGTAGCGGACCTCGTCGAAGAGTTCCCTTTCCTGGGCGTACGCGTTGAGCAGCCCGAGGACCCAACCTTCGAAGAGCGCGCCGCGCTCTTCCGGAGCGAGTGGCCCGCGGATGCCCTTCGCCGCCCGAACGAGCCCGGGATCGTTCCAGTACAGCTTCGGGCGACGCCGCTCGCGGACGCGCAGCTTCGCCTCGAACGCCGGCAGCCGCGAAGCGAGGAGCGTGTCCTCGAGGACTTCGAGGTAACCGGCGACGGTGTTCCGGGCCACGCCGGCGTCGCGGGCGATTCCGGACACGCTCAACGTCTGCCCGTGGAGGAGGGCGGCGACGGGCAGGAAACGGACGAACCCGCCCAGGTTGCGAACCGCTGCTTCAGCGCGGATCTCTTCTCGCAGATACAGCGTCACGTAGTCGCCCAGGGTCTGTCCGGGATCCTCCGAGGCGAGCACCAGCGGCAGGGATCCGATGCGCAGGGTCCGTTCCAGCTCGAAATCGGCCCCCATTTCTTCGGGCACCAGCGGGAACATCTGCTTTCGGGTGGCCCGTCCGGCCAGCAGGTTGGTGCCCGCCGCCCGTAGCTTGCGGGCGCTGGACCCCAGCAGGGCGAACCGGCGCCCGCGCTCCTCGATCAGACGGTGCACCTCGTTGAGCAGGGCGGGAGCCCGCTGGACTTCGTCCACCACGATCCACCGCCCCTCCGGAACGCCCGCGACCATCTCGGCAAAGCGCCCCGGCCGTCCGATCAGGTCGTGGAACAGGGCCTCGTCGAGCAGATCGAAGCGCGTCGCCTCGGGAATCGCGGAACGCGCCCAGGTGCTCTTGCCGACTCCGCGCACGCCGAACAGGAAGAAGCTGCGGCGAGGCCGGGTGGTCAGGCGCTTGTATAGCATGACAGCAGTTTGCGGCGTATTTTGCCATAGTCATGTCCGTTCGGTGTCGCCAGGCGCCGGGGGGAGCTGCCTTTTCCGGGCGGGGTTGCGACGTGCGCGGTGCGGAGCACCGCGGTGCCGGTCTGGAGGGCCCCACCGGGAGAACTGCCCGGCGTTCCAAGCCGTTTCGCCATCATGACCGGCGGGGAACGCCGCCCGTTGACGCGCACGCCGCCCCCGCCTATCGTCGCGTCGCTCCCGCCGACCCCGGAGCGAATCGAGGAACCCGACGTGAAGAAATACCTGGTGCTCTACCACATGCCCATGTCGTTCATGGAGATGGCGAAAAACGCCGATCCGGCGGAGATGCGGGCCGGGATGGAGGCGTGGATGGCCTGGTTCGGCCGCTGCGGCGACCAGCTCGTGGACATGGGGACGCCACTCGCGGGCGGGCGCCGGCTGACCGCGGCGGGGAACTCCCCGAGCACCCGGAACGTCGTGTGTTATTCGATCGTGCAGGCGGAGAACATGGAAGCGGCCGAGGCGCTGCTGGCCGACCACCCGCACCTCGCCTGGTCCCCGGACTGCGAGATCGAGGTGCACGAGATGACCGGGGGGTCCGGCTGATCCAGCGGTCCGTCATCCGGAGCGTCGCGGCAGCCCTGCTGCTCGGCGGCTTCGTGATCGGAACGCCCGCGCCAGCCCAGGACCGCACCGCGCGGGCGATCCGCATCGATACCCCGCCACGCATCGACGGGGTGCTCGACGAACCCTTCTGGCCGGACATCCCGCCGGTGACGGGATTCAAGCAGCGCGATCCGGTGGACGGCGCGCCCGCCAGCGAACGGACCGAGGTGCGGATCGCCTACGACGAGGACGCCCTCTATTTCGGCTTCATGTTCTTCGATTCGGAACCCGACCGGATCCGCCGCGACATCCTGCACCGGGGCGGCCGGATCGACAAGGACGACCGGGTCATCATCGGGCTCGACACCTACTTCGACCGCCGGAACGGGTACATCTTCGAGGTCGGCGCACCCGGCACGCAGGACGACGCCCTCTTCGCCGACGAGAGCCTCGACCGCCCGGACTGGAACTGGGACGGCGTCTTCACCACCGAGACCACCGTGAACGAGGACGGCTGGGTGCTGGAGATGGAGATCCCGTTCACCACCATCCGCTTCGCCGACGTGGAGGAGCCGCTCATGGGGATCGCGTTCCAGCGCTCCATCCGGCGGAAGAACGAGACTGTCATCTGGCCGCACATCGGCCAGGAGTACCGGGGCAACATCGCGCAGTCTTCGCAGTACGCGACCCTGACCGGGCTGAAGGACGTGCGCCGGGGCCACCGCCTCGAGGTGAAGCCGTACGCCAACCTCGGCGCCCAGCAGTTGAACGGGCAGGACGGGTTCGAACGGGAGTCCAAGGCCGGCCTCGACCTGAAGTACGGCCTCACCTCGAACCTGACCCTCGACCTCACCTGGAACACCGACTTCGCGCAGGTGGAGACCGACAACGTCCAGATCAATCTCACCCGGTTCGACCTGTTCTTCCCGGAAAAGCGCGAGTTCTTCCTCGAGCGGGCGGGGCTCTTCGAGTTCGGAACCACCCAGGAGACGGAAGTCTTCTTCAGCCGCCGGATCGGACTCGAGGACGACATTCTCGGCGGGGGCCGCTTGACGGGGCAGGCCGGACCCATCTCGGTCGGCGCCTTGGCGCTCCGCACCGAGAGCCGCGTTCCCGAAGTGGACGCCGGCGCCTGGAACTCCGTGGTGCGGCTCCAGGCGAACCTCCACGAACGAACCAGCGTGGGGGTGATCGGCACCAGCCTCGACGCCGGGGGATCGAGCGACCGCACCGCCGGGGCGGACTTCGTCACCCGGTTCTGGAGCAGCTCCCAGTTCCGGATGTGGGGCGCGCGGGTCTGGGACTCGGAGGAGGGCGCGAACGAGGAGGGGACGGGCGCCGCCCGCGCCGAGCTGGAGCTGCAGAACGACCGCTACGGAGTGCGGGTCCAGCGCACCCACGTCGGCAAGGCGTTCGACCCCGCGCTCGGCTTCGTCCGCCGGCGCGACCAGGACCAGTGGAACGTCCGGACCGCCCTCACGCCGCGCTTCGAGGCGAGCGACTGGGCGCGAAGCTCCTGGATCCAGCTCAACGGGGCGCGCATTCTGGGCACGGACGGCGAACTGCAGTCCCGCCGGGCGGGGTCCAGCCTGGGATTCGTGTTCGAGTCGGGAGAGACCGTCGCGTTCGACTGGACCAGCCGGTTCGAACGGCTGCACGACCCGGCCTCGATCAGCGGACGGGTGCTGGGCGCGGGGGACTACCGGTTCACCTCCTTCGCACTGGGCGGCCGGACCAACGACAGCCGGGCGTTCTCCGGCACCGCCTTCGCGTCCACCGGGAGCTTCTGGGGCGGGGACCGGAGCGAGGTCCGGGGCGGGGTCAGCCTCAAGACCGGTCCGCACCTCACCATCGGCGCGGAGGTCTCGCGAAACGAGATTTCCCTGCCGGTGCCGGACGGGGACTTCGCCACCACCCTGGTCGCGGTGAACGTCGAGGGCGCCGTCAGCCGCAAGCTGTTCGCGGGCGCCTTCATCCAGTGGGACAACCTCTCGAAGGAACTCCAGGCGAACATCCGGGTGGACTGGATCCACACCCCGGGAAGCGACCTCTTCCTGGTCCTCGATACCGGCTACATCACCGACGACACGCTCGACCCCCGGCTCGACCCCTGGACCCGCCGGACCGCAGTGGCGAAGCTGACCTGGCTCAAGGCGTTCTGAGCCAGGGCGCGGCCCGACGATCAGTGGGGGTGCAGCGGGTGGCGCCAGCGGAGCCCGGAAAACCTGGCGAAATCGCGGTCGGTCGTGATCCACTCGCATCCGCGCTCGATGGCCAGGGCCGCCAAGTAGGCGTCCGGCACGAGGTTCCCTTTTGCGCCGGCCTGGTCGCACAAGCGGCGGAAGATCCGCCAGTGGTCGGAACCCGGGCTCACCGCCACGCGATTGGGACAACCGCGAAGCGCCTCGGCGAACTCCATGGCGTCCGCCAGAGGGCTCGGCGGATCGAAGATGCGCGGATGAGTGACGACGCGCAGAAAACCGCTGACCACGAGGTCACTCAGCCCGAAGGCGGACTCTCCGTTGATCGTCGCCTCAAGCCACTCCCGATACGAACCGTGGCCGGGCGCATCCTCTCGGTAGGCGTAGACGAGGACGTTGACGTCAGGAAGGATCACGGTGTCTCGTTCATCAGGTCGAGCAGCGCCGCGGAGTCGTCCAGGTCCACTCCGGCGCAAAGACCCCGGCCCTGGAATGTCTTCAGCCGGACTCGCGGTCGCGGTTCGGCGAGGCTCGCGGTTCGCGCCAGGCGCTCGCGTAGCGCCTCTTCGATCATCGCGGTCAGCGTCATGCCGGAGCGAGAGGCTTCGCGCTTTGCCTCCCGAAGCAACGGATCATCGAGCCGGATCGTGGTTCGCATGGACATCAAGGCATATTATCAAGGCATCAATATGTCAACAACTCCCGCCACTCTTGAACCGACCTGCCGGCCCGTTGAAATATCCTTCGCCGCCGAGGAACGACCCGCCATGACGAACTCTCTCCGCCTTGCGCTTTCGCTTCTGGGCCTCGCCCTGGTTGCCGCCCCCGCCGCGGCCGCCGCCGAGAGCGACGTCGCCGACGTCGCCTCGCTGCAGGCCACCTTCGAGACCGCGGTGGCGGCGCTCAACGGCGGGAACCTCGACGGCTTCCTGGACACCGTCCACGAGGAGGCGCTCTCGTTCTACGCCTGCGGCCCGACCTCGGGCAAGCAGGGACGCGAGGCCTGCGCGATCGACTGGAACCTGTTCTTCAACAACACCACCGGCGCCGAGTTCCAGACCAGCAGGGAGCAGTACCGGGTCATCGGCGGCACCGGGATCGCCTACGGCGCGTACGCGCTCTCCGTGCTCTACGACGGGAAGGAGCGGATGACCGTCCACGAAGGCCGCTACACGATGACCTACATCCACACGGACGGCCGCTGGCAGATCATCATGCAGCACAACACGCCGGCCGGCGACGACCCGCAGCCGGTGCGAAGCATGCGCCAGCCGGGCCGCTAAGCGTCGATCGCCGCCGCCAGTTCCGTCAGGAAATCGGCGGCGCGCGCCGGGCCGAGCCCCTCGAGGTAGGCGTCGAGTTGCTCCCGGCTCCACCCGGAGTCCGGGGCGTGGTCCGCGATCATCTCCGCGGCCAGCCCGATGAGCGGCGTTCCCCCGGCGTGGGCGCCGTCGGCAACGCGGTAGGCGCGCTCGAAGCCCTCCACGAAGGGCTGCGAGGGCGAGAGCGCCTGGATCTCGTCGCTGAGCCGGCGAAGTTCCGGGGCCAGCTCGCGGGCCTCCGGGTTCGCGCGCAGGCTCCGGACGACCGCGTCGAAGACGTCGCCGAACCGGGCGCGGGGCTTCATGGCCCTATTGTCGCCTGAGCGAAGGGGTGAAGCACGCTGTCACACCCGTGCGCTATCGTCGCCGCCGTCAGCGCGGGGCGGCCAAGGAGGTGGTGGTGCCGGACGACGCAACCTACGTCGAGTTCGAGGGGGTCTCGAAGACCTACGACGGGGTGACCCCCGTGGTGGACGGGCTCGATCTCCAGGTCCGGAAGGGCGAGTTCCTGACCCTGCTCGGCCCCTCGGGGTCCGGGAAGACCACCTGCCTGATGATGCTGGCGGGATTCGAGGCGCCGACCGCCGGCTCGATCCGGGTCCGCGGCCGCCCCATCGGGGACCTGCCGCCGCGGAAACGGGGCATCGGGATGGTGTTCCAGAACTACGCGCTCTTCCCGCACCTGACGGTGGGGCAGAACCTCGCGTTCCCCCTCGAGGTGCGCGGCGTGGACCCGGAAGACATCCGCAAGCGGGTGGCGCGCGCCCTCGGCCTGGTCCGTCTCGAGGGATACGAGGACCGCAAGACCACGCAGCTCTCCGGCGGCCAGCAGCAGCGCGTCGCGATCGCCCGCGCACTGGTCTTCGAGCCCGACCTCGTGCTGATGGACGAGCCGCTGGGCGCGCTCGACCGCCGCCTCCGCGAGGAGATGCAGTACGAGATCCGGCGCATCCAGCGCACCCTGGGGATCACCTGCATCTACGTCACCCACGACCAGCAGGAGGCGATGGTGCTCTCCGACCGGGTCGCCGTGTTCCACGACGGCCGGCTGCAGCAGATCGCCACCCCGGAGGGTCTCTACGAAGAACCGATGCGGAACTTCGTGGCCCGCTTCATCGGTGAGAACAACCGCCTCTCCGGACGGATCGAGAACATCGACGGCGCCGTCTGCGACGTGCGGGTCGGGGACACCGTGATCCGGGCCCTGCGGGTGGTGCCGGGGGAGGTCGGGGACCTGACGACGCTTTCCATCCGGCCGGAGCGGGTCGGGCTGGCGCCCGAACCGGGCCTCTTCGCCAACGAGTTCGAGGCCCGCGTCGAGGACCTGACCTTCCTCGGCGACCACCTGCGGGTGGTCGTGAGCGTGCTCGGGGCGGACGACTTCATCGTGAAGATCCCGAACGTCGTGGGCCACGGCGCCGTGATCCCCGGAGACCGGGTCCGCATCGGCTGGACCCCCACCGACTGCCGGGCGCTCGACCACGAGCCCGAGTCCACCGAACCGTGAGAGAGCCGGGCCGCACCCGGCGCGCGCCGAGAGCACTCGCCGCGCTGGGCCTCGCGGCGGGAATCACCTGCGCCGGCGATCCCCCGGACGGCTCGCTGACCGCCGTCTCCTGGGGCGGCTCCTTCGCCCGGGCGGTGAACAAGGCCTTCTACGAACCCTTCGAGGCGGCGACCGGGGTGGTGATCGGGCGGGAGGACTACAACGGCGGACTCGCCCAGATCCGGACCCAGGTGGACATCGGGAACGTCCACTGGGACGTCCTCTCGCTCGAGATCTTCGACACGATCCGGGGCTGCGACGAGGGACTTCTCGAACGGATCCCCAAGGACATCCTCGCGCCCAGCCTGGACGGCGCCCCGCCGGAGGACGACTTCTCGCCCGGAACCCTGACCGAATGCGGAGTGGGCCACACCTTCTACTCCACGATCTACGCCTATCACCCCGATCGCTTTCCCGGGGAGAAGCCGGCCACGATTGCCGATTTCTTCGATCTCGAACGCTTTCCCGGCCGCCGGGGCATGCGTCGCAGCCCGCTCGTGAACCTCGAGTTCGCGCTCCTCGCGGACGGGGTCCCGCCCGGGGAGGTGTACGGGGTCCTGGATACCCCGGAGGGCCTGCGCCGCGCTTTCCGCAAGCTGGACACCATCCGGGACCAGGTCGTCTGGTGGGAAGCCGGCGCCCAGCCGCCGCAGATGCTCGCCGACGCCGAGGTCGTGATGTCCACCGCCTACAACGGCCGCATCTTCAACGCCCAGGCCCTCGAGAACCAGCCCTTCGTCATCGTCTGGGACGGACAGGTGCTGGACTGGGGCCAGATGGCGATCGTCGCCGGCTCCCCGAACCTCGATACGGCGCTCGAGTACATCCGGTTCATGACCTCGCCGGAGTCACTGGCCCGGCTCACCGGCTACATCGCCTACGCGCCGGTGCGCCGGTCGGCGCTGCCGCTCGTCTCCACCCACGTCGAGACCGGCGCCGACATGCGGCCGCATCTGCCCACGAGTCCCGAGAATCTCCGGAACACGCTGCGCAGCAACGGCGCGTGGTGGACCGAACACCTCGACGAGATGAACGAGCGGTTCAGCGCCTGGCTGGCGAGGTCATGAAGCGCGCCGTCTCCTTCGCCGCGCTCGCGTTGGCCGCGGCCTGCGGACCGGGAGACGGACCCGGCTCACTGACCGTGGTCTCCTGGGGCGGGGCCTACGCGCGGGCGGTCACCAAGGCTCACTACGAACCCTTCGAGGCCGAGACCGGGCTGACCCTGGCCCGGGAGGACTACAACGGCGGCCTCGCCGAGATCCGCACCCAGGTGGACACCGGGAACGTGCACTGGGACGTCGTGGATCTCGAGAGGTTCGATGCGACGCGGGGGTGCGACGAGGGACTCCTGGAGCTGATTCCGGACGACCTGCTCGGGCCCGGCGCCGACGGTTCCCCGGCCGCGGAGGACTTCTGGCCGGAAGCGAACGGCGACTGCGGGGTGGGGAACGTCTTCTATTCCACGGTGGTCGCCTACCACCCCGCCCGCTTCCCCGGTGAGAAGCCGGCGGTGCTCGGCGACTTCTTCGATCTGGAGCGCTTTCCCGGCCGGCGCGGGATGCGCCGCAGCCCGCTCGTCAATCTGGAGTTCGCCCTCATGGCCGACGGGGTGGCGACGGACGAGGTGTACGCCGTCCTCGACACCGAAGCGGGGATGGAACGGGCCTTCGGGAAGCTGGAGACGATCCGGGAGCAGGTCGTCTGGTGGGAAGCCGGCGCGCAGCCGCCGCAGATGCTCGCCGACGCCGAGGTGGCGATGTCCACCGCCTACAACGGACGGATCTTCAACGCCCAGGTCCTCGAGGACCAGCCGTTCGTCATCGTCTGGGACGGGCAGGTGCTCGACATCGGGCAGACCGGCATCGTGGCCGGGACGCCGCACCTGAAGGAAGCCCTCGAGTTCCTCAGCTTCTCGTCCTCGCCGGAAGCCATGGCGCGGCTCAGCGGGGAAATCGCGTACAGCCCCACCCGGCGCTCGGCGCTGCCCCTGGTCGCGAACCACCGTGAGACCGGCGTTCCCATGCTCCCGCACCTGCCCACCAGCCCGCAGAACCTCGGAAGGGTGCTGACAAGCAACACGCTCTGGTGGAGCGACCACCTCGACGAAGTGAACGAGCGCTTCAGCGCCTGGCTCGCCCGATGACGGAGCGACCGGCGGTCGGCCCGCCGGCCCGGACCCGGCTCCGCGCGGCCGGACTCACTCTGCCGCTCGTGGCCTTCGTCGGCTTCTCGTTCCTCTTCCCGCTGGGGACGATGCTCTCCCGGAGCGTCTACGACCCCCTCGTCGCCGACGCGCTCCCGGAAACCCTCGCCCTCCTCGAGGAGTGGGACGGGGAGACCCTGCCCGGAGAACCGGTCTTCGCGGCCGCCGCGCGGGAACTCGGGACGGCGCTCGAGGGCCGGCTGGTCGGCCGGCTCGGCGGGCGGGTGAACCGGGTTGCGAGCGGGATGCGCAGCGTGATCGTGCGCGGGGCCCGGGCGGCGGCGGAGGCCCCGGCGGCGACCGCCCGGGAAACCCTGATGGGCGGGGATCCCGCCTGGGGCGAGCCGGCCACCTGGCGGGCGATCCGGACGGCCGACGAACGCTTCACCGTGCGCCACTACCTGCGGGCGCTCGACCTCGACCGCGACGCCGGCGGGTCCATCGTCCGCCAGCCCGAGGAACTCCGCATCTACGTCCCGTTGCTGCTCCGGACGCTCATGGTCAGCGGGGCGGTCACCCTGCTCTGCCTGCTGCTCGGGTATCCGATCGCCCACCTGATCGCGAACGCGCCGCCGCGCCGCGCCCGCTGGCTGATCCTGCTGGTGCTGGTCCCCTTCTGGACCTCGCTGCTGGTGCGGACCACCGCCTGGATCGTGCTGCTCCAGACCCACGGGGTGGTCAACAGCCTGCTGGTCGCCCTCGGGATCGTCGCCGACGACGGGCGGATCGCGATGATCTACAACATGACCGGCACGCTGGTCGCGATGACCCACGTGCTGCTGCCGTTCATGGTGCTGCCGCTCTATTCGGTGATGCGGACCATCCCGCCGCACTTCATGCGGGCCGCTTCGTCGCTGGGCGCGAACCGCCGCCAGTCGTTCTTCCGCGTCTACTGGCCGCTCACGCTGCCGGGAACGGCGGCGGGCTCGCTGCTCGTGTTCATCCTGGCGATCGGCTACTACATCACCCCGGCCCTGGTCGGCGGGTCGAGCGGACAGCTCTTCTCCAACATGATCGCCTTCCACATGCAGACCTCCCTCAACTGGGGGCTCGCCGCGGCGCTCGGCGGAATCCTGTTCGTGGTGGTGGGCGCGCTCTACGTGGTCTACGACCGGCTCGTCGGGGCGTCGAGCCTGAAGCTCGGGTAGCGGGCGATGTTCGGTCTGCGGGACGGCGCCGTTTCGAGGGCCCTGTACCTGGCCTTCTGCGCCTTCGTTTTCGTCTTCCTGGTGGCGCCGATCCTGGTGATCGTCCCGCTCAGTTTCAACGCCGAGCCCTACTTCACCTTCACCGAGGGGATGCTGCGCCTCGATCCCGACGCCTGGTCGCTCCGCTGGTACGACGCCCTGGTGGAAGACGCCCGCTGGGGCCGGGCGCTCGCCAACAGTCTGGGGATCGGGGTCGCCGCCGCCCTCCTCGCGACGGTGCTCGGCACGGTGGCGGCGCTCGGCCTCTCGAACCCCGCGATGCCGCTCCGGCGGCTGGTCACCGGGATCCTGATCTCGCCGATGGTGATCCCGGTGATCATCGCGGCGGCGGGGATGTTCTTCTTCTACTCGGACCTCCGCCTCACCCAGTCGCACTTCGGGCTGATCCTCGCCCACGCGGCGCTCGGCACCCCGTTCGTGGTGATCACTGTCACCGCCACCCTGTCGGGGTTCGACCGCAACCTGGTCCGCGCCTCGCAGAGCCTGGGCGCCGGGCCGCTGACCACCTTCCGCCGGGTGCAGCTCCCCCTGATCACGCCCGGGGTGCTCTCCGGCGCGCTCTTCGCCTTCGCCGCCTCGTTCGACGAGGTGGTCATCGTCCTCTTCATGGGCGGGTTGAACCAGCGGACCATCCCCCGCCAGATGTGGTCGGGGATCCGCGAGGAGATCAGCCCCACCATCCTGGCGGCGGCGACCTTCCTGATCGCCTTCGCGCTGGTGTTCCTGTTCGCGGTCGAGCGCCTCCGCAGCCGGACCCGGTAGGGAGCGCCGGCCTTCAGGCCGGCACCCGCGGGCCCGAGGCCCGCGGAACCGCGGAATGCCGACCAGGACCGGCTCCGCTGAAGGTGCACAGGACGGGACACGCCGATCAGCGCCGCTTCAGCTCGAACCCCCGCGCCAGCACGTAGGCGAGGAGCGCCACCACGAAGACCACCAGCAGCATCCAGGCGATCCCCTGGAGCGTCTCGATGACGGTCCGGTAGATCTCCAGGGTCCACCGCTCCGCGTTCAGGACCAGGACCTCCTCGTCCTTGTCCGGCGCCGAGATGTACCGCTCCAGTTCGCGGATGCGGACGCCGGAGGAGACCCCCACCACGTACGCCGCGAACTTGACGTAGCGGTGCCATGCCCCGCTCAACTCCTCGGCGACGATCCGCCGCAGGATGGAGGCGATGGGCCGGTCGAAGAGGCGCACGGCGCCAAAGGAGACCGCGAGCGCGATGACGAATGTGACGATCAGCAGCGTGAAGAACATGAGACCCGAGACCCCCGGCGCGTCGGCGACATTGTCGGCCATGCGGCGTGCACGAGGTCCTTCCTGGCGCTGGAATGCGTTGAAACGCCCGTCGGCAGTGATGTAGATTGCATATCCAATATGGAATCTGTCGCCATCCTGATTGAATGATCTCCCGACATCTCACACCGGTGCTGCTCCGGGCGAGCGGGCAGTATCCGGTTGTTTCGGTGACCGGGCCGCGCCAATCCGGGAAGACGACCCTGTTGCGGCACGCCTTCCCGGACCACCGCTACGCATCGCTCGAAGCACCCGACGTGCGCGCCTTCGCCCTTTCGGACCCGCGGGACTTCCTGGCGCAGTTCCGCGGCCCGGTAATCCTCGACGAGGCGCAGCACGCGCCGGAGCTGTTTTCCTATATCCAGGTCCTGGTGGACGAGCGACCCGAACCCGGCCGGTTCGTCCTCTCCGGCTCGCACAACTTCCTCCTGATGCGGCGGATCGCCCAGAGCCTCGCCGGACGCGTCCACATTTCGCACCTGTTGCCGTTCTCACCGGCGGAACTCCACGAGTTTCCCCTGCGCACGGTCGAGGACATCGCCGACGGCGAATCGGCCGCGTTGCCCGGGCCATGGACGGGTTCGGCGTTCGCGGGGGGCTATCCCCCGATCCACGACCGCGGGCTCGACCCGTCGGAGTGGCACTCCCTCTACTTCCAGACGTATCTGCAGCGGGATGTCCGTGAGTTGACCCAGGTGGGCGACCTGGAGGCTTTCCGTCGTTTCGTCCTGCTCTGCGCCGGGCGCGCCGGACAACCGCTCAATCTCTCGGCGCTCGGCGCCGACTGCGGAGTGAGCCACGAGACCGCGCGCCGCTGGCTTTCGGTGCTCGAGGCGAGTTTCATCGTGTTCCGCCTGCCGCCCCACCACGAGAACTTCAACAAGCGCCTGACGAAGAGCCCGAAGCTGTACTTCGTGGACACGGGCCTGCTGTGCTACCTGCTGCGGGTCGGGAGCGCGGACGAACTCGCGGTCCACGCGGCGCGGGGCGCGGTGTTCGAGAACCTGATCGTCTCGGAGTTGCGGAAGTCCTGCTACCACGCCGGCCGCGAGCCCCGGCTGGCTTTCTGGCGCGACCACACGGGCAACGAGGTGGATCTGGTGGTCGACTCGGCGCGCGGCGCCGTTCCCGTCGAGATCAAGTCCGGCGCCACCGTCGCGTCGGACTTCTTCAAGGGGCTCCGCCATTGGGAAAAACTCGCCGGGAACTCCGGCCCGGGCATCCTGGTGTACGGCGGCGACGACAGCCATCGCAGGAGCGGAGTCGCCGTCCGATCCTGGCGGCAGTGGCCGTAGGAGCCGTCTCGAAACGGATCCGCGGCGGTCGGGGGGTGGCGCGCTACCGGGTGGGGTGGATGCGGCCGTCCCTCATCACGAGCCGAACCCGCTGGAGGGCCCCGATGTCGGTCGCCGGATCCCCGTCCACCACCACGAGATCCGCGGCGTAGCCCTCGGCGAGGGTTCCGATCTCGTCCCCGAGCCCCAGCGATTCCGCGGCGAGCGAGGTGAGCCCCACGACGACATCGGCCGGGTCCTGGCCCCCCTCTTCGACCCGGGCGACCGCCTCGCGCGCGTTCTGCCCGTGGGCGCCGGCCACCGCGTCCGTGCCGAAGACGATCTTCAGGCCACCGGTGGCGAGCGCCATCCCGAAGGTCTCCATGGCCCGCACCATGCCGGACTCCATGGCGGCGAAGCCCTCCTCGGTGTAGTTGCCGATCCCGAGGTAGCGGTCCTTGTTCTCGAAGTAGTTCTGGAAGATCAGGTAGGTGTTCGGGTCGTAGAAGGTGCCGTTCGCCGCCAGCAGGTCGAGGGTCTCCTGATCGAGGAGCGCGCCGTGCTCGATGGTGGTGCAGCCCGCCCGGGAGGCCCGGGCCGCGCTCACCGGCCCGTGGGCGTGGACGAGCGTGCGCAGCCCGCGTTCGTTCGCGGCGCCGCAGGCGGCGTCGAGTTCCCCCTGGGACAGGGTCGGGCCGCCGCCCACCCGGATGCTCTCCGAGGCGAAGATCTTGATGGCGTCCGCACCGGCGTCCGCCAGCCGGTTCACCTCGGCGACCAGTTCGTCGGCGCCGCCGGTACGGGCGGAGAGCTGGCCGAGGGTGGTGATGATGCGGGGCCCGGGGACCACGCCGCGGTTCACCGCGTCGCGCACCGGGCCGTCCACCGGCGCGCCAAGGCTCTGGACGGTGGTGAACCCGGCCTCCAGCATCCGGATGCCGTTCTCCACCGCGTGCATCGCCTCCGTCTCGGGAGCGGAACCGCGCGCCAGCTTCCCGTCCTCGCCGAAGTGCCAGCTCAGGTGGACGTGGGTGTCGATGAGCCCGGGAAGGATCGTCCCGCCGGGGAAGTCATGCCGTTCACCGGCCGGAAGGTCGGCCGCCGGCGCCACCGCGACGATCCGGCCGTCGCGCACCGCCACCCCATGTCCCTCAAGGACCCCGCCGCGCCCGTCGACGACCCGGTCGGCGGTGAGCACCACCGTGCCGTCGTCAGCCGGCTCGGCGGCCGGTTGTCCACCCCCGCCGCAGGCCGCGGCGACCGCGATGGCAACCGCCAACAAGGAGAACTGACGAAGTCGCGAGGGCTCGGTCATGACGGTAACGAGTGTACGGCTCGACGTAGCGACCCTCGAACGCGATGCGACGAGCCTCTCCGCACAAATGACGGAACGATCGTCATTTGACATGCCAGATGACGACGATGCCGGCAGAAACCCGTCGGTTAGCGCCCGAATGCCGGGTCGCTTCCAGCTACGGGCCGTTTGCGAACAGAGATGAGCGCCGATACCGCACGGGCCTGACCTGCTTGATGAGCTGCCCCTCTTCCAATCCCCTTCGGACCCATGCACCCACCTGGGAGTTTGTAAGCTCGAGCTGGTCGGCGATTTCCTGCTGTGAGACTCCGCCATTCGCCGTGAGACCTGCCACTCTCTCGAGGAACTCCTGGTAGAGCGTCAACGTCTCTCCGTCTGCCGGCCAAGACACCGTTTCGGAGGTGTCCCCGTCGTCGAGCGTGTCGGATTCCTCAACCCCGGACGGGTCCGACTCTCGATCCGCGCCGAACAGAACGTCCAGACCCCCTACTCGATCGGGGAGCCAACGCCCCCCACGATTCGCGAGCTCAGCGTTGCCGGAGTTGCCCGTCCGGTTTGATCTGAGCCAGACGGGCACCCACTCGGCCCGGAGCGCCTCGATCGCCCCGTTCCAGGTGCCACCCTGGCTCGGTTTGCTACATGCGACGACTGCCGCATCGGCGAGGCAATAGATGTACTTGTTGCGCTCCATCGCCCGCCACGCGCGGAAGCGCGCCTCCGGCTGGAAGGGCGAAACCAGCACCAGGTTGCCTCGTGCAAGGTGTTCCCGGTACTTCTGGGACGTCGCTGACCGAAGCAGACCGTCGCCGACGACCCCGATCACGGTCCCCTCTCGGCGGAGGGAAGCGAGCATCGCGTGCTCATCCACGCCCCGTGCGGCCCCGGAAACGACGGAGTACCCCTGCTCCGCCGCACGTCGTCCGAATGAATCGGCAAACCCGAGATCGTCATCGCCAGCGTTCCGGGAACCCACCACCGCGATCCCACCGGTTCCAACAAGTGATCCGTTTCCGCATCCGAAGAGCACCGCGGGTGCGCGGTGGCGAAGGCGTTTCTTCAACCTTTCGGGATAGGACGAGTCCGAGCGGGTAAGCGCCCAGAGTCCGGCTCGCTCCCACCGCTCCAGTGAAACGCCGAGCGCCATTCCGCGAGCCAGCAGCGACTCCACTCTTGCCGCGGTAATGGTCGATTTACCGGGAGCCGGAGCGGGACGGCTGGCCCAATGGTCGAGGATGTTTCGCTGATCCTTCGCCAGAAGATGCTCGGGCGCATACTCCTCATTCTCCAGCCAACACGCGAAATCTGCCCATTCGCCCGCGGAGAGGGGCTTTGCCTCGCCGGGGTCGTCTCGTCCGAACGAGACCGTCAGGAGCATGACCGCGTGAGCCCGAGGCGCCAAGTTCATCATCACCCCCCCGGATTCGCTGTTGCCAGCGCGAAGGGCCAAACCGGCCCGCTCCCGGCTTGGCGCATAAGCGCCGCTACTACCGCCAGCGTCCACCCCGAGTCCACGACATCGTCAACCAACAGGACCGGACCTTCCGGAATCGGTCCAACGACGCGGAACACACCGTCCAGGTTACGGCACTGATGGAACCGGTTTTCCTGCATCTTCTGAGGCTCGTTCGACCTGATTTTCTCTATCGCGGGAACAAACGGCAACGCCAATTCGTCCGCGAGCCGGCGGGCGAAATCCGGGACGAGCCGCGGATTGGCCAGCGAGGGAACGGCGATGACCCACCGCGGAGGTGGCTCCGGCTTCCATCGGCAACGAATCATCTCTGCCACGGCTGAGACAAGGTCGTCGCTGAAACACCCTCCCGCCTTTTGTGCCGCGACCACTTTGCCCCAACCCGCATCAGCCCAGCGCGCCAGAATGCGACCGGTCTCCGCGCGCAGTGTTTCCGGCAGGGTTCCCCGAAACCCGCATTCCGGAAAAGCATCGGCCGCCACCTGTTTCGGACCTTCGAGCGGTATTTCGCTTCGCCGCAAGAAACGGTTGGCTTCGATCACGATCGTCGACGAGGTGGTTGGCGTCAAGAGCGGCCGCCCGAGGCATCCCGCACACTTTCCGCACCGGCCCGGCTCAGGATCGTCCAGGGCGCGCGCCAGAAACTCCATCAGGCACCCGCGTTCATCGACGTATGCCTGGACCTCGCGCCACTCGGCTTCCCGCTGCGCATGCAACCTCTCGATCCGCTCGCGGTCCGGTGACCAGGGCGTCGCAGTCCGCCGCCATCGGGATCCGTCCTCGATGAGCGGTGCCGGGTTGTCCACCGAGAGAACCTTCAGCACCTGCCGGATCTTCCCGTAGCGGAGGTTCAACCGTTCTTCGAGCTGCCGGATCGAAAGGCCATCGCTGGCCTCGAGGGCCTTGAGAACTTCGGAAACCGAGGCCTCGTCGGGAAAAGCAGTGCGCCGGAAGTAGGCATGGATGTCAGCATCCTCCACTCCCGTCAGCATGATGCCGAGGGCCCGGCTGATGCCCCGTCCGGCCCGGCCGACCTGCTGGTAGTAGGCGATGATCGAGCTGGGCGCCTGGTAGTGGATCACGAAACCGAGGTCCGGCTTGTCGTAGCCCATTCCCAGCGCCGTCGTCGCCACGAGCGCCTTGATTTCGTTGCGGTCGAGCGCCAGCTCAAGGCGTTCGCGGTAGGCGCCGCGGTCCGGATGGTCCTCATCCGTCACGTCGGAGTAGTACGGCTTGGTCAGGAAGCCCTTCTCATTCAACCAGTCCGACACGCGCCTGGCATCCCGCTTGGTGAGGACGTAGATGACGCCGGTCCCCGGAAGATCGCCCAGGTGCTCAGCGAGCCAGGCCAAGCGCTCGGCCTGCGTGGGCAGGCGCATGGTCGCGAGTTCCAGCGTATGGCGCATCATCGGACCACGCTGCACCTGGAGCTCACCCAGTTCGGCACGGATGTCCTCGATGACCCGGTCGTTGGCGGTCGCGGTGGTCCCGAGGATCGGGAGGTTGCGCGGCATGCGGCGAAGGATCTGGTTGAGCCTGCGGTAGTCCGGACGGAAGTCATGTCCCCAGTCGGAGATACAGTGAACTTCGTCCACCACCAGCATCCCGAGGCGCTCTGACATCGGGAGCAAGACTCGATCCACGAACTCTTCATTGGCAAGCCGTTCCGGTGAGACGAGGAGCACGTCCGCTCCGCCACCGATCACCTGTCGGCGCAGATCCGGCCACTCGTCCCGGTTTGTGGAATTGATGGATACCGCGCGAACCCCAAGACGCTGCGCCATCGCGGTCTGGTTGCGCATCAGCGCCAGGAGCGGAGACACGATCAGAGTCGGACCGTGTCCTGAGTCACGCAAGAGGCGCGTAGCGATGAAGTAGACGGTGCTCTTGCCCCACCCGGTTCGCTCCACGACAAGCTGTCGGGCCTGATGGTTGACCAGAGCGTCAATCGCCTCCCATTGGCCTCGGCGGAAAGAGGCTTCGGCGCTGTTCAGCTGGAGCCGCAGGAGCCGATGCGCGGCATTCCGATCGGTTCGTCTATTGCCGGCGCTACCGGCGGCCCTATTCACGGAATCCGCCGCCACGCGGCCGCGGGACCCGGCGGGCGCTGAGATCGTGGGGGAGGCAGGAAGCCGGCACGCCCGAACACCGGGGTGGCGTAGCGCTGCGGGTCCGGCCTGCCGATGTACGAACCGGTGCCTCTGAACTCGTCCAGGTACGCCAGAAACATCAGGAACTTCTCCCGTACGCACGAAAGCCCGCGCTGGAGCGCGGGCCTCGGAAGGAGGGCAAGCTAGGGCCTGCGTCTCGCTTGGAAGACTACTCGAACTTGGAGGAAGTGGGTGCGATGAAAGACGAACGAAGCGAAGCCAAAACCCTTGAGAGCCAGGCGGAGCGGTTGGAACGGTTCGTGGACTTCAGCCGACCGAGACCGGCGGTTTTTCCGAGTCTGAAACCGTCGACGGCGCGCGTCACGCTCCGCATGCCGGGTTGGCTCCTCGCCGAGCTGAAGCGCGAGGCCAATCGCCGCGACGTGCCGTTTCAAGCGCTCCTGAAGGTAATCCTGGCGGACTGGCTTCGAGCTCAGTCCACGGCCTGAAGGTACGCGCCAAGACGGCGCGCTCAGTTCCGGGGTCGGTAGGGCCGGCCGCTCTTCACCACCAGCCGTACGTTCCCGAGCGCCGTGACGTCCAGCGTCGGATCTCCGTCCACCACGACCAGATCGGCGGCGTAGCCCTCGGCGACCGTCCCGATCTCGTCCCCGAGGCCGAGCGACTCGGCGGCCAGCGAGGTCATGCTCACGATCAGGTCGGCCGGATCCTGCCCGCCCTGCTCCACCCGCGCCACTGCCTCGCGGACGTTCTGGCCGTGCGCGCCGGCGACCGCGTCGGTGCCGAAGACCACGCGGAGCCCCTCGGTGGCGAGCGCCATCCCGAAGATCCCCATCCGGCCTTCCGAGTTCTCCGACATGAGCCGGAATCCCTCCTCCGTGTAGTTGCCGATGCCGAGGTAGCGGTCCTTGTTCTCGAGGTAGTTGGCGACGATCAGGTACGTGTTCGGGTCGTAGAACAGTCCCTTCTCGGCCAGGACGTCGAGGGTCGCCTGGTCGAGGAGGGAGCCGTGCTCGATGGTGGTGCACCCCGCGTTCGCCGCCCGGGTCGCGCTCACCGGGCCGTGCGCGTGCACCAGCGTCCGGAGGCCGCGCTCGTTGGCCGTGCCGCAGGCAGCGTCGAGCTGTTCCTGCGAGAGCGTCGGCCCGCCGCCGTCCCGGCTGCTCTCGGACGCGAAGATCTTGATGGCGTCCGCCCCGGCGTCCGCGAGGCGATGCACCTCGGCAGCCATCTCCTCCGGTCCGCCGGTGCGGGCGTTCAGCGAACCGAGTGAGGTGATGATCCGGGGGCCGGGGACGACGCCGCGATTCACGGCGTCCCGCACCGGGCCGTCCACGGCCGCGCCGAGGCTCTGCACCGTCGTGAAGCCGGCCTCCAGCATCCGGATGCCGTTCTCGACGGCGTGGAGCGCGTTGGTCTCGGGCGGGTCGCCGCGCGAGTACCGGCCGTCTTCGCCGAAGTGCCAGTGCAGGTGGACGTGGGTGTCGATGAACCCGGGGAGGATCGTGCCGCCGGGGAAATCCAACCGGTGACCGTCCGGCGGCAGTTCGGTCCGGGGCAGGACCGCCGCGATCCGATCCTCGCGCACGACGACCCCGTGGTCCTCCAGGACGCCGCCCCGGCCGTCCACCACCCGGTCCGCGGTGAGGACCAGCATGGCGTCGTGCGCCGGGTCGGGAACAGGAATTCCGGGCTCTCCGCAAGCCGTGACCAGCGCCCCGAGAAGCGCGACGCAAGGGAGATCCGGCCCGTCGAAGAGACTCCAGAGTCGTCGACCCGACCGCGAACGGCCACCGGCCGCCAACGCGCGCCGGAGCGCGGAATCTCCGCACGAGATTCGTCTGTCTATGGCCATGTTCGATAGTCTATGAGACTGTTAATAATGTCTATCAAAACATCGGATAGCAGATCGCGATTCCTGTACTCGCGGACACCCTGGGACCCATCCGGCTCCGGAGACTCTGATTCAGGGTTTGCCGTACCAACTCCAGCGGCGTTGCCCGTGCCGACGAAGCTGACCACGCTCGACCAGGTCCTTCAAGAGCAAGCTCGCCCGATGCGGTGGAACACGGCATAGCTCCGCCGCAGCGCCCCGCGAAATGCGCCCGTAGCTCTCAACGTACTGCAGGATCAACTCCACCTGCCGCACCCGCTCCACCTCGCGCTGGCGCACGTAAGCAGCTTCCTGTCCCAGGTTTCGATAGGTGACCGCGGACAACCTCCAAGTCCGAGCTCGGCCACTGCCGACAGCCTCGACCAGCCCGGATTCAACCAGGCGCTCCAGCCTGCTGCGCGCCTGCGCCGCCGACTTATGGACCAACTCCGCCGCTTCTTCCGTGGTCAAGCGATGCACAAGCGTGAGCTGATTCAGGATCAGGAGTTCGTCCAGCGTCGGAGGACGAGACTGGCGCCCCTCCTCCACCACGAGTCGAACGAAATCCAGATTCGCTTTCCCGCCCGGGAGGACCACGACCACATTGGTTTCGGTGCTGCGGTCGTAGGCCGGTGCAGGGCGTCCGTTGCGGATCTGCTCGGTATAGATGAGGTCAATTCCGCGCGCGGTCCGTTCGACAACCCCGGCGCGCTTGAGCGCGTCGGCGAGCATCGGGTTCCGCGGACGCGGCCCGGCAACCAGCAGATTGTCAAGGCGCACGCCAAGGGGAAACCCGCCCGGACTGATGACCTCGATCCGGTCTTCATGCATCTGCACGTGCACGGCGCCGAGCTGCGAGTAGTCGCGGTGAATCAGCGCGTTCGCGACCGCCTCGCGGAAGGCCCGCGGGGAATGGTCCGGGATCCCGATTCGCAGGATGCCTACCTGGATCTCCTCCTCCTGATTGCGAGCGCGGAGCCGTCCTTCGAACTCTTCGAGCAGGCGCAGGAGCGGCCAGCGAAAGAAGTCATTGACTGCAACGTCCGGTCCCAACAGCACCTGAAACGCCGCCTCGTGCGCCGGCAGGTGGGACGCGAGCGCTTCCTGCTTTCCGAACAGCAGCAGGCCCAGAACCCTCACCCGGAGCTTCCCGTTCACCATTTCGACGGCGCCGAGCGCCCGCGCGAGTTCCCCGTCGTCCAGATCCAGCAACGCCGCGTCGCCGCGCCCCTGGCTTTCCTGAATCGTCCGGCGGTATCGAGCGAACTCGAGTGGGTCGAGGGCCTCCTCTCCCAAGTCGGCCACCGGCAACATCGAGTAGTCGAGTAGCCCTCGCTCCGCCTGCATCGTCTGCATTTCGTGAAAGTGCAAGGGGACGCAAGCTGGCTTTCCATCCGACCCGCGGGCTCGCCGGAAGTAGCGCCCGTCGACCGTACCCACCGGGTGACGCGTTTCCGGCACTTCGACGGCGAGTACTTCCAGGCCATCCACCGGCACGATCTCGGCGCGCACGGCCAACGATGGCGTTGTTCGGTTCGCGATCAGCGCCTGAATCCGTAGCGGATCGGTGCGTTCGCCGTGCCGGGGACGAGCGCCGGTGATCTGGCCATCGTTCGTCACACCGAGCAGCAAGAACGCCGGCTCCGGCTCCAGGCGGTTCGCCAGGCAGACGGCGGCCTGAACCAGATTGCCGTCCGGGAGCATCTGATCCGGCGGATCGGCTTTGAACTCCACCGCCAGCGTTTCGCCGCCGGCGACCAGATCCCGCAACTCGTCGCTGGTCATGGGACCTCCGGTTCGCGAAGTGCGGCTCGGGCGACGCAAGAGAGCACGAGGTTTCGATCGCGTCGGGAGTCGGTCATTCCTATATTGGGGAACTCATAGTTTATTACAAATGTTCATAGCTCTAAGAGACACTCGATATAGCGTCCTCACGGGCGTCACGCCGCCCACGTTCTACCCGTCGGCCGGAATCAGAGCTCGCCGGCGAGCCGGGAAGCGGTGCGGAGCGAGAGCGCCGCGAACGTGAGGGTGCCGTTGTTGCACCCCGAGCCCACGATCGTGGGCGCACCGGCGATCCACAAGTTCTCGTGGTCGTGGGCGCGTCCCCAGGCGTCCACCACGCTGTCGTCCGGGTCGTCGCCCATGCGGCAGCCGCCGCCCGGATGGTCGTAGTCGGAGGCGAAGCTGATGTTCAGCATCGCGCCGCCGCCCGCGGTGAGGATCCGGCGGAAGCGCTCCTCGATCTTCGCCTCGGTGTAGCCGCGGAGCTCCGCCGAGACCGGATCGTCCACGAAGTCGATCCGGGGGAGCGGGTCCCCCCACGGGTTCTTGCGGTTCGGTTCGAGGGTCAGGGCGCTCTCCCGCGCCGGGATCACGTCGTAGTAGCCCCGCATTCGGAGCGAGCCGGTCTCGATGCGCCGCCGCCAGTCGTTCAGCGCGGCGTCGCCGAGCAGCAGGTTCCCGTTGTCGTCCCGGAGGCGCGCCCGCTTGCCCCTGTCCGATTCCCAGATGCGGAGGTCGTGGCGGATGTACTTCCCGTCCGGCTGGGCCTCGTCGTCCTGGTGCTGGAAGCGCTTGGAAAGGAGGCTGTCGGAGCCGTACACACCGGGATAGAGCCGCATCGGGACGGAGACGAACGCGTTCACCCAGCGGTGCCCGGTGATGAAGCGGCCCACGGTGCCGGAGCGGTTCGCGATGCCGTCCGGGAAGCGCCCTCCGGCGCTCATCAGCAGCAGGTGGGAGGACCAGGCATAGCCGGCCGCCAGGACGAAGTGCCGGGCGCGGATCGTGACCGGGTCGTCGGGATCGTCGCGATGGAAGGCGTCCGCCTGCCCGATGGCGTCGGAATCCGCCTTCGGAACCAGCCGCCGCACCATGGTGCGGTCGTGGAGCGTGATCCGCCCCGCCTCGAGGAGGCTCTGGAACGTGAAGTCCGGGCTGTACTTGGCGCCGGTGGGGCAGATCGAACAGGTATCGCAGCGGATGCACTCGCGCCGGCCGCGCCAGGGACGGGAGTTCTTGGAGACCGGGTTCCGCCAGTAGGGGATGCCCGACTTCTCCGCCCACTCCTTGGCGAGTCCGAGGTTGTAGGACGTCGGCAGCGGGTCCATCGGGTAGCCGCCGGAGCGCGGGTCGTACTCGGGCGGTCCCTGTTCCCCGGCCACCCCGATCCGTTCCTCGGCCTCCTGGTAGAAGGGATCGAGGTCGTCGTAGGAGATGGGCCAGTCGGCGCCGACGCCGAACAGGCTCCGGAGGCGGAAGTCCTCCGGCGAGTACCGCGGCGTGGTGCCTCCCCAGTGCATCGCGAGCCCGCCCACCGACATGGAGCGCGACTGGGCGTTCTTGCAGTCGTGGCCGGGGATGTGGTCCCCGTGGTAGGGGTTCTCCCCGTAGTCGAGGAAACGCCGGCGGGTGTTGAAACGGTTCTCGAAGTCGAAGATCCGGTTCCCGGCCTCGATCACCGCAATGGAAGCCTCGGTGTCCTCGGCAATCCGCTCCGCCACCATCGCGGAACTGATCCCACCGCCGATGATGACGACGTCGGCTTCGATCGTGCGGGGCACGGTCAGTTCTGCGCCTCGGTCGTGGCGAGGGGCTCCGGCATGGTCGCGCCGGACGCGAGGTCGCGGCAGGCCCGGGCGTTGATGCGGGCGCCGTAGGCCAGATCGGCGGTCCGGGGCCGGGAATAGAAGCGGGCGAGCAGCCCCACGGCGACGTGGCCGGCGTACGCCGGGCGCGGGAAGTCGGGACCTGCATCGTGGCGCTCGAGGTCGGCGGCGATCAGCTCGCGCCGGGTGGCGACCGGGAGTTCCGCGAACGGCATCCCGTGTTCCCTGGTCGCGAGCAGGTCGAGCGCCTGGAGTTGCGACGCCCAGCGGGGCGCCGGGTGCGGTGGCCCGTACTGCACCTCGACAGAGGACAGGTAGGGATGCGGCAACTCCGCCACCGGCTCGAAGCCGTTCAGCCAGGTGACGAAGTCGCGGAGCGCGTCCCGGACGCCGTCCGCGCCGATCTCTTCCGGCAGCACGGCCTCGGCGAACGCGTGGAGCAGGGGCAGGTCCAGCGAGAGGTTCAGCGCCTGGGATTCCTGGGCCGCCTTCGCCGCCGCGCCCGCTGGCGCCGCCACCGCGGCCACCACGGCCCCGGAGGTCTTCAGGAACTTGCGGCGGCTGCTCGGTCCCGAACCGCTCGGGGTGTCCGCGCTCATCAGGCAATCCATTCTACCGGGGCATCCCGTGTCCACCGCTGCCGAGTCGTGTGCCAACATCCGCTCTGCTCATGGATCATTCCGCCGGCGGGACGATCGCCCGGGCGCTGTCCGTCGGCCTCCTTCTCGCCGGACTTGCGGAGACGGCCGCCCAGCCTCCCCGGCTCGATCCGCAGCTCGAAGAGGTCCTGAACGCGGTGCGGGACGGCGAGTTCGAGGTCATGGCCGCCGCGATCGACGGAGGGATGGCGGTGGACGCCAAGGCCCCGAACGGCATGACCGCGCTGCACGTGGCGGCGGTGCTCGGCCGGGAGCGTTTCGTTGCCTGGCTCCTCGAACGGGGCGCCGCGGTGAACGATCCGGCGCAGAACGGCATCACGCCTCTGAACCGCGCCGCCATGGGCGGCCATCTCGGCACCATGGAGCTGCTGCTGGAAGCCGGCGCGGACGTGAACGCCGCGGCGCGCTGGGGCGCAACGCCGCTGCTGAGCGCGGTGGACCGGGGCCGGACGGAGGCGGTCCGGATGCTGCTCGCGGCGGGCGCCGATCCCACGGTAACGGCCGCGAACGGCGAGACCGCGCTCAGCATCGCCCGTCAGAAGGAGCACCGCGACATCGTGGCCCTCCTGGCTGAAGACCCGGAGACCGTGCGCACCGAGCGCGAGGCCGAGGCGGACCGGCGGTCCTCCCGGGCGGACACCCACCACCGGACCGGGGTGGCCTACGACGACGCCGGCGACATCCGGCGCGCCATCGAGTCGTACCGGCTGGCGCTCGAACAGGATCCGGACGACCCGCTGATCCGCTACCGCCTGGGACGCGCGCTCCACCGCTTCGGTGAACGCGAGGCGCTGGTCCACCTGATCGAGGCGGTCGAGGGATGGGAGGCCGCGATCGAGGCGGGGGAGGAACTCGCGCCCATCGTGCGCCCGGCGCTCGAGGACGCCTGCGGCGTGCTGGCGGACGCCGGGCGAAGCGAAGACGCCGCGCGCTGCGAGGCGGCGCTGGCCCGGTCGCGCCGCTGACCGGGACGGGCAGGCCGACCGCCGTCTCTAGAATCACGGCGTAAGGAGGCACGCCGTCATGGACTCGGCTGTCACCCACCGATTCGCGGCGATCGGGTTCGCCTTGGCTCTGGCCTCATTCCTGGCCGCCGGGTGCGACGACGAAGCGAGCCCCACGACGCCCGCGCCGGCGCCACCCGCACCGGCGCCGCCGCCACCAACGGACGAGACCCCTGAACCGCCGCAGATCCGGGCGGACGAGGTGGTCGACCGCGACACGCTGCGCCGCTTCGTCGAAGAGGCTGTCCGGATCGCTTCCGCCGAGATCGCTTCCGCCGACGAGGCCTACGCCTGGTTCGACGCCAACTTCCGGCCGGAGGGCCAATGGCGGCACGGAGAGATCTACCTGTATGTCATCGACCTGAACGGCGTCAGTTTCTTCAACGCTGCGTCGCCGGATATCGAGGGAACGGACCTCCTGGACTTCACCGACGTCGAAGGCGTCCGGATCAACGAGGAGCTCATCGCCGCCGCGACGGCGGGCGGGGGCTTCGTGGAATACCTCTGGCCCAACCCGGCGGTTGAGGGCGACGAAGAGACCGGATCGCCCAAGCTGGGGTATGCGGCTCTCCTGTCGATCGGAGACCTCGACCTCGTGCTGGGATCCGGGATCTATCCACCGGTCACCGCCGCGGACGTGCGGAACCGGGGGACGCTGAAGTCCTTCGTGGAGCGGGCGGCGATGGTGCTGGCCGAGAACGCCTTCGACCTGGAAACGGCGTACGCCTTCCTCGACGGGAACTTCCGCGAAGAGGGCGAGTGGCGGCACGGCCAGGTCTACGTGTTCGCCCAGACGTTGGAACTGGTCAACTTCTTCCACGCCTTCCGGCCCGAGATCGAGAGGCTGGACCGGTCGGAGACCGAGGACGTGAACGGCCTGAAGATCAACCAGGAGCTCCGCGCGGCGGCGCTGTCCGGCGACGGGTACGTCGAGTACTGGTACGACAACCCGGCGGTCGAGGGCGACGAGGAGACCGGGTCTCCCAAGGTGGCCTACGCCACAGTCGTGACGATCGAATCGGTGCCGCTCATCTTCGGTTCCGGGATCTATCCCGAGCAATCCGGGGAGGAGTGAGCCCGGGGCGGGGCCGCCCGCCATCCGGTCGGCGACCGGTGCGTGGCCGCCGGTAAGATGGCCTCGTGGCGCTGAGCACCCAATACCTCGAACGCTGCATCGTCACGCTGGAGAGCGCGCTGCAGGGGCTTTCCGAGCATCAGCCGGACGAGATCGCCTACGACATCTACCGGGCGGCCTGCGTGAAGGAGTTCGAGTTGATCCTCGAGCAGAGCGGGAAACTGCTCCGCAAGAAGATCAGCGCCTGGTCGGCATCCAACCAGGCCGCCGCGAAGCTGACGTTCAAGGACGTGTTCCGCACGGCTGCCAAGCACGGCCTGATCGAAGCCGATGAGTGTGAACGCTGGCTGGAGTACCGCGAGAGCCGAAACGACACGGCACACGACTACGGAGAAGCGTTCGCCGAATCGGCGGTCCGGCGACTGCCGCAGTTCGTGCTCGACGCGACGGCCCTGGCGCGGAGGTTGGATGAACGCACCGAAGCATGACCGGCTGAGTCTGCTGCCGCAGCACCGGCGGAGGATCGAGGAGATCCTGCGGGCGCGCGCGCCGGGCGTGGAAGTGTGGGCCTACGGGAGCCGGGTCAACGGGCGGAGTCACCCGGGCAGCGATCTGGATCTCGTCCTGCGCGGCCCCGGACTGGAGCGGCTGTCACTCGACGTGCTGGGCGCGCTCTCGGAGGCCTTCCACGACTCCACGATTCCCTTCTTCGTCGAAGCGCGGGACTGGGCGCGCCTTCCGGAGAGCTTCCACGCCGAGATCGAAAGGGACTACGTGGTGCTGGTGGAGGTTGACGCCGCGCCGTAGCGCGGATCGGATAGCGTGTCATCTGCGTGGGGGGGCGGTGGGTTTTCCGCCCGCCGGTGGCGGGCTGTGCCGGCTGAAGCCGGCGTTCCAAGCCGGAGGTGTCATCTGCGCGGATGGCGATGTGCCGTGCGCGGCGCGGAGCGCCGCGCGTGCCGGTCTGGAGACCGGCGTTCCAGGCCCGTCCGCTCAGCTTGACTCGCGGACGACGTCGTCGCGGGTCTTGCGGATGTTCTCGAAGCTGTCCTGGGAGATGACGTAGTACCAGTCGGCGAAGCGGCGGGTGAGGGTTTCCTCCAGTTCCCGGCCCTTCTCGACATCGTCCTCCCAACGGTCCCAGGCGCGCGCCAGGTCGCGGTTCTCGCGGTCCGCGTCGGTGAGTTCGTCGGACGGCTTGTCGAGGTAGTCCCGGTTCGCCGGACGGGGCGGCTCGGGAAAGCGTTCGGGCCGGAACTCCGCGGTCACGAAGAGGTAGCGGTTCTCGGCGGGGCCGGATGACGCCGCATCGGCGGTGTCCTCGGCCTCGCTGCCGGCGCTCACGTCCTCGTCGCGGCCGTAGACCACCTCGCCGAAGCGGAGGGTGTAGCGGATGCCTTCGTCGGTCTCGAGCCGGACCTCTCCCTCGTTGGACAGCAGGCTGCCGCCCTGGGTGAGGTAGTAGCCGCGGCTCTGCAGCGAGAGGATGTCGGCGTTCGAGACGCCCGCCGCGTCGCCGGTCAGGGTCGCCGCGATGCCCTCGGGCTTGGGCCGCACTCCCACGATCTCGAGTTCGTCGGCCGCCCGGAGGATCTCGTTCACCTCAAAGGAGTCCACCTCCTCGCTCGAACCGAGGCCCTCCGCCGTCCAGTCGCTGTCCACCTTGCTGAGCGCGAGGCGTCCCCGCCGGTCCACTTGGAGGGTGCGTTCGTTGATGGTGTAGTCCTCGAGGACGGCCTCGTCCACGCGGTCCCGGTCCATCAGCAGCAGGTCGCGCTCGATCCAGTCTCCGAACTGCGCCGAGATGTCCACCCCGAGCTGCGAGACATAGACGCGCTTCTGGCCCGGGACCCGGACGAAGTAAGAACCCTCGCGGTCCGGCACCTGGCGACCGATGACGAGGTCCGCCAGCACCCGGTCGCCCGAGGCCTTCACCGTCACCCGGCGTCCCCGCCCGATGAGCGAGACCGCCCCCTCGTCCAAGGGGTCCACCACCCCGAGCGTGGGATGGTCGGCGACGTTCTCCGAGCGGAAGTCGTCCTTTTCGAGGAGCATGATGCCGGCGGCGGTCTGCGCCAGCCGGTCCTGGCCGTCGGCGGGATAGTCGTGGTGGCTGGGGATGGTCCAGATCCCGTTCTCGTTCTGCACCCGGAACGGGATAGCTTCCGCGGTGGCCTCGTCGAACTCGATGATCTCGAGCGACATCGCCTCTTCGGGATCCTCGAAACCCGGGAAGAAGCGCTCCCCGAGGTCCACGAAGTCGCTCGGCTCGGGGTTGCGCGGGGCGCTGACCGCGGCCAGCACCGTCAGCAGCAGGGCCGCGCCGGCGATGGTCTGGGTGCGGCGGAGTTCCGGCCCGCCGGTTTTCGAGGCTTCCGGCGTTGCGGCCGTGTTCGTCGTTTCGCTCATCGCTCCTCTCTCCTCACCGGTCACTGCTGGCGGAGACGCCGCGCGGCCGCAGCGCCCTCCACTTCGGCCCGCCGCCGGCGCACGAACGTCCAGACGCCGAGCAGGAACACCGGAATCGGCGGCAGCAGCACCGCCGCGGTGCGGATGCCGCTCTGGATGCGGCGGATCTGCGCCTCCATGCGTTCCTCGCTGGCGCGGACCTGCGCGTCCTTCTCGGCGTTGATGTTCGCCTCCAGCACGCTGAACCGGCGGTTCTCCACCTCCTGGAGGTTGCGCGCCATGATCTGCTTCGCCTGCGCGTCGAGGTCATCGCGCTCCTCGACGGCCGCGACCCGCCGGTCGAGCCGTTCCTGCGCCTGGCGGAGCGCCTCCTGGGCGCTCGACTCCGCTTCGTCCTCTTCGAGGCTCCGCTGCTCGGTGAACTCGCGAACCCGGGATTCCACCGCCTCGAGGGTCCGGTGGCGCACCCGGCGGTTCCGGAGCGACACGAAGGACTCGTCCCCGACGAGGACGTCCATGGCGTTCAGGAAGAACGACACGTTGTCGAAGTTGAGGTTGGGAGGCCCGATCCGGCGCAGCTCGAAGAACTGCTCCGAAATGAAGTCGAGGTCGGCGATCGCGATGACGCGCGTGCTGTCCGCCTCGACCATCGCGGACGGGTCCGCGTCATCCCCCGTGGCGTCGTCCGACTGGGGGCGGAAGGTGCGCGCCTCCGCGGCGACCACGTAGGTCATGGGGTCGGGCCGGTGCGGCAGGTTGGGGTTCAACTGCGAGCCCAGGAAGTTGCGCTGCACCATCTGGAAATAGGGAAGAACGCCGGACACGTCGCCGGTGGTGAGGAGCGGCTGGAACTCGGCCACCGCTCCCGGAAGGGGTTCGAAGTACCCGGGATAGATGAGCACCACCTGCTGGAGGCCGGCACTCGCCGCCGAAGCGTCCGCGAAGACCTCCGGGTTGCCGTTCCCCTCACCGAGGAACACGACCTCCGGTGGCAGATGGCCGAGGTCGGGATGCGGGTTGTAGGCGTCCCAGACGATCCCGCCCGGATCCCACGAGATCCCGAGGTTCGCCAGGAACGACTGGATGTTCCCCTTCGGGGTCGGCGGCGGCTGGCCCTGCCGCATGAAGGGGTTCTGCGAAGCGCCCGGCGGCTCGGAAGGAGCGAGGCCGATGTTCACCACGGGCAGCGGATCCACGAGCAGGACCGCCGGGACGCCGGTGCGGATGAAGTCGGTGACGTTGTTCATCTCGTCGTCCGCGAGCGTCGACGGCAGCACCACCAGCAGCCCGTCCACCTCCTCGGTGATCATCGCGTTCGGCTGGATCTGCACCACCTCGTACTGCTTGCGGAGTTCGTCCACCACCGACCATTCCGGCGAGCTCCGCATGGTCTGGAAGTCGAGGCCGCCGAAGATCCGGAGCTCCTTGGAGATCACCCCGATCCGCTTCTTCTCGGTGTTGGCCACCACCCGGATGCTGCGGGCGAGCTCGTACTCCACCGGCAGGCCGCGGTCGAAGAACGGGATCACCTGCTCCTCGGCGGCGCAGGTGAACGCGACCCCCATGAACACGTCGCTGACCCCGGTCCTCGCCGAGGTCACGCTGGGGATCTGCCGCGGCATGATCCCGAACTTCTCGCGGGCCTCGCGGGCGGAATCGGTGAACGGCTCCGTGTCCTCGACGAGCACCTGGACCCGGCCGCCGCTCACCGACTCCATCTCGCGGAGCACGCTCATGAGGGTCGCGCGGGTCTGGACGAGCGGCTCGGGCACCTCGGGGCTCAGGTACGCCTGCACGAAGACCGGCCGGTCGTCGGGCAGCGCCCGCAAGAGTTCGCGCGTCTCCGCGGAGAGCGAATGGAGCCGCTCGGCGGTGGTGTCGAGGCGGAAGCCGAGCCGGGAGATGAGCACGATGGCGCTCAGTAGCGCCAGCGCGACGGAGACCGCCCGCACCGCGTGGTGGGTGGACATGCGGTAGCCGTCGGCGGCGGCGGGCCAGTGACGCTTCCCGATGAGCAGGACGTTCAGGTAGAGGAAGAAGCCGGCGACCGCCGCGAAATAGAGCACCGAGGTGAACGGGATCACGCCGCGGCCGAACTCGTCGAAGTGGTGGATCGCCGAGACGGGCTCCACCGCGCGGGCCAGCCACGGGCTGAAGCTGCCGACGAAGAGGTCGGGCAGCACCAGCACCCCCGCCGCTACCGCGCCCAGGATGAACGCCACCGTGGGGATGGAGGTGAGGAGCGACGCCGCCATTCCGGCCGCCGCGAGCGCCGCGCCGAGCAGCGCGTAGCCGACGTAGTTGGCGAACAGCAGGCCCCAGTCGGGGCTCCCGAGGAACATCAGGACGAGGGCGTGGCTGAGCGAGAGCACCAGCGCCGCCCCGTAGATGCCGAGCACCGCCGTGTACTTGCCGAGGACGATTTCCAGATCGGTCGCCGGGAGGGTGAGCAGCAGTTCGTCGGTCCCGAGCTTCCTCTCCTCGGCCCACACCGACATGGTGAGCGCCGGGATGAAGAAAATCAGGATGTACGGGAAGAGCCCGTTCAACTGGTCGAGGGTCGCCAGGTTGTTCAGGAAGAAACGGTCCTGCCAGAACGCCGCGGCGGCGCTCAGCAGGATGAACAGCGTCAGGAAGACGTAGCCCGACGGGTTGGAAAAGTACATGCGGAGGTCCCTCCGCATGAGGGCCGCCACCACCGGGCGGCGGACGTTCGGGATTTCCACGAGGCCGGGCATCACGCGACCCCTTCCGAGTCGGGCGCCGCCGGCTTCGGCGCCGCGCCGTTCTCCGCCGCTCCGTCGCTCGCGGCCGATCCCGTGAGCTCGTAGAAGCTGTCCTCCATCGAGCCGTCCCGCTGGAGGTCCGCCGGAACCCCGTCGAACACCAGCCGGCCCCCGTTCACCACGAGCACCCGGTCCGCCACCGCTTCCACCTCGCGGAGGATGTGCGTGGAGATGAGGACGGTCTTGCCGGCGCCCAGCCGGCGGATGTTCTGCCGGAAGTCCCGGATCTGGTTGGGATCGAGGCCCGCCGTCGGCTCGTCCATGATGAGCACCTCGGGGTCATGGAGCAGCGCCTGCGCCACCCCGACCCGCTGGCGGAACCCCCGGGAGAGCTTTCCGATGGGCTTCTCCATCACCTCGTCGAGGGCGCAGAGCGCGGCCACTTCCCTGATGCGGGAGGTCAGCCGGCCCGGCGGGATCTCGCGGGCCTCCCCGAAGAAGCGGAGCAGTTCCGCCGGGGTCATGTCCGGATACAGCGGGCCGTTCTCGGGCAGGTAGCCGAGGCGGCGGGTCGCGTCGAGACGCTGCGTGTGGACGTCCAGTCCGGCAATCGCGGCAGTGCCCTCACTGGGGGCGAGATAGCCGGTCAGCATCTTCATCGTGGTGGTCTTCCCGGCGCCGTTCGGCCCCAGGAAGGCGACAATCTGCCCCCGGGGAATCGCGAAGCGCACGCTCTCGACGGCCACGAAGGGCCCATAGAACTTGCTGAGATCGCGCGCCTCGATCATGATCGGTTCGGTCATATCGAGGTACCTCTGCTCTTGCAGGGGGAAAAGGCGCGGAATTCTAGCCACCGGCCGAACCCCCGCGCCGAGCGATTCCGAAGAACGCGGAAATGCCGATCCGGTTCCCGGACTCCGGGGCCGCCCGCCGGAGCTTCCGCCCGGGCCTCAGGCGCCGGCCGCCGCTTCCTCGGCGATCAACGCTTCGAGTTGCCGGCGGAAGCGCAGCGGCCCTCCATCGATCGGCAGATTGATATGGGGTGAGGTCGCGGTGTCCATGCCGATCTGCACTTCGTTGAGGACGGCGCGATCCTCCTCGAAGGCCTCGCGCACGTCCTCGCTCATCATCTCGCTCAGTTCTTCGTCCTCGGGCCGGATGTTGCGAAGCTGGAACCAGTAGTAGCGGGTCTCCTTCTCCGTGACCGGGGTCATGAAGTTGTAGCTGTCCATGATGAAGGTGCTGTCGGCCAGCGGCCCCTCGGGCCCGCCAGTGCCCGCGGGGGTGAAGACCGCCCGGATGAACGCGAGGGACGGGTAGCGGACCTCGTAGTGCTGCAGGCGGTCGCAGTTGCCCTCGAACGAAACGATCTTCCTGTAGAAGGGGGCCGGCTCCACATCCAGCATCCAGCGGCGCACGATGATGCCGTCCTTCGTTCCGGTGACCTGCAGGGGAGCGTCCTTCGCAGCATCCTGGGCGAAGGACGTCGCATGCACCCAGGCGACGTGGGTCGGGTCGAGCAGGTTGTCGCACACGAACAGGTAGTTGCACTCGAGCTCCAGCGCCGGACCCCGGTTGATGCCCCAGTCCGGATCGTCGAAGTTGGGAATGGCGATGATCTTCCCGGGATCGGCCAGTGCGGCATCCCCCATCCAGATCCAGACCAGGCCGTACTTCTCGTGCACCGGGTACGGACGCACGCTCGCGCCCGGCGGAATGGTCCCGCCGCCCGGCGCCCAGACGCAGTGCCCCGAAGAGTCGAAGGTCAACCCGTGATAGCCGCATTCCAGGTTGCCGTCCCGGATCCGGCCCTTCGAGAGCGGCAGCTTGCGATGCGGACAGGCATCCTCGAGCGCGACGACCCTCTCCCCGTCGGGACGGAACACGCAGACCCTCTCGCCCAGGACGCGGATCTGCCGCGGCTTCCGGCCGACCTCGCTGCTCCAGGCGGCGACGTACCAAGCATTCCTGAGAAACATCCGAACTCCCTCGCTCCGCCGAATTCTGGAACATTTGGCCTCCGCTGGGCCGCCATACAATGCGGGACATGCGGACAGCCCCGCCGGGACGCCGGATCGCCGCGCTGAGCCTGGTCGCGGGAGCGGCTTGGCTGGGTTCCGCCAGCGCCGCCCGCGCCGAGGCGCCACGCCGGCCGCAGGCGGTCCTCCTCGCGCCGGACACCCCCGCCGGCGAAGCGCTGCTGGTCGGCAACCGCGCCGGCACGGTGAGCGTCATCCGCACCGGCGACCTCACCCTCCTGGGCGAGGCGCCGGCCGGCGGCAACATCACCGATCTCGCGCTCCTCCCGGGCGGCGGCGGCCGGGTGCTTGCCATCGACCACGGCGCGCACGAGCTCCTCGTACTCGGCCCCGGAGACGGCGACTGGACCGCGCCCGGCCCTTTCCCTGCGGCCGCCGCGGCCCCGCTCCTCGAAGTGGAGGCGGCCGTCTCGACCTGCCGCTACCCGATCCAGGCAGCCCGCCAGGGCTCGTCGCTGGCGGTTTCCTGCCTCTGGTCGCGGCGGGTCCAGATGTACGACCTGACGGGTCCGGATGCGACTGCCGAGGATCTGGACACGCCGCGCTGGGTCGCCGATCTCCCCTTCGAGCCGCAGGAGATGCTGTTCCTGGGCGACGGCAAGCTGCTGGTCGCCGACGCCTTCGGCGGGGGCCTCGCGGTGGTTTCGGCCGCCGGCGGCGAACTGCTCCGCGCGAAGGAACTCACCGGCCACAACCTCCGGGGTCTGACGCTCCTTCCGGACGGCCGGCTCGGGATCGCCCACCAGGAACTCCACACCGGGATGCACACCACCTCGGACGACATCCGCTGGGGGGTGTTCATCACGAACAGCGTCAGCCTGATGCCGCTGGACGACCTGGTCTCCGGCAACCCGCGCCTCGGGCGGCGCACCCGGATCATGGATCTCGGCGACGTCCTCACCCCGTCGGGGGACCCGGCGGCGATGGTCGTTTCGCCCGAGGGCGAGCTGGTCATCGCGCTGTCCGGAGTCGGGCGGCTCGCCTTCGGCGGCGCCGACGCCCGGCGGATGAGCCACACGCGGGTGGGGCGCGGCCCGTCGGCGATCGCTGCCGGCGGGGACGGACTCCTCTACGTGGCCAACACGCGGTCCGACGAGATCTCGGTGGTCTCGCTCGCGGAGCAGACCGAGGTGGCCCGGGTGCCGCTCGGGCCGGCGGCGCCGCTCACCGCCGCCGAGCGCGGCGAGCTGCTCTTCCACGACGCGTCGCTTTCGCTGCGCGGCTGGATGAGCTGCGCGAGCTGCCATACGCAGGGACACACCAACCACCGTCTCTCGGACACCCTGGGCGACGGCACCTACGGCGCGCCCAAGCGGGTCCTTTCGCTCCTCGGGGTCGCGGACACGAAGCCGTGGGCCTGGGACGGCCAGATCCGCCGGCTCGAGGACCAGGTGGTCAAGTCGGTGCGCACCACCCTCCGCGGCCGGCGTCTCGAGGAGCGCGAGGTGAGCGACCTCGCGGCCTACCTCCGGACTCTGGAGCTACCGGAGGTCGGGGCGCCGGTGGAATCGCCGCTCCTGGCGGCAGGACAGGAAGCGTTCGACCGCTACGCCTGCAACCGCTGTCACACCGCCCCGGTCTACACCTCGCCGGGGGTCCACAACGTGGGCCTGACCGACGAACTGGGACGCGACCGGTTCAACCCGCCGTCGCTCCGGGGAGTCAAGTTCCGGCGCGCCCTCCTCCACGACGGCTCCGCCAAGTCGCTCGAAGAAGTCTTCGACGTCCATCCGGGACTCGGCGTCGAAGTGAGCGCGGACGACCTCCCCGCCCTGATCGCGTTCCTCCGGACGCTCTAGGGTCGGAGCGCCGGCCTCCGGCCGGCATCGCCGAGCGTAGCGAGGCGAAACGCGCGACGCAGAGAATCCTCGTCGCCTGTCTACAACGCGGGACGGCGAAACACCGGGCGCATGGAGGCGACCGCGGGTCTCACTTTCGCATGGCGCAGCACCATCCAGGCAGGTTTCGCGCTCCCGCGCGATGCCGGCCATAGGCCGGCGCTCCGACGGCGCTCCGACCCTACTGCTGAGCCTCGAACTCCGCGGCGGCCGCCCGCGCCCGGGCTTCGAGTTCCTCCTCGCTCAGGTCCTCGATGTGGGTCGCGAGGCTCCAGCGATGCCCGAACGGATCCACCACGTTCGACATGCGGTCTCCCCAGAACTGGTCCTCGGGAGGACGGATCTCGCGGGCGCCTTCCTCCATCGCCTTCCGGTGCACGGCGTCCACGTCCGGCACGTAGAGGTGGATCGTGGTGCTCGTCCCCCCCAGGGTGTCGGGGGAGACGAACCCGGCCTCCGCCGGCGGTCCGGGGAACTCCTGGGCCATGTAGATCTGGCTCTCTCCGAAGCGGAGTTCCGCGTGCATGACGGCGCCGCCTTCTCCCTCCATCGAGGAGTCCACGGTGGCGCCGAGGACCTCCTGGTACCAGGCGAGCGCCGCCTGTCCGTCGCGGACAACGAGATAGGGGGTGACCGCGTTGGCGCGGTTCGGAATGTAGTGCGTGGCCTTGGCCATGGGGTTTCCTGCTCCTTTGCTGGGGATCGTGACTCGAGTGCGGACGTGCGCCGCGCCTTCCGGAACGACCGAACCGGCGGAAAGGTTCGGTCGGGGTGCGAATTGTGACGGTTGGAGCGTCGAATGGCCCAGCGGAATGCGGGCCGTTACGAACGGTCCCGGCCCGCGACCAGCAGCCCGGCGAGCGCCCGGCGGCCGAGCCAGTAGGTCAGGTCGCGCGGATGGCCGATATCCCAGACGGCGATGTCGGCGCGCTTCCCCGCCTCGAGCGTCCCCCGGTCGCGCTGGAGCCCGAGCGCCCGCGCCGCGTGGCGCGTCACCCCGGCGAGGCACTCCTCGGGCGTCAACCCGAAGAGGCGGGAGGCCAGCGCCATGGCTTCGGGGAGCGAGGCGAGCGGCGACGTCCCCGGGTTGCAGTCGGTCGCCAGCGCGATCGGGACACCGTGCCGGCGTAACGCGCCGACGGGAGGACGGCGGCTCTCGCCGAGCGTCAGGAAGGCGCCCGGCAGCAGCACCGCCACCGTGCCGGCTCCCGCGAGCGCTTCGATCCCGGACTCCGGCGTGTATTCCAGATGGTCGGCGGAGAGCGCCCCGTGGCGCGCCGCGAGCGCCGCCCCGCCCCCGTCGGTCCGCTGGTCCGCATGCAGCTTGACCGGCAACCCCAGAGCCCGGGCCCGTTCGAACAATCCCGCGAGCTGCGCGGCGCTGAAGGCAACGGATTCGCAGAAGCCGTCCACCGCGTCCGCCAACCCGTCCTCCACCACCCGCGGGAGCAACTCGTCGCCGACGAAAGCGAGGTAGTCGTCGGGCCGTCCCCGAAACTCCGGCGGCACCGCATGCGCCGCGAGCAGGGTCGTCCTCACCGTCAGCCCGGAGGCGCGGCTCAGGCGGCGCGCCACTTCCAGCATCCGGATCTCGGTGTCCAGATCCAGCCCGTACCCCGACTTGATCTCGACGGTCGCCGTCCCCTCGCCGGCCATCGCCTCCAGGCGGCCCAGCGCGCTCCGGAAGAGCTCCTCGGCCGAGGCGGCCCGCGTGGCCCGCACCGTGGCCATGATCCCGCCGCCGGCGACGGCCAGTTCCTCGTAGCTCGCGCCTCCGAGACGCGCCTCGAACTCGCTCCCCCGGTCTCCCCCGAACACCAGGTGGGTGTGGCAGTCGATCAGGGCGGGCGTGATCCACCGCCCTTCCAGCGAGCGGACCTCTTCCGCCCGCCGGGAAGGGAGGTCCGCTCCCGGCCCCACCCAGGCGATCCTGCCGTCCCGAATGGCGAGCGCCCCACCGTCGATCGCGCCGTAGGGATCGGGAGCGCCGCCGCGCATCGTGGCGATGCGCGCATCGGTCAGCAGGAGGTCCCAGTGGTCCATGCGTCCGAAGATAGCGTGTGCCAAGCTGAACAGTCTGTGACTCGGATCCTGGCGCGGCGCGCGTTCCTGAACAGCGGATGGGCGGAGGACGTCCTGCTGAGCATCCGCGACGGCGGAATCGTCGAGGTCTCCACGGGCGTTCCCTCCCCGCCCGCCGGCGCGCTTACCGCCGGGATCGTGATTCCGGGCCTCACCAACGCCCACAGCCACGCGTTCCAGCGGGCGCTCGCTGGCAGGACCGAGCACCGCTCGGCCGCGGACCGCGACTCGTTCTGGACCTGGCGCGAGCGCATGTACGAACTCACCGGGAGGCTCGATCCCGGGAGCCTCACGGCGATCGCCCGCCAGACCTACGCCGAGATGCTCGCGGCCGGCTACACGTCGGTCGCCGAGTTCCACTACCTGTTCCGGGACCGTGCGGGACGGGACGACGCCGACGCGATGTTCGAGGCGGTCCGCCGCGGCGCCGCAGACAGCGGGATCCGGCTGATCTACGTCCCGGTGCTCTACGAGCGCGCCGGTTTCGACCGTCCGGCCCCCGAGGCGGGGCAACGGCGGTTCGCGATGGACGTCGAGAGCTTCCTCGCCCACCAGGAGCGCGCGGCCGCTTCGGCTGCCGGATCGGTGACGGTCGGGATCGGCGCTCACAGCCTGCGCGCGGTCAGCGAGGAGTCGCTGCGGCGCGTAGCGGCGCGCGCGGCGGCCAGCGGGGCGCCCCTCCACCTGCACATCGCCGAGCAGCGCCGCGAGCTCGTCGACTGCCTCCGCGCCCACGGATGCCGCCCGGTGCAATGGCTGCTGGACCGTTTCGACGTGGACGAGAGGTGGTGCCTGGTCCACGCCACTCACCTCAACGACGGGGAGACCCTCGATCTCGCGGCCACCGGGGCCGTCGTGTGCCTGTGCCCCAGTACCGAGGGCAACCTCGGCGACGGCCTGTTCCCGCTGGAGCGCTTTCTGCGCGCCGGCGGCCGGATGGCGATCGGCTCCGACAGCCAGGCGACGATCAATCCGTTCGAGGAACTGCGCTGGCTCGAGTACGGACAGCGCCTCGCCTCGGAATCCCGGAACGTGACTTCCGTCGAGGATCCGCACGTAGGACGGGAGCTCTTCCGGCGCGCGCTCGCGGGCGGCGCGCAGGCCGCCGGTCAGTCGCGTTTCGGGCTCGCTCCCGGGGCGCCCGCCGACCTCGTGGTGCTGGACGCCGGGGACCCGATGCTGGCCGGCCACGGCCCCGCCACGCTGCTGGACGCGCTGCTATTCTCGGGATATCGAGTACCGATCGAACGCGTCATGGTCCACGGCGAATGGAAGGTGGTAGGCGGAAGACACGTGGACCGCACCCGGACGGCAGCTGATTTCGCGGCGGCATTGGCCCGCGTCGGACTGGAGTCGCCATGAAGACCGCCCCAACGACGGCCATCAAGGCCCCGACGGGCCCCCTCCTGTCCGCGAAGAGCTGGCTCACCGAGGCGCCGCTCCGCATGCTGATGAACAACCTCGACCCCGAGGTCGCGGAGCGCCCCGAGGACCTGGTGGTCTACGGGGGGATCGGGAAGGCGGCGCGGAACCGGGAGGCCTACGAGGCGATCGTCGCGGCGCTCCGGGATCTCGAAGCGGACGAGACCCTGCTGATCCAGTCCGGCAAGCCGGTCGGCGTCTTCCGGACCCACCCGGAAGCGCCGCGCGTGCTCATCGCCAACTCCAACCTGGTGCCGGCCTGGGCGAACTGGGAGCACTTCCGGGCACTCGACCGCAAGGGCCTGATGATGTTCGGCCAGATGACCGCCGGGTCGTGGATCTACATCGGGAGCCAGGGGATCGTCCAGGGCACCTACGAGACCTTCGTGGAGATGGGCCGCCGGCACTACGGCGGGGACCTCGCCGGACGCTGGATCCTGACCGCCGGGCTCGGCGGCATGGGAGGAGCGCAGCCGCTCGCCGCGAAGATGGCCGGCGCCTCGCTCCTCGCCATCGAGTGCCAGGCGGACCGGATCGAACGGCGGCTCGCGTCCGGATACCTCGACACCCGGGCCGAAACGGTGGACGAGGCGCTGTCGCTGATCGAGGGATCGGTCCGGGCCCGGACTCCCCTGACCGTGGGCCTCGTCGGAAACGCCGCGGAGATCCTTCCGGAGCTGCTCGCCGGCGGCGTGCGCCCCGACGCCCTCACCGACCAGACGTCGGCGCACGACCCCGCGAACGGCTACCTGCCGGCGGGCTGGACCGTCGAGGAGTGGCGCGCGCGGAGAGAGAGCGATCCCGACGCCGTCGCGGCCGCCGCGGTCCGTTCCATCGCCGGCCACGTCCGCGCCATGCTCGGCTTCCACGACGCGGGCGTCCCGACTTTCGACTACGGCAACAACATCCGCCAGGAGGCCCTCGGCGCCGGGGTGGAACGCGCTTTCGACTTCCCCGGGTTCGTGCCCGCCTACGTGCGGCCTCTCTTCTGCCGCGGTGTCGGACCCTTCCGCTGGGCCGCGCTGTCCGGCGACCCCGAGGACATCTACCGGACGGACGCGAAGGTCAAGGAACTGATCCCCGACGACCCGCACCTCCACAACTGGCTGGACGCGGCCCGCGAGCACATCCAGTTCCAGGGGCTGCCGGCCCGCATCTGCTGGGTCGGGCTCGGAGCGCGCCACCGGCTGGGTCTGGCGTTCAACGAGATGGTCCGCCGGGGGGAACTCGAGGCCCCCATCGTCATCGGCCGGGACCACCTCGACAGCGGCTCGGTGGCGAGCCCCAACCGCGAGACCGAGGCGATGCGCGACGGCTCCGACGCGGTTTCCGACTGGGCCTTCCTGAACGCGCTGCTGAACACCGCGAGCGGCGCGACCTGGGTCTCCATCCATCACGGCGGCGGGGTCGGGATGGGGTACGCGCAGCACGCCGGGTTCGTCATCGTCTGCGACGGCAGCGGTGCCGCCGGCCGCCGCATCGAGCGGGTTCTGTGGAACGACCCGGCGTCCGGGGTCATGCGCCACGCGGACGCCGGCTACGAGGAGGCCATCGCCTGCGCCCGGGAGCACCGGCTGAACCTGCCCATGGTCCCATGAGGATCGAGATCGGGGAGGCGATCCCCCTCGCCACCCTGCGCGCGGCCTGGCTCGACCGGGTATCGGTCGAGCTCAACGAGGACGCCCGCCAGCGGGTCGCCGGCGCGGCCGGCACGATCGACGCGGCGATCGCGGGCGGCGGGCCCGTTTACGGGGTCAACACCGGCTGCGGCCATCTGGTCCACGTGCGGATCGGCGAAACCGAACTCCGGAAACTCCAGGCGAACATCGTCCGTTCGCACGCCGCGGGCGTGGGCGAGGACCTCGGGGACGCGGTCGTGCGCCTCGTGCTCCTGATGAAAGTGATGGCGCTCGCCCGCGGGCACTCCGGCGTCCGCCTCGAACTCGTCGAGGCGCTCGGCGCGCTGCTCGAACACGGGGTCCACCCCCGGATTCCGGCTCAGGGCTCCGTCGGGGCGTCGGGAGACCTCGCGCCGCTGGCGCACCTCGCCGGCGTGCTCATCGGCGAGGGCGAAGCCCGGATCGGAAAGGACTCCCTGAGCGCCACCGAAGCGCTCCGCCGGGCCGGACTCGAGCCGTTGCGCCTGGCGCCGAAGGAGGGACTGGCGCTCCTGAACGGGACCCAGGTCTCGACGGCGCTGGCCCTTGCCGCCGTGTTCCGGACCGAGAACGTGCTGGCCGCCGCGCTGGTCGCCGGCGCGATGTCCACCGACGCCATCAAGGGCAGCGACGTGCCGTTCGATCCGCGCATCCACGAGATCCGCGGCCACCTGAGCCAGATCGCGGTCGCGGGCGTGCTCCGGGATCTGATGCGCGGCAGCGAGATCCGCGCCTCGCACCTCGATTGCGACCGGGTACAGGACCCCTACTCGATCCGCTGTCAGCCGCAGGTGATGGGCGCCTGCCTCGACAACCTGCGCCACGCCGCGTCGCTCCTCGAGACCGAGGCGAACGCGGTCACCGACAACCCGCTGGTGTTTCCAGACTCGGGCGATGTGCTCTCCGGCGGCAACTTCCACGCCGAACCCGTGGCCTTCGCCGCCGACATCCTGGCGCTGGCCATCGCCGAGATCGGGGCGCTCTCGGAGCGGCGCACCGCCCTGCTGGTGGATCCGCACCTGAGCCGGCTGCCGGCGTTCCTGGTCCACGACAGCGGCCTGAACAGCGGTTTCATGATGGCCGGGATCACCGCGGCCGCCCTCACCTCGGAGAACAAGGGGCTCGCCCATCCGGCGAGCGTGGACAGCATCCCGACCTCCGCCAACCAGGAGGACCACGTCAGCATGGCGACCCACGGGGCCCGCCGGCTCCACGACATGCTGGACAACCTCGAGAACGTCGTCGCCATCGAGCTGCTCGCGGCGGTGCAGGGAATCGAGTTCCACCGCCCGGCGCAAAGCTCCGGGGCGCTCGAGGAGGCGATCGCCGCCGTCCGCGGGATCTCCGCGCCCTATACCGAGGACCGCTCCCTCGCCCCTGACATCGGCGGCGTCGCCGCGCTGATCGCCGCGGGCGGCTTCCGGGACTACGCCCCGACGGCCCTCTCGGGGTAGGCACAGCGCGGATGACGCGACGGCTTGGAACGCCGGTCTCCAGACCGGCACCGCGGCGCTCCGCGCCGCGCACGGCGTAACTCCAACCGCGCTCGCGGCGCCGTCGGTCAGTTCCGGCGCGGGTTCTGGAAGTCCAGGATCCACTGGAGGTTGACGAACACCTCGTTGTCCGAGATGGTCCCGAACCGCCGCCGGTAATCGGCCTCGATGTGGGTCAGGGTCCAGGGAAGCTCGTACCGGACTCCCATCCGCACGTAACTCAGGTGGCCCGGATCCTCAAGGGAGCCGTTGTTCGATTCACCCCCTAGCTCGATCCCGGTCCAGACGCGCGGCGCGAAGCGCTGGCGGAAACGCGCGAAACCGCCGACGTGCTTCCGCTCGTTCTGGTCCCGCTGGTAGACGGCGCTGCGGAACGTCCGGTCGGGTCCGATCGTGCCGTCGAGGTGCGCGGCGGTCTGGCGCCGCGGAATCAGGTCGTCCCCCGTCCCGTCGCGTCCCTCGTAGTGACCCACGTCCACTTTCCAGTTTCCTCCGAGGGCCGCGAAGCTGCGGCCGACGCCGGCGATCACGTCCTTGAACCCGTTGGGATCCTCCGCCCAGCCGGACCCCCGCACCACGTGGAGCCGCCCGCTGTAGCCCCCGCGGTCCACGAACAGGAAGACGCCGTTCTCGCGGATCTGGGTCAGCGCGGCGCCGGGCGCAACGCCGATCATCTGGAAGGCGAAGGGAGCGTCGGTGTACTCGGCCATCCAGAGCGGAGCGCTGCGGCCGGCCCGGAGCCGCACCCCGCCGCCGAGGTCGTACTGCACGTAGAGGTCGTGGATCCGGGTCGCCCCCACGTCGTAGGAGGCGCGCGCCTGGATGCGGTCGCCGATCCGGAAGTCGGACCAGACCGAGAGCCGCTGGACGGTGACGTCCCCGAGGTCGGAGAGGTTGTCGATGAACCGCCCGCGGAGCCGGAAGGTGTAGTCCACCACCGGCGCGTCGTCGTCGGAGTCGTCCTGGGGCGCCGTGACCGCGGCCGTCGGCTTCTCGTCGGGCTCGGGAGGAGGTTCCGCCAGTGCCGGCACGGCAACGAGACCGAAGACCAGCCCCGCCAGGAACACCCGCGTCATCCCGATCGAACCTCCCGCATCAGGGTGGAGCGCCTGGCTCCACGGGTAGGACTTGAACCTACAACCAACGGATTAACAGTCCGCTGCTCTGCCATTGAGCTACCGTGGATTCGGCAAGGCGCTCGCCACAAAGGCGGCTGAGTTTAGCAGCCTGCAGGCCCCGCAACCGGCCGCTCGCCCGGCCCGGAGAGGGGCATCGGCGGAACCCCGGCAGCCCGGGTGACGCGTGGCAGCGGAGCGCCGGCCTCCGGCCGGCGGCCAGTTCTCCCGGTGGGGGCCGCGCGGGAGCGCGAAAACAGCGCTCAGGTCTCCCATACCTGACAGGTTCTGTCCCGGGGGCCCCCTAGTCTCAGACGCAATCCGCAATCAGACGCAAGGAGGCGCTATGAGCAAGGACCATGGACACTTCTTTCCGAACCTGGACGGGGCCGCGATCGGCCGTCCGATCACCCGCGCCGGGATCTCGTTCTTCCCGGTGTACCTGATGGAAAACGGGCTGCCCGAGATCGCCACCGGCCCCACCGCCGAACGGGTCATCGACGAACTGGGCGACGCGTCGGTCGGGGATCTCACGCTGACCAACCCAGGGGAAGCGCCCTTGCTGCTCGTCGAGGGCGAGCAGTTCGTAGGGGGAAAACAGAACCGCACCATCAACGTCAGCGTGCTGGTGGCGGCCGGAGCGACGGTGAAGATCCCCGTCACCTGCCTGGAGCAGGGCCGGTGGGGAAGGCGGCGGGACTTCCGGCCGGCCCCCACCCACACCCCCCGCCGGGTGCGTCGCACCCTGCGCGACGCCGTGGCGGCCCAGGCCGGCACTCCGTACGCCCGGCGCGGCGCCCAGTCGGAAGTGTGGGGCTCGATCGAGGGAGAGCTGGACCAGATGGGGACGAGTTCACCGACGGCCGCAATCGTGGATACCGACGAGGTGTTCCGGCGCGATCAAGGCCGAGGCGCCGCGGTGGAGGAACTGGTGCGTCTGGGTCCGCTCCCCGGCCAGTGCGGTTTCGTCGTGGCCCACGGCCCGCGGATCGTCGGCGCCGAGATCTTCGGCGCTCCGGAGCTGCTCAAGCCTCACTGGGCGGCGCTGGTGCGCTCCTATCTCCTCGAAGAGCCGACCGCGCGCGGCTGGCCGTCCCCCGAGCGCGTCCTGCGCGCCCTCCGGGGCATCAGCCGGGCGGAGTCGAAACGGTCAGCCGGGCTCGGGCTCGGTCAGGAGCGTCACTACACGAGCGAGAAGGGGGCCGGCCAAGCGCTCACCCTGGAGGGTGCGGCCGTCCACATCTCGGTCCTCAGCCGGTAGACGGATTCCTCAAAGTCCTGCACGGTTCCGCTTCGCTGCGCGCAGCGGGTGCCGTGCGGGTGGTTCAAGGCTGCGACTTGCGCGGCGCGCCAGTTCTCCCGGTGGAAGGGCGCCGCGGTGCCGGTCTGGAGACCGGCGTTCCAAGCCGGCGCCGCCGCCTAGAGGGTGCTGCGGTGCTGGAGGGCCTCCGCCATGGTGGTCTCGTCGGTGTGGACCAGTTCGCTTCCCATGGGGATGCCGATTCCGATGCGCGTCACCCGGATGTCGTGAGGTTTCAGGAGGTGCGCCAGCCAGGCGGCGGCCGCCTCGCCGTCGTGGGTGGGGTTCGTGGCGACGATGACCTCCTCGAACCGGCCGTCGCGGACGCGCTGCAGCAGGCTGGCCAGGCTGCGCTCCTCCTCGGGATCGCCCTGCGGGGGGAACGTGACTCCTCCCAGGACGTGGTAGCGGCCGTTGAAGATCTTCGCCTTCTCGATGGCGGCGATATCCGCCGGATCCTCGACGACGCAGAGCATCGTGTCGCCGCGGCTCGGATTGCGGCAGAACCCGCACGGCTGGGTGTCGGTGAAGTTGCCGCAGACCCCGCAACGGGAGACCTGTTCGTGCAGGGTGGACGTCGCCGCGCCGAGCGCCGCGGCGCGCTCCGGCCCGCCCTGGAGCAGGTGGAAGGCGATCCGCTGGGCGGATTTTTCCCCGATGCCCGGGAGCCGCTTCAACTCACCGATGAGTCGTGAAAGCGGTTCCGGGAGGCCGGTCATCGGCCGCCGGCGAGCTGTCCGAGTTCTTCGAGCGAGCCGAGCCTCTCCTGCATCTGCTGCTCGATCTTCCGGGAGGCGTCGTTCACCGCCGCCTTCACGAGGTCCTCGAGGAGTTCCACGTCACCGGAACGGACCGCATCCGGGTCGATCGTGACCCGCCGCACCTGGCGGGCGCCGTTCATCCGCACCTTGACCATCCCGCCGCCCGCGGCGCCCTCACCTTCGAGGGACTCGATCTGCCGCTTCAGCTTGCGGAGCTGCCCCATCTGCTGGGTGACCTGGTGAATCTTCGAGAGCATCGCTCGTTTCCTCCTTCGCACCGGGGCTTGACGTCCCGGGCGACAAATTGTTCAAAGCCCCTACGGTTCCGATTGCGGCGGGGGTTCTCCCGGCAGGGCCTTCGCCGAAACGATAGTGCCTCCGAACGTCTCCTGGTACTCCTTGATGATCGGGGGTGGATCCAGATCGAGGAGCCGACTGCCGCCGGAGTCCTCCGACGCCGCGGCGGCTTCGGGCGGGGGTGGGGGATCGGGCAGCCGCGGCTTGGCGGGAGGCGGACCGTTTCCGCCGCCGGCGGGCGCCGGCCCCCTGGCCTCCGGCTGGTCGAGCTGCTTGAGGAGGCGGTCGAACGCGGCCAGGCGTGGCATCTCCACCAGCCTCAGGAGCGCCATCTCCAGGTGGAACCTGGGTTCGGGGGACCAGCGCAATCCTTCCTCGATCTTCGTCAGGACATCCAGGCTGCGGAGCAGGTCCTCCTCGCTGAACCGGCCGGCGAACTCGGCGAGCCGCTCCTGCTCCTGCGGCCACTCCAGCAGGTCGGGACGGTCGGGCGCCGCCCGCACCACGGTCAGGTCCCGCAGGTAGTGCATGAGCAGCGTCACGAAGTGCTTCAGGTCGCGCCCCTCGCTCACCAGTTCCTCGACGATCTCGAAGACCGCCCGGCGGTCCCCCTCGACGATCGCGGTGGCGGCGCGGCGGCAGATCTGCACGTCCGGTACCCCGATCACCTCGCTGACGTCCGCGGCCGTGACCGCGCCGTCCACCGCGGCGATCACCTGGTCCAGCGCCGAGAGGGCGTCCCGGAGACTCCCCTGCCCGAAGCGGGCGATCTGGGCCAGCGCCTCGGGGGCGACCTCGAACCCCTGGTCGTCCACGATGTGCCTGAGGCGCTCGGCCACGACGCGTTGCGTCACGGCGCGGAACTCGAACTCCTGACAGCGCGAGAGGATGGTGTCCGGGATCCGGTGGATCTCGGTGGTGGCGAAGATGAACTTGACGTGGGAGGGGGGTTCCTCGAGCGTCTTGAGGAGCGCGTTGAAGGCGCCGCCGCTCAGCATGTGGACCTCGTCCACCAGGAAGATCTTGTACCGGTCGCGCGAGGGGGTGTAGTGCGCGGTCTCGATGATCTCGCGGGCTTTTTCCACGCTGTTGTTGCTGGCGCCGTCGATCTCGGGCACGTCCCGCGAGTAGCCGCCGGCGATCTCGCGGCAGGACGGGCAGTCTCCACAGGGTTCCGGGGTTGGCCCTTCGTTCGACGCACAGTTGAGCGCCTTCGCGAGGATGCGGGCCGTGGTCGTCTTCCCGACGCCGCGCGGCCCGGCGAAGAGGAACGCGTGCCAGATCCGGTTCTTCCGGATCGCGTTCTGGAGAGTGCGGGCGATCGCCTCCTGGCCGACCAGATCGGAGAAGGTCTGGGGGCGGTAACGGAGCGCCAACACCTGGTAGTCGTCGGCGCCCGCCGTCGGCTCGGCCGGGGTGGCGGCGGGCGCCGGACGTTCCGGCTCGCCCGCGGGCGCGTCGGCCGCGGAGGCAGTGTCCGTGGCGGACTCCGGCTCGACCGGTCCGTCACCACCGGGATCCGGCACCGCCGGTTCCACGTCGGCGGCGGGTTCCGGCGGCGGGGTTGGCGGAGCGCCGAACAGGCTCCCGGGTGGGCTCATGAGACGGGGAGACTAGACGAAGGACGTCCCCTTCAGAATCCGAGCGACGCGGTCTCCCGCCGCACGTCCCCCGCCGCGATCATCAACCCCGTTTCCGGGTCGCGCCAGGTGACCGTGGGAGCGCAGGCGCGCCAGTTCCAGCGGCCCCACGGGCGCACGTCGTGGCCCATCGCCCGGAGCGCGTCGGCCGTCGCGGCCGGGATCCGCTCCTCGATGTTGATGACGGCGGGGTTTTCGTTCACCTCGCTCCCGGTGCCCGGGAAGTTGAAGCTGCCGAAACGGGGCTGGTCGAGCGCCTGCTCCGGGGACATCCCCCACACCACCACGTTCAGGAAGACCTGCAGCAGCGACTGCAACTGCTGGTCGCCGCCGGGGGTGGAGAGCCCCATGAACGGCTGGCCGTCCTTCATCACCAGCAGGGGAGAGTTGGTGTTGCGGGGACGCTTGCCGGGCGCCATCACGTTGGCCAGCCCGGGGTCCAGGTTGAACTGGTACATCCGCCCGCCGAGCCCGAATCCCCATCCCGGGATCATGGGGGTGGAGGTGTGGCCGTCGCTCTCGGTGAGGGAGAACACGTTGCCCTCCCCGTCCATGACGTTCAGGGACGAGGTGTCCCCGTAGTCGGCTACCTGATCGGCATCGCCGGACCCCGGGCGCCGCGCGTCGGCGCCGGTCGTCATCGGCTCCACGAAGCTCGCCGGCGCGTCGTCCGCCACCGCCGCCATCCGCTCCGGGTCTCCCCACGGGGGCATGTCCTGAAACGCCCTCGCCTCATCGATGAGCGCGATGCGCTGGCGTGCGTAGTCCTTCCCGTAGAGGTTCTCCGGAGGAGGCGCGAAATCCGGATCCGCGACGTACTTGTGGGCATCCGCGATCGCCAGGTTGATCACCTGGGAGACGAGGTGGATGTATGCCGGCGTGTTGTAGCCGAGAGCCGGCAGGTCGTAGTTCTCCAGCATGTTGAGCATCAGGATGATGCGCGGCCCCTGGCTCCAGCCGGCGGCGGCATGGACGTCGTAACCGTGGAAGCTGGTTGCGAGAGGCTCCTCCCAGCGGCTCTCGTAGTTCGCGAGGTCCTCGTAGCGGACGATGCCCTCCTGCTCGCGGAAGAAACGGTCGACGGCGCGCGCCGGCTCGCCCTTGTAGAAGGCGTCCCGGGCGGCGCGGATTCCGTCCGAACGGCCTCCTCCCGCCGCCAGCGCCTGCCGCTCGGCCTCCATCAGGTGGCGGATGAGCCGTCCCAGGTCGGCGTTCACCATGAGGTCGCCGAGCCGCTGCTCGCCGACCCCGTTCGGGAACCAGAAGTCGCGGTTGTAGGGAAACGCGACGATGCCGTCCTGGTGGTCCTCGATCATCCGCTTCTGCATCTTGTAGAGGTGGTAGCCCTCCTCCGCGATGCGCAGCGCCGGCTCGGCGGCCTCGCTGAAGCTGATGGTGCCGAAGCGGTCGAGCGCCGCGAGCCAGACGTCCACGTCCGCCGGGATCAGCGCGTTGTTGATGGGCGACTTGCCGTGCTCGAGGAAGTAGTCGAGGGTGGCGAGCGCGGGCGAGGTCCCCGCCCCGAGCCGGGTGAGCACGCGGTCCTCGGCGGCGCTGTAGACGAGGAGCGGCGCGACCCCGGTCCATCCCGCGTAGTCCATCTTGACGACCTTGAGCGCCATCCCCGCGGCCACCCCGGCGTCGAACGCGTTGCCCCCGCTCTTGAGCACGTCGTAGCCGGCCTGGGTGGCCAGGTAGTGCCCGGAAGAGATCACCCCGTGCGTGCCCATGACCCGCGGCCGCATGGCCTCGACGTTGTCGGCGTCGTGGACGTGGCCGTAGCTCCCGAACGGGGCGATGGTGGCGAAGACGCCTTCCCCGGCGGGCTCGGCTTCCTCCGGGGCGTCGGTCGCGGGAACGCCGCACGCGGCGAGCGCCAGGGCGAGGGCGGCGGCCAGCCAGGTCAGGTGCTTCATCGCGCGATCCTCCTGTTTCGGTGGGGTATCTTCGGGAGTCGTCGGAAAGACAGTAAACGAAGCCGGGAAGCCCGACGGGAAGGGAACGAAGCCATGAAGCGGAGAACCTCGATCGCGCAAGCCGCCGCGGCCGCGCTCAGCCTGCTGATCCTCCCTGCCTGCGGACCTCCCGCGGTCGGGTCCGGCGGTCCGACGAGTCCCGAAGTCGACGCGATCTTCGCCGACCTTCAGGGCGACCGGCCCGGCGCGGCGGTGGGGGTCGTGTGGAACGGCGAGGTGGTCCACCGCGCCGGCTACGGCACGGCGCACCTCGACCACGGCGTTCCCATCACGCTGGAAACGGTCTTCGACATCGCGTCGATCTCGAAGCAGTTCGGCGCCCTAGCCGCTCTCCTTCTCGAATCCGAAGGCAACCTCGACCTCGATGCGGACGTGCGCGGCGCCGTCCCCGAACTGCCCGACTTCGGCGCGGTCATCACGGCGCGCCACCTGATCCACCACACGAGCGGGATTCGCGACTGGCCGCACACGATGGCGCTCGGCGGGATCGGCTTCACCGACGTCATCTCGTTCGAGAAGATTCTGCGGATGCTGCACCGCCAGCAGGCGATCAACTTCCCGCCCGGCTCGGAGTACGCCTACTCGAACACCGGCTACAACCTGCTGGCGCGCTTGATCGAGGTGCAGTCGGGGATGACCTTCCGCGAGTACGCCGAGTCGCGGATCTTCGGGCCCCTCGGGATGACCCGCACCCACTTCTCGGACGACTACCTCGAGGTCGTGCCCGGCCGGGCGGAGTCCTACGCGCCGGTCGAAGGCGGCGAGGGCTTCCGCCGCATGCCCAACCAGCTCACCGCGCTGGCGTCCTCGTCGCTGCACACCACCATGGACGACTTCATCCGCTGGATGCGCAACTATGAGACCGGGCAGGTCGGCGGCGAGGCGATGCTCCGCACGATGGTGCAGCCGGGGGTGCTGACGAACGGCGAGAGTTTGGACTACGCGCACGGCCTCTCGGTGGCGGACTACCGGGGCCTACCGACCTTCGGTCACGGCGGTTCGTGGGTGGGTTACCGCACCAACTTCGTGCGCTTCCCGGAGCAGAACCTCTCCATCGCCGTCTTCTGCAACGTCGCCGACTGCAATCCCGCCGGCCGGGCGCGCCGGGTGGCCGCGGTCTTCATCGGCGACCTCATGGATCCCGCGCCGGAGGCTTCCACACCCGACCCCAACCCCGAGGGCCCCGCACTGACCGCCGCCCAGTTGCAGCAGTACGCGGGCAGCTACCGCAGCCCCGAACTCGACAGCACCTTCGACCTCCAGGTCGACGCGGAGGGCCGTCTCGTGGCCACCCACTGGCGCAACGACCCCAGCATCCTCTCACCGACCGCCGCCGACACCTTCCGGGGCGACCAGTGGTTCCTCCCCGAGGTCCGCTTCCTCCGCGACAACGCGGCCCGCATCACCGGCTTCACCGTAACCGGCACCCGGGTCCGCGACCTCATCTTCCAACGGCAGGAGTAACCGGCGCAACGGCTTGGACCGCCGGCTTCAGCCGGCACGCGGACCGCAGGGCCGCAGTCTGCCGGTTCCACAAGGTTCCGCAGAGTGCCCTGACGTTCCGCTATGGCTACCGTTATTCAACGGGTTACGGTGCTATACTGTTCCTCACCGGAACACCGCAAACTCCCTCGTTCCCGCCCTCTTCGTGTCCCCCACACGGTCCCCGCAGGAACGAACATCCATGACCGAACGACCCTACCGACTCTCCGCGAGATTCGTCGAGACCATCCGGGAACCCGGATGCTACGGCGACGGCCGCGGCTCCGGCGGTCTCTCCCTCCGGGTGAGGCGGATCGCCCGCGGCCAGCTCTCGAAGTCCTGGCGTCAGCGCATCACGGTGGACGGACGTGTCCGCAACCTCGGACTCGGGACCTGGCCCCACGTCAGCCTCGCCGCGGCGCGCCAGAAGTGCGTCCTCAACCTCGTGGCGCGGCAGCGCGGCGAGCTCGTGACCGGCCGCCGGCGGACGGTCCCCACCTTCGCCGAGGCCGTGGAGAAGGTGATCGCGGTGCACCGGGCCGGCTGGAAGGGCGGCGGGCGGCAGGAGAAGCTCTGGCGCTCGACTCTCCGGGACTACGCGATGCCGAGGCTCGGGGGGCTCCCGGTGAACCGGATCCGCACCTCGGACGTGATGGCGGTCCTGCAGCCGATCTGGAACGAGAAGCGGGTGACGGCGCAGCGGGTTCGGCGTCGGATCTCCGCCGTGATGCGCTGGGCGGTGGCCCAGGGCCACCGGGAGGACAACCCGGCCGGAGACGCCATCGGCGCGGCGCTGCCCAGGAACGGCGTCCGGCCCCGGCACCATCCCGCCCTGCCGTATGCGGAGGTGGCCGGCGCCGTCGAGGTCGTGCGGGGGTCCGGGGCGCATCCGGCGACGGTGCTGGCCTTCGAGTTCCTGGTGCTGACGGCGTGCCGGAGCGGCGAGGTTCGCGGCGCGCAGTGGAAGGAGATGGACCTTGCGGGCCGGGAATGGCGCATCCCGCCCGAGCGGATGAAGACGGATCGGGAACACCGGGTGCCACTGTCCACACGCGCGCTCGCGGTGCTCCGCGAGGCGCGAGAGTTCGCGGACGGCTCCCGGTTGGTGTTCCCTTCGGCCCGCGGCGGCCCGCTGTCCGAGGTGGCGATCTCGGCGCTGGTCCGCCAACTCGGGATCGGTGCGGTGCCGCACGGGTTCCGCTCGAGCTTCCGTGACTGGGCGGCGGAGTGCTCCGACGCTCCTCGGGAAGTCTGCGAGCTGGCGCTGGCTCACGTGAACACGAACGCCATCGAGGCGGCCTACCGGCGCACGGATCTGTTCGAGCGGCGGCGGGCGCTCATGGAGCAATGGGCCGCGTTCCTCGCGGCGTAGGCTTGCACCTCGATCCCGCCGTTCCGGACCGACGATCCCGGGTTCCCGCGGGTGGCGGCGCGGCGCCTGGCTCACCTGCCAAGGCAGAGAGAGCCAGCCGACCCAGTGTTGAACACTGGGGCTGGCCACCTGCTACGGCGGTTGGGCCAGCCTACCCAGTGTGCGTACACACTTGGCTGGCGAGGGGACGCTGCGCTCCCCTTCGAACCCCCGGCC
>JAJDVI010000003.1 GCA_022826195.1 Acidobacteriota bacterium
CAAGCCGTTGCGCCATCCCGGCGGATGGGGGTCCGTCACGACGTGCGCGGTGCGGAGCACCGCGGTGCCGGTCTGGAGACCGGCGTTCCAGGCCGTACGCGCTCTGGTGGTCGGGACGGCCGGATTTGAACCGACGACCACTTGCACCCCAAGCAAGTGCGCTACCAGACTGCGCCACGTCCCGACGGGTCGGGGCGGATTTTAGTCGTCGAGGCTGGCGAGGAGCTTGTCGTTTCGCTCCATCAGCTCCAGCGCCTGCCGCACTTCCTTCAAAACCTCGGGGGAGACGGAGGCCGGCTCGGGCTTCGGCTCGGGCGGCGGCTGCGGCGCGACCGGCCGGGCGCGTTTGCCGCTCTTCGCGCTGAGCAGCCGCCGGGCGCCGGCGGTGGTGTACCCCTCGCTGTGCAGCAGGCGCTGGATGGTGTGCACCATCTCGATGTCTTCCTTGCGGTAGAGGCGCTGTCCCGAATCGTTCTTCTTCGGACTCAGCGTCGGGAACTCCATCTCCCAGTGCCGCAGCGTGTACGGCTGCACCCCGGTGATCTCGCTGACCTCGCCGATCCGGAAGTAGAGCTTGTTCGGGATCTGGAGCCCGCCGTCCCTGGCCGCCATCAGTTCTGCAGACTCTGGAGCAGCCCGCGGGCGGGACGGAAGAAGGGCGTCCGGTGGGCCGCAGCAACGAAGACCCGCCCGGTCCGGGGGTCGCCTCCCCGCCGGGGACGGCGCGAGCGCACCTCGAGCGACCCGAAGCGCCGGATCCGCAGCGGGTTGCCCGTGGCCAGCCCGTCCGCCGCGCTCCGGAAGATGGTGTCCACGATCCGGAGCGCCTCGGCCCCGGTCATGCCGCCGTGGAAGGTCCGGACGGCCTCCGCCAGATCCGCCTTGTTCAATGTGGAACCCCGTTGCGCCGCGTCTCCCAGGTGGGAGCGAAGCGGCGTCACGAATTGTAGGGCAGCCCCGGGAGCCCTACCGGGACAGTTTCTTCTTGTATTCCAGCGTGAGCCGGACCGGGGTTCCGGCAAAGCCGTAGCGGCGGCGCAGCTCGCCGACCAGGAAGCGGGGGTAGGAGGGCAGGATGTCCGCGCGGGGGCAGTTCGTGAACACCCGGAACCGGGGCGGCGCCACTCCCGACTGGAAGCCGTAGAGCAGCTTCACCTCCTTGCCCCGGCGCGAACGGGGCGCGAAGCGTTCCGAGGCGCGCGCGAGGAAGCGGTTCACCTCCGGGGTAGGGATCCGCCGGCTCCCCTCCGCCGCGACGCGGAAGACCGACTTCCAGATCGCCGCCGTTCCCTGCCCGGTCAGGGCCGACATCCGGAGGATGGGGGCGTGGCCGATGTGCCGGAGCCGCTCCCGCACGTCGAGCCGGAGCTCGGCCCAGCGCGCCGCCCGGGAGGTCACGAGGTCCCAGCGGTTCAGGAGGATCACCACCGAGCAGCCGGCTTCCTCGATCAGCCGGGCGATCTGGGCGTCCCGGGCGGTGGGCCCTTTCACCGCATCAGTAATTAAGAGGGACACCCGCGCCCGGCGGATCGCCTTCTCCGACATCAGGACCGCGAGCGCGTCGGCCTCCTCGAAGGCGTCCACCGACCGGCGGCGGGCGCCGCGCCGGATCCCGGCGGTGTCCACGAGCACCACCTCGCGGCCGGCGACCGCGATGCGCTCGTCCACCGGGTCGCGGGTGGTGCCGGCCACCGCCGAGACCAGGGCCCGCTCGAAGCCGCAGAAGCGGTTCAACAGGGTGGACTTCCCCACGTTCGCGCGCCCCACGATCGCGATGCGGAGCGCGTCCCCGTCCTCCGCGGATTCCTCGGGCGCCACCGCCCGGCCGAGATCCGGCTCGAGGATCTCGACGACGCGGTCGAGCACCTCGGCGATCCCGAGCCCGTGCTCGGCGGAGATCGGGAGCGGCTCCCCGAGCCCGAGGGCGTGAAACTCGGCGGCCGCCGCTTCGTGCACGCCCTCGGCCTTGTTCGCGACCAGCACCACCGGAGGCCGGTCCTTCTGCCGGCGGAGACCGTCGGCGAGCTCCTCGTCGGCGAGCGTCAGGCCCGCGCGGGCGTCCGCCAGGAACACGACGGCGTCGCTCCGCGCCGCCGTGCGCTCGGCGAGGGCCCGGATCTCGCGCGCGAAGGGCGAGGCGTCCGGCGCCCCCGCCCCGCCGGTGTCGTGGAGCCGGAAGCCGACGCCGCGCCACTCCACCGGCTCCAGCCGGCCGTCGCGGGTGGATCCCGGCCGCGCGTGGACGATGGCGGGCCGGCCGCCGACGATGCGGTTGAACAGGGTGGACTTCCCCACGTTCGGCCGCCCGAACAGCGCTACGACCTTCATGCGGAGCTAACGGCGCGCACACTCCGCGCCCGTGAGAAACGCGCGCGGCGGCGGAACGCCGGCGCTACGAAATGTTGCGGAGACTCTGTCCGGGACGGAAGCGGACCACGCGCCCCCGCGGGATCCCGACCGGTTCGCCGGTGCGTGGGTTGCGCGCCACTCCGGTCTTGCGGGGCGCGGCGTGGAAGACGCCGAACCGTCGCAGGACGACGCGGTTCCCCCTCTCCAGACCCACTCGCAGACCTTCGAACAATGCCTCCACGGCATCGCGGGCGTCCTGCGCCGACAAGTCCGTCGCCGCCATCGCCCGATTGATGAGGTCGATCTTCACCATCGCAGTCGCATGGTACGCGAAACGCAACACGCCGGTCGCATGCCATTCTCAACACGAAACGGCTGTGGGAGCGTGGTGTAACGAAGCTGTAATTTGCCGATCGTCGCCGGGCGTTCCGAGTCGCTTGTCACACTCCGGCCAAGGGTTTGACTCCCGGTAGGGTTCGCCGTTCCTTAACGCCGGCAGCCGGGAGGGAGGGGACATTGTCCTAGGGATCGTCGTTGATGGTAAGCCCGCGGGCAAGGGCCGGAGACTCGAGCAGGCGCCGAAGACGCCGCCGCAGCCCCGGGTGCGCCGCGGGGGCCGTCCTGACGAGCATCTGCCAGCGCCAGAACCCCTCCGGCCGGGGCCCCGGAGCGGGCGCCGGGCCGACGACCTCGACCGATTCGGGAGCGTCCGGGGTGACGATCTTCCGGGCGAGCGCGGAGGCCGCCTCCTCGGCCTTCCGGGAGGAGCGGGCGCTGACCGTAAGGCTTGTCAGCCGGACGAACGGCGGGTAGCGGAAGCGGCGCCGCATCTCCGCTTCGACGGCGGCGAACGCGGGGTAGTCCTGGCGGGCGGCGGCGGCGACCGCGTAGTGGTCCGGCTTCATCGTCTGGACGACGACCCGTCCGGGGTCCTCTCCCCGGCCGGCCCGCCCGGCGACCTGGGTCAGGAGCTGGAACGTGCGCTCGGCGGCCCGGAAATCCGGCGCCCCGAGCCCGCCGTCGGCGGCCACCACCCCGACGAGGGTGACCGCGGGGAAGTCGTGCCCCTTGGCGATCATCTGGGTCCCCACCAGCACCCGGATCGCTCCCTCCCGGAACGCGTCGAGCGTCCGCGCGTGGCTGCCGCGGGCGCGGGTGGTGTCGCGGTCGAAACGCGCCACCCGGACGTCCGGCAGCAGGCGGGAGACCTCTTCCTCCACGCGTTCGGTCCCGAAACCCTCCGACCGCAGCACGTCGCCGCCGCAGCCCGGACAGTCCTCGGGAGGGGCCATGCCCCTCCCGCAGGCGTGGCAGACGGCGAGGCTGCCGCGCCGGTGCAGGGTGAAGGCGACGCCGCAGCGGCGGCATTCGATGATCTCCCCGCAGCGGAGGCAGCCCATCCGGCCTCCGTAGCCGCGCCGGTTCAGGAGCACGAGCGCCTGCCGGCCGGCGGCGACGGTCTCCCGGAGCGCGGTCTCGAGCGCGGGGGCGAGGATCAGCGGCCCCCGTCCGGCGTTCCGGGCCGGATCCTTGTAGTACGCGCGCAGCAGCGGGCGCATGTCCACGATCTGCACCTCGGGCAGCGCGCGGCCCGCGATGCGGTGCGGGAGCCGGAGCCGGGTGAGCGCTTTCCGCTCCGCGGCGTGCGCCGCCTCGAGCGAGGGAGTGGCCGAACCGAGCACCATCACCGCGCCGGCGGCGCGGGCGCGGAGCCAGGCGGCCTGGCGGGCGTGGTAGCGGGGCGCCTCGTCCTGCTTGTAGGCGGCGTCGTGCTCCTCGTCGAGGATCACCAGCCCGAGGTCGCGGACGGGGGCGAGCACCGCGGAGCGGGCGCCGAGGACGATGCGCGCCTCGCCTCTCCGGATGCGCCAGAAGGCGGCGCGGCGCTCGGCGGCGCCGAGCCCGCTGTGGAACACGGCGATGTCCGGCCCGAAGCGGGCCCGGAGGAGCGCTTCCTGCTGGGAGGCGAGCGCGATCTCGGGAACCAGCAGCAGCGCGCTGCGGCCCGTGTCCAGGCAGGCGGCGATCGCCTGGAAATAGACCTCGGTCTTCCCGCTGCCGGTGACCCCGTCGAGGAGGAAGGCGCCGAAGGCGCGCGCTTCGAGGGCGTCCCGGAGGGCGCGCGCGGCGTCCCGCTGGGGCGCGGTGAGCGCCGGAGGGCGCGACGGCGGCCGGCCTTCGGGACCCGCGGAGCCGCCGGGGTCTGCGGACTCGGGAGTGACCCGCTCGGCGCCGATGGCGAGAAACCCCTCGCGTTCGAGGCGGGCGAAGCTCCGCCCCGGGGAGAGGTCGAGTTCGCGGCGGATGCGGACCAGCGGGACCGCGCCGCGGGAGACCGCCAGCAGGGTGAGGATGCGCCGGTCGTCCTCGCTCAGCCGCGGCAACGCGCGTGCCGGATCTCCGGCGGTCCGGTCGTCGGGTTCCCGGAGGCGCGCGGAACCCTCCGCGGTGATCACCGCGGTCCGGAGCGTCCGGCCGGGGGGCGCCGAGGCCGGGAGCATCGCCCTGAGGACGAGGCCGAGCGGGGCGACCGTCACCTCGGCGAGGCGGCGCGCCAGGGCGAGGAGGTCTTCGGGGAGCGGCGGCAGCGGATCGTCGAAGCGCGAGCGGACGGTCTTGAGGACGACCTTCCGCTTCGCTCCGCGCTCCGCCGGAGGCGGCGCGCCGGGACCGAGGACCACGCCGGTGAGTTCGCCGGGGCCGAAGGGGACCCGCACCCGGGTGCCGGGTGGCAGCGTGGTCTCGCCGGGCTGGAGCAGCGCTCGCGGCGCTTCGTAGGTGTACGTGGCGGGCACCGGACGCGGCACCGCGACCTCGACGGCGATCAATGCAGACGGGACCGCCGGCCGTTTCAACCCGGCCGCCCCAGGATCTCCAGCGCGGTCCGCGCGTCGTCCAGCACCTGCCGCTTCAACTGCTGCAGCCGCTCCCCCTCCGCGCGCAGCAGGTAGGCCGGATGGAAGGTGGGCACCACCGGGGTCCCGGCGAACTCCCACACGGCGCCCCGAGCCGCGCCGATCCCCCGGGCGCCCGGGAAGAGCGCCTTGACGGCGACGCTGCCGAGCAGACAGATGACCCGGGGGCGGACCGAAGCGATCTGCCGTTTCAGGAACGGCAGGCAGGTGGCGACCTCGTCCGCCTCCGGATTCCGGTTGTCCGGCGGCCGGCACTTCACGATGTTCGTGATGTAGACGTCGGCCCGCCGCCGCTGGAAGCACTTCTCGATCATCTCGTTCAGCAACCTGCCGGCGCGGCCCACGAACGGCTCGCCCTGCCGGTCTTCGTCCCTGCCCGGGCCTTCCCCGATGAACATGAGGTCGGCGTCGGGCCGGCCGACCCCGAACACGATGGTGTTTCGCTTCTCGGACAGCCGGCAGCGGGTGCATCCGTCGAGGTCCGCCGAGATCGCCGCCAGGGTTTCGGCGGGCGGCGGCGGAAGCGGCGGACCCGGCAGGAAGTCGGTGAACCCCTGGAGGAGCCGCAGGCGGGCGGCGAGCTGGGCGCGGAGATCGGCGTCCGGTCCCGGGGTCACGACTGGAATCGACTACTGCGTTTCGCCTCGCTGCGCTCGGCGATGCCGGTCGGAGACCGGCGTTCCAAGCCGCCGGACGATGACGTCGCAGACGGCGTCCGCGAGCGAGCGCTTCGATTCGGGGTCCCGGCGGCTCACGGAGGGGGAATTCCCGTCGTGGCTCTCGACCAGCACCGCCTGGGTGGAGTCGAGGCCGAACACCCGCCCCTGACCCACCTGGTTGCCGACGATCAGGTCGCACTGCTTTTCCGTGAGCTTCCGGATCGACTCGCCCTCCGGCTCGCCGGTCTCGGCCGCGAAGCCGACCAGCACCGCCGGGCCCGAACCGGAGTTCGTGGCCCGGGCGGCGCCGAGCTCGCCGAGGATGTCCGGGTTCGCGACGAGCGCCAGGGAGGAGGTGGCGTTCTCGCGGCGGAGACCGGTGGACTTGAGCTTGGAACCGGAGTTGTGCGCCGGCCGGAAGTCGGCGACCGCCGCCGCCATGATCACCGCGTCGGCCTCGGGGGCGGCGGCGAACATCCGATCGCGCATCTCCCGCGCGGTTTCCACGCGAACCACCTCCTGGCCCGGTGGAGGTTCGAGGTCGGTCGGCCCGAGGACCAGGGTGACCTCCGCGCCGCGGGCGGCGGCGACCTCCGCCAGCTCGAAGCCCATCCGGCCGGACGAGCGGTTCGTCAGGTACCGCACCGGATCGATCGGCTCACGGGTCGGCCCCGCGGCGACCACGACCTTCCGGTCCGCCAGGTCCTGCCGGGTTGCCGTCTCTTCCAGGGTCTGCCCGACCGCCTCCACGATGTCGGGAATCTCCGCGAGGCGGCCCGGCCCGAGCCAGCCGCACGCGAGCTCCCCCTCCCCCGGCTCGATGATGGTCGCGCCCCGCTCGCGAAGCGTCCGGAGGTGCCCCCGGGTCGCCTCGTGCGTGAGCATGTTCGTGTTCATCGCGGGCGCAATCAGGATCGGCGCCCGGACGGCGAGATGGAAGGTGGTGAGGAAGTCGTCGGCGAGCCCGAGGGCCATCCGGGCGATGACGTGAGCGGTGGCCGGGGCCACCAGGAAGACGTCGGTCTCCTCGGTGAGCGAGATGTGCCGCACCCCGCCCGCCGGGTCCGGCCCCTCATCCGCCGTTTCCCCGGGCCCGGCGTCGGGAAACAGGTGCTCGAGGACCGGCTCCCCGGAAACGGTCGCCAGGGAGAGCGGCGAGACGAACTCGCGCGCGGCCCGGGTGAGGATCACCTGCACCCGCAGGTCGCGCTTCCTGAGGGCGCGCACGAGGTCCGGAGCCTTGTACGCCCCGATACACCCGGTAACCCCGAGAACCACCTTCTTCATGGACCCCCCATCTTAGAAGGAATGACGTGCAGCGGCAGCGCCACGGCAACGGCCCCCCCCCCCCCCCCCACCCACCCCCCCCCCACCCCCCCCACCACACCCCCACCCCCGCCCCCCGCCCCCCCCACCCCCCACCCCCCCCCCCCCACACACCCCCCCC
>JAJDVI010000010.1 GCA_022826195.1 Acidobacteriota bacterium
GTGGCGCCCCCCGGCCGTGGGCTGCGCCGGCCGGGGGGGGGTGGGCGGGGGGTTTGGGGGGCGGCGCACCCGGTCGGCGCGCGGCTCCGCGGGCGGCGCGGTGGGCCGGGGGTTCGGGGGGCGGCGCTCCCCGTCCGCGCGCTGCTCCGGCAGCGGCGCGGTGGGCCGGGGGTTCGGGGGGCGGCGCTCCCCGTCCGTGCGCTGCTCCGGCAGCGGCGCGGTGGGCCGGGGGTTCGAAGGGGGGCGCGGCGCCCCCTCGCCAGCCCCATTGTGTACACAATGGGTATGCTGGCCCACCTGCCTTAGCAGGTGAGCCAGCGGCCGGAAATGGGAACCATCCCGGGGCCTCGAACGACGACGGAAACCGCACCGGGATCGGGAAACTCGGGACTGTCGATCCGGAAAGCCGGGACGGAAGTCCGCGGCCTGCTCCGCCAGGAATGCGCTCCATTGCTCCATAAGCACCCGCCGCCGCTCGAACAGCTCCGAGCGCCGGCAGGTGGTTCCGGGACGGAACAGTATAGCGCCATAACCCGTTGACGAATGAGGCGCTTATAACGGAACATCAGGACACTCTGCGGAACATGATGGACCCGGCAGGAACAGGCTGGTAACGACCAGCCGTCCGGTCTTCGCGCGGGAGCCCCGCTCTCTTCAACTACTGCCGGGGAGGTTGCGAAGATCCTTCGCGGCGCGGAACCGCACCACCCGTCCGCGGGGAATGCCCGCCGGCTCGCCGGTCCGAGGATTCCGGGCCACACCTGTCTTGCGGGGGGCGGCGTGGAACACCCCAAACCGGCGGAGCACCACACGGTCGCCGCGCACCAGCGCGGAAGCAACGGATTCGAACACCGCGTGCACCGCGTCCCGCGCGGCGAGAGAATCCCGAGTCGTCGTCTCCATCGCCCGCTTGATGAGGTCGGCCTTCACCATGCCGGCCGCATCCTAAACGTCACGTCGAGCGCGGTGCAGGAATCGGAACCTGCTAGCGCGGTGGGCTACCCCCGGTAAACGAAACAATCGAGCAGAGCGACCCGCATGGACCAGGCTTCCCTCTCGCGTTCGCTGCCGCATACGGGCTCGGATGCGCGGAACCACGGCTGCGCGTAAATGAACCGCAGCAGCTTCTCGTAGTTCTCCGGTTTTTGCGTGAGGGTGGTGGGCGCCAAGCGTGCGAACTCTGCCAGTCCCGCAGCGCACCCGTCGTTGAGCGAAACGATGCGATCGGGCCGCGCGACGGCGAGTAGCCGGGTGGCGACACCGGGTCCAACGTTGTCGACTAACCGCATTTCGACGTACGACTCCATCGCGACCCTTGGGAACTCCCAGTCCGCCGCATCAATAACCCGTTTCACGCAGTTCTCGATTCTCTCGCGGGTCGAGCGTTCGTCGAACACCACCCCCCGCGCACGGTCCCTCATGTGACCCAAGAGCATCCAGTGCTCCTCCCCCTCCTGCGCTAGTCCGAGAAGGTGCCTCTGATCGGATTCGCTGAAATCGGACCACTCCTTCCGCACGAGGTCATGGAGGTTCGCGATCAAACCAACCCAGCTGTGGCCTGGTCGCAGAACCGAGAATTGCGAAGGCCGATTGCGTGTCTCGTGCCTCCACCACCGGTCGCGTGCTTTCAGTGCCTGGAAGTAGTGATCCCAGGTGACGCGGGCGGGAATCCGACGTTCGGGAACCTGCTCTCGGTGCGGCACTGCGGGGGATGTCTCGCTGTGATTCTTCTCAGATACGTGGGTCAGATTCCGGCGGCTGCGGACAAACGCCACGGGGAGGGCCACCATCGATGATCCAGCGATTGGCATAGCCAGCCGACACCCCGACGGTAGCCGACTGCGCCAACATCCTTCAAGCCGGGACACCGCTCCGGGCTAGGAACGCGCTCCACGACTCCATGAGCGCCCGCCGCCGCTCGAACAGGTCCGTCCGCCGGTAGGCCGCCTCGATGGCGTTCGTGTTCACATGCGCCAGCGCCAACTCGCACACCTCCCGCGGCGCGTCCGAACACTCCGCCGCCCAGTCCCGGAAGCTCGACCGGAACCCGTGCGGCACCGCCCCGATTCCGAGCTTCCGGATCATCGTCGGCATCGCCACCTCGGGAAGCGGCCGGCCCTTCGCCGAGGGGAACACCAGCCCCGAGCCGTCCGCCAACTCCCGAGCCTCACGGAGCACCGCGAGGGCGCGTGTGGACAGCGGAATCCGGTGCTCACGCTTCGTCTTCATCCGCTCGGCCGGGATCCGCCACTCGCGCGCCTCGATGTCAATCTCCTTCCACAGTGCACCGCGCACCTCGCCGCTCCGGCACGCCGTCAGCACCAGGAACTCGAACGCCAGCACCGTCCCGGGATCGGCACCCGACCCGCGCACGGTTTCGAGGGCACCGGCGACCTCCGCATACGCGAGCGCGGGGAGATGGCGCACCTGCACCCCGTTCTTGGGCAGCGCCGCGCCGATGGCCTCTCCTGCCGGGTTGTCTTCCCGGTAGCCCTGCGCCACCGCCCACCGCATCACCGCCGAGATCCGGTGCCGAACCCGCCGCGCGGTTACCCGCTTCTCGTTCCAGATCGGGAGCAGGACGTCCATCACGTCGGCCGTGTTGATCCGGTGCACCGGCCTCCGACCGAGCTTCGGCATCGCGTAGTCCCGCAGCGTCGCGCGCCAGAGTTCCTCCTGCCTGCCCCCGCTCTTCCAGCCTGCCCGGTGCACGGCGATGACCTTCTCCAGCGCTTCCTCGAAGGTGGGGACCGTCCGCTTGCGGCCGGTCACCAGTTCCCCGCGCCGCCGCGCCGCGAGGTTCAGGGCGCACTTCTCGCGGGCCTCGGCGAGGCTGACGTGCGGCCAGGACCCGAGTCCGAGATTGCGCTGGCGGCCGTCGATGTTGATGCGCTGCGCCCAGGACTTGGCGAGCTGGCCGCGGTTCGTATGCTTGACGAGCAGTGAGAGTCCGCCGGAGCCGCGTCCGTCGCCGTAGCGTCCGGGCCGCTCAACGGTGGCGACGAAGCGAGCGGAGAGTCGGTAGGGTCGTTCCATCATGTGTTTTTCGTTCCTGCGGAGGGTTCTTGGTTCCTATGGCTACCAAGTGGATATCAGAAAAACAGCGGGAACGAGCGGGCTGCGCTCGCTCCCTGAGGGAACATTCTAGCACGCTAAACCATTGATAAATCGTCACTGTAGAGGCTCATAGCGGCACGTGTCGGAATCTGGTGGAACCCATTGATTGCGGCCCTGCGGGCCGCTGTGCCGGCTGAAGCCGGCGTTCCAAGCCGCTCCCGGCTTCAGGCGGCTGACGAACTTCGGGTGACCTTCGACAAGCGCCCGTACGTCAGGGTCCGCCACAACCACTCGAGCGGGCCATAGGAGAACCGCCGCAGCCAGATCGGGGACAGCCAGAGCTGGAGCGCCCACACCGCGAAGACGACCAGGAGCTGCTGGGAGCGCTCGACGCTCGCGAAGAGGCTGAGCCCGTGACCGTAGAAGATCGCGGTGCAGAGGACGGTCTGCAGGAGGTAGTTCGTGAAGGCCATCCGGCCCACCGCCGCGAGGCGCGCCTGGAGACCCGGCAGGAAGCCCCGGCGCACCGCGAGCATCACCAGGCCGAGATACCCAAGCGCCATCGGCACCGCGCCCCACTGGTTGAACTGCGTGCCGAAGAACATCGAGCGCTCCCAACTCCAGCCGCCGGCGAAGTTCCACCAGATGCCGAACGCGATGAGCGGCGCACCCACCAGGAATCCGGCGGTCGCCAGCCGGGCGTAGAACGCGTCGCTCCGCTCGGCGCTCAGCACCCCCCAGCGATAGAGCGCCATCCCGATCAGCATCAGGCCGCCGCTGAACCAGAACAGCAACAACGGAAACACGGAGAGTTGAGCGCCGAGCGAATGCTCCACCCGCTGGCCCTGCTGCTCGCTCCAGTCCCCGCGGTAGGCGAAAACCTCGTCATCGAGTTCGCTGGCAGAGGGAGCCCACTGCGCCTCGATCTCCCGGATCGCTTCGTCCGGGACATCCGGCAGCGACAGCACGGCTCCCAGGAGCAGGAACACCAGGCTCGATACCGAGAAGAGGGCGATGCCGGCCGCCAGCAGGGTCCGTGGACGGCGGCGGCGCAGCAGATAGACCACCGAGCCGCAGAGGGCATACCCCACCAGGATGTCGCCGCTCCACAGCAGATAGGCATGGGCCATCCCGAAGACCAGGAGCCACCACATGCGCCGGTAGTGCAGTCCCGCCGGCCGGCCGCCCCGCGCCTCGATCCGGTCAGCGAAGAGGGCGATGCCGGCGCCGAACAGGATCGAGAACAGCGTGACGAATTTGAGCGCGAACAACCCGTGACTGAGGGTCCAGACGCCGAGGTTGATCCCCGAGAGATCGCCCCACGCCGTCGGGTTCTGGTACGCGGCGAACGGCATCGCAAAGAGCTGGATGTTCATCACCAGGATGCCGAGCAGCGCGAAACCGCGCAGCACGTCCAGGCTGGCGATCCGCCCGACGGCCTCCACCGGTTTCGCCGGGCGCTCCGTCAAGTCAGGATCCCGGTGAGTCCTTCGCGCGGTACAACCAGGCTGCGAACGGCGTTGCGATGAGCGCGCCGACGATCTCCATGAGCACGAACATGGGAGCGTCCTGGGGGCGGATGCCACAGAAGGTGTCCGTGAAGCTCCGCGCGAGCGTCACCGCCGGGTTCGCGAACGAGGTCGAAGCGGTGAACCAGCAGGCCGCGAAGATGTAGATGCCCACCGCGGCCGCCACCGCCCGCGGGCGGACCTTGATGCAGCCGAAGATCGTCAGGATCAACCCGAAGGTGGCCACCACCTCGGACACCCACTGTCCCGGACCGGTCCGCACCTGGGTCGCGGTCTGCAGGAGCGGCAGGTCGAACATCAGGTGGGTCACGAGCATCCCGGCGAGGCCGCCCGCCGCCTGCACGAGCACGTAGAGCCCGGCGTCGCGCCCGGAAATCTCCTTCCGGAGCAGGAAGGCCAGCGTCACCGCGGGATTGATGTGGCAGCCGGACACCGGGGCGAAGAGCCAGATGAGGACCACCAGACCGGCGCCGATGGCCGCCGTGGTCCCGATGAGCGCCACCCCGTCGTTCCCGCCCGACAGGTTCACGGCCATGATGCCGGCGCCGATGATCACCGCGAGCAGGCCGGCGGTGCCGAGGAACTCGGCGGCGAGGCGTCGGGTCAGCATGGAAGGTCCGCGCGGCGTACCGTAATCCCTCGGCCCGACGGGGCCGCCCGGGAACTCAGCCGAGCAGGCTCAGGTCGGCCCGTCCGTCCCGCAGCGGCGGACACCAGAAGTACGCCCCGGTCACCGGCCTCGTGAAGCGGAACAGGTGATCCGCGATCCGGTCGGCGGCCCCGGTCATCCGGGACAGGTGGTACTCGAAAGCGTCCAGACCGTTCCCGAAGGCGACGAACACGAGGCCCGCCCGCCGCGCGTCCGCCCAGGGCATGGAGCGGCGGAGCAGGAAGACGGGCGGCTCGGGAGCTTCCTGTTCCGTGCGCTGTACGTGGGCCGCGTCCGGCCCGTCCCTGAGTTCCACGTTGTCGCTCTTTCGGCGTCCGATGATGTGGTCCTGCGTCTGCCCCGAGAAGGATTCGAAGCGGTCGAGGTCGTGGACCCACTGCTGCACCGCCGCGAACGAGGACCCGTCGAGCCCGGGGCCGCCGCCGGAAACGATGGCTGCCTCCGCCGCGGCGGCGCCCTTCGGGTTCTCGGTCCCGTCCTCGTAGCCGGTGAGGTCGAGGCCGGTCCGGTAGCGGAACGCGTCCACCACGCTGTCCAGCGCGAAGGCGCCGGCGAGCGCCTTCTCCACCCGGCGGGTCTCCTGGACGAGTTCGCCGCGCTCCTCCGAGCGCAGCCAGACCCAGAGCGCCGCAGGGGTGGACGGGACGGTGAACCCCGGTCCGCTGGAGGCGGGGAAGTCGCGCAGCCCCGGGACCTCGGCGCCCAGTTCGCGCACGAGGGACGCGCCCAGTCCGAAGACGAGCGGCAGCCCGGGATGGGGATCGGCGAGACGCTCCAGCGCGTCGCGCGGGCCGGGCGACGACGCGCGCCTCCGGAAGGTCAGATAGCGCGCGTGGGACGGGATCTCGGCCAGCACGCCGGGCTGGGGAAGACCACCCGAGTCTCCAGATTCCACTCTGATTTCACTCGCTTTCGATGGGAACGGTAGCGCGCCACTACTATCGGCGGTCCGCACTCCTCACCGCCCGGGAGACCCGCCGACCATGATCGCCAACACCGCTTGTTTCCGAGGGGTTTCCACCCTGCTCGCCTGCCTGTTCGCCTCGGCCACCCTGGCCCAGGACGCCCCGATCTTCACCGCGGACTTCCCGGCGGAAGAGTTCCAGGCCCGCCGCGAAGCCGTGCTCGACGCGGTCGGACCGGGAGGCGCGGCGGTCCTCCAGGGAGCCGGCTCCCCCCTCGCCTACCAGCGCTTCCGGCAGACGAACTCCTTCTACTACCTCACCGGGGTGGAGACGCCGCACGCCTACCTGCTGCTCGACGGCGCCTCGCGCCGCTCCGTGCTCTACCTGCCGCACCGGAACGACCGGCGGGAAGCCTCCGAGGGGCGCCTCCTGACGGCGGAAGACGCGGACCTGGCCCGGGAACTCACCGGGGTGGACGACGTGTTCGGAACCTGGAAGCTGAGCGACGACCTCGCCCGGATGGCCTGGAGCAATCGCCCGCCGACCCTTCACACCCCGCTCAGCCCCGCCGAGCTCGCCGGCATGAGCCGCGACCTCGCCACCCGGGGCAACTCCGACATCGCCAACGACCCGTGGGACGGCCGGCCCTCCCGGGAGGCGAACTTCGCCGCCCGGCTCCGGAACCGCTTCCCCAAGCTGGAGATCGAGGACCTGTCGCCGGTGCTCGACCGGCTGCGGCTGGTCAAGAGCGAACGGGAGGTCGCCCTCATCCGCAAGGCGACCGACCTCTCCGGCCTGACGCTCATGGAGGCGATGCGCTCGACCCGTCCCGGGATCTTCGAGCACGAACTCGACGCCGTCGGGAAGTTCATCTTCTTCCGGGACGGCGCCCAGGCGGAGGCCTACTACTCGCTGGTGGCGGCCGGGACGAACGCCTGGTACCCGCACTACCACCGCGGGGCGAGCCGGCTCGAAGACGGCGACCTGATCCTCATGGACTACGCCCCGGACATCGGTTACTACACGAGCGACGTCACCCGGATGTGGCCGGTGAACGGCGTCTTCAGCGAGTGGCAGCGCGACCTCTACGGGTTCTACCTCGCGTGCTACCGGGCGGTCCTGGACGCCATCCGGCCGGGCGACGTGGCCACCATCATGGGAGAGGCGGCCACGCGCATGGAGGAGCTGGCCCGGACCTGGCCGTTCACGAAGCCCCACTACCGGCCGGCCGCGGAAGCGTTCGCCGCCGCCTACCGGCGCCGCGCTGCGGGACGCAGCTCGATGGGGCACGGGGTGGGGATGGCGGTCCACGACGTGGGAGACGCCGACGGGACGCTGACTCCGGGAATGGTGTTTACCATCGAACCCCAGTTCCGGGTGCCCGAGGACCGGATCTACATTCGCCTCGAGGACGTGATCCTGATCACCGAGGACGGCGCCGAGAACCTCTCCGAGTTCGTGCCGATGGAGATGGACGCCATCGAGGCGCTGATGGCGGAGGACGGGCTGCTGGACCTCTATCCGAGCCCGCTGAAGGACCGCGCTGAGCCGCCCGGGAGGTAACCCCGTCCCGGCTTCACCCGCAGGCCGCTCCCCGGCGCCGAAGGGGCGCCCGCCGATCTCAGGTCGCACGTTCCGCCGCGTCCGCGATCGGATGATCGGGATGGAGGCGGAGGAGGAAGTCGGACACCGGCAGGCAGAGGACTCCGTCGATCAGGTAACGCCGGTCGCCCCGATAGAGCAGGAAACGTCCGGCCTCCGGGTATTCGTCGCCGAAGGAACGGAGACCACGCAGGTCTTCGGGCCGCACGCTCGTCGCGTGCTTGACCTCGATTCCCCAGAACTCGTCCGGGCCGTACACGACGAAGTCCGTCTCGGTGCCCGAGCGAGTGCGCCAGGTGAACAGCCGGTGTCCCCGGTTTCGGTAGTCGCACCAGGCGCGCAGGTGCTGGGCAACGAGGCCCTCGAGGGTCGTGCCCCGGATTTCGGTAGCGCGGTCCAGAGGACCCAGGGGACGGAGCGTCCGAAAGACACCGCAATCGAAGTAGTAGAACTTGGGGTGGGAGGCGATCCGGCGGCGGGCACGCCTTCGAAACACGGGAAGCCGGAATCCCAGCAGCAGATCCTCCAGGATCTCGACGTACCCCGTGACCGTGCTCGCGCGGACGGCGGTTTCCCGAGCGACCGCAGCGACGTTCAGTTCGGCGGCGTGTGAGAAGGACATGACCTCAAGGAACCTGGAGAACGCACCAATGTCCCGCACAAAGCCCTCGGCACGGACTTCCTGATCGAGGTAGAACGAGGAGAAGCTGCGGAGGCGATCGGCCGGGTCCGCCGCCCCCACGACCAGTGGCAGCGTCCCCCAGCGCAGCGCGCGGTCAAGATCAAAGTCGTCACCGAGTTCGGCCGCCAGAAACGGATGGAGCCGCAAGTCGCTCGCTCGCCCGCCGAGGAAGTTGGCGCCCCCGCGACGCAGCTTGCGCGCACTGGAACCGGTCAATACGAACCGAAACCGGTGTTGCGACTCGATCAGCGCATGGACGACGTCAAGCAGCGCCGGAACGCGTTGCACCTCGTCCACCACGACATAGGTCACCCCCGCGGATTCGGAACGACGGGCAGCGGCGTCCAGAGCACGCTCCCGCAGCCGTTCCGGGTGCGCCGAGAGAGTTCGGCGTTCGTTCGCATCCAGCAGATCCACCATGACGGCGTCGGGGAACGAGGCGCGGAGCCAGGTGGTCTTGCCCGTGCCACGGGGCCCAAACAGGAAGGCGTGATCGCGCGGCGGGCGCAGGAAACGGGGAACCAGAGACATGCTGTGGAGCGCATTCTAACGGCCGTTTCGTTGATTTGACGGTCAATTTCACGAAACCGCCGTTGTTTTGACGCTGGTCCGGGCCGCTGGGTGGGGCGCTACCTGCGAGCTCCGGGTAGAGCGCCATTCCGTAGTTGGGCGTTTTCCCGCCGCCCGCCTGCGGCGGGCTGTGCCGGCTGTTTCGGAGCAGAGCGATAGCTCTGCGCAGACCCCTTGAGCACGAGGGATGGACGTCGGCGATAGCCGGCGCCCATTCCTCGTAGCTCGGGAACCCGGCGCTCCAAGCCGTTTTTGCCGTGGGGATTGGTGGGAGGGTGCAGTTTCGCGGCCTGCGGCCGCGATGCCGGCCGAAGGCCGGCGCTCCGAGCGGGAACGGGCCGGCCCGGGGTGCGTTCTGACATGCGGGAGAATTGCGTCGGACCGCCCCGGATGCTGCACGAGTTCGCTGAAGCGCTGAAGAGCCTCTCGAAGCGGCCGGGGTTCGCGCTGCTGGTGTGCGTCCCCCTCGCCCTCGGGATCGGGGCGACCTCGACGGTCTTCTCGGCGGTCTACGGGGTGCTGCTGAAGGCGCCGGACTACCGGGAGCCGGAGCGCCTGATGCAGGTGTGGGAGCGCCGTCCGCGCCTTCCGATGCCGGACGAGGTGGCGGCGTTTTCCACCGACCACTTCCGCCGCTGGCGGGACGCGAACACGGTGTTCGAGGGACTCGCCATGTACGGCGACCGTCCGGTGGCCTACCGCGGGCTCGCGGAGGCCCCCGGCGAGCCGCGTCCGCTGTCCGCCGAACAGGTCTCACCCGAGCTGTTCGAGATCCTGGGGGTGCCGCCCGCGCTGGGACGGGCCTTCCGTCCCGAGGAGGCGACTCCGGGCCGGGACGCGGTGGTGATCCTCGGCCATGCGTTCTGGCACCGCGAGTTCGGGGGCGACCCGGAGATCCTCGGGCGGGCCCTCAGTCTCAACGACCGGAGCTTCCAGATCGTCGGCGTCACGCCCCCGGACTTCGGCTTCCCGATCCCCACCACCGAGATCTACGTCCCCTACCCGACCGAGCCGCCCGCCGACCTGCAGCCCGGCCAGGTCCGGCTCGAGCTCGTCCAGGTGGTGGGCCGGCTGCGGGACGGCGTCGGCGTCGCGCAGGCCGAGGAGGAGGCCGCGGCGCTCATCGCCCGGTTGAGCGAGGAGAGCGACATCCAGCGGATGCTGAACGAGGGGGTGAGCGTGCACCTCGACTCGTTCACCGAGCGTTCCACGCGGCGGATCCGGCAGCCGCTCATGGCGCTCTTCGGGGTCACCCTGCTCGTGCTGCTCATCGTCTGCGGAAACGTGGCCAACCTGCTGCTCACCCGGGCCGCCTGGCGGGAACGCGAACTCGCGGTGCGGAGCGCGCTCGGCGCCGGCCGGTCGCGCCTGCTGCGCCGGCTGCTCGCCGAGAGCGTGCTGCTGGCAGCCGTCGCCGGGGCCTTCGGCGCCCTCCTGGCGGTGGCCGGGGCCGGCCTGGTGCGTTCCCTGACGGTGCTCGGCCTGCCCCAGCTCGCGGCGGCGAGCGTCGACCTCCGGGTCGTCGGCTTCACCTTCGGCGTCGCCGGGCTGGCGGCGCTCGTGTTCGGAACCCTGCCGGCGCTGAAGGCGTCTTCGCGCGACCCGGCGGCGGCCCTCGACGCCTCGGCGCGCGGCGAATCGGCTCCGCTCGGCGGGAGTTCGCGCGGCCTGGGACACCGGGGCCTCTTCGCGGCCCTCCAGCTCGCGCTGGCGCTCCCGCTGCTGATCGGCGCCGGTCTGCTGACCCGAAGCTTCCTGGCGCTGGTGAGCGCGCCGCCGGGGTACGAGCCGGCGAACACCGCGGTCTTCGAGGTCCAGGTCGCCGCCGACCGCTACCCGGACACCGCGGGACAGACCGCGCTGTTCGACCGGATCCGCGAGTCCCTGGCGGCCATCCCGGGGGTCACCCACGCGGGCGTCGTGGACACGCTTCCGCTGAGCGGCGAACGGGCGATCATCGGCTTCCAGCGGATCGGCGAGGCGCCGGTCACCGATCCCAACCAGGTGCCGCGCGCCCTTCTCCGCCGCGTGTCGCCGGGGTACTTCCAGGCCATGGGAATCCCGCTCCGGGAGGGGCGGGCGTTCGAGGAGAGCGACCGGTCCAACCCGGGCGCGGTCTCGATCGTGAACGAGAGCCTCGTCCAGCGGTACCTGTCGGACCCGCCGGTCGGTCTCGAACTGGCGGGCATGGGCATGATCGTCGGGGTGGTGGGCGACGTGTACGAGGAAGGCGTGGACACCCCGCCCGAGCCCATCCTCTACCGCCTGGACGGCGACGAACGGATGCCGGGCGGCGGAGACGTCATCCGCCGGAGCGTGGTGCTCCGGCACGCGCCGGGCGCCACCGTTCTGGAAGCCGCCACGGCCCGGCTCGGGGAGGTCGACGCCGAACTGGCCGCGCTGAATCCCCGCACGCTGGGAGACCGCATCCGGGAATCGGTCGCCCAGCCCCGGCTCTACGCGTTGCTCCTCGGCGCCTTCGCCGCCGCGGCGGTGCTGCTCGCCGCCTGGGGCGTCTTCGGGGTCGTCGGGTTCCAGGCGAACGCCCGGGTTCCCGCGCACGGGGTGCGCATGGCCTTCGGCGCCACTCCCGCGGACATCCGCCGGCTGGTGTTCCGCGACGCGCTGCGCATCGCGGCCCTCGGGCTCCTGCCGGGGCTGCTCCTGGCCTTCGTGCTCGTCCGCGTGGCCGGCAGCGAGTTGAGTCCCCTGCTCTTCGAGATCACGCCGCTCGACCCGGTGGTCTACGTGCTGGTGCCGCTGCTGCTCCTCGCCGCGGTACTGGCGGCGGCGCTCCAGCCCGCGACCACCGCCGCCCGCCTCAACGTGGTGCAGGCGCTCCGGTCCGAGCACCCGCAGGCGCGGAAGAGCTGGTTCGCCTGACGGTTGTCGCCGGAGGCGGTCCCGATCACCCGAAGGTGTTGCGGACTCGCGCCGACTGCCTGAAGTACCTCGTCCACACGATCGCCCAACCGCAGGAGAAGGCGACAACCCCGGGAACGATCGTCGAGATCGTTGGCAAGGCGGCGACGTCCGGCCCTTCGGCGAGGAACGGAGAGATCAGGACCGCCAGGGAGCGCAGCGTCATCAGGCCCGCGGTCATCCACAACATTCCGATGTTCCAGCGCGGCGCGGCCGGGGACTTCGAGGCAAGAAGCCACAGGGGAACCAGGAAGATGAGGAAGATGGCGATCATCGGAACGAGGGGGTAGTCGGAGAACAGCCCCGACAGGCCGACGGCGTAGAGGAACATGAGGGGAATCGAAGCGACGAGGTACAGCAGGAGCCAGCCCCCGATGCCCTTCGCATTGGCTCTCCCCGACATCAGACTGCCATTCTGATGCGGCACCGGACAGCGGCGCCGTCAACCAGCCGACCGCGGCGCCGGGAAAGCACCGAGCCGGGTGCGACGACCCCCGGTTGCGCGGGCCTGGCGTTGTCCTCGGGGGCCGTTCCGCTCAGGAGAACGTGTTTCTCACCCGTACGGATTCCCGGAAGTACTTCGTCCAGATGGTGGCCCAGCCCAGCGAGAAGAGAACGATTCCGGCCAGCGACCCCACGACCGCGAGCAGTTCGTCGCCACCAGGAGACGCCCCGCCCCCCGCAGGCGACACGAACACGCCCACCGAACGCAGGGCGATCAGGCCGGCCATGATCCACAGCATGGCGATGTTCCACTTCGGAGCCTTCGGCGACTTCCACAGAATGAGCCACAGGGGAACCGAGAAGAACAGGAAACCAGCGAGCATGACAAGCGGCGGGTAATCGAAGAACGCTCCCGAGAGACCCACCGCGTAGACCATCATGGGAGGAATCGAGGCGAGGAGGTAGATCAGCAACCAGCCACCGATCCCCTTCAGGCTACGGTCGTCCTTCATCCGGGGCCCCTCCATTTCTTGGCGCGAACATCCGGCAATCGGCGGCCGCGCCGATCGCGGGCAATGGATACCGTCCGGGACAAACGATTGCCGGCCCGCGAACGTTCCCCGGGGTCCCCGCGGCGGGGCGCGCGTCCAGTTCCCGCCTCCGTGACCGGCGCCCGGGGAACGTTCGCGGCGGGCCGCGCGTAGGAGCAGGCGAATGGCGCACGACCGATAGGATTCCGACGAGTGTTGAAGTTACCGCGCGGCTGGCGGGTGCTGGCCGGGATCGGGGTGGCCGGAGCCGTGCTGCTGCTCCGCTACGGCGGAGGCGCCGGGGACGAGGACGAGGAAGCGCCGGAGCCGGCGGGCATCGTTTCGGACTGCGCGCCGGGTGAGGGGCCGGAAGGCGCGCTCTGCGGGACCCTCGAGGTGCTGGAGGACCGGGCCGATCCCGAAGGGCGGAAGATCCGCCTCAACATCCTGGTCCTCCCGGCCGCCGAACAGGACGCCGAGCCGGATCCCGTGTTCTACCTGGCCGGCGGGCCGGGGCAGGCGGCCACTGAACTCGCGCCGCTCCTGCGCGGCCTGGCCCCGGACCTCTTCCGCTACCGCGACTCCGTGTTCGTGGACCAGCGCGGCACCGGCGAGTCCAACCCGCTCACCTGCGATTTCCTCGAAGAGCGGACCGGCTACTTCGACAGCATGCCCGAGGAATTGGCGGAGGCCGACTGGCGGGAATGCCTGGACTCGCTGGACGCGGACCCCGAGCACTACACCACGCCGGTCGCGATGGACGATCTGGAGGAGGTGCGGGTCGCCCTGGGATACGGACCCGTCAACCTCTGGGGCGGCTCCTACGGCACCCGGGCCGCCACCGTGTTCCTCCGCCGGCACCCGGACAGCGTCCGGAGCGTCGTCCTCGACGGGGTGGCGCCGGTGGACATGCGGATCCCGCTCCACTTTCCCGAGGACGGAGAACGCGCGCTGAACCTGCTCACCGCCGCCTGCGCGGAGGACGCCGCCTGTGACGCGCGCTTCCCCGGACTCCGGAACTCCATCGAGGCGCTGCTCGCGAGCCTCGACCAGGACCCGCCCCGCGAATACCGGATCCGCCACCCGCGCACCGGGGACTGGGAGGAGATTCCCATCGGCCGCGAGCTGGTGGCCGGGGTCCTGCGGGCGGTGCTCTACAGCCCGCAGAGCGCGGCGCTCGTTCCCCTGATGGTGGAGAGCGCCCTCGACGGCGACTTCGGACCCCTGATGGTGTTCGCCGACCCGGTCGCCGGGCCCCAACTGGCGATCGGCATGTTCCTGTCGGTGCTGTGCGCCGAAGACATTCCGTTCCTGACGCTCGACGAGGCCGCGGGCGCCGCCGAAGAGAGCTTCATCGGCGAACTCATGACCGAGCAGATGCTCGAGGCGTGCGCCGTCTGGCCGCGCGGCGGCCTTCCCGACGGCTATCGCGAACCGGTCCGTTCGGACGCCCCGGTCCTCATCCTGTCGGGGGAGCTCGACCCCGTCACGCCGCCGCGCTGGGGGGACCACGCGGCGGCGACGCTCCCGAACTCGCGGCACCTGGTCGTCCCGGGGACGGGGCACGGCACCCTCCGGGCCGGCTGCGCGACGCGGCTGATCGGCGAGTTCTTCGACAGCGCCGATCCGGCGGCTCTGGACGATTCCTGTCTGGCCGGCGTGGCCCGGCCGCCGTTCTGGCGGTCGGCAACCGGCCCCGTCGACCCCAGACCTGGCACCGAGCAGTGATCCGGGTCTCGGGTCTCCGCAAGACCTTCGGCGACGTCGTCGCGGTGGACGACGTGAGCTTCGCCGCGGAAGACGGGGCGATCACCGGGCTCCTCGGCCCGAACGGCGCCGGGAAGTCCACGACGCTGCGGATGCTCTACGGCCTGATGGCGCCGGAAGCGGGCGAAGTCGCGGTGGACGGCGTGGACGTGCAGCGCCGGACGATGGCGGCGCAGGAGCGGATCGGAGCCCTCCCGGACACCCACGCGCTCTATCCGCGGCTCACGGGCCGCGAGAACATCCGCTACTTCGCCCGGCTGCGCGGCATCCCGGCGGACGTGACCGAGGGCCGGCTCGACGAGTTCGTCCGGCTCCTGGAGATGGCGGACTTCGTGGATCGCCGCGCGAAGGGCTATTCCCACGGAGAGCGTTCGCGGGTGCTGCTGGCCCGGGCGCTGATCCATGAGCCCCGCAACGTCCTCCTGGACGAGCCGACGAACGGACTGGACGTGATGAGCACCCGGCGGATGCGCGACCTGATCCGGGAACTCCGGGGCCGGGGCTGCGCGGTGCTCTTCTCGAGCCACATCATGCAGGAGGTGTCCCTCCTGTGCGATCACATCGTGATCGTCGCGGCCGGCCGCGTGGTCGCCGCCGGATCCCCGGACGCGATCCGCGAGACAGCCGGCTGCGAGGACCTCGAGGACGCCTTCGTGCGGCTCACCGGTCCGCAAGAGGACGCGGCCTGATGCGGAGCGCCGGCGTCGTCTTCCGGAAGGAACTCCTCGACGGGTTCCGCGACCGGCGCGCCTTCATCGCGGTGCTGGTCTCGATCAGCATCTTTCCCATCGTGATGCTGGTCATGGGCCGCTTCGCCGAGGGCATCCAGGACGAGCTCCGGAACATGGAGCTTCCCGTGGCCGGGCAGCAAAACGCTCCCGCGCTCGTCGAGTGGCTCGGCCAGCAGCCGGGCCTGGAGCTGACCCCCGCCCCGGAGGACCCGGAGTCCGCGGTGCGCGACCGCGAGGTGGACCTCGTGCTGCGGATCCCGGCGGACTACGAGGAGCGGTTCGCCGAGGGACGGCCGGCGGAAGTGGAACTGGTCGCCGACAGCTCCCGGACCGCCGGGGGAGCCAAGGCGGGCCGGGTGACGCGGCTCCTCGAAAGCTACGGGCAGGAGGTCGCCGCCCTGCGGCTCGTCAGCCGCGGCATCAGCCCGATGCTCGTCCGCCCGCTCGCCGTGGAGCGCGCGGAGGTCTTCAGTACCCGGCGGCGCAGGGCGTTTTCCGCGCTCGGCTTCATCCCGTTCTTCCTGCTCATGAACGCCTTCTTCGGAGGGATGCAGATCGCCTCGGACGCCATCGCCGGCGAACGCGAACGGGGCTCCATCGAGGCGCTGCTCCTGAACGCGGTCCCCGCGCGGTTCCTGATCCTCGGAAAGTGGGCGGCCGCCGCGGTGTTCGCCGTCTTCCTGACGCTGCTCGGCATCGGCACCTGCATCCTGGTGCTGCGGTTCATGCCGGGCGCGCTGAACATCTCGCCGAGTGTCACCGACTGGTTCCTGGTGGCCGTCACCGCGATTCCGCTCGCGCTCTTCTGTTCGGCGATCCAGGTGGTGCTCTCCACCTACGCCAAGTCCTACAAGGAGGCGCAGACCTACTTCGGGTACGTGGCCTTCCTCCCGATGATCCCCTTCTTCGCGGTCACCTTCAATTGGGTGGAGCAGGGGACCTGGACCGCCTTCATCCCGATCCTGGGCCAGCACCTCATGATCCTGAACGTGATGGCCGGCGAAGCGGTGGCGGCCTGGGAGCTGGCGCTGGCCGGTCTGATCGCTCTCGGGGCGGCGGCGGCGTTGCTGCGGTTCGCCTCAGGCCTGTTCGTCCGCGAGAGCGTCGTCTTCGTCCGCTGAGCGGGTTGCCGCCACCGCCTGGATGCGGCGGCCTTCCGCCCGGTACTTGCGCTCGAAATTGGATCCGGCGAGTTCCCCCTCGTTCGCCGAAGCGGGCGGTTCGTAGCGACTGCGGACCAGCTTCGGCCGCGCCGCCAGCGCCGCTTCGATCTGATCGAAGTAGCCGGGGTCGTCGGTCACGACCCGGAACGGGGCCCCGGCGGCCAGCACCCGCTCACAGGCGGTGAGGAATTCGGGCTGGATCAGCAGGCGCCGGTGTGCGTGACGGCGTTTCGGCCAGGGGTCCGGGAAATACATGTGCAGCCCGGCGACCGATCCTTCCGGCATCGCCACAAGCACTTCCCGGGCGTCCCCGCGGACGATCCGGGCGTTCGGCCGCCCCCGCCGCCGCAGCCGGTCGGCGGCGTAGAGCCAGTAGCGGCGGGCGCGCTCGACGCCCACGAACAGCGTGTCCGGACGCAGCTCCGACTCGGCGACCAGGAACGACCCCTTCCCCGATCCGATCTCCACCTCCACGGGCGCCTCGCTTGGGAGCCGATCGAACAGCCGGCGCGGATCGCAGGGCGCTTCGAGCCCTTCGAGATCGAACCCGTACCCACCCGGATCCGCGTCCCGGCGGGTGCGGACGTGGCTACGGCCCATGGCCGGGAGCGCTGCTCGTCGGTCCTTTCAGCGGGGGGAGTCGCTCCGGCGCTGGCGGAAGAGCCATTCGTAGAGGCCCTCTTCGCGGTAGGCGGGGACCCACGAGTCGTGCCCCACTCCGGGATATTCGGTGTAGCGGGGCCGGGCTCCCGCGGTTTCGAGCGCCGCCACCATGCGCCGGGACTCGTCGGCCGGCACCCGCCGGTCGTTCGCGCCGTGGAACACCCAGGCCGGAATGCCCGCGACGACCCGCGCCATCTCCGCCCAGGGATCTTCCGGGTGGGTGGCCGACGGATGCCAGTCGGGCACGGGAATCCTCGTCCGCCGCGTGGTGATGCCGCCGCAGACGGGGACGAGCGCCGCGAACCGCTCCGGGTGCCGATAGGCGAGCGCCCAGGTCCCGTAACCCCCGAGCGACAGCCCGGTGAGGTACGTCCGCTCGGGATCGCCGCCGAACTCGGCGGTCGCCGCGTCGAGGGCGGCGAGCGCCATGCGCTCGATCTCCGGGGTCCCCCACCAGGCGCCCCGCGGCGTCTGGGGCATCACCACCAGCGCGGGGAAATCGGAGCGCTCCCGAAGCACCGCGGGCAGCCCGATCTCGGTCTGCCGCAGGCCGTCGGTTCCCGTCTGTCCGTTGCCGTGCAGGAACAGGATGACCGGGGGATTCGTTTCGTCGCCGGCCAGCACGGCGGCGGGTACGAAGACCTGCCAGGCGTAGCTTCGACCGTCCAGTTCCGTGGTCCGGGGAAGGACCCGCCCGGACGCGGCGGAAGCCGTGGAGACCGGCAACAGCGCCAGCGCCAAACCGAGAAGAACGACGCGCATGGCGCGGGATGCTACTTCGTGAGCTGCCAGGCAGGCGCGCGCCGACCGCACGGTATATATCGCGATATACTGCACGACACAACCAGGAGGGATCCATGGCAGAGGAAGTTGTTTATCGAGGGGTCGCCAAAGTCTTCTGGAACGGTCGCAGCCAGGCGGTGCGCCTGCCCAAACCGTGTCGTTTCGAAGGGTCGGAGGTGGAGGTGCTGAAGCGTGGGTCGGAGGTCGTCCTGCGGCCCCGCGGCAAGGACTGGGACGCCTTCTTCGATTCGCCAGGGCGCGGCTCATGGCCCGATCGGGAACAGCCTCCTCACCAGGAGCGGGATCTCCTGCTGTGACGTTCCTGTTGGACACCGACGTCTGCGTCCACCTTCTCCGAAACACCAGCACGCCCCGGGAGCCATTCCGGCGGTACGCGAAGCGGATCGGGATTTCGGCCGTCACCTACGCCGAACTCCGGTTCGGCCTGGAGCGTTCGGTCCGTCGGCGCGAAGGCGAGGAGAACCTGGAGCGTCTGTGTCGTGACCTGGATATCGTGCCGTTCGATCAGGAGGCTGCGGCCCACTACGGCAAGATCCGGCAGGAACTGAGTCGCCGCGGCGAACTGATCGGTCCACTCGACCTTCTGATCGCGGCGCACGCCCGCAGTCGGGACGCCACCCTCGTGACGAACAACGAACGCGAGTTCGCGCGCGTGCCCGGCCTGCGGATCGAGAACTGGCTCCGGCCGGATGAGCCGGTTTCCGACCGGGTCGAACAGTAGACTCGATGGATCAAGGAGCGCCCATGACCATTGCTCAGGCCATCGCCGCGGAGTTCCAGGTAGAGGCCGCCGCCACGCGCAGATTCCTCGAACGGTTCGAGGAGAAGGACGCGGACTGGCAGCCCCATGAGAAATCCATGACGCTGTCGCGGCTCGCGACCCACGTCGTGGAGTGCCCCGATTGGGCGTACACCGTTCTGGACGCCGACGATTTCGACCTGGCCACCATGGACTACCAGCCGCCGCACTGGAAGACCCGCGCCGACCTCCTCGAAAACCACGAGCGAATCGGCGCCGGGTTCCTGAAGCAGTGCGAAGGCCGCTCCGATGACGCGATGCGGGCAAAGTGGCGTCTGCTCCAGGGCGACCACATCCTGATGGAGACCACCCGGGAGGCTGCGGTTCGCAACATCATCCTGAGCCATCTGGTCCATCACCGCGGCCAGCTCAGCGTCTACTACCGGCTGCTCGGAATCGCGGTGCCGGGACCCTACGGTCCCTCGGCCGACGACCGGGACGACTGACCCCGCGAACGGCGCCCGGCGACCCCGGGGCGCGCCCTCCGACCTATACTCCGGGCACTGCGGCATGTGTCCGCGAAGACCTTGAAAAGGCTGCTGCTGCTCCCCTGGAGGTTTTCGATGGGCAACCGGCTTACTGACGGCGAGAAGGTCGTCGTCTGTGTCTTCGTCGCCGTGCTCGCCGGATGCGTTGCCGGCCTGTTCTTCGTCGGCGGCGCCATTCTGGACATGAAGGACGCGATCACCGACGTGAAGGTGTCCCTGGTCGAGGTACAGCGAGACATCGCTGACCTCCGGGAAGATCTGGACGGGTTCCGGGCGGAGGTTTCCGACCGTTTCGACGGGATTGAAGCGCGGCTCTCGGCGGTGGAGACGGCCATCGAGACCCACCACGGGAGCCTGTCGCGACCCGCGAACTGACCTCCGCCTCCCCGTCCGGACGGGGTGCGTGCCGAAGGGCACACTCCTTCATTCGATGGCGGACCCGAGCCCGTGAGCACTGACCGCAGCGCCCTCGTTCTCGGCGCGGGTGTCATCGGCCTGTCCTGCGCCTATTTCCTGCGCCGCGCGGGTTGGGAGGTCACCGTCGTCGACCGGGGCGAGCCCGGCCACGGCTGCTCCTGGGGCACCGCCGGGCTGCTCTGCCCCGCCCATTCCCAACCGCTTCCCGGACCGGGGGTGCTCAGCAAGGCGCTTCGGTGGATGCTCCGGGAGGACAGCCCGTTCCACATCCGCTTCCGGCTCGACCCGTCCCTGCCCGGATGGCTGCTCGGATTCACCCGGGCCTGCACCCTCGCCCGCTCCCGCGAGAGCTTCCGGGCCATCCGTTCGGTGTCCTCGCTGAGCCTCCAGCTCTTCGAGGAGGTCCGCGAACGCGGCGACGCCGACTTCTACTTCGAGCGGCGCGGGGGCTACTGGGCCTTCGTGACCGAGGCGGGGGTGGCCCACGCCCGGAAGGAGGCCGAGGAACTGCGGCGCAACGGTTTTCCGGTGGACTTCCTCGGGGGCGATGCCGCCCGCGAGCGGGAACCCGCCCTCTCCGCCGCGGTGCGGGCGGCGGTCTTCCTCCACGGCGACGCCCACGGATCGAGCCTCGGTTTCGCGGAGTCGCTCGCCGCCACGCTGGAGCGGCAGGGCGTCCGGGTGGAGGCCGGCGTTCAGGCGCTACGGCTGCTCCGGGAGGGAAACCGCGTCTCCGGGGTCGAGGTCCAGACCGGCGACGGAGTCCGGGAGGAGCGCACCGCCGACGAGACGGTCCTCGCGCTCGGCGCCCACTCCCCCCTGCTCGCGCGCACCGCCGGCGTTCGCCTTCCCATCCAGCCGGCGAAGGGGTACAGCGCCACGGTCCGGACGTTCGAGGGAGTCCCTTCGATTCCCGTGACGGTGGCGGAACGCAAGGTCATCATCACCCCGCTTCAGGACGTGGTGCGCTTCGCGGGCACCCTGGAACTCGCCGGCTACGACCCGGGCCTCAACGACCGGCGTTACCGCGCCGTCATCGCCGGCGGACAGGCGGGGCTCGCGGCGCGGGTCCCGCTGGAGGACGAGGTCGCGTGGGCCGGTATCCGGCCGCTCACCCCCACCAGCGTGCCGCTGATCGGGCGGCCGCCCGGCAGGGACGGGTTACTGGTCGCGGCCGGCCACGGCATGCTCGGCTTCACCCAGTCGCTCGGCACCGGCCGGCTGGTCCAGCAACTCGCCGACGGCGACGAGCCGAGCGTGGACCTGGCGCCGTTTACGCCCTAGCAGGCGCCACCAGGACCGACACCGACGCGCGGGTCCACCCCGGCTCGGTCAGGGCAGAACCCGGACTCCGGCGCGGCGAGCCGCGATGCCCAGGTCGCCGTCGAGCGTCGCGAGCGGGATCCGCCGCCGCATCGCGAGTTCGAGATATGCGGCGTCATAGACCGAGAGCTGGTGGTCACGCGCTACCCGCAGCGAGTCCGTCCAGGCGCGAACCCCGGTCTCCGGGTCCGTTTCGATGGGCAGCGCCGCGAGCCGGTCGAGGAGCTGGGGCCAAGCCTCCTCCTCGATCCGTCCCCGCCGGGTCGCCACCAGCAAGACGTTGGCAACCTCGATCGGCCACAGCGCCGGCACGAGCGCCGTGGTCTCCACGAGCGACTCCCCGAGCGCCTCCGCCCCGGAATCCGCCTCGTCCGGAAGGATCCACGCCATCGTGACGGAGCAATCCAGAACGAACGGCATCAAGGCTTGCGCGCCGCACGCGCCTCTCGCAGCAACTCCCGGACCGTCGGGGTGCCGGAGGCGTGTGCTGCCCGAAACTCGGCCAACCAATCAATTGCCGCTTGAATCTCGTCGCGTGACCGGGTGTGGACGGGGCGCAGTTCCGCGATCGGCGTACCGTGTTTCGTGATGGTGAACCGCTCGCCCTGCCGAACCCGTTCCAATAGCCTCGGTAGATGCGTTTTGGCCTCGTAGGCTCCGATTTCCATGATCGTGTCCGCCGGTTAGACTAGTCGAACACTAGTCGAATCCCCTCTGTCAGTCAACATCGGATGGCGGCGCAGGCCGCGATGAAAGGCGCCGCTAACCGCTGTCCCGCACCAGTCGCCCGAGCACAAGCACGGTGACCCATCCGTACATGGCGCCGAAGAGGGCGCCGAACAGCGGGCTCTCGCCGTCGAGTCCCGAGAACGAGCCCACCGCCATCGTGACCAGCGCGGCTCCCAGGAACCCGGCGGCACAGCCCCCGGCGAGCCACATGGGACGGGAGACGTGCCCTCCCAACACCAGGGTGTGTGCGCGGAGGAAGGCCGCGATCCCGAAGACCAGCACCGCCGCCGCGCCCAGCACCTCGGCTCCCAGCAGGGTCAGACCGGCCAG
>JAJDVI010000087.1 GCA_022826195.1 Acidobacteriota bacterium
TGGGCGGCGGTGCTCCACCGCGAGGAGGGCGGCGGCGCCCACGTCCACGTTCTCGCCGCACGATGCGACCTTGAGAGCGGGCGGAGCCTCAACATTGCCCCTCCGGGCTGGCGGAGGACGTTCGATCCGCTCCGGGACGCCTTCAACCACGAGCGCGGCTGGAGCCGTCCGGACGATCCGGCCCGGGCCAGGGTCGAGCAGCCCGGACACCGCGCCTACGTCGAGGCCGCCCAGCTGCGGGCCGGGCTCCGGCTCGAATCCTCGCCGCGCGACCTCATCCGGGACTACCTGCTCCAGCGCGTCGAGCACGGCGCGGTGAAGGACCGCTTCGATGTCGTCGCCGCGCTCCGGGAGGCGGGCCTTGATGTGCCGCGCCAAGGCAAGGAATACCTGACCGCGATGGACCCCGAGACCGGGGACCGCTGGCGGCTGAAGGGACGGCTGTACGCCTTTGACTTCCAGCCCGAACGACTTGACGGCGCGGATGTGGAGATGGCCGGAAGACGGGCACCGGAAGATCGGGGAGTTGACCGCGAGCGAGCCCGCGCGGCCCGCCGGGAACTCGCGGCGCGCCGTGAGGAACGCGCCGCGTACCATCGAGCGCGATACGGAGGCAACGACCGGGGGGACGCGCGCGCTGTTGCCGAGGGGTTGGCTCCGGTCGCTGGCGGGCGGCCTGAGCCTCTGAATCGGCATCTGCGCCGGAGGTTGGGCGACGATGCGGTGGCTGTGGACGGGCATCCAGAGCCAGACCGGGACGGTGGCGAAACTGGACCTCGACATCGAGCAGACCCGGCAGACGCTCGCGCGGATGAAGGTGGACGCTTGGAGGATCGTCCCGCCGAGGATCGAAGGAGAGTAGGCCGTGGCGCTGCCGGCGGGGACGCCGGACAAACCGCGCTGGATCTGGCGCGAGCGGCCTGCCGCAAAGCAGTCAAGAGAGTGAGGAAGCTGTATGACAGAGTTGGAGGGGCAGTTGACGGCGGCCTTGAAGAGGTTGTCCGGGCAGTACGAGAGGGAACGGCGGCGGCGATCCGAACAGGCAGAAGCCTTGCACGAGCAGGTCGAGGCCTTGCGGCGGCGTGTCGAGCGGCAGAACGCACGGAGCGAAACCTTGAAGAAGCAGGTCGAGCGGCTGAGCGGGCAGGTGACGCGCTTGACCGAAGGCTCCGGGACCTTCGGCGGCAGGTATCGCGGCGGCGGCTGGAGATAAGGCCGCCGCGCGGACCGGACCGGGATGTCGGACCGAGCCGGTAATCGTTCAGCGAGCTGGATCGGCTACACGCCAGCCCGGCCGGTTCCCTCCGCAGGTCCACCCGCCAAGCGGGACGCCGTTCGGTCCACTGGGGCACGGAAGAGGCTCGAAGGCTGGAAGACCGGCGCGCTACGGGGCGGAACCTCGACCGACTCCCCGGTCCGAGGGTTGCGGGCCGTGCGGGCCTTGCGGTGCCGTACCTTGAACGTGCCGAATCCCCGGATCTCGATGCCCTCGCCTCGCGCGAGCGCGTCTTGGACCGAGGCGAGAAACGCCTCGACCACCAGCCCGCAGTCCTTCTTGGTGAGCCGGGGGCCGACCGCCTCGGCAACCCGCTCAACAAGATCTGCTTTGGTCATCCTATCTCGCCGCTCAGAGTGTACCCAGGTCTTGTCCTTGCATGACAACAACTTACGTTCATGCCCAGCCCATCCGTCAAGTCCGTGCTCCTGCGAGGCGCGGGCTTTCCCGGGTAACGCGGTGGCATCGACAGGCCACGTCCATCCAGATTAGTCTTCAGGGTGAAGATGAACATCGGTTCCACGGCCAAGAAGCAGATGGGCGTCACGCCACCGCTCGACGATTTCGTTCCCGAAGCCCTTCGGGATCTGGCCGATTCCGCCCGCGATCTGCCGCGCATCGCGAAGGACCCCCAGAGCGTCGCGCTGATCGCGGCTGCGGTCGAGCAGGTGCCGTCGCATCATCAAGTGTTGCTCGGCGACGCGCGCAGGGCGGTTCTTCCCGACGAGTCGGTTCACCTCATCCTCACGTCACCGCCGTACTGGACGCTAAAGGAGTACCGCCGTACCTCGGGGCAGATGGGCTGGATTGCCGACTACGACGAGTTCCTCGACGAACTGGACGCCGTCTGGCGCGTCTGCCATCGGGCACTCGTGCCCGGAGGACGGCTTGTCTGCGTGGTCGGCGATGTCTGCCTGTCGCGGCGGAGGAACGGCGGCAGGCACATGGTGGTTCCCCTGCACGCCTCGATTCAGGACCGCTGCCGTGGACTCGGATTCGACAACTTGGCGCCGATCATCTGGCACAAGATCGCCAACGTGGCCCATGAGGTGCAGCGAGGCTCCGCCGGGTTCTTGGGCAAGCCCTACGAGCCCAACGCCGTGATCAAGAACGACATCGAGTTCATCCTGATGCAGCGGAAGCCGGGCGGCTACCGGAGACCGACCCAGGCGGCTCGAACGCTTTCGCTGCTGTCCGAACCCAGCTTCAAGACCCACTTCCGCCAGATTTGGACCGACATTCCGGGAGCATCGACGAGGGACCACCCCGCTCCATATCCGGTCGCCCTCGCAGACCGCCTGATTCGGATGTTCAGCTTCGTTGGAGACACTGTATTCGATCCCTTCACCGGCACGGCCTCGACGCAGGTCGCCGCCGCCGCCTCCGGCCGAAACAGCATCGGGATCGAAGTCGATCCGGTGTACCACGGTCAAGCGGTGCAACGGATGCTGGGCGAGGCTACCAGCCTCTTGCGCACGGTGGACGTGCGGATAGGGGCGCTCGATTCAAACAGCGGGCGACCTGTGGTGGAGTAGCCTCCCGCCTCATGCCTTGGCCGCTTCGGCGGCGATGTGCCCCGCCAGCGAAGCAACGAAGGTCTTCAGCCCGGTCATCTCCGACACGCCGCCGTGCTCTCCCGTTTCGGCGGCCGATCTGGGAGAAGAGATCACCGCCGCCGTCGTGTAGAGTTGCTCCCTCACCAGTCGGCGGCAAAGCAAATCGTACCGCTTCAAGTACGAGGCACCCTCGAAGGCGGGGAAGGCCGGGAAATGAGGTGACCGGATTCGCACCGGGCTACGGGAGGCCGGTGCGTCCTCAACGAGGATCATCCAACCGACGAAAGGTCGGCCGTGATCGCCGAACGCTCCCTCCCTGTAGGCCGTCCACAAATCGCACGCGCTCCCGATGGCCTCTTCCGCCCGGTTGTTGAAGTTGTTTCCGAACGACGGTCCGACCTGACTCTTCAGTTCGATGGCCGCCACCAGCCGACCCTCGTCGAGCACCAGAAGATCCCAGAGCTTGGTTGGCCGAAAGTAGCCGGGAAGGGTCAGCAGGGCGCGTTCCAAGTGTATCGAGGCATGCGGGAGCCCATTGGCCTTCACCAGATCCACCACGAGCTCGATGAAGCCATCCATGTTCTTGCCCGCCGTCACGCTTGCCCGCTCGCCCTGGTCCGGCAGTCGCGTGTCCGCCTGCTTGCGCCGAGCCTGCGCACGGCTCCTCCAGAACGTCATCACCGCGTCACGCGCCCTTCTCTCGTAGTCTGCAAGGTCAATGGCCATCGTTGCTCATCGCTCGTCCGCCGCCCAAGCAGGCGCGCTCAAAAGGGATCAGTGTCGAGCCTCAATCTAGCGCCGTCCCGTCTTCAGCATAGCGCGCGCGCCCCCGCGTGTCGTTCATGGGCACCCGTCAGCTTTGGTCGGGCCAGCATCCCCTCCGCTTGGACGGATGCGTGGATGTGGGCGCGCTGTGTTGGACAACCCTTCCGCCGGGACAGGACATCCAACCATGTTGTCGCCGAAGCCTCCGCATCCGACTCACTGGAGAGAATCACCATGAAGGCAAGCAGGTTCGTTCCCGTCTCGTCCGTCCTTCTCACAGCGGCCCTCGCCTCGTCCCCCGCCCTCCTCGCTCAGGAGATCGTTGAAGTCACTGGCCGGGATCAGCGGATCGAACCCGCGTTCGAGGAAGTCTACCGGGTCGGTGTCTTGGAAGGCGAGTCCTGGGAGATGTTCGCTTCGGTGGGCCAGGTTGCCTTCGACGCGGAGGGCAACCTGTACATCTTCGACGGGACGACCGGTCAGATGCGTGTCGAGGGGATGCGTCTGATGGGTTCCGGTCAGGTGAGGGTCCTCGTTTTCGACGCGGCGGGGCGATTCGTAAGAGAATTCGGATCCTCGGGCGGAGGTCCCGGCGAGTTCAACCAGCCGATGGGCTTCGCGGTGTTGCGGGACGGCACCGTGGTCGTGAGCGATGTCGGCCACCGCGCCTACCAGCTCTTCAACGCCTCCGGCG
>JAJDVI010000081.1 GCA_022826195.1 Acidobacteriota bacterium
CGCACCCGGCGGAGATCAGAACAAAACTCACAAACGTAGTGCCAAGCTGTCGGCACCCGTTCTTCCAACAGGCTACCTGTCAACGACTTACAGATCCCGATACGTCCAAAGTGGCGAAGTCGGGTGGAGACCGGCGTTCCACCCCCCATCCCCTTGCGGCAGTGCTTTAGGTTGAATACCATAACTTACCCTTGTACTTGGGTAAACCCGATGAACATCGGCGCTTCGCTACTCCTCGGAATCGTGCAGGGTCTGACCGAGTTCCTGCCGGTGTCCAGTTCGGGACACCTGGTGCTCGGCCGGGCGCTCCTGCCGGATGAGGCACTCCGCAGTCCGGGGGTCCTCTTCGAGATCGTGGTTCACCTGGGAACGCTGGCCGCCGCGCTGATCTACCTGCGGCGCGAAGTCTTCGGACTGCTGCGCTCCCTCGCGGACAGCGGCGGGGCCGAGCCCGGGGACCGGGACGCGGTCCGGGCCGGCCGGAGGCTGGTGGGTCTGCTGCTCGTGGCATCGGTTCCGGCAGCCGTGGTCGGGGTCGCGTTCCAGGACCAGATCCACCACGCCTTCAGCGGCATCGGCTTCGCCGCCGGCGGCCTCGTGCTGACCGGCGCGGTGCTCCTCCATTTCCGGCGGCCGCACGCGAACACCGACGGAGCGGCCACCCGCACCCGGACGATTCCGCTGCTCCCCCGCGGTCTCGCCGACGCGCTCTGGATCGGCATCGCGCAGGCCGCGGCCATTTTTCCGGGGGTTTCGCGGTCCGGTATGACGATCGTCGCGGGCCGTCAGCGCGGCGTCTCGCCCGGCGACGCCGCCCGCTTCAGTTTCCTGCTGTCCGCTCCCGCGATCGCCGGGGCCACCCTGCTCGAGGGCGCTTCCGCGTTCGGCAGTGGAGCGCTCGCGGAAGCCGGGGGCGTCGTCGCGCTGGAGCTGACGGTCGGGTTCCTCGCCGCGTTCGTCGCCGGAACGTTCGCGTTGCGCTGGGTTTTCGACTGGCTCGCCCGGGAACGGTTCCACCAGTTCGGCTGGTACTGCCTCTCGGTCGGAGGAATCGGCATTGGTCTTTCAAGCGCTTAGGACGGCATTCGGCCGGCGGAGAGTCGCCGGCATCGCCCTGCTCGCCCTCGGCGCCCTGATTCTGCTGTCGCTCGTCTCGTATTCGCACTCGGATCCCGTGCTGCTCCTCAAGGCGGGCACCGGCGAGACCGTGACGAACTGGCTGGGGCCGACCGGGGCGCTGCTCGCCGAGGTCATCCTGCAACTCGTCGGCTTCGTCGGTTTCGTGATCCCGCTGGTGCTGTTCCAGGCGGCGCGGCGGCGCCTGCAGCCCGCACCTCCGGAAGGGGACGACTCCACCGCGGTCCGGGTGCTCATCCTCGCGAGCCTCGCGGTCAGCGCCACCGGCCTCGCCTCGCTCGCGCAGCAGTTCTTCGGCGACGGGACCGGTGGCGGGTTCGCCTGGGGCGGCGTCGGGGGCTCGCTGCTGGCGACGGCGCTGGCGGGCGCCATGAACCCGCTCGGCGCGGGAGTGGTGTTGGGAGCGATCGGACTGATGGGCTACGCCGCCCTCCAGGAATGGGGGTTCGGCGGACCCGTGCTCAAGGAACACGACGCCAGCCACGGACCCGGGCGGATCCGGCGGCTCCTCCTCCGGCTGCGTCCCACCGGACGTCCGGCGGAGGACCCGGAGGTCATGGACCCGGAGGCCGCGGAAGTCGCCAGACGGCCCTTCGTGGTGCGCTTCCCGAAGCGGCGCCCGAAACCGGACCCGGAGACGGACCCCGCCAAGGAACCCGTTCCGGTGGCCCGGCCGCCCGCCCGCCCCGACCTGCTCAAGAGGCCGGCCAAACCGGGCGCCCGGCCGGCGCCCGGCGCGTGGAAGCTGCCCTCGCTGCAGCTCCTGACGCGCCGGGCCCATCAGCCGGCGCCCGCCAAGCGGGCGCTCGAGGAGCGCCGCCGGGCCCTCGAGGCCGCCTGTCTCGAACACGGGGTGCGGGGCCAGGTGGACCGTATCCAGCCGGGGCCGGTGGTCACGACGTTCGAGTTCCGGCTGGGCGAGGGGGAGACGCTCAAGAAGATCCGGAACCGCCACGAAGAGATCTGCATGGCGCTCCGCGCCCCCGCCATCCGGGTGGAACGGGTGAAAGGCAAGGGGGTGGTGGGGATCGAGGTGCCGAACGAATCGCCCTCGGTCGTCGGCCTCCGGGAGATCCTCGAGTCGCCCGACTTCCAGGACGAGACCGGCGCGCTTCCCGTCGCGATCGGCCGGCTCGTGGACGGGCGGCCACTGGTCAAGGACCTCGCCGAGATGCCGCACCTGCTCATCGCCGGGGCTACCGGCGCGGGCAAGTCGGTGCAGATCAACACCCTGCTCTGCTCCCTGCTCACCCGGCGCACGCCGGACGAGCTGCGGCTCATCCTGATCGACCCGAAACGGGTGGAACTCCGGCCCTACCGGGGCATCCCGCACCTGCTGACCCCGCTCATCCTCGAACCCGACCAGGCCAAGACGGTGCTGCAGCACGCCTGCCGCGAACTGGACCGGCGCACCCGGATCCTCGAGGAGCACGGAGTGCGGAACATCGACGGGTTCAACCGGCTGGTCGAGAAGATGGCCGCGCAGGCGGCGAGAAAGCGCCGCAAGAAGAACGAGCCGGAACCCGAGATCCCGTCGCCCCTGCCGCGGCTGGTGATCGTGGTGGACGAACTGGCCGACCTCTTCATCCACGCCAAGGCGGAGGTGACGCCGGCGATCCAGCGGCTGCTCAGCCTGGGCCGCGCCGAGGGCATCCACCTCGTCCTCGCCACCCAGCGGCCCTCGACCGACATCATCAGCGGCACGCTCAAGGCGAACCTGCCCACCCGCATCGCCTTCCGGGTGGCCAGCTACGTGGACTCGAGGACCATCCTGGACCGGGTGGGCGCCGAAATGCTGCTCGGCAAGGGCGACATGCTCATGATGCGGCCGGGCGCCGACCTGCCCCGGGCGCAGGGGGCCTACGTGGACGAACGTGAGGTCGGCAAGCTGGTCCGGTTCTGGGAGAGCGCGGCGGAACCGGTCTTCGATACCGGGATGCTGGAGGAGGAGCAGCCGCTTCCCTTCGTCGGGCCGGGGAACGGCGCGGCGGTAAAGGCCAACGGCGCGGCCCGGAGCGCGAAGGGCGGGGACTCGCTCCTGCCCCAGGCCCGCGAACTCATCATCCGGGAACAGAAGGCCTCCACGTCGATGCTCCAGACCGAAATGGGCCTCGGCTACCAACGGGCGCGCCGCATCGTGGCCGAACTCGAACGCCAGGGCGTCGTGGGCCCGGCCCGCGGCGCCCAGCCGCGCGACGTCCTGGTCGCACCGCCCTCGTGAGGTTCCGGTGATCGCAGCGACCCGACTCGGCGCCGCGGCGCTGGCCGCGCTGCTGTGCGCCGGCCCGGCGCTGGCCGGCTCCGGCTCCGCCCGCCCGGAAGCCGGCGCCGTCAGCGCCAGCGCGAAACAGCTCTACGAGGCGGCGCGGCGGGCCGAGGAGACGCTCCGCGGTTCCGAGACGGCGATGCGCGACAGGGACCGGTGGCAGGCCGTCGCGCGGAAGTACCGGTCGGTGGTCCTCTCCTTTCCCCGAAGCGGCTACTGCGACGACGCCCTCCACTACGAGGGAGGGATCTACCGCGATGCCGCCGAGCGTTTCGACGACCGGCGTTTCGCGGTGCGGGCCGCCGACGCCTTTGCGCTCCTGGTCCGCGGATACCCGGCGAGCCGCTGGGTCCCGAAGGCCCTCTACGAACGGGTACGCCTCCACGCCGGCCGCCTCGACGACGAAGCCGAGGCGCGGCGCGCCCTCGAACGGCTCCGGGAGCGCGCACCGCGCGCCGCCGAGACCCGGATGGCGGCCGCGGTCCTGGCGAAGCCCGAGGCCCCGGCCGGCGCGGCGGAGCGGCCGGCGGACGGGACGCCGCGAACCGTCGCGGTCCGGCAGGCAGTGCAGCCCGCCGATCCGCCGACGACGGTGCGGAACATCCGCCACTGGGTCGGGGATTCGCACACCCGGGTGGTGATCGACCTGAGCGGCCCGACGCCGCACACCGAGGGCCGGCTCACCGGCCCGGACCGCGTGTTCTTCGATCTTCACGGGGCGACGCCGGACGACGGGCTCGAACGACGGGCGTTCCCGATCGAAGGCTCGCACCTCCGGCGCATCCGGCTCGGCGTTCCCGAAGAGAAGGTCACCCGGGTGGTGCTCGACTTCTCGAGCATCCGGGAGGTCAGCGTGTTCGCCCTTCCCGACCCCTACCGGCTGGTGGTGGACATCCACGGGGCGCCTCCCGTAACGGTCGCGGACGCCTCCGAAGACGAAGCGGTGCCGCCAGCCGACGATGCCGCGGCCGGGACGGCGCGGAGCGCCGCCGCCGAGACTCCGGAGACCGGGGACGAAACCTCGCCCTCGCTGCCGCGCCCGACCGAGGGGGGCTACTCGCTGGCGCGGCAACTGGGGGCCGGCGTGCACCGCATCGTGATCGACGCGGGCCACGGCGGCAAGGACCCGGGCACGAGCGCCGGCAGTCTGCGCGAGAAGGACATCGCGCTCGATATCGCGAAGCGGGTCCGCGACGACCTCGAGGAGCGCGGGTTCGAAGTGATCATGACCCGCGACAAGGACGTGTTCATACCCCTGGAGCAGCGCGCCTTCATCGCCAACAGCCGCGACGCGGACCTCTTCGTGTCCATCCACGTGAACGCCGCGCGGAACCGGAAGGCCCGGGGTCTCGAGACCTTCTACCTGAACCTGGCGACTTCGGCGGACGCCGCGGAGGTCGCGGCGCGGGAAAACGCTTCCACCGGCATGGTGCGGATGGCCGACGTCCGCAAACTCGTGGACCAGATCGTCAATCACAGCCGGAAAGAGGAATCCCGCGAACTCGCGACCGCCATGCAGGCGGCGATGACCAGCAGCATTCTGGGCCGGGAGGAACATCCGCTGAACCGGGGCGTGAAGACGGCGGGATTCCACGTGCTGCTCGGCGCCCAGATGCCCGCCGTGCTCGTCGAGGTGGGGTTCGTCAGCAACCGCGAGGAAGCGCGGCAGCTCCGCAGCGCCTCCCACCGGAAGAAGCTCGCGTCCGCCATCGCCGACGGCGTGGACCGCTACGCGGAGACGCTCGGCCAGGTCGTCCGGACCACGGCCACGCAGAACGAGCGGTAGCCGGAGCGGCGCGCCGGCCTGGGTGCCGGGGGGCGGAATTGAACCGCCGACACAAGGATTTTCAGTCCTCTGCTCTACCGTCTGAGCTACCCCGGCTACGGGCGCCCGCCATCTCACGCGGGCGCGGTAGTTTGGCACAGGCTCAGGCTTCCTGCGGCTCCGCCTCCTCGCCGTCCTCTTCGCCGTCCAGGCCGAGCGCCTTCCGGACGCGGGCCTCCACCTCGGCCATCAGCGGCTCGTCCTCGAGCAGCGTCCGGCGGGTCCGTTCCCGCCCCTGTCCGATCTGCTCGCCCTGGTAGGAGTACCAAGCCCCGCTCTTCTCGATGATCCGCTCGCGCACCGCGAGATCGATGAGGTCGCCGGCACGGGAGATCCCTTCCCCGTAGCGGACGTCGAACTCGGCCTGCCGGAAGGGAGGGGCCACCTTGTTCTTGACCACCTTGATCCGGGTCCGGTTCCCGATCACCGCGTCGCCTTCCTTGAGGGCGCCGATCCGCCGGATGTCCACCCGCACCGACGAATAGAACTTGAGCGCGCGCCCGCCCGTCGTCGTCTCCGGGTTGCCGAACATGATCCCGATCTTCTCCCGGAGCTGGTTGATGAACACCAGGCAGGTGGACGACTTCGAGACGATCCCGGTGAGCTTGCGGAGCGCCTTCGACATGAGCCGCGCCTGCAGGCCGACCTGCGCGTCGCCCATCTCGCCGTCGAGTTCGGCGCGCGGCACGAGCGCCGCCACCGAGTCCACCACCACGACGTCCACCGACCCGCTCCGCACCAGCGTCTCGGTGATCTCGAGCGCCTGCTCGCCGTCGTCCGGCTGGGACACGAGCAGCTCGTCGGTGTTCACCCCGAGCGCCCGGCAGTACTCCGGGTCGAGGGCGTGCTCGGCGTCCACGAACGCGGCGACCCCGCCGAGCGCCTGGGCCGAGGCCTCCACCGTGAGCGCCAGGGTGGTCTTTCCGGACGATTCCGGGCCGAACACCTCGACCACCCGGCCGCGGGGAAAGCCGCCCACCCCGAGCGCGGCGTCCACCGAGATCACGCCGGTCGGAATGGCGGACACGTCCATGGCGGACGAGCCGAGGCGCATGATGGCTCCCCGGCCGTGCTGTTTTTCGATCTGCCCGAGGGCGATGTCGAGGGCGCGGGACCGCTGGTCGGCGCTCCTCTGATTCCTGGCGTCTGGCGACATGCTCTTGGTGTCTCTCGACATGGCTGGCGGGGGTCTCCTCGTCGGATGTGGGCGCCCCGGACCCGGGGCCGGCGGCGCGGCTTCGAGTTCTCTAGAGGCTAAGACGTAATTGAGCCAAATTCTGTCCCACCCTCCGCGCCGGGAACCTCCAGAATCTCTTTAACTGGTCCGTCAGCCGGCGGCGTCGCGGTAGTCGTGGAACCCGCGGCCGGTCTTGCGGCCGAGCCGGCCACCGTCCACCAGCTTCACGAGCAGCGGACACGGGCGGTAGCGGGGGTCTCCGAACCCCTCCTGCAGCACCCGCAGGATGTCGAGGACCACGTCGAGGCCGATGAGATCGGCGAGCGCCAGCGGACCCATGGGATGCCGCATGCCGAGCTTCATGATCCGGTCGATGTCCCCGGCGCTGCCCACGCCCTCCATGAGCGCGAAGGCGGCCTCGTTGATGAGCGGCATGAGGACCCGGTTGGAGACGAACCCGGGCGCGTCGTTGACCGCGCAGGGCGTCTTCCCGAGCCGCCGCGACAGGTCCATGGTGGCCTCGAACGTCGCGTCCGAGGTCTCGAGCCCCCGGATCACCTCCACCAGCTCCATGACCGGCACCGGGTTCATGAAGTGCATGCCGATGAAGCGGTCGGCGCGGCCGCAGGCGGCCCCGAGCCGGGTGATCGAGATCGAGGAGGTGTTCGACGCGAGGACCGTCCGGGACGGCAGCAGCGGTTCGAGCCCGGCGTAGAGCGAGAGTTTCTTCGCCTCGTTCTCGACGATGGCCTCGACCACGAACTCCGCATCGGCGGCGGGCGCCATTTCGGTCCCCGGCTCGATGCGCGCGTAGGCGGCCTTCGCCTCCGCGTCCGTCAGGGTCCCCCGCTTCACCTGGCGCCCCAGGTTCTTCTCGATGGTCGCCATGCCGCGCGCCGTGAACTCCTCCCGGACGTCCACGAGGTTCACGTCCACGCCGGAGGCGGCGAAGACCTGGGCGATGCCGTTCCCCATGGTCCCGGCGCCCACCACCAGGACCCGCCCCGGCCCGCCCGGGTCAGGCACGTTCCACTCCCAGCGCGACCCCGTTGCCGCCGCCCAGGCAGAGACTCGCGACGCCCCGGTCCAGGCCCCGCTCCCGGAGCAGGTGGAGCAGCGTGGTGAGGATGCGGGCGCCGCTCGCCCCGATCGGGTGGCCGAGCGCGACGGCGCCCCCGTTCACGTTCGTGCGGTCCGCGGGGAGCCCGAGTTCGGAGCGCACCGCCACCGCCTGGGCGGCGAAGGCCTCATTGATCTCGAAGAGGTCCACCCCGTCCACGCTCCAGTCGAGGCGTTCGAGCAGCTTCCGAACCGCGGGCACCGGGGTCATCATGACCCACCCGGGCTCGAGGCCCGAGACCGCCTGGCCGGTGATGCGCGCGAGCCGGGGCAGGCCGTGCCGGCGCACCGCCGCATTCGAGGCGATCACCAGGGCGGACGCCCCGTCGTTCACCCCCGGGGCGTTCCCCGCGGTGACCCGGCCGTCCTTCCGAAAGACGGGTCGGAGCCGCGCCAGCGACTCCGCCGTGGCGTCGGGGCGGATGCTCTCGTCGCGCTCGACCACCACCGTACCCCGGCGCGCCGGGACCTCCACGGGCAGGATCTCGGCGGCGAAACGCCCGGCTTCGGTGGCCGCGTGGGCGCGCCGCTGGCTCTCGGCGGCGTATCCGTCCATCGCCTCGCGGCTCACCCCGTAGCGGTCCGCCACCCGCTCGGCGGTCTCGCCCATGTGGATGTCCTCGAAGGCGTCGGTGAGCCCGTCGTGCACCATCGAGTCCACGAGGCTCCCGTCACCCATCTTCGACCCCGTCCGCATTCCCGAGAGGAGATGCGGAGCGTTCGACATGGACTCCATCCCGCCCGCCACCACCAGGTCGGCGTCGCCGGCGAGGATCGCCTGGCGGGCGAGCATGACCGCCTTCAGCCCCGATCCGCAGACCTTGTTGATGGTGAGGGCAGCGGCCCCGGCGGGCAGCCCGGCGCCGATCGCGGCCTGGCGGGCCGGGTTCTGGCCGAGCCCCGCGGTCAGCACGTTCCCGAGGATGACCTCGTCGACGGCGTCCACCGGCGCCCCGGCGCGCTCCACCGCCTCGCGCACCACCAGCGCCCCGAGTTCCGGGGCGGACAGCGGGGAGAGCCCGCCGAGCAGCTTCCCGATCGGGGTGCGCACCGCGGAGGAGATCCAGACCGGCGGACCCCCGTTCGCGTCGCTCACTCCCCTCGCCTTCCCCGGCCGGAAGCGTCCTCCGCCAGCTCCGGAACCCCGAGTTCGACCCGCACCCGCAGCCGGGCCTCGGGGAGCCCGGCGGCGCTCACCAGGCGCCGCGCGATCTCCGTCCTCCGCCGCTGGGCCTCCGCCCGGGTCGCCGGGTCGGCGGTGACGAGCGTCAGGACGCGCCTCTCGACGCGCACCGGAACGGCCTTCCGCGCGATTTCCGCGGGCGCCGCCCGCTCCCAGAGCGCCCTCAGGAACTCGATGTCCAGAATCGCCCCCTGCTCCCGGCTCGGGAACACGAGGCCGAGCAGATCCCCGACCGGCGCCGGGTCTTTCGGGCGCCGGTCCGGCGGCGGGGGAACGCGCTGCATACCCGGGATCGTAACCGCCGGCGAACGCCGGACCGCTGGTATAGTGACCCACTTGGAAACTCGATCCGGAGGGACTTCAATGGCCCAGACCAGGTATCCGAAAACGCCTCGCGAGGAGCAACCCGAAGCGAGCCCAGCAACGAGTCCTGACGAGAGAATCGACAGCGCCGAGACCGGGGCGCGCGGTCCGTTTTCCCGCCGCCAGTTCCTGCGGGGAAGCGCCGCCGCCGGCGCCGCCTCCGCGGGCCTGCTGTCCGGCATTCTGGACGACGCCGAGGCCCAGGACGAACCGGGAGTCGCCGGGCCGGGCGCCGTGGACATGGCCTTCAAGATCAACGGCAAGGCCTACGTGGCGACGCTCGAACCAAGGGTCACGCTGCTGGACGCGCTCCGCAACCACCTCGACCTGACCGGCGCCAAGAAGGTCTGCGACCGCGGCACCTGCGGGGCCTGCACCGTCCTCCTGAACGGCGACCCGGTGTACGCCTGCTCGGTGCTTGCGATCGAGGCGCAGGGCTCGGAAGTCACCACCGTGGAAGGCATCGGATCGCCGGCGAACATGCACCCCATCCAGCAGGCGTTCGTGGACCACGACGCCCAGCAGTGCGGTTTCTGCACGCCGGGCTTCGTGGTCGCCAGCGCGGCGCTCCTGAACCGGCATCCGAATCCCGATCAGGACACCGTCCACCGGGAGCTCGGCGGCAACCTCTGCCGCTGCGGCACCTACGCCGGCATCCGGGCGGCCGTCGCCCAGGCGGCCGGAGGAGGAACCACCAATGGCTGAGTATGTCTGGCCCGCCGCAGGCGACCGCCTGCACATCGGCAAGCACATTAGCCGCCTTGACGGACCGGTCAAGGCGACCGGACGGGCGAAGTACGCCTATGACGTGAACCGCCGCGGGATGCTCTGGGCGATCATGGTCCAGAGCCCGCACGCCCACGCCCGCATCACCGCCATCGACACGTCGGCGGCGGAGGCGATGGACGGGGTGGTCAAGGTCCACATCATCCAGGACGTGGGGACTGAGATCCAGTGGGCCCACGACGAGATCGTGGCAGTGGCCGCCACTTCGGAAGAGGTCGCCCGCGACGGGGCGGCCGCCGTGAAGATCGAGTACGAGGTGCTGCCGCACTTCGTGAACGAGCGCGCGGTGGACGAGGCCCCCGACGCCCAGCCCGCCCAGGAGGAGACCACCGGGGATCCGGCGGCGGCGATGGCAGCGGCCGCGACGAAGTCGAGCGGCAGCTACCACGTGGCGCAGATCGCCCACTGCTCCCTCGAGTCCCACGGCCAGGTCGCCGAGTGGCAGGACGAGGAGACGGTCACGCTCTGGGCCTCCACCCAGGCGATTTCCGGCGTTGCTTCGCAGCTCGGCGAGCAGATCGGCATTCCGGCCTCCAACGTCCACGTCGAGACCCAGTACATGGGCGGCGGCTTCGGCAGCAAGTTCAGCGTGGACCGCTGGGGAGTGGTCTGCGCCCAGATCGCGCGCGACACCGGACGTCCCGTGAAGCTGATGCTCGACCGGGACCAGGAGGTCAGCGTCGCCGGCGCGCGTCCCTCGACCCACGCCGAGGTCTCGACGGGCGCCGACGCCGACGGCAACGTGGTGGCCTGGGATTCGAAGAGCTGGGGTTCGGGAGGGCCGGCGGGGGCCAACTCGCCGCCGCTTCCCTACGTCTTCGCGTTCGACAACCAGACGCACATGCACACCTCGGTGCCGACGAACACCGGACCGGCGCGGGCCTGGCGGGCCCCGCGGCATCCGCAGGCGTGCCTCGTCACGATGCGGGCGCTCGAGGACCTCGCCCACGCGGCGGGGATGGACCCGCTCGACTTCTTCCTGAGGAACATCGAGAAGACCGGCGAGCGCGCGAGCACCTACGTCGAGGAACTCGAGAAGGGCGCCGAACTGATGGGCTGGCGCGACCGCTGGCGGCCGCGCGGCTCGGGGACCGGCACCGTGCGCTCCGGACTCGGCCTCGCGCTCCACACCTGGGGCGGCCGCGGCCACCGGAGCAACTGCGAGGTGCTCGCCTACCGCGACGGGCTGGTGGAAGCCCGGATCGGCAGCCAGGACCTCGGCACCGGAACCCGCACCATCATCGCGCTGGTGCTGGCCGAGACCTTCGGAGTCGGCCTGGAGCAGGTCAAGGTGACCATGGGCCGGAGCGTCCTGCCAGCGTCCGGGGCCTCGGGCGGCAGCACCACGGTGGGAGGCGTCAGCGGCGCCACCCGCCGGGCGGCGCTCAACGCGGTGGACGCCGTGTTCGAGCGGATCGCCCCGCGCCTCGGGACCGAGATGGCGAACCTGGAGCTCAGGAACGGCGAGCTCCACTTCAAGGACGGCTCCATGGCGGCGATGCCCTGGCGGCAGGCGGCGACCCTCATCGGGGTGAACCCGGTGTCCGCCACCGGCGCCAACCCCGGCCCGGGTCAGTTGAACGACAGCGGGGTGGGCGGCATCCAGATGGCCGACGTCAGCGTGGACATGGAGACCGGCGTGGTCTCCATCAACCGCATGGTCGCCGTCCAGGACTGTGGGCTCATCCTCGACATGAAGCTCGCGGAGAGCCAGGTGTACGGTTCGCTCATCATGGGCGTCACCTACGCACTGACCGAGGAGCGGGTCTTCGATCCGCACACCGGCCAGATGCTGAACCCCGACATGGAGTTCTACAAGCTCGCCGGCATCGAGGACGTGGGCGAGATGATCGTCCACATGATGACCGGACCCGGCTACGACGAACGCGGGGTGATCGGCCTCGGTGAGCCCCCGGTCATCGCGCCGGGAGCGGCGATCGCCAACGCGGCGACCAACGCGACCGGCGTTCCGATCAACGAGATGCCGATGACCCCCGAGCGGGTGCTCGCCGCAATCAACGGAGGGATGGCCTGATGCGCGCCTTCGAATACTCAAGTCCCCGGACCGCCGAGGACGCGATCCGGATGCTGTCGGCCGAGGGGGCGGTAGCGCTCGCGGGCGGCACCGACCTGCTGAGCCTGATGAAGGACGGCGCGGCGGCGCCGTCGCGTCTCGTCAACCTGAAGGCCATTCCGGATCTGACCGGTGCGCACGAGACCGACGGCGGACTCCACATCGGCGCCACCACCCGGCTGGGGCCGCTCGGTGAGCACCGGGTGATCCGCGAGTCCTTCCCGGCGGTCGCGCAGGCCATCGCCGGGGTCCGCAGCCGGCAGGTGCTCTCGATGCGCACGGTCGGCGGCGACCTCCTGCAGCGGCCCCGCTGCTGGTACTTCCGGGCGGGCTTCGGACTGGTGCCGATGCACGACGGCCAGTCCATGGCCAAGACGGGCGACAACCGCTATCACGCGATCTTCGGGAACGCGGGCGACGCGGTGTTCGTGAACCCCTCGAGCCTCGCGCCGCCGCTGATCGCGCTCGGCGCCTCGGCGACGGTCCTCGGGCCGGACGGCGAGCGCACCGTCCGAGTCGAGGACCTCTACCGCACGCCGGCTTCCAGCGACGAGAGCGAGTTCACCCTCGGCGCCGCCGAGATCGTGACCGGGGTCACCATCCCGATGCGGTCGAGCAGGAACGCCACCTACGAGATCAGGAACCGGAAGGGCTTCGACTGGCCGCTCGCCGCGGCTTCGGTCGCCGCCTCGGACGGGGGCGCCCGGGTGGTGCTCGGTCACGCGGCGCCCACCCCGTGGATGAGCGCCGCCGCGGCCGGCGCGCTGGCCGGCGGCATCAGCGAGGCGAGCGCCGAGGCCGCGGGTGACGCCGCGGTGGCCGACGCCGCCGCGCTCTCCGGCAACGGCTACAAGATCCAGCTCGCGCGGGTCGCGGTGAAACGCGCCGCGCTCGCCGCCATGTGAGGAGAACGACGATGGCCACGAAGACCACCGCTCCGAAGAGCGCCATTCCCGGGGCTACCGGACGCGCCGCTTTCTCGCTCTGCCACCGTCTGCGCTCCAAGGCGATGTACATGGACATGGAGTACGACCCGAGCGTCCCGGGCGGGCATCCCGGCGACGACCACTTCTGGTGTACCCACACCATGAACTGCCTCGGCCCCGACGGACGGGTCGCCGACAAGGAACGCTGCAGCGACGGTTCCGGACGGTCCTGTTTCGAGAGCGCCTGGTAGAGCCCGAACTTCCCCGGAAGCCGGATGAACCGGGGCGCGAGCCCTGCTAGACTTTTTGCCTTCGGCTGGCCGTATCGAACCGCGGCTCCCCGATGGAGGTAGCGTCATGAAGATTTCCCGTTTCCTGCTGGCAGCCGCGTTCCTCGCGATGGGCGCAATGGCTTTTACCGCCACGGCCTTCGCTGAAGGTCCCGGCGAGACGGACACCTCGCTCACCGGCCTCTACCTCGAGGCCCGCACCGCGGATGTCTACGCGGGTCACTGCTACGCCAACAGCGAGGTCGGCCTCGACGGCGAGGAAGCCGTGCTCGCCTGGAACGTCTCCGAGGGGATGTACGAGGGCGTCGAGCTTTCCGGCCTCTCGGTGGTCGCGGTCGTGAAGGCGCAGGCCACCCTGGGAGATCCGCACGACAACCCGTATCCGGTGGAGTCGGTGCTGATCGTGGACGAGGCCGCGGACGCGGACCAGCGGAGCGCCCTCATCCAGCTCGCCCACGACATGGGCGGCGAGCTGCTCGACAACGTCAGGAACATTCGGGACGCGCCGGTGGCCGCGGACTTCGAGAGCACACCGGGCCACGCCGCGCTGAGCGCCGGCGAGCTGGTGGAGATCAAGACCCGGGCGATCACCCACAAGGATCACCTCTGCGGCAGCGAGTTCGTCTACTACCCGCCGCTGACGGAGATCGCCGACGCGATGCCGGCCTACACCGAGGCGCACGCGTTCCGGGGCGACGACTTCGACACCACCTGGAGCTGCCCGCTCAAGCGGAGCGCCTTCCTGGGTACCTTCGTCCGCTAACGGCGGGCCCTGCTACCGCGCCATGAAGGTTCGTCCGCGTTTCGCCTATCTGCTGCCCGCCGGGCTGCTCGCCGCCACTCTCGCTCTCGGGAGCGATCAGCCGATGCTCGGCGCCGCCGACGGCGCTCCACCCGAGGGCGTCTCGGACGAGATCCGGGCGGTGATCGGGGCGGACGGCATCCGGGCGACCCTTGCTTCGGGAGTCAACCTCGACTTCTGGCTCCGCACCGAGCAACCTTCCGGCACCAACCCGAATCCCGCCGTGACCTTCCCCGATCTCGGCGTGGGGACGCTGGTCGGAGTGGTCCGGATCGACGGCCCCTGGTCCGACTACAAGGGGAACCCGATCGAACCGAACGTCTTCACGATGCGCTACGGGATCCGTCCCGAGGACGGGAACCACATGGGCGTCTCCGTGCACCTCGACTACGTGCTGCTCGTTCCGGTCGCGGAGGACACGACGGTGGATGTCGAGTGGGGGCAGGACGACCTCAACATCATGAGCTTCGCCGCCACCGGCATCGGCCATCCGGCGGTGATGAGCCTCGCGCCGAACTGGGAAGGGATCACCGAGCCCGCCATCTTCCAGGACGACGCCGAGGGCTGGGCGCTCGGCTACCCCTGGGCGGGCGGCCTCACCCTCGGCTTCGTCGTCGAAGGCCAGGGCGAGCACTAAGTCGGAGCGGCGGGCCCCCGCCCGCCCGCCCACCCCCCCTGGGACCCGGAGCCGCGGGCCGGGCCAAACCCCCCCGGCCCCCCC